>NZ_JBICBL010000001.1:0-432826 GCF_043089925.1 Streptomyces sp. NPDC013457
CAATGAGCGTGATGCGGCGGATCCTCGCGCGCTGGAACGCCATCGCGTCCAGGAGTCGCATTGCTGCGGTGCGGAGGGCGTCGGTGTGGGCGGAGGGCTGGGGTAGGCGGCGGGTGCGTTGGGTGGTGCCGCCGCCGGCGAGGCGGACCTCGAGGGTGAGACCGCGGGCGATCTGGTCGCGGCCGCGGATCCGGTCCCCGAGCGTGACCGCGAGATCCAGCAGGGCGGCGCGGACGATGACCGGGTCCAGCATGTCCCGCTCGAATCCGAACGACGCGCTCGTCGACTCAGGCATCCGCTGGACGGCCACGGCCCTGGGGTCTATACCGCGTGCCCGGTTGCGCAGCGTCCTTCCGGCCTTGCCGCCGAGGATGCGGCACACGACGGTCTCGTCCATCGCGGCGAGCGCCGCGATCGTGTGCAGACCGTAGTTCTGGAGCTGGGCGGCCTGGGCGGGTTCTCTGAACTACCGGCGAGGCGTGGTCGGGGCCGCCTGCTCTCCCGATGCTGATGCCAGCCACGTCCGCCAGACGTGGCGGGTGTTCGGTACCTGAGGACGATCGAGAAGCCAGAGAAGGTAGCCAGCGTGCAGCCGAGCCCAGGGGTTGTCCGAATGGACCGCCTCACCCAGCCTTCTGCGCAGGTCCTCGCTGTCGACTGCACGGGCAACGCGAACGTACTCGCGATCTTTGCATCGGTAGGCCCGTCGGACGACGACTTCGACGAGGCTGGTCAGTCTCTCCCTGACCGTCTCGTTGTGGCCGGGGACCGCCAGGCGGCGAATGAGGGTCTGCTTAGTTCCCCAAGCCTTGGCGTGCTCTGTCCATTCCTGCGGATACAGCGCTTCCCACTCCAGAAATAGAAGCGCGTACGGCAGACCCGGCCAGGACGTGATCCCCACCCCGCTGGTGCCCTCCCACAATGCGTCGGGAAGGCAGTGTCTGCGGACGTCGTAGTACTCCTCGCGTGCCCGCTTGAAGGCGGACTCCCTGTACTGCTCCTCCGTCCCCATCGGCAACGTGAGCTGCCACAACTCGTTGGACCGCTCTAGAGCGTCCCAGGCGTTCCTCCTGGACTTAGCCAGGTGGGCAAGCGCGGCCGCTCGGGCAGCGGGATCATCCGCTATGAGATCAAACGCCCACCCCAGCCGGGCGCTCCAGCCACCGGCGTCATCGTCGCCCGAGCCCACGACTGCCCCTATATCGTTCGTCACGCCGGAGATCATCTCCTAGGCTAGGCGGCACGTACATTCGTTTCCGACTGCCTCCGCCACCGGGCTCACCGATGCCGTTCAAAGCAGCGAGGCGGCAGGTGCCCGTAGGGCAGAGCAATGGCGTGTTCAGCGCTGTCTGCCCTCTCGCGGTCGGAAGGCAACAGTGGGCATACCGAGGTCGACGTTGCGGCTGGGGCGGGCAGGAAAGTCGTCCAGTTGAGTGAGCTTGTCGTTGGCTCCGGCGAGGCTGACGCGAAGGCCTTCGATCTCGCCGAGCCACCCTTCTCGCTCAGCTTCGGCAATGCGGTCGAGGAGGTTCTGGCGGATCTCGATAAGTCGTGGTCGCTGTGCGGGATCGGGCCGCAGCAGTGAGCAGCGCACACAGGCGTGCTCATGGACACACGGGGTTCCAAAGGCTCGTGCGCATGTCCCAAGTGACAGCTTGCGCTTCTCGAAGTGGGCGAGGAAGGCATCCCACTCGTCGTTGGTGGGCGTGCGGTACTCCGTGCCCGGCCGGAGAGCGCGGCGGCGGGCGATGAACCCGCGGTGCGCCTCGATGGCTTCGGTGGGGTAAAGCGCCTTGTAGCCCATGGTGGTCTCCAGGCTTTTGTGGCCGCAGATGACCTGGGCGATGTGGGGTGGCAGACCGTTGAGGATGGCGTCGGTGACGAAGATCCGGCGGAAGTCGTGCGGTTGGAAGTGCAGAGGGTCGCCTCCGGCTGTGGTCAGGCCGGACGCCTCGAGGATCTCTGTGAGGGACTTGCGGATGGTCCCAGCAGAGACCGGCCGATTCTGTCCTGCCCGCCGCCACTGAAACAGCAGCGGCATCGGAGGGTTCCACACGCGTTCCGCGGCGTCGTAGGCGGCGATGGACGGGACGACGCCTGAGGCATCACGCACGCGGGCGACCATGATGGACAGCACATCGGCCAGCTCCGGGCTGACGAGCAGTATGCGTTCTTCGTCTGTCTTGGACGGGGCGATCTGCAGCAATGGAACTACCTCGCCGGTCGTGGGCAACTTGTACTGCACGATGCTGTGGTGGCTGATCTCCAGCATCTCCTCGATGCGGGCTCCGGTGTGCTGGAAGAATTCGATGGCGGCCCAGCCCCAGAACGCTCGGTTCTCGGCGTCCTTTAGGTATCGGCGTCGGCCCGCAGAGTCGAAGGCCAGCGTGGGTGCCTCTCTCGGGCGCCTGTTCTTGGGCTTGGGTTTGGTGAACGTTTCGCCGAGAACGGTGACTCCGTACCGAGACCGGCGGCCGTCAAGGCGGCCAGACGCTCCTGTGCCTCCGCCAGGCGCTGGCGGGCGCACGCGAGGAGCTGCGGCAGCGCGGGCAGCCGCTCGCGAGTCCGGTGGTCCACACGCGCCTTTACGCGCTTATGGTGCTTGGCGAAGTCCAGCTCGGAGGACTTCACAGGGCTTGGCGCGACCCATGGACCCCACCGTGCCGGCTCATGCGCTGCCCACTGGGCGAGGTCCTGGTAGAACGCCTTGACCGTCGCCAGAATCGGGGTCGGCTTCAGGCGAGGCAGAGTGACCTGGGCGAGCGTTCCGTCGGCCTGACGCCGTACGACGGTCTTCGTCCGCAACCGCGTCTTCCACGCGGCGGCCACATCCGGTTCGAGATGGAGCGAATCGATCCCCGGATGATGCGCTTCCAGATCCGCCCAGAACCGCCCAGAACCGCCGAGCGAGGGTCCGGGACAACTCTTCCAGAGTGTTGAAGTCCAGCGCGGGGGCGCGTTCGCTGAGGTATTCGACCAGGAGATCGGGTACGCGGCGGCACTTCAGCTGGTACCGGTCGACGAACATTTCCACACTGGCCTGTCCGGTGTAGACAGTTACCGAGCGCAGCGTGGCCGGCGCTTCCGGGGGGAAGTTCCCAAGGTCCTTCAGAAGTGCGTAGAAGAGCGACATCGCGGGGAGACGGCTTTGGGCCCGTTCCTCCTTGGTCCTTCGCAATTCCAGGCAGTCGCCCACTGTGATCTCGTCGACGCTGCCGCCCTTGGCAAGGAGGAGAGAGGCGATCTGTCCCTGGGCTGTCCGACACACAGCAGACTCCCATGACTCTCCGGCCACCGTCCGCAGAGCGTCGTGGCCAGCGGGATCACGGACGAGGAGCCAGTGGTGAATAGCAGGCGACTGGCGGGCCAGGAGCCATCCCAGCGCGGGGCGGATCACGTCAGCGCCAGCCATGTGCAGAACTCCGGATCGCAGCTCGTTATGGACCGTCCGCAAAGACGCAGCCTTCTTCGGTCTGCGCAGATAGAGCCCAGAGAGCTCGGCAGCCTGGAGTTGCGCAGCGACGAGATCCGCCCAGCGCGTGCCCATCACGTCCGAGCCGGACGCCATCCACCTCTCCTGCCACGTCGTTCCCGGAAAGGCGGACAACCATTCCAGAAGCCGGCGCACCCCACGCAAACGTGAGTCATGGGCCTTGTCCGATCCGCTCCAGGAGAAGTCCTTCAGCAGCGCGAGTACGTCCTGCCGACCCATAGCCGTGCGATCCCATGAAGCAGGCACCGGTCGAGGTGGGAACCGCACCAGAAGATCTCGGTAGACGCTTCCCACCAAGGCGTCCTGCTCTGCTCCCGTTACCAACGCGACAGCCGTCACCAGCCCCTCCCGAACAGGACGTCGAGACTCTCCGGCTTATAGCCCGGCGCCGGAACCGCAGGCGTCGCCCACCCCGTGGCGCGACGAGCATGAAACGCTTTCAGACCCTCGATCACTTCATCGAGCCCTGCCGCCAGGTAGATCTGAGTTGTCGACAGATGCGCGTGACCGAGCACCCACTGCACATGAGTGAGCGGCAGATGCGGATCCTGTGCCATCCGGTAGGACGCCGTGTGCCGAAGGTCGTGCAAAGTCCAGTTCGACCCCAACAGGGACTGCGCCCGCATCAGCATTGCCCTGGCAGCGTGATAGTTCAGCGGCCGCCACGGCCGGCGCAATGTCATCCACAACGGCTTGTCCCTCCCCCGCGGGACACCAGCCTGAAACGACTCCTCCTGGTACAGCCGCAGCCACACGAAAGTGTCCGGTGACGCTGGGAGCGCCTGGGATTCACGCGTTCCCTTGCGCACGACAGTGATCAACTGCTCGCCTGGATCCGCGTCCGACTCCGTGCCCGAAAGCAGCTCCGCAGCCCGAGCCCCGGTGGACACCCACGCTGCCAGTAGCGCGCGGTCGCGGTGGTGCTTCAGAGCTGCAAACAGGGCGTCGAACATCGCATCGGGGATCCGCCTCGGCACTCGCTTAGGGACACGCGGCCGGTATCGACCCGTCCTCTCGGGCCTCCACGAGTCCATCGGATTGTGATGGGCGTGGGCCCTTCCACCACGGCGCGACCGATCCAGAGGGAAGGGGTTGAGCAATGGCCCCGTCCCCTCCTCCATCTGAAAGGCGTAGAACGCGCGAAGCACGGTCTCTGCGTGGGCTCGGGTCGAGGCTGCGTACCTCGTGCCAGGCCCAGCTTTCCCCGTGACAGCGTTGACAACCGCATCGGCATTGCGCTGCTCAGGAAGCAGGGCATCGACCCCGGTTCCTCGCTGCCTCCAGTGCACACGCACGGGTTTGGGCGCCACCTGCATCCAACGAGCGAAGTCTCGTCCCTCGACCCGCGTGGCGCGCTGCCACTCGACGTTCCAGGCCCAAAGGAACCGGAACCAGCGCAGTAAGTCCATGCCATACGACCGCAAGGTCGCTTCTGGCTTCCCTGACGCCTGCAGTTCCGAGAACCAGACCGTCACTGGCACCACGGGGTTCCCGCGTATGTCCAGCAATTGAAACGGCTCGTATCGATTGCCGGTCTCTGTCAGCCGTCCCCAGTCGGGGAGAACGAAGCTCTTCAAGTCTCGTAGAGGCTCATCACGGTCGAGCATGACCCGGGAAGCTAGCAGCGCAGCCCTGTGACCTGGCCATATTTCGGTCTTAGTTCAGTCAATAGGGGGCCGATGCCGTGTAGGGCGCGGATCGGCAGCGGGCCGAGGAAGTCTTGTACCGCGCGGTGGTCGGGGAAATACCGGACGCCGGCAGGGCCAAAGTGGACGGAAGCGGTGGCGGCGGTCGCCCAGGTGTCGGCGACACCGATATGGGTGTCGATGCCGGTCTGGACGAGGGCCTGCACGCGGAAACGCGTCGCGAGCTCGCCGGCGTTGACGCCGAAGAACCGGAGCGAGCCCTTGACCTGCGCGAGCGCTGCCAGCGGCGGGAGCGGCTGCACCTGCGGGGTGAAGCCGGTCAGCAGCTCCAGGACGCGGCGGTGGTCCTCTGCGGAGGTGTCCGGACGGCACCGGACATGCCAGATCACAGACGTCTGTGCGTCGCTCATGCGGCACCCGCTCTCTCTCGCTCGGCCCGGCGGACCAGGTCGAGGAGGTCCGCGCGCCCGGCGGCCGGGCGGGGGTGCGCCCAGTAGGGGTGGAAGTACACGTCGGCCGAGAGCCGTACGAGGCGGCGGCGCAGCGCGGTGGTGCGCCGGACGTCGGGCTGGGCGAGTGCCTCGTAGGTGTGGACCCAGGATCGCTGGGCGGCCACGAGGTCGTCGGGGAACGGAGCGTGCCTCACACTTCTAATAGAGCATATGTTCGAATTAATGTGCACGCTACGCCGCACCGGCTCGCTGGGAACACTGGTGCCACCCTGACCCCGCCCGCCGCCGACCTGACCCGAAGAAGAGCACCATGACCGCCCCCGCCTCGCGGAACCTCCCCGCGAACATGTGCCCGCCCCACCTCCTCGGCAGATGCGCGAAATGCGCTGCTCCCTGCCACCGGTACGGCCTCGGAGGCTCGCCCCTGTGCCAGACGCACCAGCAAGAGGTGGCGGAGCTGCAGAAGCCCAAGCGGCACCTCGCCGCATCGGCGTGATGCCGCGATGTCCGAGCTCCCGCCTGACCTCCCCCGGCTCCGGACCCTGGAGCACTGGCTGGCGCTGTCCCTGGACCGCGTCCGCCGCCGGATCGCCGAGGTCGAGATCCGCGAGGCCTAGCTCCGGCCGCTCCGTCACCTGGCGGAAGGGCCAGGCTGGGTCATGTCCTAGCTGCGCGTAGGCGGACGCCCCATCGCCGACAGCGTGCACATCGGCGACTGCGCGCTCGCCGGCCCTCGGAAACGACCCCTCGGCCCGGACCAGGCCCGCCACGCGCTGGCCGACGGCGGGATACGCGCCTGCGAGGTCTGCCGCCCGGACACCAAGCTCGGCATCTTCGAGTGAACGCAGCCGCCTGGTGGAGGCGAACAGTCACCGCGCCTGCCACCGTCCTGCGTGCCAGAGTCATCTCATGACCGCAGACGTCACCCGCCCGGCCCGCATCACCGTGCTGGGCGTCCTGCCTGGCACCCCGCCCTTCCGCCCCATTGAAATCGACGGGGAGCTCGTCGGGAGGGCGACGTCGCTGGCGGACGTGGTGCTTATGGCCAGGGATGTGGCGATCGCCATCCATGATCTCGACGACCCGGCCGAGGTCCGTTAGGTCGGGGGAGACCGATACACCTGGACCGTGCGCTGACGCTTTCATCTGTCTCGCGGGTTCAAATCCCTCGGCACCGCAGCCGAGCAGGGCGTAATAGGGAACGGGCCTGCCGTTTCGCGCCGGCTCGACAGAAGTGGTGCCAGAACCGGAGAGAGTGACTCGTCGGCAAGCAGGTCGTCAGGTGGTGACCGTGTCGGCATGCCGGTGCGCGAACCGCCAGGCCCCGGCCTCCCTGCGGTAAACCTGGGTGGCGCGAAGCGTGTAGGTACGGGGCTGCCCGTCCACGGAGGCGGATGTGTGCTCCAGGCCGACGGTGTAGGCCATGTCGCCGTTGACGTCGCAGGCGTGCAGCTCGAATGCGTACGACGTGCAGTCGGAGAAGGTCTTCGCGGCGGCTGGTGAACAGGGCCTCGATCTCCTCGCGCCCCACGGCGGTGCGCCACGCTCCCAGGACGCTTACCGGCTCGGTGCGCGACCAGAGCGCCCGCCGGGGAGCGGCGTCGCCGTTGTGCAACGCGACCTGCGCCTCGTACAACGCGGTCCCCAACCAGGCCAGGAAGTCGTCTCGATCGCCCATGTCTTCATCATGACCGGCCGCCCTGCCTGAGGCCTACGCTGCAGACGCCCTGGGCTACACAGCAGGCGGCGACGCCGTGGCTTTGTTCACAAGAACGGGTTCTGGCCCAAATTCTGTGAAGTCGGGCCGATCTTCAGTCGCCGGGGGATGGAGGGGCGCCGGCCGCCCTTGCGGCCCTGAGCCGCGGTGCCACGCAGTCCGCCGTAGGCCGCGGACAGATCGCCTCGTCCCAGGCCAGGCCCTGCATCGGCTGTCGGGGTGAACGGGCGTATCAGTGCGGGCGGAGTGTCGTTGTGTCCCGGGGATAGCCCCGCCCCGGCTACGACGGAGGATGCATCGTGTACGCGAAGAAGACATGGGGGGGCGGGTGTCACCGCCCTGGCCGCCCTGGCCCTGCTGACCGGCGCTCCGGTCACCTCGGCACTGGCCGCACCGGCCGCCCCTGCCGCTCCTGGCGGGACGTTGGAGTTCACGGAGGATGATGCCTTCATCGTGGACGGCAACTTCACCGTGGAACTGTGGGGGGCAGGCGGCGGTGGGGCCGTAGGGGGCATCGGCGGTTACGGGGGCGCCTCTACCTGGTCGGGTGGTGGTGGCGGTGGCGCTGGTGGGGGCGGTGGCGGCGGCGGCTACTACGTCGAGTGCCGACTGACGGGAGTCAAGCCGGGCACCGAGTTCGAGGTCCACATCGGCCGGGGCGGCCAGCCCTCCACTCCCCCGACCGACGGCGACGGCGTTCCCACCGCCGGCGGGGATTCGTGGATCACCGTCGCCGGTCGCACCATTGTTTTGGCCGAGGGTGGACGCGGCGCCGCCGGTCCTACCGCCGGGGGCTCGGATGCCGTCGATCTGCGGCGCGGCCTCGGGGGCAAGGGGAAGGCCGGCGGGTATCACGGGCCCGGCGCGATCTGCACGCCCACGGCCGGCATCGATACCGACCGCCTCGCCTCGCGGGACGGGGGAAGCGGCACGGCGGGCGCGACGGCACGGACGGCGCCGACGGCCGCAACGGCTTCCTCGGAATCGGGGGCAGCCCGGGCCGGGGAGGCGACGGCGGAGTCGGCTTCAAGGGCCACGGCGGCGGAGGCGAGGGCCGGGGCGGGAACCCCGGCCTAGGGTCTGTTGTGAAAGTGGCGTCGTCAGTCGCCGTTGAAGACGAGATACCGGTGGGCCTTGCGCTCGATTTGAGCGGTCAGCGCAAGGATCTCGTGCACCGCCTCGGCTTCTTCGGCGGCTGAGCCGTTCGCCAAGGCCCGGAGTTCCGGGATGAGGACTCTGAGCTGCGACCGGTTGAACACGGTGTCGTCGCAGGGATCGACGTATCCGAGCATGGGCAGGTTCTGGCTCGCCGCCTGTCTGCACAGGTCAGCGATGGATGGATGTACGCACGTGGCTTCGACCGTGCCTGTGAATGTCCGAACCTGAACGCTGATCCCCATGGGAGCACGCTACTGCCCGACAGTTGGTGTCACCGAAGCATTTACAGAGGTCAGAGCCATTCGTTGATGGCTGCGATCAGCACGGTCGCTTCGTAGCGGACGGGGAGTTTGTCGTACCGCGTGGCGACGGCCCGGTGGCGCTTGAGCCGGTTGATCCCGCACTCGACCGCGTGCCGCTGCTTGTAATCGTCCTTGTCGAACGCCGGCGGCCGCCCGCCACGCGAGCCACGCTTCAACCGGTTGCGCACGCGGTCCGCCGGAACCGGGATGGTGGCCTTGATCCCGCGTCTGCGCAGGTAGGAGCGGTTACTGCGGGAGTCGTACGCCTTATCGGCCCGGACTCGGTCCGGGCGCTTGCGTGGCCTGCCCAGACCCAGCCTGGGAACCCGGATGGCTTCCAGGACTGCCTCGAACTGCGGGGAGTCGCCCCGCTGCCCGGCTGTGATCACGACGGACAGGGGCTTCTGCCCCTGCTCGACCGCAAGGTGGATCTTGCTGGTCAGTCTGCCGGGGGAGCGTCCGAGGCCGTGGTCGGCCGGCTCGACGAAGATCCCGCCGGGCGGTTCCTTCTGCAGGTCCCCCTTTTTTCACCGCCCCGGCAGCGTGCTGGTGGGCCCGGCAGACGGTGGAGTCGACGTTGACCTCCCAGGTGATCAGGCCCTTCGCGTCGGCCTCGGCCTGGAGCTGGGTGAGGATGCGGGCCCAGGTGCCGTCCCGCTGCCAGCGACGGAACAGCTCATAGACCCGGTCCCACGGCCCATAACGTTCCGGCACATCACGCCACGGGGCGCCGGTCCGGGTCCGCCACCGTATGCCGTCTATCAGCTGCCGCCGCGTCCACACCTGCGGCCGACCTGGCTTGATGCCCCGCGGCAGCAACGGCTCAAGCCGGGCCCACTGGCCGTTCGTCAGATCCCCACGCCCCACAGCAGGTGATCATCAACGAACAAGATCCACTTTCGCAACAGACCCTAGGCGGCCTTCCCGTCTACGGCGGCAGGCCGGGCGGGACCGGCGGCACCGACGGCACCTTCGGAGCCGGGGCGGCAGGGGTGTACGGAGGACACGGCTACGCCGTGATCACCTGGTAGAAGGGGCAGAGGGCTGAACCGGGGCGCACCAGGTCTTCCGGTTCTGGCACAGGGAAACGTCGGCCAGGCTCGTGCCCACCTCTGGACGAGCCGCCGACCTGCCGGTTCTCCGAGGCAGCCAACCCCGGGGACCGAGGATCGGCCCGACTTCGCGGAAGTTGGACCAGAACCCGTTCTCGTGAACAAAGCCAACCGCGGCCACTCCCACCCGCAAAACACAGAGGCGACGGCGCCGGAGTCCTGACAGAGGTGTGCGCCGAGCAAGGGGGCCTGCCCGGCGCACGTTTATAGGAGTCGGCCGCCCCCGCTGTGCGCCCTGGGGGAGCGGCGAGCGGGGACGGCCGACGATGAGGGGTTAGCGGCGGTGGTGCCGGTTCCAGGACTCGGTGTCGACGGTGTGGCCGTGACGGTCCTTGAGGGTGGCCTTGTCGCGGTCGTTGTTCCAGACGTAGTTGCGGCGGTCCTGGTAGAGGTCGGTGCGGGAGTCGCGGCCCTCGCCGGTGTGAATGCGGACGGTGGCGCGGCCGGCGAGACGGTAGTCGTTGAAGCGGTAGCGGTGGCCGTCGTTGTCTCGCAGGGTCCAGCCGTCCAGGTTCACCGAGTGGCGGGTGGTGTTGGTGATCTCGATCCACTCGCCGTTCAGCGACCGGTTGGACCGGTCGTCGCGTCCGGGGCTGTCGGCCTGGACCTTGCTGATCTTCACCTTCGGGGCCCGCTGGCGGTGGTCGCCGTCGTGGGCGGCGGTCGGCAGGGCGACGGCGGAGACGATCGCGCCGGCCGCGAGGGCAGTGGCGGCGATACGACGGGCGGTCGAAGAAGCAGACATGTGTGATGTCCCCTCAAGAACAGAGCAGCCGAGCTGGCCGCCGTCCCCAACGTCTCCGACGACGAACACGACCGGGACAAGGAGACACGCCGGGCCCCTCCACCGTCCCGCGGGGCCGTTACGCGATCGATCTCGAGCCCTGGGGGCCTCCCTACGTCGTGCAGGACGATCAGGAGGACCCGAAGGCTCAGACCGGAGGGCCGCTGGTCTGCCGTGAGGAGGGCTTCGTCGTCTCGGCGGGCGTCCCGGGCACGGTGCTGATGCACCCGGAGGACGCCCTCGACCTTCAACCGCTGCCCAACGGGGAGAACAGCACCGGCTGCTGCGGGCCGACCGGTAACGAAGGACTCAACCGAGCCTGTCCCTGCGGCGCCACCGTCGCGACGCTCGCGGCGGACTGCTTCGGGCCCTACGAACTGCACCTCGACCCCGTCCGAACCTACGCATTCTCCCATTAGGCCCGCGTAACTGCCCATCCCGGAGCGCGACACGCCCGGGACGGCCTGTCACCCGGCCGCTTCACGACTACTTTCCGTCGCGAACGCACTTCGCGGACGAGCCCAGCGTCGAGCTGGACTGGTTCGGATAAGCCTGCGTCCGCTGTTCCCTACTTCGCCCCGACCCGACTCAACGCGGTCGGCTGGTGGAGATCCGGGACAACCTCGTTGACCGCATCGACGAGGCGGAAAGGGAGGGCTGGCTCGGCGAGATTGAAGGGCTCCGCGTCAGCCTGGACGGCGCCGAGTCCAAGATCAGCCAGATGGACACCGCGCCTCGCGGCGGACTGGTGAACCTCGGCATGCAACCACGTAGGGCGCCCTACCAGCGTCTTGTCCGATTGCTGGAGCATCGGCAGCTCACTCAGCAGGCACTCCTCCTGAGCCCCGTCGGCATTTATGGGGGCTATCACCCCCGCCGCATCGACAGCCCCTCTCCGAGGCGGTGTGCAAGGTGGAGCAGGTCGGGCAGGTACAGCACACGTCCGTCGAATCCTGGGAGGGGGATATGGAGCGGCTTGGTCCAGTGGACGGGGATCGCATCCAGCCCGTAATACGCCCCCGCGAGGCCTCCGGTCACTGCGGCGACGGTGTCCGTGTCACCGCCTAGGTCGATCGCCGCGCGTATCGCGTCTTCGAAGCTATCGGTGGTGCGCAGGGCCCAGACGGCGGATCCCAAACAGGGCCAGACGGCACCGTTGAACTCGGTCGCCTGATCGGGGTGCCAGTCGGGCGCGAGGACGGTGTCGTAGCGGTCGCGGTGGTCGGAGTGAACAAGATCCAAGATGTCCGGGAGCGCCGCGAGGGGGTCAGTGTCCTCGAACGTGACTCGAATGAGCTCATGGAAGATCGCGGTGCCTTCCCAGGCCGCGCGGTCCCCGTGGGTGAGGGCAGCGATACGGCGGGCCGCGTCCATGGTGGCCTCTTGGCCGGCGGCCGCGAAGTGGACTGCGGAGGTCGACGCGCGCATCAAGGAGCCGTTTCCCGCTGCTCGTTGGTTGACCTGGAAGTGGATCGCGGCGGCGAGGTCCCAGGGCATGCCGTTGGTCAGGACGTCTTCGGTCTGCAAGCCGATGTCCTTGGGCTGTGAGGCTGCCCACCGCTGGAAGCGGGCGAAAATGTCCGGCAGATCCAGTCCGCCCCGCTCCAGCAGCGACTCCGCGACCAGGACGGCCATCTGCGTGTCGTCGGTGGCCTCGCCGGGGTCCCAGCCACCGCCTCCGCACATCTCGCCACCGGCACCAGGAGCGGGAAACCGCGCGGAGAATGCGCCTTGGGGACCGAACTCGAACGGGCCGCCCAGAGCGTCACCCACCGCTGAGCCGACGACCGCGCCGGCGGCCCGCTGAATCCGCTTCATTCCCGCAGGTTATCTTCGTTACGCCGACGGCCGCACAGGCCTTTTCCTTGGTCTGGCTCCCAAACCAGATCGTCGCCCGTACAAGCGACGTGAAGGAGCTCTGAGCCCTGAAGGGGCCGACGAGCGATCCCGCATCCCATAGTTCAGAGAAGTGACCAGCCCAAAACTCACGGCTCCGGACCACATCGAACGGCCGGCGGGCATGCGTACCTCCAGGCCCCCCTTGCGGTCGGACACCCGGGCTAAGCCACGGCGCCGCTGTGATCGCATGCCCCGGATGCCATGCGCGGGGCTTGGTGCCCTGCAGGGTTCGGCGGCTGCGCCGCGTTTCGGGCTGGCTACTGGGCGGAGGGGGCGATTCGGAGCAGTTGTTGGTGCGACCGCCGGCCTCGCCCAAGGCCGGGATGACTGCGACCTGGCGCGGGGGCGCGCGAGGCTTGCTGCGGTACACGGGTGGGTGTGGGGGGACCATGGGTATGTGCGTAATGAACCAGGGCGTGGCCGGGGAGGGCCGACCGGACCTGCCGAGGACTTTGAGGGGGTTGATCAGAGGGCGCTCGGTGAGACTCTGGTGCAGGTCTGCGCGGCCGCGGGGGCGTCCATCGGCATGCTCTATTTGCCTGAGCCCGCCCGGCGTGTCCTGCATCTGGCGATGACCACCGGTCTGGCGCGTGAGTTCGCGCTGCCCTGGTCCCGAGTCGCTGCGGACGATTCCACCCCGGTGGCCGACGCGGTCCGCGAGAAGCGGTTCGTCTGGCTGGGCGGCCAGGAGGAGACGGCCCGGCGTTACCCGCGTCTCGGCCTCGTCCTGCCGTACGACTTCGCCCTCGCCGCCGCCCCGCTCGTCCCCGACCCGGCGCCCGAGGGGGCGGAGTCCATCGAGGCGGGTCTGGTCCTCCTGTGGCCCGGTTCCCACGCGCCCCACCTGACCGGCCTTGAACGCGACGCCGTGGATTCGGCCTGCGCCCAGCTCGCGAACCATCTGCGCCGGGCCGCCGACGCAGGAAACCCCGTCCGTCCGCCGGCCTACCCGGTCATGCTGCGACCGCCTCCCCCTTCCACGCCCGGACCGGCGGAGGCGGCCGCTGCCATGGCCTTCATCCGCCGGCTGCCCGGTGGTAACTGTTCCCTCGACCTGAACGGCACGATCACCTTCATCACCGCCGAGGCGGCCGAGCTGCTGGGAGAACCGGTCTCCCGGCTTCGGGGGGCCATGCCTTGGGAAGCGCTGCCCTGGATGGACACCCCTGTGATCGAGGACCACTACCGGGCCGCGGCGATCAGCCGGCTGCCGCGTAGTTTCACCGCCGCCACCCCCGGGGGCCGCTACCTGCGCTTCGACCTCCACCCGGACGACACCGGGATCAGCGTCCGCATCACCCCCGTCATCTTCGACGAGCCCGTCCCACCACCCGCAGCGCCTGTGCCCACCCCTGAAGCGCCTTCGCCCAGCCGGGCCACCGCCCTCTACCAGCTCATGCACCTAGCGGCCGCCCTCACGGAGGCCGTCCATGCCCGTGACGTCGTCGACCAGGCGGCCGACCTGCTCGTCCCCGCGCTCGGCGCCCAGGCCCTGGCCCTCTTGGTGGCCGAGGAGCAGCGCCTGCGCATCGTCGGATTCCGCGGCTATACGGCCGAGCTCATGGCCCGCTACGACGGCATCCCGCTCGGCATCCACACGGCCAGCACCCATGGCCTGCGCACGGGCGAGCCGCTGTTCTTCGCCAACGCTGACGAGCTCGCGGACGCCTTCCCCGCCGTCGTGATCGGCGACGGCATGGCGGCATGGGCCTTCCTGCCCCTCATCGCGTCCGGCCGGCCCATCGGCACCCTCATCCTGGCCTACGCCCGTCCCCGCGCATTCGTCCCCGGCGAACGGGCGATCCTGACCTCCCTCGCCGGACTCATCGCCCAAGCCCTGGACCGCGCCCGCCTCTACGACTCCACCCACCAGCTCGCCCACAGCCTCCAGACCGGCCTGCTCCCGCACGCCCTGCCCGGCGTCCCGCACCTCGAAGTGGCCGCCCGCTACCTGCCAGCGGCACACGGGCTCGACATCGGCGGCGACTTCTACGACCTCATCCGGATCGACGACACCACCGTCGCAGCCGCCGTCGGCGACGTCCAAGGCCACAATGTGAACGCCGCCGCCCTCATGGGCCAGGTCCGCACAGCAGTCCACGCCAGCGCCGGAGCACATCCGGCAGAGGTCCTCGCACGCACCAACCGGCTCCTGACTGACCTCGAACCGGGACTGTTCACCAGCTGCGTGTACGCCCACATCGACCTCGCGGCCCGCACCGCCCACCTCGCCACGGCCGGCCACCCGCCCCCGCTCCTCCGCCACGCCCACCGCCCAGCGCAGACGCTGCACCTGCCGCCCGGACTGCTCCTCGGCATCGACCCGGACACCTCGTACACGGCCGTCGAGATCCCGTTCGAGCCCGGCACCTTGCTCACGCTGTACACCGACGGCCTGATCGAGGTTCCCGGCGAGGACCTGGAGGACGGCATCGCGGCCGTCGCTGCCCGCATCACTGCGGCTCCGGAACACCACCCGGTGAACCTGCTGGCGGACGACCTCGTCGGCCAGGCTCGCGGCGGAGCGCCCCGTACCGACGACATCGCCCTGCTCCTGCTGCGCTTCGCCCAAAAAGGACTGCATGCGTGACGGGGCCCGGAGCGATCCTTCTCGCGGGCTGCAGCTCGCCACCCAAGGCGGCTGACATCGGCGCCGAGCGGGACTGGAACATCAACTCCCGCCAGCAGTCCAACCTGTCCTCCGGCACGCAAGAGTGGCCGGGCCCGGCGCACCTAACGGCGGATCAGGCTGTGCGCCGTACAACGGTATTCCCTACGGTCGGTGTCGGCACCACTGGCAGGACGGTGCACCCGTGGGCCGGTCCGCGTTCCTTCGCACGTACGCGGACCGGCCGTGCCACATGTCGAGCCGGGACCTGCCGTGCGACGTCGGCCGATTGCGACGCTCGGTCGCAGGCTGGACGCTCAGCCACAGGCGAGCGTCCCGCATGTCGACGCGACGCTCCTGCTCAAACGCTGTCGATACGGTCGAGCATCGCCCTGGCCTCCCCGGTGCGACGGTGGCCCGGGCCAAAGGCGGCCAGGCAGGCGTGTTGGGCGGCTGCGGCCAGCGGACGGGCCTCGGTGTCACGCCCCAGACCGAGGAGGGCGGTGGCCATGACCAGCTCGACTGCGCCGGTTTCCGAGCGGCGCTGCTCTCGGGGCAGACTGCGGCACAGCTCCTCGGCACGCTCCGTTTCGGCGAAAGCCTCCTTGTGGCGGCCTTGACCGTTGAGGCTGCGGGCCAGACCGAGACGCGGTACCAGGGTGAACCGGTCCGGTACGCAATGGGCGGCGAGTGCCTCGCACGCCAGCGCCTCGGCCTCCGAGTGGCGCCCCAGCTCGGTGAGGGCGAAGATCTGCCCGTTGCGGGCGGCCGTAGTTAGTGCTGGCGACGGGCAGCCGGATCTCTGCCAGCACTGCAACCCGGGGCCGCTTGGGGTGGGCAGCGTCTGCAACCGGCGCGCGTCTACCGCAGGCGGGAGCGAGGAGGCGCTCTCCACTGTGATCGACGCCGACCGCGCAGGATGCTCAAGCGTCAGATGTTCGGCCGAGCCGGCTTCGCGCTCCTACACAAGCGAGTCCCGCTCGCCCGATGCAGTCCACCAGCCGCCCTCCCCAGATCAGATCGCGGGGCGCCGGAGCACGTCGGTGGGCACCCAGCCGCTCTTCCAGAAGGCTTCAAGTCCGTACTCGTTGATGAACTGCCGCTCGACCTCGTGGATGGGGTACACCCCTTGGATGTTGATCACGTCGTGGCCCTCGTGTCCCGGAATGCCGACGTCGAGGCCCAGGTAGTCGTCTCTGTCGAGGACCAGCGGCGCGAACACGCAGAATGCCGTCATCTCCGAGTCGGGCACGATGCGCTCACCGAAGTTGATCGTGCTGCCGTAGCTGAATGGGCAGGTTCCACGGAGCTGCTCGGCGAGGAAGCCCACGGCGTGGGCCCAGATCACGTCGGTCGAGTTCACGCTGAGGCAGAGTTCCGGCGAGCCGTGCTGCCAATCGGGATGCTCTGCCAGCGACAAGCCGTAGGTGAGCGCCGTGAGAAGACCGTCCGGCAGGTTGTCGTAAACGATCTCCGTCACGCCCCGCAGCCCCTGCTTGGTCGACTCGACGGGGAAGAAGCGGGGCTCCATTCCTCCGGAAAGTCGATCAAGATGGGCGAGGTAATTCTCAACGCGGCTGGTCATGAGGCCAGCCTGCACGATCGCTCACCGGCGCACGCCACCGGGGCCGTCACCAGTCACGCTCCGCGACAGGTCCACAGAAGTTGACCCAGAACCCGAGAAGGGACAACGGTTGCTCATCGATTCCCGGGCTGGCTTCGATCACTTCTTTCGACAGCGTTTGTTAACGAGTTTCGCCGTCAGCGTCCGGTCGATGGCTTCGCGGATCGTCACGAGTTTTGAAGGCACCTGCTGATTGGGGCGAGCAGGGTCGGTTGGTTGCGACAGGGCTGTCACAAGCTTCGGAGATCACTTGACCTTGCCCCAGAGGGACGGATGACAGTGTCTCTGCCGACCACATGAGCGGACGGTCTGTGTCCGCCGGTCAGGCCAGGAGGAAGAGGGGGGAGTTCGTGTGATCGCGACCTGCGTCATTCTCGACATCGGCGGCGTGCTGGAGATCACGCCGGAAACGGGATGGGTGCAACGGTGGGAAGAGCGGCTGGACCTGCCACTGGGCACTATCCATGAGCGGATGCACGACGTGTGGCGGGCTGGGAGCGTCGGGGACATCAGCGAGCGAGAGGTGCACGAGCAAGTAGCGGCCCGTTTGGGTCTCGACGCGTCCCGGGTTGAAGCGTTCATGGCTGATCTCTGGGCGGAGTATCTAGGGACGCCGAACGTGGAGCTCATCGACTATGTGCGAGGGCTGCGCGGAAGGTGCAAGCTCGGCATCCTGAGCAACAGTTTCATCGGCGCCAGGGAGCGGGAGACGACGCTGTATCACTTCGACGAACTGGTGGAGCAGATCGTCTACTCGCATGAGATCGGCATCGAAAAGCCTGACCTGCGTGCTTTCGAGGTCGCATGCGCCAGTTTGGACGTGCGGCCGGAGAACTGCCTGTTCATCGACGATGTCGCAGTCATCGTTGAGGCCGCCCAGGCGGCGGGCATGCAGGCGCATCTGTTCGAGGACAACGCCGGGACCATCCGGCGCATCGCAGCTCACTTGGACGCCGGGCCGTTGGTCCCAGGGCGTGTCCCACTCGGATGACGTCGGCCTGGCCGGTCTCCGGCAGCTGCCGGCCAGGCGTTGAAGCGGTTGATCAGCCCGCTTCTGCGCGTTCCGCGCGGGCTCGTGTGCTGGCGAGGCGGTAGGAGTCGGTGCCGGTCTCGATGATGGTGCCGTTGAAGGTGAGGCGGTCGACGATGGCCGCGCAGAGCCGGGGGTCGGTGAACGTCTTGGTCCAGCCGCCGAACGACTCGTTGGAGGCGATGGCGACGCTGTTCTTCTCTTCTCGTTCAGTCAGCACCTGGAAGAGGAGTTCGGCGCCGCGGCGGTCGAGTTCCATGTAGCCGAGTTCGTCGATGCAGAGGAGGTCGACGCGGCCGTAGCGGGCGATTGTCTTGGAGAGCTGCTTCTCGTCGGCGGCTTCGACGAGCTCGTTGACCAGCTTCGTGGCCAGCACGTACTTGACCCGGTAAAGCCGGCCATCGCGGCTTCGGTTCCGAGCGCGATGAGCATGTGGGACTTGCCGGTGCCGGAGTCGCCGAGCCGAGGTCTACGACCATGACCGTGATGCTGCGGATCCTCGCGCACCGAAACGCCATCCCATCCAGAAGCCGTAGCGCATGTTCCGTGCAGTTCCGTGCAGCAGTGACCGGGCGTTGCGTCTCGGGCGGCCGCTGCCTCGCTGGTCAGGACTGGATCTGATCCAACCCTGCAAGGTTAGGGTGCTGATTCAGGGACCGAGGGGAACGGGCGTGCACGACAGACTGAGGATGGAGGAAGCCCTCGATGTCCTCCGTGCCGAACTGAAGGTCGAGCGATCGGCGAAGAGCAAGTTGACCACGCGGGCTGCATGGCTGGCCTTCATGCGATTCGCGCGGCGACGCTTTGCCACCGCGCCCACTCCGGACTCGGACGGCTTGCTCCTCCAGTACGGCACGTACGCCTTCAGCGGGCGGCCGATGTTCACGATGGACCTCACGCGACAGTTCGACATCAGTGACGACGAGGGTGACCACGAGCACTACGTGCAGGTTCACTGCGAACTTCGCTACGAGTGTGATCCTGTACTGGATGCCCTGGGGAGCTTCGATTCCTGGTTCTTTCATGACGCCGATGCGGACCTCGACGAGTGGTTCGCCGCCATGGAGAGGTACCTCGAACGGGTGCTTGCTCGTGCGCCAGCCGAGATCGATGTGTACGAGGAGCCGGTATAGAGGGCATCTCATTCGGCCGGTTCGACAGGCTGCGGGCTGTGGTGGGGATAGTCGAGCGGCTTGTGCCGGACGAGTTGTGGGAGGGGTGTTCCAGTGAGTGGTGCCGGAGGCTCCTACGTGGCCCCAGGGCCCGGGGCCGGCGTCGGCATGGCGACCGAGAGGTGCCGGCCGCGATCGTGATCGTGGCCACGTCGGGCTGCACGTGGCAGCAGTTGCCGCCCGCGTCGTTCAGGCCGTCGGGAGCGACGGCCCTCCAGCGCTTTTCTGAGTGGACGAAGGCGAGAGTGTAGGCCAAGCTCTAACGCCTGCTCCTCGACGAGCTCGGCTCCGGAGGCGAGCTGGACTGCTCCCGCTGCGCGATCGACTCGGCGAACATGCGGGCCTTGAAAGGGCGACCTGACGGGTCCGAATCCTGTGGACCGGGGCAAACACGGCTCGAAGCTTCACTTGATCACCGAGCGGACGGGTCTGCCCGTCTCTGTCGGGATCTCGGCGGCGAACCTGCACGACCGCCAGGCCTGATCCCCGCTGGTGAAGGGCCTTCCGCCGATCCGGTCCCGCCGCGGGCCCCGGCGGCGCAAGCCGGAACAGCTCCACGGCGACAGCGGCTACGACTACTACCACCTGCGGCGATGGTCACGGCGGTATCACCCACCGCATCGCCCGCAAAGGCGTCGAGTCGTCACAACGGCTGGGCCGCTACCACTGGACCATCGAACGCACCATGACCTGGCTCGCCCGCTGCCGACGCCTCCACCGACGCTAAGAACGCAAAGCGGCCCACTTCCTCGCCTTTGCCGGCATCGCCTGCACCCTCATCTGCTCCCGCAGACTCGGCAACCTCCCGCCCCGGTAATTCGATAGCGCACGTGAAGCGGTGCGATCACCCTGATCCCGTGACAGAACCCAAGCATCAGATCCGAGCCCTTCACACGGACTCCACGGTCACCGTCTACCAGGCATACTCGCCGGAGATCGGTCTGGCGGCGGCCCGGGACGGTCGCTTCCCGGCAGTGTGGCAGCGGGACCGGATGACGTGGATCAAGCCGTCATTCCTGTGGATGATGTACCGCTCCGGGTGGGGCACCAAGGAAGGTCAGGAGCATGTCCTTGCCGTCGAGATCACCAGGGAAGGCTTCGAGTGGGCACTGCGGCACGCCTGCCTCTCGCACTATGAACGCGGACTCCACACCGACCGCAACGCGTGGAGACGCCAGCTGAAGCGAGCTCCTGCCCGCGTGCAATGGGACCCGGAACGCGACCTGTATCTTCAACCACTTCCCCACCGATCACTCCAGCTCGGCCTCGCCGGTGAAGCCGCCCACCTCTACGCCGACGAATGGATCGTCTCCATTACCGATGTCACAGCACCGGCCCGCATGATCCACGCCCATGTACAAGACGGAGAGCTGGACGCCGCACAGCAACTCCTGCCGCATGAACGCCCCTACCCCGTGAGAGACGACGCTCTGACTCACCTACACCGATAGCCAGAACCACCCACTGAGATGACGTCTTAGGTCGTTACGCCAGCAGGACTCCTCGGGGCGCACCGGTGGTATGGCCCCGTGGAACAGTGCACCCAGCCTCACCCACGCACGATCGCGGCCGGTCAGCGGGCGGCCGAGCGCATCCAGTGGCCGGTCGTCGTCCAGCCCTGGAAACGGCGGGCGAGGCCGCCCAGTGCGGTGCCGTCCGCGTCGAAGGTGCCGCCGCCCGCGACCAGGCGCAGTCCGGCGATCACCGGGGCGAGGCGGGCCGCCGTGTGCCACGGCTGCCGGGCGGCCTCGGCCGCCATCTGCTGGACGAGCGCCGTCTGCCGGGCGGTCGGGCACAGCGAGAGGAAGAACAGCGTCTGACGCCAGCCGTACGCGGCGTCCTTGATGGTGCCGAGCGGGCGTGGGTGGCCGTGGACGCGGGCGACGAGGCGGCAGACCGCGGCGAAGGCCTCCTCGGCCAGGGCCTCCCAGCCTGCCTCGGGGGCGATGCCCACGTGCCGCACCAGGACGGCCAGGTTGTGGGTGGTCAGGATCTGCGCCTGCTCGATGACCGTGCCGTTTCCGGCCGGTGACCAGGAGTAGGCGGTGTCCGTACCGGCCCGTTCGCCGCACAGCCGGTCGAACGCGGGTGCCGTTCGGGCCGGATGCGTCCGGCCGAGGTTGTCGGCGGCGTGCACCACCGCCATGCTGCGTACCGCCGCGCAGTCGATGCCGTAGTAGCGGGTGTAGAGGCTGTCCTGCAGAAGGTCGGCCGCGATGCGCGCGGTGGTCAGGAACTTCGAGCTGAAGGTCCCCATGAAGATGTCGGCCGCGAGCTCTTCGGTGAACGGCGCGGAAAGGTCTGCCTGGCGGGCCAGGTGGGACATCTCGCGCACCAGCGGGTTCGGCAGCAGCGTTCCGGGGAAAGCGCCGACGGCCAGGTCTCCCAGGCGGCGCAGCGCTGCCTCTGCCGCCGCCCGCGCCCTTGCCTGCGTATCGGCGTCACTGCCCTGGCCGGCGACCGCGCGCACCCAGGGCAGCTCGTCCACCCGTACTTGGTGCGCCAGGTTGAGCAGCATCAGCGAACGCCGGTTGCGGAAGGCCCGGTACGTGGCCGCCATGAGGGTGCGCAGGGCGGGGTCGGCGTAGCGCTGTGCGGTGGCGTTGGCCACGAGCTGCGGAACGAGCTCGGCCAGCACCTCCGCGGACGGCACCAGGCCGCGCGCGAGGAGCTCCTCCGGCGGGGCGCTCAGCGCGGTGCGGACCACGTGCCGCAGTCGCGGCGGGACCACGGTTCCGGCGGGCAGGCCGGTCTCGGCTGCCTCCGTCTGCGTGATCGGTGCGAGCGGTCCGTCGACGTCGGGCGTGCCGCCCCGCTGGTCCAGAGCTGCGAGGCGGTCCGCCACGGCGGTGGCGATCTCGTGGTGTGCCGGCAGAGCCGCCTGGCGCGCCTGCTCGGCGCGCAGCCGGGAGTGCCGGTCCGAGCCGGGCAGACCTCGCTTGGCGACGACCGAGGTCACCGCGTGACGCAGCAGCCCGGCGAGCCGGGGCGCGAGCGGGCGACCGGCGGCGGCCTCCTCCAGGGCCCGCAGCATGATGCCCGTGTTGGACTTCTGGTCGCGGTGCTTGCGGCACAGCGTGTGGGCTGCGGCCAGGGTGCGGTAACGCTCCAGCAGAGCGGCGGCCTGCCCGCGCGCGTCGCCGGGGCCGGGGCGGGCAGTGGCCTGACCGGGGCCGGGCACGCGCCCGGGTCCGGATCGATCCGCTGCGGACCGGGCCGGGGCGGTCACTTCGGCATGCTGCAGCCAGTAAGCGAGGAGTTCGTCGTCGAAGGGCCGCCAGACGCCGAGGGCTTCGCGCTGCACCTCGATGGCGGTTTTGGGCCCGCGGGCCCGCAGCGCGTGGGAGACCTGGCCCACGCTGCGGCGGTGCACCGCGCTCGCGTCGGGGGTGGGCCGGTCGGTCGGGCGGGGCAGGAAGCGCAGCCGGTCGGCGAACGGCTGAAGCTCCCTCACCAAGGCTGCGGCCGCGTCGAAGTCCTCGGCCCGTACCAGCCAGGCGACGGTCAGCAGTGCCGCTTCCTCGGGCAGGGACACCTCGTAGCGACCGGTGTCCAGGAGCTGCCACAGCTCCTGAAGGCCCGCTTCCGTCAGCGCGTGCGCGAAGAGCGCCGCACGGTCGGCCGGTACGCCGGCACGGCTGGCGGCATCTGCTTCGTACGAGGCGAGGGGCCCGCCCGCGCCGGGCGTTCCGGTGGCGAATCCGCCGCGGACGACCTCGGGGGTGACCCAGGCGGGCAGTCCGGCGACCGGCGTGCGCGCACCGATGGTGAGGCTGCCGTCCGCCATGCCCGCGAGCACTGCACGCCACTTCTGGATACGGCCGAGGGCGCGGTCGCGGGTCGCCGGCTCGGCATGCGAGACAGAGGTGCGCAGCGCGCGTGCCAACTGGCCTGCAGCATACGCCGACGAGGCGGTGGCCAGGCCGATCGTCACGGCTGCGGGCGCACCGGCGGGAGAGGCGGGCTCGGTCGGGGGCTGCTGGTCAGCGATCTCGTCCATAAGCCGGCGTGGCAGGATCTGCCCCTGCGCCCCCCGGGTAGGAAGCCCGGTGCTCTAACTGACTGAGCTACACGCCGTTCAACACCTCGACCCTAGATTCGAACACCCAGGCCCGGCAAACGAATTGCGAGCCGTCGGCCGCGCAGCGAACTCGTTCCTCCCGCGCCACCTGTGGGTGGCGCACCCCATGACTCCGCCGTAGGCAGGACGACCCGGGCTGGCCCGCGCCCGGTGATCACTGTCGGCGAGCAGGTCCGCCGGAAGGTGAAGGGCTTTGCCGCCCGGATCACCGGCGGCCCCACGGAGGTCGGAGCGGGGACGGGGAACGGTCGATGAGCGCGCCCGCTCCGGACCCGTCACGCCCGGCCGTACGCAGGGAGATGGTGCTGCGGATCACCTCACCGAACCTGCCGGCCTGTACCGCAATGCTCGGCACGGGCAGCCTCGGTGCGCTCTTGGCGCAGGGTGCTGCCTCGCCAGGATTCCCGTTCGTGTGGCCGCTCGTGGTTCTCACGCTCGGCGCGATGGCATACGACGTCGCACTCCGCGCCGTGCGCCGTCGCGACGACTGACGACCACCGTCCCCAAGGAGGTGGGCTGGTACGCCCTGGCCGCCACGCCGAGGGCGCTGCAGCGTTCGTGCGCCAGTACGCGGCAACCAGCAGGGCCCGGTCCTCCAGAGGAAGACTCCACGGCCGGCCCCAGCGGACCGCGTCCGCCCCCTCGCGCCGCAGCACCGTCACCAGCTTGCCGAACTGCCGCGGGCTCAGCCCGGTGAACGGGGCTATCCAGGACGGCTCCGACGCCGTGATCACACCAGCCACACCAAGATCATTGCAGTTGCAGGCGCTGCCCAGCGTCCTCGATCCTGTGTGCTCGGCAAGCAAGGAGGGCACATGGGACTGGTTCTTTTCCCGGGCGACGGAGACAACAGCAGTCCGGATGTCTCCTGGTCCTACAGCGGCTTCGCCGCGTTCCGGCGGCGTCTGGCCGAGGCCGAGGGGTTCGTCCTCTCCGAGATGTCAGGCTTCGGCGGAGAACGCCCGTGGAGCCCGGTTTCCACCGCCCTGGAGCCACTACTCGATCATCCGGATGCCGGCGGCGACGACCTTTCGCCTGCCGAGTGCGCGTCGATTCTGGTCCGGCTGGAAGCGATCACCGACCAGTGGGCACAGGAGGGCGGCGACCAGCTCTTCCAGCACATCGAGGACGCCCGCCAGCTGGCGGGCGTCCTGCGGCTCTGCATCGAGAAGGACGTCCCGCTGGGCTTCCTCTGAAGCCCGACCGCGGAACCCGCTGACGGGACAACCCTTAGCCGTACGGATTGAGTGCCCAAAAGCGGACGGTGTCGCTGCGACGGTCAAACCACAGTTTGGTGGAGTGGCCGCTGCCGTCACGGTCGAGCTCGTGCGACCGGATCCACTGGGGGTTCTCCGGCCCCTCGACCTCGATCGGCTTCTCGAACCACGAGGAGAAGTCATCGGCCAGCCCCTCGGAGACGAAGGCGTGGGCCGCCGTCAGCTCGGCAAGTTTCCCCGATGTCAGCCGGGCGAAGCCCGAGATCACCAGCTCCGGCGACGGTACGCCCCGATCGTTGTCCCGGCTGCTCACCCACTTGGCGTCGACGAGCGGGCCCAGCAGCGGGAATGCCCGCTCCAGCGGTGTGGTGTCGGTGTGCCAGTCCCCCTTGGCTCCGTTCGCCACCTGGCGCAGGGTCCACCAGGCAGGTAAGACCGCCAGCCCCGCTCCAATCCCGATCAGCTTCCGTCGCTTCAACGAGATCCCCTCGTGCCTGACTTCGGGGGCACCTTAAGAGGAACGTGCCGTTCGCCAGACATGAACGAGTTCATCGAGTGGGTGCGGCCGCTCGACACGGTGACCGTGTTCGCTACGTACGCCTCTTGCGGGCTCGGCACGGGCCACCGGCCGTCAGGACAGCGCGTCGGCCCGTCCTGGTGCGGATGAGCCGAGCGACTGGACAGGGCACAGGAAGGCCCGGGCCGGGCCTGGCAGACTGTGCGCCGCCTGAAGGGAGATCGTTGTGCCGGGAGAGCTGACCGTTCGCCGCATACTCGGGGACCAACCGTTCGCCGAGATCGGTCGGCCGGAGTGGGTGGTGAGCGCCACGCGTCACGGCTGCGTCATCACGGCCGGCGACCTCGGCCACGTCCCGTGGCACGGCACGGGTCGCTGGCTCGGCCACCGGATCGGCGTGTACGAAGCCGGCACCCTCCGGCCGCGCCACGTTGTCGCCTCCCGATACTCCGTATGTGCCATCGAGCCTCACCCGGAGCTGCCGATCGTCGCCGTGGGCACCGGCCGCTACGACGGTTCGTGGGACTTCGAGGGACAGCTGCTTCTGCTGCACCTCGAGACCGGGCGTGTGACGGACCTGCTGAGCAAGAGCCGCCAAGTGCGGCACCTGCGCTGGCTGGAGGATGGCAGGCTCGCGATGCTGCTCTCCCCCGAGGACAAGGATGGCGGTTTCCGCACAGGATTCGAGCTGGCCGTCGCGGCGGACGACTGGCTGTCCGCTCCGGCCGGTCTGGTCGACCCCGACCGCGTTCGCCATCCGATGGTCGAAAGCGGGCTCCTCTACGACCCCCAGGTGGAGGACGCCCTCGCCCGACTGACGGAGGGCCGGTGGCGGAGGCGGGCGGAAATACGGGACCTCACGGTGCTGGCCGACGGCAGGGTGCTGGCTACCGGCCGGCACACGGACCTCGAATGCTGGGATGCGTCCGGCGCGCTGAGCTGGGCTCTACCGGCCAGCGGGGAGGGAAGCGTCCAGGTCGAGGCAGCCCCTGACGGCACATCGGCGTGGGTGACGTACCGGGGCTTCCGCCGCGACGACCGGACGGGGCGGATGGTCGACCGGGCGACCACAGTTCGGCGGATATCGACGGCGGACGGCGGTGTGGTGGACTGGGTGAACACGCCATCGGCAGCCGCATGGAGCGCCACGGGCGAGGGCTGGCTGGCCCTGCGCCCCCTGGGGCGCGACGCAGAGGCCGCGCTGCTGCTCGACCCCGCACACCACCAGGCGGCACAAGTCGGGCTTGCGCCCCGTCGCTCCAACTCCCCGGCGCTGCGCGTCAGACACAGCACCCGTCTGCTGTACGTGGACGGTCCCGGCCCAAACGGCGACGCTCCGTGGATCCACGCGATCGAGCCGCCAGGCGCCCACGGTCCCGCCACCGTGCGCGCCCTCTTCCCCCTGCACTGGGACCCGGCGTCCGCGCTCCAGCCCTGGTACGGCCCCGCCGTCGAGCTGGGAGACAACCTCGTTCAAGCAGGCCGGTCCTACGAGCGGGGCCCCACCTACGCACAAGCCCGTACGGGCACCTACGTCGTGAACCGTCGGCTTCCGGACGGAGCAGCACGCTGGGTCTACGAGACCGACCAGCCGCTCGCCGGTCTCGACGGCGACGAGCGCACGGTGTACGTCGTCTACCTCACTGGGAAGGCAGAGGCCCTCGACACGGCGACGGGCAAGGTGCGGGACCGGTACACCCTCCGCGCACACGGCCACCCGGTCACGCCGGTGTCCGTCGCGTTCCGGGCGGACCAACAGCGACTGGTCATAGGAACGGTCGACGGAAGGATCCTGGACTGCACAGCCCCGGGGTGACAGGTCTGGGGCGAGTCGGCCTTGGGGAAGTTGCCCGGATTGGCCCGTACGGGGCGACCCCAGCGGCACGGGCTGGTGCCCGCCGACGTCCTCGACGGGCACCAGCGTCGTATCGACGGCCGTGCTCACGGAACCTCCACCGCGGCCGTCTTTGAACGGGGCGAGGAGACCAGCGTCCAGCGGGTGCGGTCGTAGCCCTCGGCGTCCTGCCACCGCGCCCAGAGCACGCAGACGAGATGGTTCCAGGCGGTCATCGCGCACCGTCGTGGGCGACGGGAGAGCGAGCCGTCCCTCTATGCCGGCCACATTTGAAACGTGTACTGCTCCGTTCCCTCACGGCCGTCCGACGGCGTGCTTGAGTCTGCCTCGGCGGCCATCTGGCTGGCTGCGTCTCGGCCGGAAAAAGAAATGCGTGACCTGTACGTCCCTTTCGGGATAGAGATGTCCCAGGCACCCCGAGTCCGTTCCGAGATGACCAATAGACCGGTGGAAATTTCCATCTGCATTTCCTCATAGCCCTCGCAGTCGTCAAGGAGGGGCGGTTCTGCCGTCCAGGTTTCGATCACAAGGCGCACTTTGAATCGGGTCTGGGCGCAGACGACGCAGACTTCCAATCCGTTCCCTGCGGCTGCTCTGGCGCGCGCGGGTTTAATAAGCGCATTATCGCGAACGTCGAAATCTGCATCGTACAGATCGAATCCTCCGTAATCAGGCATCACGAGGGTTTGGTAATTGCTCAGCCGCTGCGCCATCGCCTGCCTCCGACGGGACTTTGGGCGGGTTGCTGTGGGCGGTCCGGGATATGCCGGCCCGGACCGCCATCAACAAATAGGAGATCCTAGCTGAGGACAGTGATCGAACCCCAGCCGCCGGTGCCGACGATTGTCAATGGTCCACCACGGGGTTTCCGTCGTCATCTCGAGCGCCGCTGTAGAAGAGGAGCTTCCCGTCACTGGTCGTGGCCCACAGATCCGGTAGGCCGTTGTTGTCGGCGTCGTCTCCGGAAGCGATGAGTGGGCGACCGGCTGTGGTCCAGCCAGCGGTGCCGAATAGAGTGCGGTTGCCGAATGTGTTTGCTGCTCCTCGGTAGCGCCACAGTTTGCCGTCGGCGGTGTTACGGGCCAGGAGGTCGGCGGACGTGTTGGTGCGGACAACGTGCAGGTGCTCCAGCCGCTGCCGACCTTGGTGGCTGGTTTGACGCCCGGCTTCTTGGTGGGGTCGCCGGCATAGAGCCACAGGTTTCCGTTGTAGTTGGCGGCTAAGGGCTGTCCCGTAAATGATCTTCTGGCCGTCTCAAGCGTGGTGGGCCGCCGTGCGGCCCGCTTCCCTATCCGGCGAGGGCGAGGTTGTGCATCCGGGCGATGCCGAGCATGGCGTGGTGGACGCCGTCACCCTTGAGGCGGCAGTCGCGGAGGATCTTCCAGGTCTTCATGCGGGCGAAGACGTGCTCGACCCGGGCCCGGACCTGCTTGTGGGATTTGTTGTGGTCCTCCTTCCAGTCCGGCAGTTCGGTCTGGCCGCGCCGCCGGCGGTGCGGGATGACGAGTCCGGTGCCCGGATAGCCGCCGTCGGCGATCGTGACGGTGTTGCCGACGGCGGCCTTGGCGCCGGATTCCTCCCATGCCCTGAAGTCGTTGCGGTTCCCGTGCAGAGGCTGGCCGACCACGACGACCAGGCGGGTGTCGGCGTGGATGACGACCTGGTGGTTGGTGGAGTACCGGTAGTTCTTCGACCGCTCGGCGAGCGTACGGTCGCGGGTGGGGACCAGGGTGCCGTCCACGATGAGCACGGCATCCTTGGCGAACCGCTTGCGGGACTGGAGCGCGAGCATCGGCCCGAGATGGCCGATGATCCGGTCCGCCGCCGACTTGGACACCCCGAACAGCGGCGCGAGCTGCCGCATGGTCAGGTTCGTGCGCCAGTAGGCCGCAACCAGCAGGACCCGGTCCTCCAGAGGAAGACTCCACGGCCGGCCCCTGCGGACCGCGTCCGCCCCCTCGCGCCGCAGCACCGTCACCAGCTTCCCGAACTGCCGCGGGCTCAGCCCGGTGAACGGGGCTATCCAGGACGGCTCCGACGCCGTGATCACACCAGCCAACCAAGATCATCACATCAGGGTCAGACGGAGGCCCCCAGCCCGGCTCTCGCAGCGGACGCGACCTCTGGGGAATGAGAGCTCCAGGGCAACGCGTCCGGTGTTCGGTTCGTGCTCTTCCCGCACCGCCAGAATGCTTTCCCGGATGTGATCTGCGAACGGTGTCTCGTTGCCGATCGCCCCCACAGTGACGCGTCCCAAGTCGCCCATGTCATAGCCGGTGTGTGGCTCCGACTCCTCGACGATCAGGCACCCGTCCGATCCAGTCGTGACGCGAACGGTTGCACCCCGGTCATCGATCAGCCACACGTCCAGCGGCCCCGCGAGATCCCCGCCGCCATACACGTGCCTCGAAGCGACGACCTCCGCGAGCAGGCGCCCTACGAGACTCTGGGCAGCCGCCCCACCGCCGTGAAGCGGGCACCCGTTCGGCTTTCAGACTCCCTCGGCCGACAGTACCGCCAGGGAGACCTACCAGCTCACAGTCATATACGGGACAGGCCCTTAAGCTCCCTGTCATGTGGAGACAGTCAGTGCAGGAAGTCTTTCCTGATGCAGGGCTTCGGGAGCCGGTCGAGGTGTCCGAGATCGTTGAGGCCGAGAGGCGGTTGGGGCGGGCTCTGCCGACGGACCTTAAGCAGCTGCTGTTGGAGAGCAACGGGGTGCTCGGTCACTCTCACGTGGACACTGTCTGGACCATCGATCAGATCGTCGAACAGAACCTCCACTTCTGGTCCGACGAGACCTTCGCCCAGCTCTATATGTCTTTCGACGCCCTCATGTTCTTCGGCGGCAACGGGGGCGGTGATCAGTTCGCCTTCGTGCAGAAGCCGCAGCGCCCGGACGTGTTCGTCTGGGAACACGAGAGCGACAGCCGCAGATGGGTGGCCAACGACCTGCGCGACTACCTCGGCCGTTCGCTGCGCGTCGGCGGAGACGACTGGTATCAGCTGTGACCGAAACGATCCGCCAGGCAGGTTGCTGACTTGGCCTGTCACGGACTTCCGACCAGAGCAATTATTTGCGGATCCTCATCAGCTGTGACGGCCCCCGGGAGGAGGGCCGTCACAGGCACCTGCAGCGGTCAGCCGGCCTTCGCTGCTTCCTCGGCCCACACCCGCGTCGAGGCGAGGCGGCAGGCGTCGGTGCCGGTTTCGATGATGGTGCCGTTCAAGGTGAGGCGGTCGACGATGGCCGCGCATAGGCGAGGGTCGGTGAAGGTCTTGGTCCAGCCGCCGAACGACTCGTTCGAGGCGATGGCGACCTGTTCTTCTCCTCGCGTTCGGTCAGGACCTGGAAGAGGAGTTCGGCGCCGTGGCGGTCGAGTTCCATGTAGCCGAGTTCGTCGATGCAGAGCAGGTCGACGCGACCGTAGCGGGCGATGGTCTTGTTTCAGCTGCTTCTCGTCCGCGGCCTCGACCAGCTCGTTGACCAGCTTCGTCGCGAGGGTGTAGCGGACGCGGTAGCCCTTCATGGCGGCCTCGGTGCCCAGGGCGATGAGCATGTGGGACTTGCCGGTGCCGGAGTCGCCGACGAGGCAGAGGGGCTCGCTCTTCTTGATCCATTCGCAGCTGGCGAGGGTGTGGATGGTGGCGGGGTCGATGTTGGGGTTGGCGTCGAAGTCGAAGCTCCGCAGGGACTTCTCCCGGGGGAAGCCGGCCGAATTGATCCGCCTCTCCGACCGGCGCCGGGCCCGGTCGTCGCACTCGGCCATCAGCAGCTCGGCGAGAAAGCCGCGGTACCTGGCTGGCGCCGAGGACAAGATCGCTCAAGTGGACCGGCAAACTCCCGGCGGCACGACGGTCAGCCTCGGCATGCCACGCGTGCCCCCAGCTCAGCCGATCCGGGAGGATGATGGCACAGCTGCGCTGGAACAATCAGCGGATGACGAGCAATGAGATCCGTTTCGACTGCCGGCCGCGTGGCGGCGTCGGCCCACTCGTGGTGCTCTCTCACATCGACGGAGCACCACTCACCGAGCTGATCGACAACTTCGAGATCGCCGCCGAGATGCAGCCTGCAGGCGAAGCCTATGGTGGCCTGATCCCTGCGTTCTACCGGTTCGGACCGATGCAGGACCATTTCTCCGGGCGATCCACCAACGCGATGGGGCCGAAGACACCCGTCCTCGGCTGTGAATGCGGCGAGTGGGGATGCTGGCCCCTCATGGCCCGCATCACCACGACAGCGGAGCTCGTTATCTGGGATTCCTTCGAGCAACCCCATCGCAAGACCCGCGAGTACCGGGAATTTGGACCGTTCCAGTTTGAACGTGGCCAATACGATGCCGCCCTGCTCGCGCTGAACACCGCAATCGGCTCCGACCCGACGTGATCCGCGCCCGCCAGCGCTAGTTCAGAGAAGTGACCAGCCCGAAGCTGACGGCTCCGGACCACATCGCACGGCCGGCGGGCATGCGTACCTCCTGGCCCCCCTGGCGGTCGACCACCCAGGCTAAGCACCGCGCCGCTGTGATCGCATGCCCCGGATGCCATGCGCGGGGCTTGGTGCCCTGCAGGGTTCGGCGGCTGCGCCGAAAGGCTGGCGGCAACTGGACCCGCTATGCCGCCGGTGATCACCTAAGGTCACCATCCGGCTGGGCTCCCCGGCAGGCCGATCACAGTTGAACAGGCGATCCCACCGGGACGCGCAGCAGTCAGAGCGCCTCTCGGTCCGGCCGCGGATAGCCGATTTCGGAGATGTCCTGGGCCAGGTCCGCCAGGGTGACCTCTGCATTCAGCGACGAAACGAGTTCCTGGTCCAGAGGCCGCAGGGCATACACATTGCTCACCGCTGCCAGGTCCACGGGGACCTCGTAGTAGTCCTCGGCAAAGCACTGGAACGCTTCCGGAGAACGGTCGACCAGGAGACTGAACAGTCCGGTCGTCCCATCAGGATCGGCACGACCCACGGGAAAGTCGATCGTCCCGTGGCGCCACTGATCGTCGGTCTTCCCCCGCCACAAGCAGGCTGTTACGACGGGCACGCCGTCCTCGTCGGTGAACGCCGGCTCCTCCACGAAGGGCCGAAAGACCTCAGGCACTTCGTCGATCACTCCCGGCCAAGGCTCGCCGTCGTTGCCATAGGGGCTCATCGGCGATTCGTGGCTGAAGCTGCGGACATAGACCCCGGCCGCCGAGAAGACGATGGAGTACTCGTCTCCTGACCCGTCGCGCATCGAGGCCACCTCCTCGCCGCCGGCCCAAGCGGCGTTGAAGGAGTAGTACCGGCCTTCCCAGTCCGGGCTCAGGATCGCGTCGAGCATCGCAAGCGAGCGGCACAGGTCCCGCAGGTCGGCAATGGTGGGAAGCTGGCGGGCTACGTCATAGACAGTCACGGGCTCATCCAACCGGATCCCTCTGACATCAGCCCCACCCCTGCCAGACGTCACGGTCAATAGCAGTTCCAGAGCCGGGCGGCCAACACGCGACAGTCGAATAGGCGAGTCCACCAGTATGGGCTATGCGCGTTCCTTCGCACGTACGCGGACCGGCCGCGCCACACGCCGGTGGGGTCTCCCTCGTCTCATCGGGTCGTCTGGCTCTGCCGGGCACCGCCCGACGGAGCGGGGCGTGTCACATAAGGGCTTTCAGGCGGTGGGCGCGGGCGCTGAGGTGGCGGCGTTCGGGGATGCTGGTGGTGCGACGGGCGGCTTCGCGGTAGGAGGTTGCCGCGGCCTCATGTTCGCCGAGGAGTTCGAGCAGGTGGGCTCTGGTGGCGAGCAGGCGGTGGTGGTGGGCTATGCACTTGTCGGTCTCCAGCGATGCGATCAGGTCGAGTCCTGCGGCTGGGCCGTGGACCATGGCTACGGCGACCGCGCGGTTGAGGGAGTCCATCGGATTCGGTCCGAACCGTTCCAGGAGCTCGTACAGCGCGAGGATCTGTGGCCAGTCGGTGGTTTCGGTGTCCTCGGCCTCGTCGTGCACAGCCGCGATGGCAGCTTGCAGTTGGTACGGGCCGACCTGACCGTTCGGGAGGGTCCGGCTGATCAGGTCGACCCCTTCGTTGATGGCACGGCGGTCCCACTGGCTTCGGTCTTGTTCGGCCAGCGGCACCCCTTCGCCGGATGGACTGGTGCGGGCGGGGCGACGCGCGTCGGTAAGCAGCATCAAAGCGAGGAGGCCCGCGGTCTCGTTGTCATAGGGCCTCAGACGGTGCGGCATCCTGGTGAGTCGGATCGCCTCGGTGGACAGTTCCGGCACGGTAAGGCCGTCGCCGTCGGTACCGCCGGTGGCGGTGTACCCCTCGTTGAAGATCAGGTACAGCACGTGCCGCACCTCGGCCAGCCGCTCGGTGAGGTCGGCACCCTCAGGCACGGCCAGAGGGGTACCTGAGGCCTTGACGGTCTGCTTGGCACGGCTGACGCGCTGTGCCATGGTCGACTCAGGAACCAGGAAAGCGGCAGCGATCTGCGCACTGGTCAGACCTCCGACCGCGCGCAGGGTCAGGGCGATCCGGCTGGCCGGCGACAGCGCGGGGTGGCAGCACAGGAACAGTAACGCCAGCGAGTCGTCCCGGTCCGCATCTGATGCGGCGTCGGCAGCGTGGCTGAGCAACGCGGCCTGCGGAGTGGCCAGCGCCAGGGCGTCCTCACGGCGCCGCCGGGCACTGTCGCTGCGGATCTGGTCGACCAGCTTGCGGGAGGCAACGGTGACCAGCCAGCCCCGGGGGTTGTCCGGGACGCCAGCCTCCGGCCACTGCAGGGCGGCGGACAGCAGTGCTTCCTGGACCGCGTCCTCGCAGGCGTCGAAGACGCCGTAACGGCGTACGAGCGCGCCGAGGACCTGCGGCGCCAGCTCGCGTCGCACGCACGTGCCGGCCGAAAGGTCAGACCGGGGAGCGTGGGCGGGCGCTCAGTGCGGAAGGTCAATGATGCCGCGGGGTGGGTCCACCGATGCCCGCCCAGAGAGTGCCGCGGCCAGTCCACTTGTAGACGCCCGAGCCGTCAGGGCTCAGACCGTAGAGGTGCTTGCCGTCGGCGGCGAACGTCCTGCCCGGGCCGCCGGTCAGCGACCAGCGTCGGGAGTTCGACTCGTAGCGGTAGATGTTCCCGGTGTGCGGGTTCGTCGCGAACAAGCCCGCCCCTCCGCCGTACAGGTGCCGCGCCGGCCCCCCTACCTTGACCCACTCGGTACCGTGGCCGGTCCACTGATAGACGCCCGAGCCGTCGGGGCTCAGGCCGTAGAGGTGCTTTCCGTCGGTGGCGAACGTCCTGCCCGGGCCGCCGGTCAGCGACCAGCTGCGGGTGGCCGGGTGGTAGCGGTAGATGTTGCCGTTGCTGGGGTTCGTGGCGAACAGGCCTGCGGGGCCGCCGTAGACGTTGCGGGTGTGGTCCCAGATCTTGGTCCACTGTCCGGGCTTGCCGGTCCACTGGTAGATGCCCGAACCATCAGGGCTCAGGCCGTACAGGCGGGTGGTGTCCATGACGAACGACTTGCCCGGACCTCCGATCCCTGTCCACGTGCGGCGGGTGGGGTCGTAGCGGTAAATGTTCCCGGTGTGCGGGTTCGTCGCGAACAGGCCCGCCCCTCCGCCGTACAGGTGCCGCGCCGGTCCTCCTACCTTGACCCACACGGTGCCGCGGCCGGTCCACTGATAGACGCCCGAGCCGTCGGCGGAGCGGGCGTAGAGGGTGTTCTGCGCGGTGACGATCGTCGACAGCCGCAGTGTCCGCGCCCGGTCGCTGGGCGCCGGAGCGCGGGTTTGCTTGGCAGCCGGGGCGGTGGTGGTCTTGGGGGCCGGGGTGGTCGGTGCGGGCGCTCTGCGCGGCGGCTTCCGCGAGGGCGTGGCGACCGGCGCTGTCTCGGTCAGGTTCTTGTAGCGCAGGGCGGTGTAGTGGTGGGTGGGGTGGCCTGCCAGCCGGGCGGCGTGGATGCTGCCGGTGGACTTGCCGGCGGGGTGGCCCGGTCGGCTCGCCTGGTAGAACGTGAACGTGCCCTTGGCCTGGTTGTTCCAGGCACCGAACAGGATCACGTGTCCGCGTGAGTTGAGGATGTCGCCGGGCTTGAGGTCCTTCACGGCGATCGGGTGGGCGCGGCGGGGCAGGGTGAGGGTGGTGTCGCTGGTGGGCAGTTGCCAGGCCATGGAGACGAAGCCGGAGCAGTCCTGCCGGTAGGGGCCACCGGTCGCCTTGTCCGGCCACCAGGCGGTCTGGCTGTAGGGAACCTTCTGCTTCACCCAGGACTGGGCGCGGTTGATGATCTGCTCGCGGGTGACCGCTCCGCCTGGGCGGGCGTGACGGCCGAGCGTCCCGGTCGAGAGGGGCTGGGCTGCGGCGTTGGTGACGGTGTCCGGCTTGACTCCGACGGGGCCGGGCTGAGGGGCGGTGATTCCCGCGGCGACGACGCCGCCGAGTGTGAGGGCCACCCCCAGGGCAGCAAGCGTACGAATTTGAGACATGACAACCCCCATTGATGGACGGAACAGACCTGGCCGTGTTCTGTGGCACCAGGCGTCGGCGATCTCGCCGGAAGCCGCCTGTGCTACCCGTGCCGCCTACGTTGCTTCTCTGCGGAGTTGACCGGGTGGGGCGGGTATGGAACGCGCAGGTCAGGCGCAAGCTGGGGAACGGACAACGGGGGTTGTCCGCGGACAACCGTTAAGGGGGACGGGTGGCCAGAGGGGGACGTCCGCAAGGTGCTCCGAGGGGAGCGACCGACGCGGCCAACGCACTCGCGCAGTTCCTGCGGGAGCTGACCGACGGCATGGGTGTCCGGGAGATGGCCGAGCGCTATGAGGGAGGCAAGACGCTGTGGGGCGAGTACCGCTCCGGCGCGCGGATCATCCCCCTGGGACGGCTCAACGCGGTGGTCAGGGACCGCGTGCGCGACGCCCGCGGCCGCGAGGCGATGCTGGCGAAGGCACGCCGCCTGTACGAAGAGGCGCTGACCGCCGAGGAGGAGGAGCGCCCCTCCCCCGGTCTCGACGCGGCCCTGCGTCAGGCCGAGCAGGACATCGACCAGATGGGCCGCCTGATCACCGTGCTCCTCGCAAGGATCGACACCTTGGAACAGGCGCCCGCGCCGGGGTCATCGGCAGAGACGGGGCAGGAAGCGGACTCCTCTGAGGTCGTGCAGTTGGCTGAGTTACGCAGTCGGGTGTCGGAGGCTCAGCAGGTCCATCAGGCCGCCCGCAGGGCGTACGCCGGCATCCAGGCCACCCAGCCGTCACTCGAGGACAGTGATCCCAGGGGTGAGGGCAGCACGGATCTGCTGAAGGACCTGGCGCGACTCCGCGACAGCGTGACTCGCCACCAGGACGACCTGCAGGGGTGGCAGAGCGAGACCGGACCAGGCGAGCAGGCAGACGAAGACACTTCGTCAGTACCCGTCTCCGCCTCCAGCGCAAGGAGCAAGACCGAAGACGGGCACCGGAACGCGGAGGACACCCCCGTCCCGGCCCAGGCCTCGAGGCCCGATGGCCCGGAGGAGCCGGACATCTCGCAGGCGGCTCCCGCGCACGGCGGCGACGGCCTGGACCTGCCACCGCCCTCCGCCCCCCACGCGCCGGAAGGACAGGCGCCGGGTGACGACGAGCGTGACGGCGATGCCGGCACACCGCTCGTCGGCACCGAAGCCCGTGGGGACCAGAGCAGTCCACGGCGTGTGAGGGTTCCCGCTCTGGCCGCTCTGTTCCTGGCAGCCGCTTGTGTGGCCGGCGGCATCGTGATCGGCCTGCGGCAGACGGCATCCGACACCGGCCCGGACCAGTCCCTCAGGGTGCCGTCCCAGTCACCCACATCCTCCGCGCCAGGCCGCGGGCTCGACGTGCCCGGCCTCGAGGACTCCAGCCCGACGGTCGCCAGCAGCACCCCGCCGCCGGCGGTGACCACGGGCCCCTCGCAGGCGCCCGCTTCTTCCCGCTCTGGTAGTGATCCCAGAAGCGCACCCCAGCCCGCCGGCACCCTCTACACCGTCACGTCCGACCGCAAGGAGGTCCTGCAGTGGACCGCGGGCAAAGGGTGGACAGCGGTCGGGGGCATCGCAGGCCGGGTCTACGCCGGACCTGCTGGGGTGTTCGCCACCAACCCCCACACGGGCGATATCTACGCTCGCAACCAGGCCGGCGCCTGGAGGTGGATCGGAAGCCCCGGCGCGCAGTTCCTCGTCCACGGCAACTCCTTGTATGCGCTGACACCGCGCAAGGACGCCGTCATGCGTTGGACCGGGGAGGGAAGCCGGTGGGAGAACATCGGCGGCCCGGCCAGTGCGTTGTACGCGGGCGGAGCAGGGCTGTTCGCAGTCTTCCCCGGCCAGAACAATGACCTCTACCGCTACGGCGGACCCGGCCGGGGCTGGACCCGCGCGGGCGGGCCGGGCTCCGAGTTCGCCATCGGCCCCGACTACATCGCCGGGCTGGCCCCGGACCGCAGCCAGATCTGGATGGCCGACTCCCACGGGTCCGGATGGCACAAGATCAGCGGCCCCGCCGGAAGCGTCCACGCCGGCGGTGCGGGGCTGTTCGCCACCGACCCCGGCAACAGAAAGCTGCTCAAGTACAGCGGCACCCCGCACGCCTGGACGCAGATCGGCGCGGCCGGCACCGCCCACGAAGTCGACGACCGGTCGGTCTACCGGATCGCGAAGAACACCGGCGCAGTCGAGCGGTGGACCGGCCGGTCCACCTGGACCCCACTCGGCAAGACCGCCAGCGACATCGACACCCACTGAAACACCGCCCGCCCAGTGACACGGCGGGGCGCGACGCAGTGACTGCAGCAGTGCCCCGCCCAACCTTGCGGACACTTTCCTGTCCGCGGACAACGGGCACTTGTCCACCTGCTGACCTGCACATTCACGCCTTCGGACAACGGACATCCCCCAGCTGCGGCCAGCGTGGGCCTCCCAGTCGAACCCGACCGAGGAGGAACGAGAGATGAAGTCACTGCTGCGACGCCGCACCGGAGCCGCTACCACCGAAGGCAGGACCGGGCGCGGTGGGCGGATGGTCAGTCTGGCGCTGGTGACAGCCCTAGGGGTGGGCGGGCTGGCATGGGCCGGGACCACAGGCGTCGACGACCCCGCAGGCACCACGACACGGCGCCCCGACACGGTCGCTCACGTCAACGCGTCGGGATCACCCAGCAAGGTGTCGTCCCTGGCGGCATCCGGCCGGACCGTGTACGCGCTGGCCGAGGACGGGTCTGCGGTCTATGAGGCGGCAGACCACGGCGTGTGGAAGAAGATCGGCGGCGAGGCACGGGCGATCTATGCCGGTGGCGCCGGGCTGTTCGCGACCTCGTCCGTCGACGGCAGCATCTACCGGTACGACACGGAGCAGAGCAAGTGGTTCTTCACGGGCGGGCCTGCCACGAAGTTCGCCGTCGGCGCTGACCGGCTCTACTCGCTCGCCGGCGACGGTTCCGTCAACGCATGGGGATCCGGTGGCTGGCAGCGGATCGGCGGGCCGGCCAAGGACATCCACGCGGGCCGCGCGGGAGTGTTCATGACCACGCTCGACGGGAACGTCCACCGCTACCACCAGGGCCAGTGGACCCAGATCGGCGGCCCGGGCGCCGAGTTCGTCGTCGGCACCCGCAGCCTGTACGGCCTGGCCCCCGACCGCCTCTCCGTCCACGAATGGACCCAGCACGGCGGATGGCAGCGCATCAGCGGACCGGCGGAGCACATCTACGGCGGTGAAGGCCGAGTGCTGAAGGTCTCCAAGGAGACCGGCGACGTCTACCGGTACTCCGTTCTGTTCCGCAAGTGGACGAAGATCGGTGGGCCCGGCTCCACCTTCGTCAGCTCCACGGACGACGTCTACGGAGTGTCACCGGACCGCTCCGCGGTCTTCAAGCACGTGTCCGACCGCACGTGGAAGAAGACAGCCGGCACGGTGGAGTCCAGCTCCGTCACCAAGGAACAGAAGCTCGCACGCGTACGCGCCTTCATGCAGCTCGGACAGCAGTCGTTCAACGACTGGGCGGCCGCCCGCGGAGACGCACTCGTCAACAACAACCCCGACATCCACGGGTTCAACTGGGATGCCGACAAGTGCACCAAGGCACCGGATCAGCCCGGCGCCGACTTCCGGGCGGCATGCACCCGGCACGACTTCGGCTACCGCAACTACCGCGCGCTCCTCGGCGAGCACGGCATGCGCTTCGGAGTCCCCGGTGTGACGGGACTCGGAGCGGACAGCCCCAAGGCACAGACGGACGCGGTGTTTCTCCAGGACATGAAGAAGGAGTGCAACCGCCCCCTCGGTTCAGGCCGGTACGTCCAGGCCAAGCCGGCGTTCCAGATCGCAGCATGCGAAGCCGTCGCCCAGCAGTACTACGCAGCCGTCACCGTCCTCGGCTGACCCCGACATTGCCCTTCCCATACAGCGTCACGGGGTAGATCTCGGCCGGCGCTCTCAGTCCGCCCCCTACGGGCGGACTGAGAGCGCCGGCCCCTTCGCCTTCCGCCTGGACGTCACTCGCTTCGAACACCCCTCGGCGCCCGCGGCCCCTGGCCCCCGCAGTCTGAGCGGCAGAGACCGAATGCTCGCGGCGCGGTGACCCCCGCCGCCGTGGCCCGCCAGAACACCGCACCCGGTTGCATGCCCCGGTCTGTTGACTGCACCAACTTGACGATCCGCTAACCGGGTAAGTCGTCTAGTCCTACGATGAGTTTCGCCCACCCAGAACCGGGAGCATCGATGTTGACTGCGCCTCCTGCCCTCGTCAGCGCGGCTGCGGACAACACCGGAAGCCAAAGCGCGTGGTTCGCGCTTGCTGGCGCGCTCGGAGGAGTGCTGATCACCAGCGCGATCGCTCTCGTGACAGCCATCCTCAACCACAGATGGCAGACACGAACCGCCGAGCGAGGAGAGCGCTGGGAGCACACCAAGCAGCTCCGGCAAGATCGGTTTGAGACCTACTCGCACTATCTGTCTACCTGGAACCGCCTCACCCAGCAGCTTCTCGAAGTGAAGACGGTGATCGCCGCCCTCGATCCAGCGCCATCGGACCCTCTCGAAGCGAGAGCGCGGATTCCAGCGGAGACCGCTGCGGAGTTCCAAGCCGCCACGGCCTCGTGGCGTGAGGCCTTCAATCTCGTTTTCCTGATCGGAGGGCAAGAAGTGGTGGACGCTCTCAATGATCACCGCCGCTCCACGTCCAAGCGGATGCAGGACAGCTGGCGAGGTGAATACGCGACCGACGCGGCGACACACGTCGCGCTCACTGACGCGATGCGCAAAGAGATCGCAGAGGCACCCACCGCCTGATCCATACCAGCAACAGACTCCAGGCCGATCGATGGTGCAGAGAAGGTCGATGCGAGCGGCTCCGGTTCCCCAGCGACGGGCTTGGGGTGGCGGTGCCCGGCCTTCGCCTCGATGACCTCGACCCAGGCGGCCTCGTGGTAGCGGTCGACGACCTCGATGTCGTCCAGGTACCCGACCCGCCCGCCGGTGGGCACGGCCGCGAGGGGCGCGCCTACACCTTGAGGCAACCTTCTGTCAGTGGGGGCCGCTAGATTGGCCTGTTGCGCGGGATTCGCGCCGTGACCTGGGGAGGGACGGCTTTGCCGTTAGTGAGGGGATACATCAGGCGGGACGGGACGGCGGTCCGGTCGTACTGGAGGGCGCCGGCTGGGACGAGTAAGCAGACCGCGTATGCGATCGGGATCGTGGCGGCTGTGCTCGTGTTCGGCGGCTCGGGCATGTCGTCGGGCACGGAGACGAGTCCGCGGCGCGCACCGGCGCCAGGGTCGACGACGGTGGTGACCTATCCGATCAAATGGCCCGCGGCAGATAAGGCGACGCCCCGCCCGGCGCCGACGGTGTCGTATCCGATCAAGTGGCCCGGATGGAACGAGACCGCTCCGCGGCCCAAGCCGACCGTGTCGTACCCGATCAAGTGGGACCGGAACGGGGACACACGGTGAGCCGGCGCCCCGCGCCACGCCGCCCGACCCGGAGACGCTCACACAAAACATCCGGAGGCGAGCAGCTCGCCCTCGTCGGCGGCGGTCTGCTCGCCGCGTGGATGCTGCTCACCGGTCTGGTCAATTTCTTGGCCGCCCACCCGTGGATTCCCCTCTCGCTGGTTCTTCTCGCCGGCGGTGCGGTGGCCGCCTGGATGGTCCAGCGGCAGGGGGCGACGCAGTGGGAGCGAGTGCGGTCGCAGGGACTGCGGTACGCGCTCGGGCACTTAGAACTCCTCACAAAATGATCTTCGAGGTGGTTGGATCGCTCCGGAACTGACGATCCGGGGGTGCAGAGTGGCGCGACCGAAGCCATGGGAAGTCGACGATGAACTGTGGTCGGTGGTCGAGCCGCTGCTGCCGAAGGTGGAGCGTCGGGCTCGGCATCCCGGGCGCACGCGGCATCCTGACCGGCTGGTGTTCCAGGGCATCCTGTTCGTTCTGCACACCGGGACGCCTGGGAACACCTGCCGCAGGAACTCGGCTTCGGCTCGGGCATGACCTGCTGGCGCCGGCTGGCCGAGTGGACCGAGGCCGGTGTGTGGCCCCGGCTGCACGAGACCCTGCTCGCCGAGCTCCGCGGCGCGAACGCCCTGGACTTCTCCCTGGCGGCCGTCGACGGCTCCCGCGTCCGGGCGCTGAAGGGGGACCCGAGACGGGACGACGTCCTGTCGACCGGGGCAGGACGGGCAGCAAGCATCACCTGATCACCGACGCGACCGGCATCCCGCTCGCCGCCACTTTGACCGGCGGCAACCGTAAGGACGTCACCCAGGTGATCCCACTGCTCCAGGCTGTGCCGCCGGTGCGGGGTAAGCGCGGCCGGCCCCGGCGCCGCCCGGACATGGTGCTCGCCGACCGCGGCTACGACCACGACAAGTACCGCCGGCTGGTCTGGGACCTCGGAGTGCAACCGCTGATCGCCCGCCGCGGCACCGAGCACGGCTCCGGCCTGGGCACCCAGCGGTGGGTCGTGGAACGCGCGTTCGCCCACCTGCACTGGTTCCGCCGGCTGCGGATCCGCTGGGAGATACGCGACGACATCCACGAAGCCTTCCTCAGCCTCGCCTGCAGTCTCATCTGCTGGCGACGGTTGAAGAGGCTGCCGGCGTCCTAGCTCTCGCTGCCCGAGGAACCTCGAAAGCCACGATCTTCAACAACCGGGAAGGCCCGCTCGGCGCCCGCGGCCCATGCATCGATCTGAGCATGGGACGACCGGATGGCGTTGATCAGCGCCTCAAGCGCCGCGAGCTTCTCCTGGCTGACGTTCAGACTCAGATCCCGCATCGACACCTCGCGGTACGACATGCTCAGCTGCCACCAGAACCGCATGAGGAAGCGACACTCCTGCGGGTCGCGGTCGTCTGCCAGGCGATCATGGATGACCGCCTGGACGCGGCGCCTCTGTTTGTCGTCACGGAAGCCGTTGCTGAGGTCAGTCAGGGTCGCGCCCGGACACTATGGAACTTGAACTCGTGGTGTCGAGTGGCTGAAGTTCGGGGGCTCCGATTGGTGGAGCGCCAAGAAGTCAGTGGCCTTGGACTGGACGGCCTGCGATCGTGATGGCGTGCCAGAGAACCTGATGTTGCGGCAGCCGATGCCGGATACGAAGTGGTCCGCCGGGTCGTTGCGGATCACGAGCCAAACGGTGGGCGCCAGCGAGATCTCGGCTCGCCTGGGGATCGCGCCGGATGATCAGTTCGAGCGAGGAAGCCTGACGACCCCTCGGAATCCGAGCAGCGTCCGGCGTGAGGTCAACGTGTGGATTCGCCGGAGCGGCCTGGGCAGCGACCGATGGCCGGAGGAACATGTGGCGGCACTGGTCAGGCTGCTCGACGGGCACCGTGAGGAGCTGATGCGGCTATCTGATGCCTGCGATCTGGAGGTGGTTCTCGGGTTCGGCAGTGAAAACGGCCAGGGGGGCTGCGTCCTGCCGGCTCACCTGCTCGCCGAGGTCGGCGCTCTGGGGCTCGATGTCGTGCTCGACCTCTATCCGCCGACGCCGGAGGATGCTGCCACCGGGACGTGACCGCTGCCGACGCCATCCGTGCCGAGGTGCAAGGACGACCTCGACCGGTCAGCCATCGAGGGCGAGACCGGTGCCGTGAGACAGCCGTCAACGAGGGGTGCGGCGGAGGCGGTCGAGTCGGAGGATGACCGGTGTTGCGGCCGCGCCGTGCAGGAACACCGACAGGAAGACGGTGAACGCGGTGACGGCCCACAGCTCGTCGGCGTACGCGTCGAAGCGGTCGCTGTGGCCGAACGCGTTGGCCAGGTAGAACAGTGAACCGATGCCGCGGATCCCGACCACGGCCGTCACCACCCGTTCTCGCGGGCCGCCTCCCGCACCGTGCAGGGCCGTCCACGCCACGAGATGAGGGTTCTCCCCCGCCGTTCACCGCCTCGCAGCCGTCCTGGGTCTCCCGCCGTGCCTCAGCCGCGCAAGGCCGTCTCGGCGTCGGGATGGAAGGCGAAGACCTGATCGAGGCCGACCAGGCGCAGGATGCGCAGGGTGTTGGCGGGTACGGACGCCAGAGCGATGTCCGCCTGGGCCGCCTCGGCTCGGTTCCGTGCCGCGATCAGGGCGGTGATGCCGCTGGAGTCGCAGAACTCCATGCCGTCCAGGTCGATGACGAGACGTTGTCCCGCGCTGAGCGTGAGCGTGGGCAGCACTTCACGCACCTCGTCGGCACTGGCGTAGTCGAGTTCGCCCTTGATCTCCAGGACGAGGCCGACCGTGGACTCTCGGACAGTGATCTTCAATGCGCTCATCGTGTTTTCTTCACTACAGGACGGAGGCCGGAGGGGTGGGGACGCCGAGGGCGAGGAGAGCGGTGTCGTCATCGAGTCCTTCGCCGAATCCGGCCAGGAGTCCGGTCAGGGCGTCGATGACGCCACTCACCGATCCGCCGGCGTGGCCGGCGACGAAGTCCTGGAGGGCCTCGTCGCCGAAGAGGTCCGCGCGGTCCGCTCCCGTACGGGCCTCGGTGAGGCCGTCGGTGTAGAGCAGCAGCGTGTCGCCTGGGGCAAGTGTGGTGTCCACGGCGGCGAAGTTCGGCCGGGGCAGGATGCCGACGAGCAGGCCTCCGGTGGTGTGGAGATACTCGGTCCGGCCGTCGGCGCGCAGCACGAGGGCCGGGGGGTGGCCGCCGGATGCCAGCCGTACGGAGGTCAGCCCCGTGTGCGGGTCGGGGGCGAGGATTCCGACGATGGCGGTGCAGTAGCGCGGGTCTCCGCCCGTGTAGCGCTCGTGGAGCACCGTGTTGAGGGTCGCCAGGGCCGCGACGGGCTCGGGGTCGTGCAGCGCGGCCGCCCGCAGGGTGTAGCGGGTGAGTGAGGTGACCGCGGCCGCCTGCGGGCCCTTGCCGCAGACATCGCCGAGGAAGAAGCCGTAGCGCTTGCCGTCGATCGGGAACACGTCGTAGAAGTCGCCGCCGAGACGGTCGGGGGAGGCGGTGTGGTAGTAGGCGGCCGTCTCGACTCCGGCGACCTGGGGCAGCGTGGTGGGCAGGAGCGACTGCTGGAGCACGGCGAGGGCGTCCTGGAGGCGGGCCCGGTCGGCCTGCGCCTGCTTGGTGGCCTCGTCGGCCGCCTTCCGGGCGCGCAGGAGCTCTTCCTCGTACGCGCGGCGGTCGCGGGCGTCGAAGACGGACGTACGGATCAGCAGCGGCTCGCCGTCCTCGGCGTGCTTGACGATGCTGGAGACCAGTACGGGCAGTCGGCTGCGGTCGGCCTGCCGCAGTTCGAGGGCGATGCCGGCGATCTCCCCCTGCATCCGCAGCAGGGGTGCGAAGTGTGTCTCGTAGTACAGCTTGCCACCCACGGTCAGCAGGTCGGTGAACCGCATCCGGCCCACCACCGCGTTCCGCTCGAGGCCGAGCCAGCCCAGGAGCGTGTTGTTGATCTTCGCGACGGTGCCGTCCATCAGCGTGGAGAGGTACCCGCACGGCGCGCTCTCGTACAGGTCTTGTGCGTCGTCCTCGAGCATCGCCGCGAACGCGGCATCGCTCGTCTCCTCGCCGCCCGTCTCGCTGGGCCCCGACGATTGTCCGGTTCGGCACATCACCGCAGGCCCGCGAGGAAACTCTTGATGGCCTGGTTGGTGGCCTCGGGCGCCGAAAGGTGCGGACAGTGGCCCGTGGCATCGAGCGTGACCAGGGTCGACCCCGGGACGGCCGCGTGGACGTAGGCACCGACCTCGCGGGGGGCGATGACGTCCTCGGTGCATTCCAGCACCAGGGTCGGCACCTCGACCGCCTTCAGATCGTCCCTCGAGTCAGACAGGAACGTGGTCCTGGCGAAGACGCGCGCCATGTCCGGATCGGTGGCGCAGAAGCTGTTGGTCAGCTCTTCACCGAGCTCGGGGCGCTCGCCGTTGCCCATGATCACCGGCGCCATGGCAGCCGACCATCCGAGGAAGTTCGACTCCAGCGCGTCCAGCAGCTCGTCGATGTCCTCGGCGCTGAACCCGCCGCGGTAGCCGTCGTCGTCGACGTACCGCGGGGAAGGGGCGATCATCACCAGGGATCCGATGCGTTCGGGGGCCATCGCGGCGGCCATCACACCGATCATCGCGCTGACCGAGTGGCCCACGAACGCCACGTCACGCAGGTCCAGAGCCTCGCACACCTCCACCACGTCCCGGGCATAGCCTTCCAGGGACGAGTAGCGGGCCTCGGAGAACGCGGAGAGGTCGGAGCGGCCCGATCCGACGTAGTCGAACATCACCACCCGGTAGTCCTCGACGAGTGCGGGCGCTGTCAGCCGCCACATGTTCTGGTCGCAGCCGAATCCGTGCGCCAGGACGACCACCGGACCCCGCGGATTGCCGGTGACGGTGACGTTGTTCCTGCGTCGGATGTCCATGCCCGCCATCCTTGCAGCTCCGCCACCAGGCGTTTCACATGCCCCCATATCCGGCGTCGCAGGCGGTGACGGCCGTGCGGCCGTGACGGCGGTGACGGCGGTGACGGCGGTGACGGAGTCGTACCGACTGCGGACGAGCGCATCGCCGACGAGGCCTGCGTACCGTCGCCCGCCGGCGGCCGGGCAGGCCCTCGGTCCCGGTGGCGCGTATCTGCCGTCAGGCAGCCGGTCGAGTGGTGCCGGGCAGACAGGTGACAGCCGGGTTGAAGGTGGCGAACTACCCACGGGGCTTCTTCTTCCCCAGCCACAGGTGCAGGGCGTAGTGGACGGGCTGATCGGGGAAGTTCCCGCGCTTGGAACCGTTGAACGGCACGCCGAACATGCGCGGCCGGTCGTCGTCCGTGGCCAGGTCCTGGTCACGGTCGAAGACGAGCCACTCGACGCCGGCGAGACGCTTGCCTCCCTTGCCGTCGTCCTCGTAGAAGAGCGCGGTGGGCTTCGTCGGGTCGGTCGAGTTGTCGTACGCGTGGTCGAAGTGCGGGTATCCCAGCGCTCCCGAACCGCCTGCCGAGTCGGACACGCAGTACCGGTCGGGTCTGTACCCCGCGCTCACAGGCCTCTCGTGCCGCAGGTAGGGAGCCGTGGCCATCGCGGCCCTCACGTAGCCGGCTCCGAACGGGTGAACGACCGGACAGCGTCGGTCTTCGTTCCGTCGGCCGGCGGAACAGCAGCCCCTCACGCGCGCTTGTATGACCGAACTGTCACAAGGTCGGTTCTATGGAACATCACCTCCGCGGCTCACGTCTCGGGAGGCGACGGGCCCCGAGAACCACGGCAACGAGAAGGCAGGGCTGGCCGGGATGACGAACGAAGCGGTACCGGATGGAGGATCGGAGTCTCCGGTTCGCGAGAGCAGCACGGATCCGGCGGTTGCGTCGGACGCCCTCCGGGCCGCCGCGCGAGAAGGCCAGGCCGGAGGGGAAGGCCATGGCGATGGGCGGCCGCTGGAGCCCGTGGTGACCGAGCCGCAGGCAGGGAAGCCGGCCGGAGTGAGCGCTCCAGCACCCATCGGCGGTGCTGCACCGGCGGACGACTCCGCCGACGGGGGCGCGGCCCCGCCTCTGACGGATGTGGGCACCCCGAAGACCGCTCCCCTGGCCACGAGATCCGCGGCCCTCCCTGAGGATGGGACCCGTCCCGAGGCAGACTCCTCCCCGGAGGACATCTCCGCGTCCGAGGACGCGACGGATGCCGAGGACGGATCCCACGCGCAGGGGCGGCCGGACACGAACAACACGGCTTGGACCGAGGACCGGGCCGAGGCCGCCCCGGCGGCATCGGCGGCATCGGCGGCATCGGCGGCATCGGCGGGGAACGGTACCGTCCGGCCCGTGCCCCAGGGCGACGGCGGGCCGGAATCCGCCACCCCCGCGGCCCGTACGGAACCCGGCCAAGCCCCTTTCGCAGCGGAGCCGCGGCCGGCCGTGGACCAGGCAACCGCCGTGCTGGGCACGGTGGCCCGGGCCACCAAGGGGCGTGGCGCGCCGGCATCGCCAGTGACTGAGGGGGCGGGGCAGGACACGCCGTCATCCCCGGCGACTGAGAGGGCGGGGCAGGACGCGCCGCCATGGGCGCGACGCGGCGAGTACGACCAGCCCACTCGCGCCCTCACCGTGCACGCGGCTCCGGACACGCCGACGGCGAGCTTCGCCGTCCCGACGGCCGCGACGACCGCAGCTCCCGGCGCGTCCGAACCCTCGCCCGCCGGCGTGGAGCAGGATGCCGCATCCGCTGAGAGCCCGTCCGACCCGCTCGCCGAGCAGACGAGCTCCCCTCCCCCGGTCGAGACCCCGCGCCGCCCCCTGGCGCGGCGGATCAAGGCACCGGCTCTCGTCCTGCTGCTCCTCGCCGGCGCCTTGGCCGGCGCCCAACTGCTCCGTCCGCTGCCCGATCCCCGTCTCGTCGCGGCCGAGCGGACACACACCGTCGAGGGGCAGCTCGCCATCCCGTGGCCCACGCAGGGCCAGGGGGCCGTCCGCCTCCCCGGGTCGGGAACGATCAGCACGTTCGGCGCGCGGAAGCCGGTGCCGACCGCGAGCGTAGCCAAGATCATGACGGCGTACGTGGTGCTCAGGGATCATCCTCTGCGCAAGGGAGAAGCGGGTCCCACCATCACCGTCGACGCCAAGGCCGTCGCCGAGGGCCGGTCCCAGAACGAGTCCCGGATCCAAGGACTCACCGAGGGAAGCTCCTACAGCCAGCTCGACATGTTGCGGATGCTGATGATCCCCTCGGGCAACAACGCCGCCCGGCTGCTGGCACGGTGGTCCACCGGCAGCGGGTCCGAGGCGGCCTTCGTGCAGCGGATGAACGCCGCCGCCCGCGAACTCGGCATGACCGACACCAGGTACACCGATCCGAGCGGCCTGGACGCGGGCACGGTGAGCACCGCCGTCGACCAGCTCAAGCTCGCTGAAGCGGCGATGAAGAACGACGTGTTCCGCTCCGTGGTCGCCCTGCCGGATGCCGAGATCAAGAATCTGTCCCAGCGGCTGATCAACAACAACACCCTTCTCAATGAGCCCGAGTTGAGCATCCGCGGGATCAAGACCGGTTCGAGCACCCCTGCGGGCGGCGCGCTGGTCTGGGCGGGCTACAAGACCGTCGGCGACGAGACCCCGCTGATCCTGGGCGCGCTCATGGACCAGCGGGCGGATGGACCTGATCCCAACGCGACCCGGAGCCTGGCCCTGGTACTGGCGAACAGCAAGAAGGTCATAGGGTCCGTCCGGAGCGCCCTGACCTCGGCGACGGTGGTACGAAAGGGCGACACGGTCGGGTACGTCGACGACGGGCTGGGCGGCCGCACGCCTCTCGTGGCGGGCGCGGAGCTGGGAGTCGTCGCCGTCCCCGGGCAGTCACTGCGACTCACCCTCAGCGGCGGGAACAGGGCGAAGGCCTCCGACGCGGTCCCGCGCACCGCTGCGGCGGGCGCCGAGATCGGCGTGCTGACCGTGGGCGAGGGGTCGGCCGCCAGGAGCGTACCCGTCGAACTCGGCCGCGAGCTGACCGAACCCTCTCTCAGCACCCGACTCACCCGCATCCTCTGACCGGTCCGACGCCTCCGGAGCACGGCCGGTGCTCCTGCCGGACCATGCCTGAACACGCACCGAGCCTGACCTCGCGGAACCAGCGCGGTCACCGCCGCATGGGCGGGGGTCCACGCGCCCCCTGGTTCGGAGGGACCGGCCTGCTCTACCACCGCTGGCCGGGCCCGATGACCCTGAGTCCGGCCTGCTCGGCGAGCCACTGCGCGTACGGCTCCCTCATCTGACGGCCGTCGACGTCGACGCTGCGGACATGGACGAGGACGGTGTGGTCGTCAGCGGGCTCGTCGAGATCTCGGGGACCTGGCCCCTGGACGCCGACGACCAGCGCGGGCCAGTCCTCCAGCGGCACCCCTTCGAACGTACGGAAGCCGGGACAGGCGACGTCGTTGGACATGCGTGCACTGTGCCACGCGTCATCGCAGGTCATCGCAGTGTCACAAAACTGTCCGCCAGTTCGGGCCTGCGGCCGCCGGCCCGATCGCTCAACCCCGTTGATTCGGACGCTCAACCGCCAAGTCCCGCACCAAGTGGCAACCCGGCCGCCGCACATGGCACGTCGGGCGTCATTTGTCGTGTGCTGTGGTGGCGGATGCCTGGTAGGCATCCGCGTAGGTAGGAGAGTCCTTGACCAGGTCGTCGCAGAACGCGGCGACGTCGGTGCCGATGAGTTCCAGCACTCCCTTGCCCGAGGCGACACCCTCCTCGAAGAAGCGGACGATGCCGGGGAGCAGCGACCCGTCAGCCAGGCTGATCGGTCCGACCTTGAACAGGTACCTCTGCATCTCCCCATAGACGATCCGGTAGTCCGGCGGCAGTGCCCTGACCCGGGCCACATGCGCCCGCCACTGCTTCTTGCCTTCGATGATGTCCTGGATGCTCACGTCAGCCTCCCAGCCGGCTCAATTTCCTCGCACCGTTTCTGTTCAACTGCTCGCGCCAGCGGTCGCGATACGTCCGGGCGCCCGCTCCGCCGGCCAGCGCGGTGCAGAAGCCTTGGACGTCCTCTCCGAGCACCTCGTGGACGCTCTGCCTGTCTGCCGCGGCCAGTTCGAGCAGCCCCAGCGCGGAGCCGAGGATCGGCATCAGGTTGCGGCCGGTGAAGTCCCCGTAGGGGAAGAGGTGGGCGACGATCTGTTCCCACGCCGCCCGGTGGTCGTCCGGCAGGGCCTCGGCCCGGGATTCGAACTCCTGCCACTCCCTGGTGAGATCGCTGCCTGTGACCTTCTCCCAGAAGTTCATCTCCCGCCCTCCTTGAGCCTGTCGATGCGTGATGAGAGGTACTGCCATTTCGCCCAGAACTTCGCGAGCTCCTCGCGTCCGGCGTCGTTGAGCGCGTAGAACTTGCGCGGCGGACCGACTTCGGATGGCCGTTTCGTCACCTGGACGAGCCCGTTCCGCTCCAGCCGCAGCAGGATGGTGTACACCGTCCCCTCGACGACGTCGGCGAAGCCGAGCTCGTTGAGTTGGCGGGTGATGGCGTACCCGTAGGTTTCCTCCCTGCCGATGATCTCGAGCACGCACCCTTCGAGCGTGCCTTTCAGCATCTCCGTCAGGTCGTCCATTGCGGATGCTCCTCAACCCCGTCGGTACTACGTGGTACCGAGTACCGCTATACGGTATCACCGAGTAGTGGGAGCGCCAATGTCCTCAGTGGGCGGAACAAATGGGGCAACACCGTCGGCTTCTGCAGGCCTTCGCCATCTGGCGGACCTGGAGCCGCTACGCCCTGGTGACCACGAGCGGCGATCATGGGCGGCCGGAAGGCTCAGACGACCGACGCTCGGAAAGGATCGATGGGGTTGATCCCCGCCTCGTCAAAGAGCTGCTCCAACGCCTCGTGGCCGTGACGCCTGCGGAACTCGATCTCGGCGGTCGTCACGGGCAGCGCCCACAGGACGCGAGCGGCGCGATCATCGCAGACCCCGATCGACCGCCGCCCAGTTCACTCGGCATGCAGGCCGGACCTGTGCTACGCCCTTTCGAGCTGGGGCGGCATCTCGCGGGCGTTTTCAGGTTCGCGTACGGGTATCCCGGGCAGCGGCGCATACATGACACGGATACCGAAACTGACCCATAACCATCGATCCTCCGGGAGCGATGCCGCCCATCCGGATGTCGAGAACGAGGCGCGCGGCGCTCCGACGGGAGGTGGAGAGGCGGAGACGGAGTACGGTCCGGAGCCCGATGTCGAGCGGCGGGCGCCGGATGCTCCCACCGGGCTGGGCAAGAAGTCGTGGGGCGCGGTGCTTCGCCGGACGGTGAGGGAGTTCAAGAAGGACGAGCTCACCGACCGCGCGGCCGCCCTGACGTACTACGGGATCCTTGCGCTCTTCCCCGCACTGCTGGTGCTGGTCTCGTTGCTCGGCATCACCGGCAAGTCGACGACGGACAAGGTGCTGGACAACCTCACCGGATTCGCCCCCGGCTCCGCCCGTGACGTGATCACGAGCGCGGTGCAGCAGCTGCAGGGCAACGCGGGTACGGGTTCGGTGATGGCGATCGTCGGTCTGCTGCTGGCGCTGTGGTCGGCCTCCAGCTACATCGCGGCGTTCATCCGTACCGCCAACGCCGTGTACGACATCCCCGAGGGCCGGCCGGTGTGGAAAGTGCTGCCGGTCCGCGTCGGTGTCACCGTCGTCCTGATGGTCATGGCGCTGATCAGCTCGCTGATCGTCGTGTTCACCGGACCTCTCGCGAAACAGGTCGGCACGGCGTTGGGCATCGGGGACACCGCGATGACGGTGTGGTCCATCGCCAAGTGGCCCGTGCTGGTCCTGCTCGTGCTGACCATGATCGCAATCCTGTACTGGGCGACGCCGAACGCGCGTGTCCGCGGTTTTCGCTGGGTGACCCCGGGCAGCTTCCTGGCCCTTCTGATCTGGATGATCGCCTCTGCCGGATTCGCGCTGTACGTGGCGAACTTCGGTTCGTACAACAAGACATACGGCACTTTCGCGGGGATCATCGTCTTCCTCGTGTGGTTGTGGATCACCAACCTGGCCATCCTCCTCGGCCTGGAGTTCGACGCGGAGACCTCCCGCCAGCGAGCGATCGCCGGCGGCCACCCCGAGCAGGAAGAACCGTACGTCGAGCCGCGCGACACCCGGGCGTGGGACGAGGAGGACAAACAGCGCCTCAAGGGTGAGGCCTGAGCGTGCGCGCCGGCGTCGCACGGTCGGACCCGCGAGGGGACGAGGGCGGCCTTTTCAGTTCCGGCAGGCCCTTTCCATGGCCTCGGCAGCTGAGAAAGCGACAGGCCCGCCGGGTGGGTCGGCCGTGTGCGGGTAGGCGCGCACCGACGCGGACAGCAGATGACCACTCCGTGAGGGAACGGGCAGGTGAACGAGCATGGCCATCGTCGATCCGAGCGACAGCACCCGTAGTGGCGGACGGCACTCTCGCCCCGATGAATCCGTGGGCGAACTGGTTCAGCAGGCTTCCCAACAGCTCTCCCAGCTCGTGCGGGACGAGATGCGCCTCGCGCAGGCCGAGATGACACAGAAGGGCAAGCGGTACGGGCGCGGCGGCGGCCTCTTCGGTGGCGCCGGCCTGTTCGGGGTCCTGACCTTGCAGGCCTTGGCGGCCACCGCGATCGCCGCACTGGCGTTGGTGTGGGAGGTGTGGTTGGCGGCGCTGGTCGTGACCGCGCTGCTCGCCGGGATCACCGCCGTGCTGGCCGCGGTCGGCAAGAACGAGATCGGCAAGGCGGGGACTCCGGTCCCGCAGGAGGCGCTGGAGAACGTCAAGGCCGACGTGGAGGAGATCAAGGAGGCGGCGAAGCGATGACGCAGTCCGAGGACAAGCCCCAGGGCCACGACGCCCACGCTCCCGCGGAACCGCGCGAGCTGGTGGAGCAGACCCGCGAGCAGCTTGGCAGGACTGTCGAGGCATTGGCCGCGAAGACCGACGTCAAGGCCAGGACGCAGGAGAAGGCCGCCGACGTGAGGGAACAGGCGGGCCGTGTCGCGGCCCAAGCCCGGGACACCGTCGCGCAGGCCGCGCAGCCCCTACGGGACACGGCGGGCGCGACAGCCGCGCAGGTGCGCGACAAGGCGGCCCTCGCCGGTCAGCTGGTGCACGACACGACTCCCGAACCCCTCAGGCAGCGGGCCGGTGAGGCCAAGCGGGTGGCACGGAAGAACCGTACCGCGCTGATCGTCACCGCCGCCGGGCTGCTCACCGTGGCCCTCATCCGTCGACGTCGCAGGGGCCGTCGCTAGTACCCCCGTATGCCCGTGGCGACGGGGGCCCGCCGAAGCCCTGCGAAGCGGGCGATCGGCCCCCACACGGGTCCCCTGCGGAGTGGGCCGCCGGGGAAGAGCAGGGGGCTGCCAGTACAGAGGCGCGACAGCCGCCCATACACCCGCGTGTCCAGGACGGCCCCGCGGCCTGGCGCAGCACTGGTGAACTCGGTTGTACGAACTTGCGTAATGGCCGCGGGGTCGGCAAGTTCGCCGATCGGGCGACGGCCACGATCGACCAGGGACTCAGCCGAGGTCGTCCAGTGCTGCGGGCACCGCAGGGAGGGTAAGTGCGGCGGTCATTGCACGACCTGCCCCCTCAGCCGCGAACCCGCTGCCTACTGACCGGCTCCGCACCAAGCGGCCTCGCCACGGAACGATCCGGGGCAGGGGCTTCGCTCGGATGGCCTCGGGCGGTCGCGGTGCGATCGATGCGAGTCGAGACTGTGCCTGTCAGAGGCGGCAGTCCCCACCCCACGGTGCGCGGCGGTTTCCGCGCTGTTCAGAAAAGGTGGAGACAATGGCGGAGATGTCTGGTGGGCCGCGGAAGGGCACGACGCAGCCCCGCGACAACCAGTGGGTGACCGGCCCGCACCTTTTCGCGGGGGTGACACTGCCGTTGAGCGGGACGCTCAGCATTCTCATGGGCGCCGCCAGCATCGGACAGGGTTCCATCTTCAGGGCACCCGGGTACGCCTACCGTTTCGACGTGACAGCCTGGGGCTGGCTGCACGTGGTCATCGGGGTCGCGCTGATTGCCGCGGGTCTGGGGGTGCTGCTCGGCCAGAGCTGGGCCAAAGGCGCTGGTGTGGCAGTGGGTGCGGTGAGCCTGGTCACCCAGTTCATGTTCATCCCGTACTACCCGGGCTGGTCGATCACCGTCATGGTCCTCGACCTCGTCGCCATCTGGGCACTGGCCAGATTCAGCGCGACGTAGAGCGCGTCCTGTGGGTGCGGCGGAGGGCGAGGCCGGCCGCCCGCGACGTCTTCCGCGGGGAGTGGGCCCATCAGCCGCCACGGGTCGAGGACCCGCTCGACAAGCAGATCTCGCCCTCCCCATCCAGCTGGACGCCGCCTGCACCGTCGCCGACCAGCTCGCCGAAGCGGTGGAGTAAGACGTCATCTCACTCGGTGGCTGGGTGTGTGGAATCCGCGACAAGCGCGGTCCGCTCCAGCCAAGCTGGGAGGAAACGTAGTTCAATGAGCTCTTGATACAGGTGCGATACGGCCTCAACCGCAGGCGACGCCGGTGAAGGCGAGGAACTGGTCGGCTTTGCGTGCACAGCGTCGGTGGTGGCGTGAGCAGCCGGCGAGCCAGGCCATGGTGGCCCAGTCGCTGCGAGGACTCGACGCTCCTGCGGGCGATGAGCTTTCCCGGCTTGCGCCGCCGGGGCCCGCGCCTCAACGACACGAAGGCCATGGACGCAGCGTTTCAGGCATGGCCGTGCTCGGGGCGGAAGGGGCGCCGGTGCCACCCGCTGCGATCCCCTGACCACTGCGTGTCCGGACGGTGGGCACTCTTCCCGGGCATGGGGCACTCTTCCCGGGCATGGGGCGCGCTGTACGGGCCAGCGCCCCCAGCGCCTGCGGCCGATACGGCTTCAGGCAGAGGCTGGGCGTTGCGCGCGCCTCGGCGGACGGTTCCGACGGTCGACTGTGGGACCCCGGCGTCGATCAATGCGAGGGCCGGCCGGAGCTGCGGGGCAGAGAGCTGCTCCTGATCCCGGACCGTTTGCCTCGGGCCGGGATCGGGAGCAGCGTGGACCACACCGGCTGCCACCGGTACCAGGACACGGGGTCCGGGCAACCGCAGGCGGGAACCGGAGCGAGAGGAGAGACCGATGGCCGCACCGAAGTCCGGCCCGGAAGCCGTGCCCGTCGTGCGCCGCCGGGACGAGTCCGACAGCGTCTTCTGGGAACCGAGTGAGCGCTGGGTGCGTGCGACGGCAGGGGAGCTCACGATCGTGGACAGCCGTGCACCGGTTCTCGTGTGGGAGCCCGGTCGCCCCGTACCTCTCTACGCGTTCCCGGCCGGGGACATCCGGACGGACCTTCTGCGGCGGACGGAGCGGCCCGCCGCCCGGCGGCGTCACGCGGGAGCGACGGTCTTCTACGACCTCGTGCTCCCCGACCGGACCGTCGGGGCGGCGGCCTGGACGTACCCCGGAGAGGAGCTGGCCGGCCACATCAGCTTCGAATGGTTCGGGCGCGAGGTTCTCGACCACTGGTACGAGGAGGACGAAGAGATCTTCGTGCACCCCCGCGACCCGCACAAGCGGGTCGACGTCCTGCCCAGCAGTCGACACGTCCAGATCGAGATCGAGGGCACGGTCGTCGCGGACACCCACACGCCGGTTCTGCTGTTCGAGACGGGCCTGCCGGTGCGCTTCTACCTCCCGCGGGAGGACGTCCGGCTCGACCTCTTCACTCGCACCGACGGGCGTACCCGCTGTCCGTACAAGGGCGTGGCCAGCGAGTACTGGTCCTGGGCCGGCGACGCCGACGTGCGGCCCGACATCGCCTGGAGCTACCCCGACCCCCTGCCCTCCGTAGGGATCATCAAGAACCGGGTGGCTTTCTACGACGAGTCTGTCGACGTCGTCGACGACGGAGTACGGCGGGAACGACCGGTCACGTTCTTCAGCAGGCCGTCGCGGTAGTCCACACAGGACCTCACCGGGCGCGGCGTGCGCGGGTCGGTCGCTTGACCGGGCTCAGCTCCCACCCCGACACCATCCGCTGCGCGGTGCTGCCAAGTCGGGAGGTCGAGGCGACCGCGGTCCCGGGCTGCGCCCGGGCGCCTGCGGGCGGGGGCGCACAGCAGGCGTGCACGGTTGGGCTGGGCGGGCGCTGGGGGCTCGTCCGGTCCGCGCGCGCCCGCCGCTCAGGTGATTCCCGCCGCTCGCCATCGGCATGTGCACACGGCACGGGAAGGACCCCGGCAGAGCGAAAGCCACTCCGAGGGGATCTTCACCATGGCGCTGGTGGTCAGTTTCGTCGGGACGGATCCGATCCCGCAGTCGGGCGCGGGCAGCTCGTACCGGATCTGGCGGTACAAGGTCGAAGGCACGGGGGCGGAGATTCCCAACGGCCTGCGCATGGCCCTGGCGCTGCCGGCCGGCGTCCAGGTGGTGGACCCGAGCCTGTACGCGGACGTCACCGAGCTGAGCGGATCCTTCCTGTGGGACGACCCGGTGTCGGGCCTCCACTTCGTGGGGCGTACGGCGACCTCGCCCGGCAACCTCACGATCTCCTTCGTGGCCCCGGCCCGGACCTCCACCGGTGAGATGCAGCTCTTCAAGTCGGCGTCCGGTGCGGGCTGGACCGCCGCGCCGTTCGCCACGGTCTCCGGCGGCACGGCGGGCCCGGCGCAGACCATGGTCATGCCGGCCCCGGGGGCGCCCGCGTACACCGGTCAGCCCGTGTACGACTTCGCGGGCACCCTTCCGTACGCCAGTGAGCTCCTCGGGGTGTACCAGCCGCTGGTGGGCTGGCTCGGCGCCCAGTCTTCCCTGTCGGCCGCAGCCGCGAACCCGGAGTCGGCGTACGCGCGCCTCGTCCCGGACAGCTTCCGCGGGGACGTCGCGCGGAGCCTGGGCCACGAGGCCCTGGCCGCGCTCGCCGGGCGGTTCGCGGCGCAGGCGGCGGGCGGGCTCTCGCCGGTCGGACTGGTCAACCTCTTCAGGGAGTACTTCTTCGAGTTCGACACCTTCCTCGGCGTACCGGCGGGGCACATCTGGGTCAGCCCCGGCGGCTCGGTGGAGGTGGTCGAGACGAGCACGCGCCGCACGCTCGTCGAGAAGTCGGCCGAGGTCTCGGAGGAGGTCACCCGCAAGACGGAGGAGAGCCTGACCGAGCAGGACGACGTCGCGGATGCGGTCAAGGAGGAGAACGCGAGCGACACGAAGCTGGGCGTCAGCGCCACGGGCGGGGTGAACGCGAAGATCTACCATGCCGACGCCAGCCTGAGCTTCAGCACGCAGAACACCGCCAAACGCGGCTCGGAGGCCACGCACAAGCAGACACGCACGCAGACCGCCAAGGCGAGCAGCGAGATCAAACGGAACTTCAAGACCACCTTCAAGACGGTGACAGAGTCGACCGACACGTCGAGCCGGCGGTACTTCCTGCAGAACAACACCACCGAGCTCGTCAACTACGAGATGCGGCGCAAGATGCGCAAGGTCGGCGTGCAGCTCCAGCACGTGGGCACGCGGCTGTGCTGGCAGGTGTACCTCGGTGATCCGGGCTTCGACCTGGGGCTCGGGGACATGGTCCACGTGGTCGAGGCGCCCGACCTGACCGCCGTACCCAGGCCGGAGAAGTTGCCCGACCTGGAGGACAGGCTGATCCCCTTCCACTTCGACATCCCCTTCCTCCACAACGACGGACCGGACGACGAGGGCGAGCTGACGTACACCCCGAACCCCACCAACGCCTGCCGCGGCATCAACACCACGACCGCCGGCGTCGACGACACGGTGCAGTTCTGCTTCACCAAGCCGCTGCCCCCGCCGCCGGCGGACTACGAGCTCACGGGCATCGCCTCGATCGAACGGCACGGAGCCCGGGTGGAGTTCGCCCCCTTCGACTCCGCCGACCTGGTGCCCAACCCGGACACGACCACCACCCCGAACAAGCTCAAACTGCGGCTGACGTACGCGAACTGGCAGGGCAAGCCCTCCCTGCCCTTCGACGCGATGCTCACGTACAAGCCCACGGCCTCGGCGGTCGCCAAGCGCAAGCAGGCCAACGACGACGCGGAGGCCGCCTACCGCAGGCAGGTGGAGCGGCTCCAGCACGAGGCGTACGGCAAGGCGGTGCGCGAGCGGCTGCGGCTGGTCAGCCAGATGCGCTCCCGGCCCTCGGAGGACCTGCGCAGCGAGGAGCGCCGGTGGGTGTTCCGCAATCTGATCCGGAAGCTGCAGAACAGCGGGCACTATCCGGCACCGCCGTCGGCCGGGACGCCCTCGAGCCTGCCGTACGTGGAGGCGGAGCAGATCCAGCGGTTCTTCGACGTGGACGAGATGCTGTACTTCGTGGCCCCCGACTTCTGGCGGCCGGGGCCGCTGGCACCCCCGCCCGTCACCCGGGACAGCGTTGGCAGGTATCCCGTACCGCCGGCGGAGGAGCCGGCACCGGCTCCGGGCAGCGTGGCCCTGCCGCTGGCCGGGCAGACGGTGGCGGGCTGGTACTCCCGCGCCGACGAGTACAAGGCGGCGGGCGGGCACAACCCGCCGGTGTCCGAGTACCGGGTGGACTACCTCATCACCGAGCAGACCGATCCGGCGCCGCTCGGCAGCTCCCTGGGCTGGCTGATCCAGATCGACGCCGACCCGCGGCGCAACGAGTTCCTCAACGCGGCCTGGGTGAAGGCCGTCATGCCCGTCCGGCCGGGGCAGGAGGCCGCCGCGCTGGCCTGGCTGAAGGGGGTCGAGGGCGAGGCCGGGCTGGATGTCGCGTACACCCTCCAGGACGGGGACCCGGGCTCGTTCGGCGGGAAAAAGGTGGGCGAGGTGCTGGCCATGGTCGCGCAGGAGCTCAAGGAGTCGAACTCCGACCACCGTAAGACGGCGGCCTCGGAGAAGGTGTTCGAGAGCGGTTTCGACCCCCTGGAGGGCGGGTTCCGGCCCGCCGAGCCGTACCAGGTCTTCGACCAGTGGGTGGAGGTGCTGCCGACCGACCAGGTGGCGGCCGTGGCCGTGCGCTACGACCCCAAGACCGGCCAGCAGCTCTGACGTGCGCGTCACGGTCAACGTCGGCGACGTCAACGGCACCCCGCTGCACGGCGCGCGTGTGACCCTCGTCTTCACGGCCCCGGGGCCGCTGCCGACGAGCCTCACCGTGCGGCCGGGCCAGGCGGTGGACGTCACGCTCGCGAGGGACGAGATCGAGGTCACGGTCGTGATGGACGGGTTCGCGGCCGAGCGGTTCGTGTTCGGGAGCGGGGGCGCCGGCTCGGGCTGGCAGTCGTCCAACCCTGCGGGGCAGGCCTTCCTGCTGGGCCCCGAACTCCACGTGAACACGGTGATCGGCACGGTCCGTCTGGCACCGACCGTGGCCGTGGACCCGAACCGGCCTCTGCCGGACAATCCGGGGGCCGCGATGGTCGACGACGTGGGCGAGCCCGACTGGATCTACCGTGGGGCCCGGCACAACCGGGAGACGATCCACCGCCTCGACGAACCGGTCTTCGGCGACCTCACCGCCATGGAGTGGCAGCGCTTCAAGCACTCCGTGATCCCCGTCGACCTGGCCGACCGCGGCCGGTTCGTGCTCCTGGAGTACGGGGCTCAGCCCCAGACGGCCCCGGGCAGCGGGGGCGGCGGGACAGGAGGCGGTGGGGGCGGGGGCGCGCGGCTGCCGCGGTTCCTCACCGGCGCCTGGGTACCGTACGCGCCCCTCGGCCCGGCCCCGGAGGTGGTCGTCTTCTATTCCCCGCCGACCTTCCCCGACCGCGGCTACCCGCCGGATTCGTACCCCTTCCTGGGCGCCTACCCGTACGCCGTCACCGCGCCCCAGTCCCCGAAGACCGCGGAACAGCCGTACGTCGGCATCCTCGTCAACTACCTCCTGGTCGGCTACAAGATCGTCTACCAGATGCTGGCGGCCGGCCGGAACCCGGTGGTCATCATGCCCAGCCAGCCCAGCACCGACTGGGGCCCGCTGGACACCCAGCCCGGCCTGGCCCGCCTGATCAAGGAGGTGCTGCGCTTCCTGTACGCGCGCCAGCTCGTGGCCGCCCACAGCGCGCCGCAGGTGAAACTCCGCCTGCTGAACGGCCGTACGCACCTGTTCCCCTGGGACGGGCCGCGGGGCTCCGGGCGGCTGCCCGGGCGGTTCACGGCCACCGTCTCCGGCTTCAGCGCCGGGATCAACGCTGTGGTGAAACTGTGCACCGCCGACCGGCTGGACGAGAAGCGCTACCCGCCGGAGCTGTTCCACGCACCCGCCGCGCACCTGACGAGCAACTGGCGGGAGTTGTGGGACATCGACGGCGTGGACAGCCAGGGCCGGCAGCACATGGTCACCGCCTTCCGCGGCTGGCTCGCCGGGCCCGGCGCGGACCGGCGCAGCCTACGCGCGTACCACTCCCAGGACACGTACTCCGGCCCGGAGAACGGCCTCGTCCCACGGGACCGTGTGGTCCGAAAGCCGTCCGCGCCCGTGAAGGGCGTGTACGTGGAGGAGGGCAGCACGGAGGACGGGCGCGTGACGTGGGTGCACTTCTCCAACCCGGCGCTGCTGGGCGACGTGAAGGCCCCCGGCCACCAGAAGACCATCCCGGAATTCGGCACCCTCGACGCGCACCACATGGTCCCGGCCATCGCCTTCGGACACGCGGCCCAGTTTCCGCTGCGCTGAGTGCCGGGCCCGGATGGCCACCCCCGCCTCGGGTGGCGGCGTGAGGACGCCGCTAGGACGATCTCCTGAACCTGGCCTCGTTCTTCGCCTGCCACTGGCGGGCGTTCGCGCGCCTCACCGGGTGCGCTCGGCGGCCGGCATCGGACCGCGGTGCGGATCCGCCTGGCTGCTGGGTGCGGACAGGAGAGCTGGAGGCCGACTCGTTCTGGCGCGACGTGACCCAGGACATCGGCGGTGCGGTGCCGTGACCCGCACTTGATCGGCTACTCCCTGGTCCACCAGGGCCAAGTACGCTCCCGGGGCCGCGCTCGCGTCCGTCGGCGAGGAACTGCCCACGCCGACAACCTCTCCGAGCATCCACTCGCGACGCGGCGCCGGCCGTGAAGGCAGGGCGCGTCCATCACCTCGGATCAGGCAGGGACGACGCACAGTGGGCGGGCTCTGCTGGGCTACCGGGTGTCGCGCCGCCGACGTGCTCGCTCAAGCTCGGCTACATCCGACATCCAGGGACCGTGCTGTTCGAGTGCGACACAGCCGCCGCGGACAAAGGCCTTCACCAGGTTTCGATATCCGCCGATCCCGTCGACCAGTCTGTACTCGACCCGGTACTGCGGATCCGCCGCTCCCCTCCCCTCACGCAGCGTCGTGATCCGGGCGGCGGAGTCCGCGTAGAAGTGGAGCTGGATCCCCTCGCCCAGCTCCTCGTCCTCGATGGTGAACACCGCGTTGTCCGCGGCGGAGCGGTCACCGACGAACTCCCAGAACTCCGCGGCCGCGGTACGGGGTCCGTCCTGACGCCACTTCTTCTCGACGCCCTTGTCGTCGGTGAACGACAAGGCCGTCTTCCCCGCGCTCTCTCCGACGTCGGAGCGGTGGTCGGCAGCCTCCTCGTCGTCATCGACGGGTGCGTTCCTGGAGCGGTCCGCGGCCTCCGAGCACATCAGGAAGCTCACGGCGCGCACCGCGTCATCGACGAGCTCAGGGTGTGCACTGCGTATGGCTGCTTCGACCGTCGCCTCCATCCGGTGCCAGTCACGCCTGTCCGTGGCGCGGCTTCCCCGTCGCGGATCGCGGCCGATCTGCATCCCGGCGCACGCCTGCTCCGCGGTGGCGACCACCCGCATGACCTGGGGCAGCAGCGCGGGGTCGACGGCGTCGGGTATGCGCCTCGGAACCGTCGCGCCGTGCACATACCGGCCCGTGTACCTCAGAATCGCGGCGTCGAGTCGACCGAGCACTACTCCGCGCTCGGCGCGACGGCGGCCCGCGTGGTACTCCTGAGCTCGCTTCCCGTCTGACGTCTCGGTCGCCCCGCCCAGTGCCGCACACACCTGACCGCGCTCAAGTAGACCGATGTCGGCCCCGTGGGCGATGAGCCGGCCCCTGTCCCACCGGACGCGCTGGAAGAGCGCGTCGACGTCCGCAGGCGCGGCAAGGAGGATCGGGTCCAGGAGTGCGACGGCTGCGTCCTCGTCGAGCCGGCCCCGGGTTCCGGCGGCGTCGCACAGCGGAAGGACCGCACTCCACAGCAGCAGGTGCCTGGCGAGGTCCTCCCGGATCACCGCCAAATGGGCCTCGCTGATGGAGACGGTGAACAGGCGAGGCTCGTGGTTGGCGTCAGCCCCTGCACCGAGCATCAGCTTCAGCTCGCCATCCTCGCGGATCACGCTCGGGATCCAGCCGCTCGTGCGCGCGAAGACGACGTCTCTCATGACGCCAGTCTTCCGTGAATCGGCACCGGCCGGCACGGCGATGTCGCAAGCGGCCCCCGCAGCGTGTGGTCACGACCACCGTGAGAATTCGATGTCGAGGCGCGGGTCGGTGCGCACCCAGACTTCGCCCCCGGCGCCTCCGGCCGGGGTGTCGACCCGTTCGATTCCGAGGAACTCGATCAGCTTGAGAAGCACTGCTCGGTCGGCTCGGTCGTCGTCGGCATCGTGCGAGTCGAAGAAGACGTAGTACCGGTCGCTGGGGTCCACATAGCCCGAATCAGCCCAGATCCGAGCGACTTCCCGGATCGCAGCTGCTTCTGACGTGATCGTGGCGGCGCGCGCGGCATCGCGGGTCTCGGGTGACCCGTCGAGATCGGCGAGGTCGGGGAACCACTGGCCGAAGTGGTCGAGGCCGGTGTATCCGTTCTCGAAGAACAGCATCGCGCTCGGGAGGTAGCGGTTGGACCTGTCGACCCGGAGGTATTCGGACCGAGTTTGGTCCGCATGTTGGATCCGGGAGATCACACCTCGCCCGGGCATGATGACCAGACTCTGCCCTGACAGCCCATCATTGATGGTGTAGGTGTCAGAAGCTCGATCGCGGAAGAACGCCGAGAACGCGACGTAGGCTTCCTGAGGGTCGCCCACGGAGACCTGTTGGTCGTTGCCGTCACCGACGGTGAAGACGAACTGTTTCGGTCCGGGGTTGTAGGGGCGAGCCATGCGCGTCCTTCGTTCACGTGTGCGAGCTCCGCCAGCGTAGTCGAATCGGACGGCCGTGCCGGCCGTTCACAGCCGAGGAACATCACCGGTGAATCGGCAGGTCAGCCTGTCCCCGTGCCCCGTCAGCCATCGGACCACTCGAGCGCTGCGCCCGTCACCACCGCCGTCAGCGCCCCCACGCGCCGAAGTGGAGCGTCGCATCGCCGTCACGGCGACTGTCGCCATCCGGTGTCGATAGCCTCGCTGTCCTTGGCCGTCCTACGGGGTGTTCAGGGCGGAGTGGCAGAGGAGTCTCGCAGGGCGTCGAGACGGCGGATGACCGGGGTGGCGGCGGCGCCGTGCAGGAAGACGGACAGCAGCACGGTGAACGCGACGATCGACCACAACTGCGGGGCGTGACCGTCGAACTGTTCACTGTGCCCCAGAGCGTAGGCGAGGTAGTACAGCGAGCCGACCCCTCGGATGCCGAAGACGGCCGTGACCACGCGCTCGCGTGGACCGGTGCCGCCTCGGAGGAGGCTCACCCACCCGGCCACCGGCCGGACGACGAGGAGGAGGGCCACCCCGACGAGAGCCCCTCGCCAGGTCAGTTCCGGCAGCCCGTAGGTGACGAGGAAGCCGCCCAGGAGAAAGAGGAGGAAGACGGTGAGCAGCCGCTCGATCTGCTCGGTGAACTCGTGGAGCACCTTGTGGTAGCCGTGACTGCGTTCGGCGGCCCGGATGGTGCAGGCGGTGACGAACACGGCGAGGAAGCCGTAGCCGTGGAGCAGTTCGGCCGTCCCGTACGCCACGAAAGTGGCTCCCAGGGCCACGAATCCCTCCATGTGCTCGGACAGCCTCAGCGAGGGCTGGCGTGCCCGGAAGAACATCAGCCCGAGCAGCCACCCCGTCACGATCCCCACCGCGATCCCGATCGCCGTTCTGGCCACCACGGCGTCGAGGAACCAGAGCCCCACGCCGCCCGCCTCCACGCCTTGGTCGGCCGTCGCCGCCAGGGCGAGCGCCGCCAGTACGAAGGGGAACGCGAGACCGTCGTTCAGCCCCGCCTCGCCCGTCAGCGCGAACCTGACCTCGTCCTCGTCGTCCTGGGCATCGGTGGGCTCACCCACGCGTACCTCCGCCGCCAGGACCGGATCGGTCGGCGAGAGCACGGCGGCCAGCAGCACGGCCGGCGCCAGCGGCCAGTCCATGACGAGCGCCGTGACGGCTGCCATCACCACGATGGTCAACGGCAGACCCAGTCCCACGAGCCGCCAGGGCGCCGCCCAGGAACGCAGCCCCACCCGCCGGTTGAGCGCAAGCCCGGCACCCATCAGGGAGACGATGACGCACAGTTCGGTCGCGTGCTCGACCCAGATCCCGTGTTCCCGTGGATCCACCACCGGCACCGACAGCGGAAGCAGGGCCACCAGCGCCCCGGCGGCCAGGAACACCATCGGCAAGGACAGGGGACGGCGGAAGACGAGCCTGGGGACGACGGCCGCTCCGAGCGCGCCGATCCCCGCGGCCAGATACACGGCGTCGGAGAGTGTCATCCGCTCCATCCTGTCGGATCGTTTCCCTCTCGCCCCCTCTGGGCCCGGCCCCGGGCGCGCCGACCGTACGCGGTCGGTTCGCGCCGCGGGACTCGGACGGTCAGGGCTGTTCGGGCCGTCCATCCTGGGCCGGGAAGCACTGGCCGGCCGGTGGTGTGTGTGGCTGTGGTTCGGGCAGACGCGGTGTGGGTCCGGTGGACTCTCCATCGGTCCGGCAGGTCAACGTCGAGTCGAGGAGTCCTCATGCCCCGCGGATCCAGCCCCAAGCGCGAACGCCAGTACGAGCACATCAAGGAAAGCGCCCAGGAGCGTGGTGAGAGCACCAGGCGTGCCGAGGAGATCGCCGCGCGGACCGTCAACAAGGAACGCGCCCGCTCGGGCGAGTCGAAGACCGCGAGCCGGTCCTCCACTCACGACATGTCCTCCTCCAAGCGCGGCGGGCAGCGCTCGCACAGCGGCTCCAAGGGCCCCACGAAGGAGCAGCTGTACAACGAGGCCAAGCAGCGCAACATCGAAGGACGGTCCAAGATGGACAAGGCCGAACTCGAGCGTGCTCTCGGCCGTTGACCCCCGCCGGGGACAGCGCCTCCGCCGAAGAGCTGTGGGCGGCGAAACCCGCCTCTGCCTCCGCTCGTCGCCTCTCGCGGGTACGGCGCGTTGCCGCGGACCGGGACGGCGGTCCTGGACCGGCTGGACGGTCCCGACCCGCCCCACCTGCTGTGCGTCGACCCGCGGCTCACCCCAGGCGCGCAACGAGGAGGCCGAGCGTTTCGTCGGCGCGGTGAGCGCCACGGGCCGTCCCGTGGCCGTGGCCGAGCAGGGGCTCGACGCGCTCTTCGCCGGGAAGGACAAGGTCGTCGCCGGATCGCTGAAGACACGGGCCCAGGGCGCGGCCACCAAGATCCTGCCCGACGGCCTCAAGGTGGAAGGGCACCGCCGCATGGCCGAACCCGGATCCGCGGGCCCGTAGTCGGCGCCCTGACTGGGCCACCTCGATCGGCGGGTCTCCACGCGCGGGGCGAGATTCGGCCTGCCCGGCGGGGTAGCCGGAAGATTCGCTCCGCCATGGTCTCCCCCTCGGTCAGCCCTCGACTCCCGTGGAGGTGTGCGGGGCACCGACGGGCTTGGACTCCGGGGAGCCCCGCTGGCGCAGATAGACGGAGAGGATGGCCATCGCTCCCACCGCCAGGAGTTCGGACTGCCAGTTCTGCAGTGACCGGTTCCAGAAGTCGGCGCTTGCCAAGTAGGCGGCCCATGAGACGGGCGGGAGGAGTTCGCGCAGTTGCTGTTCGTTGTAGGCCGCCGCGCCTGCGATGGACTGGGCGAGCCAGGACAACAGGAACAGCAGGGCCATCACCGTCCCCAGGGAGCGTGAGTAGAGCTGCTGCCGCCAGTCCTTGGTTCCCGCCCAGCGGGGCGATCCGGGACGGGCGTGGTCACCGGCCCTCTGCTCCTGATCGCTCTCCGTCCCGGCCTTGTGCAGTTCCTTGGACTCGGGCGAACCGCGCTGAAGGAGCCAGACGGTCCCGAAGATGTACAGGAAGAACTGCAGAAACTCCGATTGCCAGTTCTCGGTCACGTCGACGGCGAAGTCGGAAGACATCAGGTATTCGCCCAGTGTCAGCTGCTGCATTCCGTCGACGGCCAGATCCTCGTTGAACCCGGCGTGCCCGGCGAGCGCCTGCCCGGCCAGGACGAGGAAGAAGGCGCCGCCGAAGGCGAGGGTGAGGCTGTTGTCCCGCCAGAAGCTGCCCCTGGCGGCGGCCGTTCGCCTGCCGTTCGTCACCGCTGCATTGCCCCGATCGCCATGAAGTAGCCCAGCCCGCCCAGGATGACCACCAGGCAGCTGACGAAAAGGAAGCGCACGTCAGCCACCCTTCAACGAGCACCGGTAAGGCAGGTCCCTCTCGGGCTCGCAGCCTGCCGCGACGACCTTCCAGCCGTCGTCGAACTGCGACAGGAAGAGCCTGTCTCCCTCAAGGCGCAGCAGGGCCTGCCGTCCGTACACCTGGGTGTCTCGCACTGTGCCGCCGGCCGGAAGCTCCTCGCCGGCCAGGGACGGCCCGCACGGCTCGGCGGCATCCTCTTCCAGCTGCCGGCGGGTCTGTGGGGCCAACAGCGCGCAGGCGCCGGCGTAGTCGGCACGCGCCAGGGCCTCCTCGAAGGCCGTCGCCGCCCGCCGCGCGCCACCGAGCCGCGGCTCGGTGGCCCCGCACCCGCACAGCATCGCCACCGCTGCGGCAACGGCCGCGACCCTTGCCACGGGGCGGCGGCTCCGCTGTGCGCGGCGATGGAGGGGGTGGTCGGCGGCCGTCACTTGCTGGTTGCGCTCGGCACCGCCAGAGGGTCGCGGGGAGCCTTGCCCTTCTCCGCTTCCAGCTGCTCGCCGACCTCGAGGAGACGATTGCGTCCCATGGCCTTGCGGACGTCGGGGAACCACTCCTGCTCCTCCTCCTCGACGTGGTGGCGGACGTTCTCCATCAGGACGCTCATCTTGGCCTTGAACCGTTCGTCGGCGGGGTCCATGGTCTTGAGCTCGGAGAGCATCCACACCACGGCATGGTGTTCCTCGATGCTCTCCAGGATGTGATCGGTGGTGTCCGGCGCGGCCTCGCGGGCGGCGGGGTAGAAGACCTGTTCCTCGATCCACGCGTGCACGGTGAGCTCCTCGATCACCTCGTCCGCGATGGACCTGCGCTCGGTGAGCTCGTCGTCGTCGGTCTTCTCGAACCGCTTGAACAGCTTCTCCACGGTCTTGTGGTCCTCGCGCAACAGCACGATCGCATCCATCTTCCGGTTCCCTTCGAGCGGCGGACGGCACCCCGGCATGAGGCCCCCATCCGCACCACCATCCCTGGTCGAACCGGAGAGTCCGCCGCCCCGCGTCACGACGCCACGACAGGTCCCCCCACGCGGTCTAACCCGCGGAGGAGCGCCCACGACCGGAGCACAGCGGCCGCAGGACGGCCCGCTCGCAGGCGAACGGTCTCGGCCCGTCGTCCTCACGGCGCAGCAGCACGTAAACGACAGCATTAGCCTGCTCGTCCACGAGCGCACGGAGGACCTCCTTGCCCGGCTTTGGCGGGAAAGCGCAGGCGGATCTCGCCGCGTCGGCAGGTGGCGTGCTCACGCAGCAGGGTCGCGAGCCCGGAGCTGGCGTTGTCGCGGGCGTACTGTTCGCTGCCGGCTCGAACGCCGCCCACGCCGCACTGCGCCGGCACGGCCTCCACGTTCTCCTTCACCGCGCCCAACAAATCGGAGTACGGAGGAATGGCTTGCCGGCGAGTGGACAGCCGCCGCATGTCAGCTGCGGGCCCCCGCTTCGGCAACCGGACGATACGCGGGGCTCAGCGAAATCCGGGAGCCGGAAGGTAGGCGAGTCTCATGACCAGGGATCCGAGGTCTCACCCCGAGGGTGAAGGTGCCACTCCGCACAAGGGCACCACGCAGCACGGCTGGGCTCCCGATGTCGACGCGACCCACACGCAGGACAACCCGAGCGCGCGGCGCTCGTTCCACCCGGACGAGAACGCTCCGCGCAAGGGTTCCGGCCGCCAGACCTCCGAAGAGGAGACGGGCAACCCGCACGGGCGGCCCGTGAAGAGCTCGAGCCGACGCGGCGAGACGCGGGCCAAGGCCGAGGGCGGCGACGAGGGTATGCACGACACAGGTCCCAAGGGCCAGAGCCGTCGTCCCAGCGGAACCAGGGACGCGACCGCCGTGACCGGCGTCGACGCCCAGGAGCCCTCTCACGGAGGGGAAGCGCACTGATCCCGCGGGGTCGCCGGCGCTGATCTCCTGGCGCGTCCCGCGGACGGCCAGGCAAGTACACCTGGCCGTCCGCGCGACGGGCGGCGAGGCAGGTCATGGCATCTGCCTGCTGCTCAGTACGGCGCGACGCGCGGACCACGAGGTACCCCGTGTTTCCGGGCCTTACGGTGCTCAGCCGCACGGGGCGTCACATCGTGGCGCCCGCCATCACGCTTCGCGGGCTGCCATCAGCTCTTCCTGTGTGCCATCAGCCGTCCGAGCGGCCAGGTCGTGATCAGTCGATCAGCTCCCAGGCCGATCCGTGCGGCGCGTGCGTACCCGGAGCTCTGCCAGTGCAGTTGTTCGGGCGCGTGTGCGTCGGTGTCCACGGCGAACAGGCAGCCCGCGGCAGCGGCCTGTTCGAGCAGGTCGTCCGGCGGGTCGCGCCGTTCCGGCCTGCAGTTGATCTCCACGGCGGTACCGGCCTTCGCGCACGCGGCGAAGACGGCCGCGGCGTCGAAGCGGGACTGCGGGCGGCCGCGTCCGGTGATGATCCGCCCTGTGCAGTGCCCGAGCACGTCCACGCGCGGGTTTCGTACGGCGGCCAAGAGGCGGGCGGTCATGGGTTCGGGCTCTGAGCGGAGCTTGGAGTGTACGGATGCCACCACGACGTCGAGACGGCCCAGCAGTTCCTCTTCCTGGTCGAGCGAGCCGTCGTCGAGGATGTCGCACTCGATGCCGGTGAGCAGCCGGAAGTCAGGGCTCATCGTGGAATTCACGGCGGCCACGGCATCCAGTTGGCGTTGCAGGCGCTCGGGGCTCAGGCCGTGGGCGATCGTCAGCCGCGGTGAGTGATCGGTCAGAACGGCCCATTGGTGGCCTATGGCGCGGGCCGCTCGTGCCATGTCCTCGAGCGGGCTGCCGCCGTCCGACCAGTCGGAGTGCAGATGGCAGTCCCCTCTGCTCGCGGCCGCGAGGTCCCAGCCGGCGTGGGCGGCCGGGTCGGCTTCGGCCTGCAGGCGGGCCAAGTAGCTCGGCACCTTCCCCGTCGAAGCCTGAGCGATCACCTCGGCGGTGACTGGGCCGACACCGCGAAGCCGTTCGGCCCGGACGGCGTCCACCGGGCCTGGCGGTAGGTCACGGACGGCGTCCGCCGCCGTGTGGAAGGCGCGCACCCGGTAGGGAGACGCCCCACGCCACTCGAGGAGGAAGGCGATGCGACGCAGGGCTTCGTCCGGGTTCATGGGAGCGGTGTTCCGCCGGTGGCGTTGACGATCTCGCCAGTGATGTAGGAGGCCCGGTCGGAAGCGAGGAAGACGTACGCGGGCGCCATTTCCACCGGCTGCGCGGGGCGGCCGAGCGGTGACTGCTCCCCGAAGTGCGTCGGGTCGGGCATCGTCGCCGGAATCAGCGGCGTCCAGACGGGGCCGGGAGCGACGGCGTTGACCCGGATACCGCGCTCGGCGAGCATCTGGGCGAGGTTGTGGGTGAAGGAGATGATGGCGGACTTGGTCATGGCGTAGTCGAGGAGGTGCGGGCTGGGCTGGTAGCCCTGCACGGAGGTGGTGTTGATCACGGATCCGCCGCGCGGCATGTGGGCAAGAGCGGCCTTGGTGAGCCAGAACATCCCGTACAGGTTGGTCTTCATCACCCGGTCGAACTGCTCGGTGGAGATTGCCTCGATGCCGTCCGGCTGGGCCATCTGGTAGGCGGCGTTGTTGACGAGCAGGTCGATGCCGCCGAGTTCGGACACGGTTCGGTCGACGAGGGCGGTGCACTCGTCTTCGTTCCGGATGTCGCAGACCGCGGCCACCGCCGTGCGGCCTGCTTCGCGGATGAGGCGCGCGGTCTCCTTGGCCTCATCGGCTTCCTCGGGCAGGTGGGTGAAGGCGACATCGGCGCCTTCACGTGCGAAGGCCAGGCAGACGGCCCGGCCGATTCCGGAGTCTCCTCCGGTGACCAGCGCCTTGCGGCCGTGCAGCAGGCCGTGGCCTTCGTAGGTCTCCTCGCCGTGGTCGGGGCGGGGCTCCATCGCCTCGGTCGAGCCGGGATGGTCCTGGTCCTGCTCGGGAAACGGGGGTCGGGGGTGCAGCCCCACAGGATCGATGAGGCGGGGCTGGTCGTGAGAGGGCATCGCTATCTCCTTCCGGCACGGACGGGTGGTCAGGTTCAGGATGTGAGGCCGGGCAGGCGTGTGATCCGACTACCCCAGTGGTCATGCCGTATCCCGCGCCGCACGCGGCGACACCCGCCGAACGGGGGCTGTCCGGGGGTGCGGCTGAGGGGGGCGGATCCGGGCTCCGCCCTCCGGCGGTGTCCTCTCCGAGGCTGTCGGGGCCTCGTCGACCCTCGTCGGCCACCCCCTCTTCCAGGGGGTCCCCCTCGTTGTGACACCGAACCGGCGGTGCCGCGACCGGAGCAGCGTCGGCCGCGGCAGCATCCGTCGGGGGGACACAGCTCCGGCCGTGACCTGCGGTGCCTGCATCGCTGGCTCCTGCCCTCGCCCGGTGGTCACGCGTCAGGGGTCGGTGCATCGTCCAGCGCGGACAAGCACCCGGCGGGGTCCCGCAGCGTGATGTGGCTGTTGCCGTGGCCGGGTACGGTCCGGCCGCCAGCGGCCAGCGCGTGCGCGACGGCTTCCTCCGGATCTGGCACTCTGAAGGGGACCATCCAGCGAGGCCTGAGCCGCGGTTTCGCAGCAGCTCGCCCGACAGGGCCGCAGAGCCTGGCAACGGGACGGCCACGCCTTCGCAGTACGACCTGATCCTCCTCGTACGCGGTGTCACAGCATCCGCCGCCCGGACCCCATCCGAGTACCTCGCCGTAGAAGAGGGCGGCATCGAACGCCTCGCCCGTGTGCAGCTCCAGCCGTGCGGGAGCACGTGCCGAGGCGACGCTCCCATCGGCGAGAACGTCACCGTCCCACACACCGAAGACGGCGCCCTCCCGATCAGCAGCCACTGCCGCCCGGCCGCCGACGGGAAACGAGACGGGCCCGACCGCGACCGTGCCGCCTCGCTCACGTACACGCTCAGCGGCCGCGTCGGCACTGTCCGCGGCGAAGTACGGAGTCCAGGCGACCGGCAGAGCGGACTCAGCGGCCACGGTGCCGATGCCGGCGACTGGTACGTCGCCGGTCTCAGCTACCGAAAAGACTCCGCCGAACCCGCCATTCCGGAAAGTCCACCCCAGCACCGCCCCGTAGAAGCGTTCGGCCGCCTGCCGGTCGCGCGCCGCCAGGCTGAGTCGGCATGGATCGCCGATCACATCCCTTGCCACCCGAACCACAGGAACCCCTCTCCGCGACGTCTCCTGTCGAGGTGGACCGCGGGTGCCCCAGGAGCAGCACGGTAATCACCATGCTCACGGCTCTTCCGTTCCGCGTAGGGGCTGATGTTCCGTTGCCGCGTAGGGGCTGAGTGACGACAGCACACGAGCCGGGCGGCGAGGATCATGCCGCTCGCGCCCGGCCGCCCGGTGCACGGACCGACCGGATCGAACCGGCGGTCGGGTGGGGGCCCGGTCACGATGGGGGGACACGGCGGTCCGGCGGTCCGACCGACACGTCTCCCGGCCCTGTGGGCGGCGGGCGTGGCTCCGGGACCGACGGCCCGGCGCTCACACCTGGCAGCCTGCAAGGAGGGGACGCGCGCAGGGATCGGACGCGCGGAGCGACGGTTGGAGGTGCCGCTCGTGGAGTGTGCGTGCCGTATCGAGACGCCGGCTTCGCGGCGGCGTGCGATCCGGGAACCCCGTGCATGACCGCACCAGCGCTCAGCTGCCTGCGGACAGGTCCCCGCCGAGGAGCTCTGCCGTGAGTTCCATGCACCGCGTCCGGGCCGCGGAGAAGCCGTAGGGCATCTTGTTCACCGCCTCGACGGCACTCATCCGGGTGTCCTCCTCGCCGCTCGCCTCGGCGTCGTAGATCTCGAAGACCCTCTCCTCGGCCACGTCCAGTCCGGCAGCCTCGATGGCCTCGAGCAGGGCCTTGTGGTGGGCGCAGTGCTGCGCGGCGAGTGCCTCGACCTTCGGGTCGTAGGGGTCGACGGTGTCATCGAGGGTGGCATCCGCCGCGTCGAGGCGGTCTGCCTCGGCCCGTAGAGCGGGATGGGTCGCCAGGACGATGAACACGCCGGCCTGCAGTGCGGCTCCCAGCGGCCCGAAGATCCGTTCCGTGACCAGCAGGGCGTCCAGGTCGGAGGGCCGCAGCGCGCCGGAAGGCAGGTGGCTGAGCCGGTCCGTGACCAAGGCGGAGAGCAGTCCGAGTGGGCTGCCCACGGCCCGGAGGCGCTGGACCGCCTCGCGCTGGCGCTTGATGTCGGCCTCCTGGGCGGCCAAGGTCTCCTCCAGCCGGCCCAGGACGTCCTCGACGTCGCGGGATTCGTCGAAGGCGGCCCGCATGTCGTCCAGACTGATGCCGGTCGCGGACATCTTGCGGATCCACAGCAGGCGGATCATGTCGTCGTAGCCGTAGCGGCGGCGTCCGTCTCCGCCTCGCTCGGGCTCCGGCAGCAGGCCGATCTGGTGGTAGTGGCGAATGGCGCGCGGGGTGGTTCCGGCGAAGGCGGCGGCATCGCCGATCTTGACGTCGCGGGGAGGCCTGACGGAGGGGTACATCGCAGACAGGGACCTTTCGTGCCGTGGTGCCCTCGACGACACCACATGCCGCTACGGCATGTGCAACTACACACCACCCGGACCCTGACGGACTTCCGGGCGGCCCCTCGCCAGGGGTGACCCGTCCCAGGGCGGCCCGTAAGGGTGGGGAGATCACATCAGCAGGTCTGGGCAACCGAGAGCGAGACCTGAGGAGAGTCACGGAGCGCGATCGGCGGCAGGCGACTGCTGTTTCGAGGAGGAACAGGCTGACAGCAACGTCGGCACCAACACTCGCGTGCACATCTGAGTCATACGCGCGCGACGGGGCACCCGCTCGATGCCCGACCGCCGGCTTTCCCGCCCGGGAACACGGCGACAAGCACGAAGGGAGTGGAGGTCATGACCACGGCCCGCGACATCATGACGGAAGGTGCCGAGTGCATCGGCGCCGAGGAGACGGTCCTCGAGGCCGCCAAGAAGATGGCACGCATGGGTGTCGGCGCGCTGCCCTCTGCGGCCCGGACGACAGGCTCAAGGGCATGCTCACCGACCGCGACATCGTTGTGAAGGTCCTGGGTGCCGGCAAGGACCCCGCCCAATGCAAGGCTGGAGAACTCGCCCAAGGCGAAGCGGTCACCATCGGCGCGGACGACGACGCGGCCGCGATTCTGCACACCATGGCCGATCACCAGGTACGACGACTGCCGGTCATCGACGGTCACCGCCTGGTCGGCATCGTCGCCCAGGCAGACGTCGCGCACGCTCTGCCCGACCCACAGATCGGCGACCTCCTCGAAGCCCTCTCCGTCAACTGACCCACCTGTCGCCACGCTCGACCTGGCGGCATCGACGCCTGTCGCCAGGCCTTCAACGGATGGCCCGGGGGGCGGCTATGACTCACCACTCGCGGGCGTTTTCCGCCAGCAAATCTAGGGCAAACCGTACAGAACGACCGGCGGCTGCTAGCTCTGAGGGCGGGCTCAGCCCAGAGACCAAACCGGAGAGGCAGCAACCATGGGCATCGCGAAGGCCGCTTACCTGCAGGTCCGGGGACTCATGAAGGAGTCCGACGGCAAGGCTCTGCAGAATCCCGCCCTGCAGGCCGAAGGCCGCAGGATGCGTGACGCGGGCCGAACAACGCGCGCGCGGCTCCTGCCGCGCCGCTTCCGCTAGTGGTTCCCCTCCCCCACGCCCGGATCGGTACGGGTGACCCGCCCACCCGTACCGATCGTCCTGCTCACTGCCGACGGTGCATGGAACGGGCGACGGTGGTAAGTGGCCGGGTTACGAATCCCAGGACGGGTCCAGAGCGGGATGAGCCCCGCGGCCCCAATACCGGCTCATTCGTCGGTACCGGACCGTCCAAGCAGGTGGAGGAGCGGCCGCCGGACCGGCTCCCAGATGCCACGTCGGTCCTGGAAAGCCGTGCTGCGCGGCACGCTGAAGGAATTCAAGGACGACGAGCTGACCGACCGCGCCGCAGCCCTGACGTACTACGGCATCCTGGCCATCCAGATTGGCGATCCACAGCCACACCAGGAAGATGATCACTCCGGCCAGACGCCGAGTCGACGCGTCAGCGCGCCATCGGCGGAGGCCACCCCAAGGATGCGGAGCCGTAACGTCGCGCCCCGGGACACCCGCACAGGGAGCGACGACGACCGTCAACGCCTCGACTGAGCACACCGCGAACCGCTGGGGTCACACGAATCGGTCGTCCTGGACCTCCTCACGTCGACGCGAGACGGCCGGCCACGATTCGAAGCCGGTGAACTCAGCACGGGGGGAGACGCGAATGCGCACCTGACCCCACGGCACTCAAAGAAGGATGAGCAGGAGAAGGACCGTCACGGTGCCTGCTGTGGCGATGGTTCCCACCACGGCGAATACCGTGTGGACCGTTGCCGAGTCCCAGCCCTGGATCGCGAACCGGCGGGGATTGTTCTCGTCATAGAGGATCGTGACGGAGGCACCGACGCCGAAGCCGCGTGCGGTGCTGCCGCGGCCGAGCCTGGAGGAGTGCTCGCACTCGCGGCCGTCGCGGGTCGTCCAGGCCACGACCGGGTGGTAGTACTTGGCTCCGTCGTGGTCTCGCCTGGTTTCGTGACGGACCACTCTCCCCGCCGCGGTGATGCCTGTGCGACGGAGCGCGCCGGCCAGGCGGAGTCCGTGCACGCCGATGCAGAGGAAGATCACGCCGATCACCAGCGGTATGAGGAAGAAGAGCCATTCGCGTTCCATGTGGTGTCCGACGCGCGGGTGCGGGGATCGGTTGCCCGCTGCTGGAGTGCTGTCCGTCTCGCGGCGACCTGCGGGGTCCGCGCGTACCGGCGGTCCCGGAACGTCTCCGGAGGGGGACGGACGCGCACGGCCTGTGATCCAGCTTGGCCCCGGTCGAGGATTCCCCCGCGCCCCGCCGTGCACGCCCTTGACGCGCACGGATGCGTACCCGGGAGTCCCGGCCGAAGGCCGTCAGCGGGCCGAACAGCCGCCGGCCCGGGAAGCGGCCGAGCCGCGCTCGGGTGCGGAGAGTGTCGCGGGGCGTGTGCCGGGCGCAGGGACGCGGGCCGCGAGCGGAGCCGACCTTGACGGCCACCGGCACGGGTCGCGATCCGGGGTGGCGAGGCTAGCTTTGGGCCGACTGCGCGTCGCGTGTTCTCCACGACGGGTGGAGGCATCCGATGACGCGAACATGATCGACTAGGCTGCCGCAGTGGGGCGCAGCCGGGTTTGCTGCGCGTTTCGGATTGCGGGGGAGTTCAGCTGGCTGTGCGTCATCTCGTCAACACCTTGGGCTCGGCGGCCTCGCGGGTCGGCGACCCGACTCGGCCCGACCGGATCGAGGATCCGGTCATCGCCCGTATGCAGAGTCTCCGCTCAGCTGTGGGGCTGACCGCGACGCTGTGGCTGCTCTTCGCCTACCCCATGCGTGTGGACCGTCAGAGCTTCTTGATGGGCAAGCTGCAGGAGTTGTTGATCGGCTGCGGCATTGTGCTGGCCGCTGTCGTCGTCGGAATTACAGCCTTCATCGCCTTGGCGCGAGCTCCTCTGGGGCGCGGGTACGCCGCTCGCGTGGGTGGCCCATTGGCCGCGCTGGGTGCGATACCCCTGGGAGTAGGTGCGGTCTGGCTGATGGTGGCAGCCCTGGGTGGTGACATTGTCGCGCCTGGGGACATCGGCCCGCACGACTTCACGTTCGGACTGTTCGGTACCGTCATCGGCACGCTGATCACCGGTCTGGTGATCAGCGTGCTGTTCTTCGTGGCCGCACTTGTCTGCGCCGTCGTTCTCGTTGCGGCCTTGCTGTTCACGCTCGCTGCAGCTGTGAAGGGGCTGAACTCATGTTTTCGTGCTGGGGATGTGCATGAGCTGCTGCCCGCCCTCGTATCGCCTCTTCTGGTCTGGTCACTGTTCGGCCTGCAGCTTTTCGACGATGCGGATGTGGCTGCTCCTCCCCTCGTGATCTACGTCTTCTCGCTCGGCGGTCCTTTGTCGGTCACTCTGCTTTCGCTCTGGGAGGTGCGGCGCTTGCGTGTCCGCTACGGCGTGACGCTCCGGTCAGCTCTCGGTCGGTAACTTCAGTTCCGATCCCGGAAGGATGGGGCTTCAACACCGTTGCGCGGCAGGCGCGATGCCATGCGACGAAGGCACGGTCCGGGGGCCCGCTCCGAAGGGGCCATGCCTGCGGGAGCCGGGTTCTCCGGTACCGGGGCGTGCGGGAAAGCGGTCCAGGGATCGGCCGTGATCCGGGAGGTTTCGCCCGGAATCGGTGCCTGGTGAGAGCTCTCCGGAGGGCGGACGGGCGGTTGTAGGGTGTCCGCCATGCCCTGCGTACTCGTGGTCGAAGACGACCCCAGCATCCGTGCCTCGCTGATGGAGATCCTCGCGGAGCACGGTCATGCGGTGCGCAGCACGGGTGATGGGTTCGGCGCGCTGCGCGAGGTCGCGCAGGGTTCGGTGGACGCGGTGGTGCTGGACCTCGGCCTGCCCGATCTGGACGGCGGCGACGCGCTGCGCATGATCCGCGGGATATCGAACGTGCCCGTGGTGGTCGCGACCGCCCGCGACGACGAGAGCGAGATCGTCAAGCTCCTGAACGCGGGCGCCGACGACTACCTCGTCAAGCCGTTCTCCGGGGCGCAGCTCCTGGCCCGGCTCTCGGCGGTGCTGCGGCGCACCGCGGTCCCCGCCGCGGTCGCCGGGCAGGCCCCGCCCGCCGATCCGTCGAGTCTGGTGACGGTCGGTGAGCTGACCGTGGATCCGCCGGCGCGTTCGGCCTATCTGGCGGGGCGTGAACTGGTCCTCACGCGCCGGGAGTTCGACCTGCTGGCCTTTCTCGCCCGGCACGCCGGCACGGTGGTGTCCCGGCACCGGCTGCTCGCAGAGGTCTGGCAGGAGGCCTACATCGAGGACCAGACCATCGACGTGCACGTGTCGGCGCTGCGCCGCAAGCTCGGCGAGCGGGCCTCGGCACCGCGGTATCTGCGTACCGTGCGCGGGGTGGGCATCAAGCTGGTGGCGCCGCACTGACGAGGGGCTCAGGAAGGTGTGCCGAAGTCCTGGGTCCACCAAGGGCCTCCGTCGGTGCTGACGCCGACGCCGATCTCGGTGAAGTCGCAGTTGAGGATGTTGGCACGGTGGCCGGGGCTGTGCATCCAGGCGTCCATGACGGCGGCCGCGTCGGCCTGTCCCTTGGCTATGTTCTCGCCGGACCGTGACCAGGTGTATCCGGCCGCCTCGATGCGATCCTGCGGCTGGGAGCCGTCGGTTCCCGTGTGGGAGAAGTTGCCGGTGGCAGCCATGTCGTCGGTGTACTCCTGAGCCGCCTCGGTGAGGTCCGCGTCGATCGTCAGGGCCTTGCAGCCCGCCGCGGCGCGTTCGACGTTCACGAGGCGTACCACCTCCTCGGCCTCGCCGCTGCCCGCCGGGCGCGTACCGCTGTCGCGCTCGGTGGCCGGCGGCTTCGCGGTGGCCGGGGGCGCGGGCCTGGGCTTCCGCGCGCCCTGGGACACGGAAGGTCTGGCCGCCTTGGCGGTGGCCGAGGGCGGTGGAGTGGCCGTGGGGGTCGTCGGCGTGGCGGAGGGAGTCGTCAGGATGGGCAGGGCGGCCGACGCGGACGTCGGTCCGGTCGGCGGTGCGGTGGTCGGCGTCGGGTCAGGCGAGTCGCCGCCCATGGCGACGGACTCGGCCTTGTCGTGCGCGGAGCCGACGAGTTCGGCGCCTGTCAGGCCGGCGGCGGCGACGGCCAGGATACTGAGGCCCGCCACGGTGGCTGTGACGCGCGGGTTGCGCGGGGCGCGGTGTCCGCGACGTCCATGGGCGGCTCGGGAGCTCATCTCGGTACTCCTCCAAGGGGTTCGGTTACGGGGTGGACCTGCGGGGTGGCCGCACGGGCCGGGCGCGGCGGCGCGGAGCGGCCGTCCCTGTCAGTACGGCCGGGATCGTGCGGCGGAGAGCCGCCGCCGGTTGCCGTGACGGGAGCGTAGGCGTGTCGGAGCTGCGAAAACGCCGTCTGAGGGATGCGCTCAGGAGGACCTAAGCATCAGCTCAGGTTCGGGCCCCGCCTGGAAGCCAGACCGAGGGGCGATTGGCGGGGCGAACCTCGAGGCGGCATGCGGGGGCCCATGTCGCCCCGACCGCGTCCGCCACCTTTCCGTACGCCTCGGGGCGGAGGCGGGTCCGCGAGCCCGACCGGTCGCGGCCGGCCCGTAGGGGACGCGTGCTCTCCGTGAGCGAGGGCGGGGTGGGTGGTGCGGTGGGCGTCGGCCACACTGATGCGGTGCCACGCCTCCCGCGCTATCTCCTCATATGGCTGTCGTGCACCGCGGCCAGCGTCACCGCGGTGATGCTCACGGTGTACTTCGTCATCGGCCTGACCCGACCGACCCCGCCCGCCGCGCGGTCGGTCCAGGCGGTGTACCCCTCTCCGTCCGTCCTCGTCGGGGTGCCGGCCTCGTCCGTCGCGACCACGCCGAAGGCTCCCACCACCACACCCGCGTCCCCCTCGTCACCGCCGCCGGTCACCCGTACGCCCTCGCCGTCGCCCTCGGCCACGCGGGCGCCCGTCACGCCCACGCCCCGGCCGTCGGCTTCGAAGTGCAGCGGCGGTCCCGGGTTGCACACGGTTCCCTCCGAGGGGGGCAAGGTCACCGTCGAGTACGGCCGCGACAGCGTGTGCTTCGTCTCGGCCGTTCCCGATCCAGGGTTCCGCACGAGTACCGGTCAGAGCGATCCCGGCACGCTGGTGGTCGTCTTCACCAGCGACGACCACCGTTCGCAGATCACGGCGACCGTCGTGCCGAGGGCGCAGGCCAGCGTGCGCGAGACCCGGCTGTAAGTCCTCGGGCCGACGCCGCGGACGGCCGGAGAACCCGGAGAACCCCTGGTGGAGGGCGTGCGGTCGCGAACCTGAGCAGTTCCTTAAGCGTGCCTGATGGGTGGCATCAGGACGGTCCAGGACGCGTTTTCGGCACCTAGGCTCACGGTCGGTCAGGACGATCGCTCCGGCCCCGGCGGACAGGACGCCGGGCCGCGTCCTGCGCCCGCTCCGGCACCGGCCGCCTCCAGGCCCCCGGAGAGCTCACCGACACAAGGGGTTGATCCGTCATGGCCGCACATCGGCGCAGACAGCGCACCGCCGGCATTCAGGGCCTCGTCCGCTTCTCGGCCGTCTCCCTCACGGTCGCCTCCGCCGCCGTCGCCACGGCCTGGGGAACGGGCGGCTCGAAGAACGACGCGGCGCAGAACGTGTCGGTGGCGGCGGCTCCGGACGCGCCCGCCGACCAGGGCACCGGCACCCCGGCGCCCATGGAGGCGGCCGCCTCCCCCACCGCCGCCGCGACGTCGGTCCCGCCGAGCCCTTCCGCCTCCTCGCCCGTGGCCAAGCGTTCCGCGGCGACGACCAAGGCCGCCCCTCGCCCCGCCAGGACGACGGCGGCTCCCGCCCCGACCAAGCCCGCGGTGAAGAAGAGCGCGCCCGTCTCCGGCTCCTCCGGTTTCACCAGCGGCTACCCGACCGGTGCGGACGCGCGTGGGGCCGTCAGGGCCGCGGTCGCCGCAGCCAAGGCCGACGGCAAGAAGGTGCTGATCGACTTCGGCGCCAACTGGTGCGGCAACTGCAAGGCCGCCGACCGGGTGTTCGCCACGAGCGGCGTGGGGGCGCTCCTGGACGCCTCTTACCACGTGGTCAAGGTCGACATCGGCAGCCAGGACTCCTCGGCCTTCGACCTCCTGCGCGACTACTGCTCCGGCGAGGGCGCGTACAAGATGCCCGTCCTGGTCGTTCTCGACGGCAACGGCAAGGTGGTGACCGAGACGCACTCGACCGGCAACCCCGAGCTGACCGAGACCGGCCTCGGCGCGTTCCTGCGGAAGTGGGCCTGATGACGGCCCGTGGCCACAGACGCGGCGCGTCGGCGACGGTCGCCCTGTTCCTCCTCGCCCTCGCGGCCACCGGCTGCGGCGGGGGCGGCGTGGCGGGGGAGGACGGCGGCGCGCCGGGAGCAGGCACCGTCGAGACCGCGGCGGTGCTGCCGGTCGCCCAACGCCCTTCCGCGCCCGACACCGCCGGCCGGGACCTCACGGGCCGGGACCTGGCGCTGCGCTCGTACCGCGGCAAGGTCGTCGTCCTGAACGTGTGGGGCTCCTGGTGCGCCCCCTGTCGCGCCGAGGCCGCCGACCTGGAGGCGCTGCGCGGTGCGCAGGCGCCGCGCGGCGTGGAGCTCCTGGGCGTCAACGTCCGCGACCGTTCCACCGGGCCGGCCCGGGAGTTCGAGCGGACCTACGGGCTGCGGTACCCGAGCATCCACGATCCCGACGGAGAGCTGCTGCTGGCCTTCCCGCCCGCGCTGCTCAACCCGCAGGCCATCCCTTCCACGCTGGTCATCGACCGGCAGGGCCGGATCGCCGTCGCCGTCTCCGGTCCGGTCACCCGCACGCGGCTGGAGCCCCTCGTGGACCAGGTCGCCGGGGAGGACGCATGACCGGCCCCACGTGGGCGGCGCTCGCCGCCGGGCCGGCCGCCGGCGCGGTGTCGGGCACCCTGCTCCTCGCCGTGCCGGTGGCCGTGGCCGCAGGCCTGGTGTCCTTCCTCTCTCCGTGCGTCCTGCCGCTCGTGCCGGGCTACCTGAGCTACGTCACCAGCCTGTCGGTGTCCGACCTCGCCGAGGCGGACGGCGGGCGGCGCGGGCGGATGGTCGCCGGAGCGGCGCTGTTCGTTCTGGGTTTCAGCGGCGTCCTGGTCTCCGGGGGCGCCCTGTTCGGCTTCGTCGGGCGCAACCTGCTCGCCTACCAGGACGGCATCACGCTGGTCCTCGGCCTGTTCACCGTCGTCATGGGGCTCGCGTTCGCGGGCTGGCTGCCCGGCTTCACCCAGCGCGAGCTGCGCAGCAGCCGCCGGCCCTCGTTCGGCCTGGCCGGCGCGCCCCTGCTGGGCGTCGTCTTCGGCGTGGGCTGGACGCCGTGCATCGGGCCGACCCTGGCCGCCGTGCAGGCCCTGGCCTGGAACGAGGCCAGCGCCGGGCGCGGCGCCCTCCTCATGGTCTGCTACTGCGTGGGGCTGGGCGCGCCCTTCCTCCTCACCGCACTCGCCTTCCAGCGGGCCCTGCGCGCCTTTCGATGGGTCAGGAACCACCACGGAACCGTCATGCGGGCCGGCGGCGCACTTCTGGTCCTCGTCGGCGTCCTGCTGATCACCGGCCTGTGGACCGACCTGGTGTACGCGTTGCAGGTAAGGCTGCAGGGCACGACCGCGGCCCTGTGAGCACCGGTACCCGAGTGCCACCGCCACTCGTCGCCCGGGAGAGCCCGACTCCCGCCGCGCACCGTACGGCTCCACTCCCCCGTACCCAAGAGGGCCGGTCGCGCCCCCGGCGTGCGGCCCACCTCCCCGAAACACGAGAAAGACCCGGAAGGACGACATGAGACACCCCATGGCCTCCCCCTGCCCTGCCCCCCGTCTCCCCCGCGCCGGGCGCACGCGCCTCGCCTGGACCGCGGCCGCGCTTCTGGCCGCCGCCTCGCTGACCGGCTGCGGCCAGGAGTCCGCGCCGTCGCACGCCGCCGCCGTGACGGAGTTCAACGAGAACGGCGTCACCGTCCGGCTGAGCGTGGCCGACTGGAAGTCCGACGCGGGGACCCTGGTCGCCACGTTCACGCCCGACGAAGCCGGCTTCCACCTCTACAGCACCGCGCTCCCCGCCGACGGCGTCGATGGGGTGGGGCGGCCGACCGAGATCCGTCCCGTCGGTTCGGTCGCCACCGCCGGTGAGATGACGGTGGACAAGCCGGTCAAGAGCATCACGGTGCCGGGGGTGCGCGCCGCCGTACCGGTCTACCCCGACGGCCCCGTCACGGTGACGCTGCCGATCCGGGCGACCGCTCCGGGCGAGGCGAAGGTGCTGATCGGCTATGCGAGCTGCAGTTCGACCGAGGGGTGTACGATCCCGGTGGCCGACCGGGCGGTGTCCCTGCGCACCGGCGAGGACGGCCTGTCGTTCCGCACCTCCTGACGGCCCGTCGTCCCAGATCACGGGGGCCGGTGACGGCGCGCGCCACTCCCAGAGGACGTCGTACCGGGAGACCTCCGGCGGCCTGTCGCCCGGACCCGGAACCAGACCCAGATCCGGACCCGAATCCCCCGACCGTGGCGCTGGGCGCACGGCTACCCGTTGGAGCGCTGCACCCGTGAACCGAGGGCCCCGAAGACGCCGCAACGAGCCCGGGGCCCCGCGGTGAGGCGCTCCCTGGCGGGGGTGGCCCTGGCCGTCACCTCGATGGTGGCGCTGTCGTTCCTGATCCCTCTGGGGCTTCTTGTGATGTCGCTCGCCCGCGAGCAGAGCATCACGGCGGCCGAGCAGAGCGCGGCGGCGATGGCGCCGATTCTGGCCCTCACCACGGACGCGGCCGAACTGCGCGAGGCGGGGGCGGGGCTGCGCGCGGCCGAGCACATGGTCATCCATCTTCCGGACCACAGCACGGTCGGCGGCGCGGGGCACGCTCCGCCGGATCTGCTGGGCCGCGCCGAGGAGGAACGCGAGTCCATCTCCCGGGACGTGCCCGGCGGCTGGATCTACCTGCAGCCGGTGATTCTGCCCCAGGACCGGGTCGCGGTGGTGGAGAACTTCGTGCCCGACGACGACCTGACCCGGGGTGTCGTCCTGTCGTGGAGCGTCATGGCCGGTCTGGCGGTCGTCCTGCTCGGCGGCTCCGTCCTGGTCGCCGACCGACTCGGCTCCGCCGTCGTCACGGCGGCGAAGCGGTTGGCCGAGGCGTCACGCCGGCTCGGCGCGGGCAACCTCGACACCCGCGTCCAGACGAAGGGGCCGCCGGAACTGAAGGAGGCGGGCACGGCCTTCAACACCATGGCCGACCGCATGACGGACCTGCTCGCCGTCGAACGGGAACTGGTCGCGGACCTGTCCCACCGGCTCCGTACCCCCCTGACCGCCCTGCACCTGGCGGTCGAGCGGATCGCGCCGAGCGCCGACACCGGACGCATCCAGACAGCCGTGGCCGAACTGGAGCGGGAGCTCAACGCGATCATCGCCGAGGCTCGCACGCCGCTCGCTGTCGGCCCGATGGGCCGGGCGCTGCGGGGCGAGGAATCGCCCGACGGGCCGCGGGAGGGCGGGGACCGCTGCGAGGTCGCCGACGTCGTCCGTCGGCGCGCGGCCTTCTGGGCCGTGCTCGCGGGTCAGCAGGACCGTCCCTGCACACTGCAGATCACGGACGAGACGACCCCCGTCTGCCTCCCCGAAGCGGACATCACGGCCGTCGTGGACGCGCTCGTGGGCAACGTCTTCCGGTACACCTCCCGGGGCACCGCCCTGGAGGTCTCCGTGTGCCGCACCGCCCACACCGTGGAACTGACCGTTCACGACGCCGGCCCCGGCATCGCCGACCCGGACGGTGCCCTCGCCCGCGGCGGGAGTACGGGCTCCACCGGCCTCGGGCTCGACATCGCCCGTCGCGCGGCCCTCGCCGCCCGGGGCACCGTCCGCATCACGCGCGGTCCGCTGGGCGGAGCCCGCGTGGCGGTCACGTTCCAGCTGGCGACGGACCCGGCGCCGGGGCGTCCGCGCTCGCGCCGCAGGGGTCGAAGGGCAACCGCGGCTCGGACGGCGCCGGGCGCGGCGGGCACGGCGGGCACGGCAGGCGACTGACAGCCCAGGGGCTATGACGAATACGCCTCTGCGTGCGAGTGGGAGCCGGGCGTGCGAAGAACCGTGCAGAGCATCGTCTCCGCCGTCGCCCTGCCTGCCCACCCACCACCGCTGACCCCGACCGTCGGCCGCCCTGCCGCCGCTCCCTCAGGGCGAGCAGCGGGGGCGACCGCCCCGTTCTCCCCGGGCGTCTACTCCCCCGGGCGGCGTGTCCCGCGACGGCGCAGGCTACTCAGACTGTTCGAGTCGGCGTGGGATCTGTCCGGCCGAACAGGCCGGCGTGACCCGGCGGAAGCTGAGTGAGGATGCGGTGCAGCAGCGCGTCGTCGGCGACATCGGCCACGGCGCCGAGCACCGCTGTGACGGCTCGTCGGGCATCCGCCACGTCGATGCCGTCGCGAGCGGCCACTGCCTCGACGAAACCTGACGGAGTAAGAGGTTCACTGGCTGGTGGCACCTCGGTCAGCAGCGCGCCGCACTGGCACGGCAACAGGCCGGCGAGGTCGGTGCGGTCGTCGCCCACCAGATGCGCCCCGAGGACCTCCAACACACCGTGGACCGCTCCGGCGGCCTCCGCCCGCTGGTCGTAGCTTCCACGCTTCAGAACCCGGTCGAGCAGCACTTCCACAGACTCGGTCACAGGCGCTCCTTTCGTATCACTCTCCGCGATGTGTCGGGGAGACCAGACAATCCGTCACGGAAAGTGAGATACCAGTTACCCTTCGCTGCGGTTTGCAACCCCGAGTCACGCGGCAACGGAGGATTCGCGAAAGGGAGTAGGACTTCGGGTCCGACACGCCTGCAAGAGGCTGAAGCGGCTGTCCTCGCCCAGAGCCGAGTGCGCGAGGAACAAGAGGTGCTCGCCGCCCCTGAGCGCGCGCCGGGTGAGGCGACGGAGCAGCTCCGCCGGACCCCGTCGCGGCCGTACACCCGTGCGCAGACAGGGTCGGAAAGCGGTCGGTTTCCAGCCGTCTTCCGATAGCCCTCCAGCGAGGTGCCCTACGGCAACTGTTGCCTACCGACATGGATGCAAGGAGGCCTCTTCCTGCGGATCTTCGGCTGGTTATCGCCCGCATGTGCGAAGAAATCGCGGGCAGGGCGGGCCCGCTCCCGGAATGCCTGTGGCAGCGTGTGCGGCTCCAGTGGCCGGTGGGGCTGCTGTGACATCTCTTCTCGTGGGGGGAAGTGCATGACTTCGCGTGCTTCCGGCACGCCTTCTCGGCGTGCCCGTATGACGGCAAGACACTCCCTGACGGCAGCGATCGCGGTCCTGGCGCTGGGCGCGTCGTCGCTCCCGGCACTCGCCGCGCCACCCGGAGCCGGCCCGGGTCCGGGTTCGGGTTCGGTGTGGGGCACGAAGGCGGCGCCGCTGGAAGTTCCGCCCGTGAAGGTGGGATCGAACAAGCCGGTGGCTTCTCAGGCCGAGGCGGCTCCCTCGAAGGAGGAGACCGCCTGGCGAACGGCACAGAGGGAACGCGCGCGTGGGGCCGCGAAAGCGCCCTCCCAGCAGCAGCGCTCCTCCTCGGCCCCTTCGGCGGAAACCGGAGTTCTCACCTGGGTACCAGAAGGGCAGGGATCGGTGCCCTGGCATCAGATCTCGGAGTTTCGCATCACCGACTCCCTCGTCGCGCGGATCAACCTGTCCAACGGCAACCTGATGCTGGCCGCGACCGACTTCGAGGTCGCCGGCGTGGGCCAGAAGCTGCGCCTGGCGCGCACCTACAACTCGCTCGACGCGCCCTACGGCAAGGTGTCGAACCGCTGGTGGCAGGAGTACGAGCGTTACCTGCACGACTTCACCACCGAAGTGGTGGTCTACGACGCCACGGGCGACGCGGTCCGCTTCACCAAGAACAGCGACGGCACGCTCGCCACGCCCAAGGGGTACTCGAAGGACCTGAAGAAGCAGGCGGACGGCACCTACACGCTGACCGACCGCAAGTCAGGGGTCAAGGACACCTACGACGCGAACGGGACGCTGACGAAGGTCACCGACCGCAACAAGGGCACCATCACCGTCGACCAGCACGACGAGACCGGCGAGCACAAGGGCTTCAAGCTGACCGAGACCCGCTCGGGCCGCTGGATCGACCTGCTCAAGACCTACCCCGACCAGTGGCAGGCCAAGGACCACACCGGCCGCACCGCAGTCTTCGACCTCGACGGCGGCGGGAACCTCTCGCGCACCACGGACACCGAAGGCAAGACCACGGTCTACGCCTTCGACGCCGACGGCAGGATCTCCAAGGTCACGACCCCCGAGGGGCGGGTGACGGTCTTCAGCTACGACGCCGAGAGCCGCTTCACCTCGATGCTGCGCGCCACTGGGACAGGAACCTCCGGTCACACGGGCCCGACCTACACCTATTCCTACAGTGGCGCGTACCCCTCCGACGGGGGAACGACGACCGTCACGGACCCGGAGCAGCACGCCACGAAGTACGAGCACGACGGTGACGGCAAGGTCTCCAAGGTCACCGACGCGCTCGGCCACTCGCGGTCGAAGACCTTCGACGCCAACTACAACGTCGACACCGCCACGGACGCCATGGGTGTGGGCGGCGCGGCGGGCAACGTGACCGATTACGGGTGGGACACCCGCAACAATCTCACCTCCGCGAAGCTCCCGACCGGGGCGACTGCCGGCATGGCCGGCTATCAGACCCTGTCGGGGGCGGACCTTCCCGGCAGCATGACCACGGCCGACGGGGAGAAGACCGACTACACCTACGACACGGCCGGCAACACCAAGTCCGTTGCTGTGACCGGCGCCGGCGGAGGTACCCAGTCCTTCGACTACAACCCCGCCACTGCCACCTGCGGTGGATTCGAGGGCCAGCGCTGCAAGGCCACGACCAAGATGAGCTCGACGAAGTCGGTCTCCACGTCCTTCACGTACGACGGGAGGGGCAATCTGACCAAGGTGACTCCGCCCGCGCCGCTCGGTGCGACGACCTACACCTACGACGACCTGGGCCGGCCTGCCACCGTCAAGGACGGCCGTGGTGTCACGACTCTCTACACCTACGACCACCGTGACCGGATCACCAAGGTCGACACCTCCGGCTACGCCACCGTCACCTACTCCTACGACGGCGACGGCAACCTCACCCAGCGCTCGGACAGCGCCGGAGTGATCAAGTACGCCTTCGACCCGCTGTCCCGCGAGACCGTCCGCACGCTGCAGAACGGCTCGCAGACCCGCCTGACCTACACCCCGGCAGGCAACGTCGACACCTACGAGGATCCGGCCGGAGTCACCGACTACACCTGGAACGAGGTCAACAAGCTCAAGGAGCTCAAGGACCCGACCGGGAAGGTCACCACGTACACGTACAACAACAATGACGTCCGCACGAAGACGACGTACCCCGGCGGCACGGTCCAGGAGGTGACGCTCGACAAGTCGAACCGGCCGGAGAAGATCCGGGCGACCTCCCCGAAGGGCACCCTGGTCGACCTCGCCTACACCTACGGCTACGACCACGACGCCAACGCCACCACCCCCCTCAAGGACGGCGGCAAGATCCGCACCCGTAACGACGCGGTCGCGGGGATGAAGACCACCTACACCTACGACGGTGCGGGCCGGTTCTCCTACGCCAAGGAGGAGAAGGGCACCACCCTGAACTCCTCCTGGCAGTACTGCTACGACCTCGCCGGCAACCTCACCTCCCAGGGCGTCGACCCCGGCTGCCCGCGCGGCACCACCTACACCGTCAACGACGCCCAGCAGATCACCGCGAAGAACGGCGTCACCACCAACTGGTCCTACGACCTGGTAGGCAACGAGACCGCCGGTGCCTCCACCCCCGAAGGCACCCGCACGGCCGAAACCTGGTCCGACCACTCCCAGATGACGTCGGTCACCGTGGGCGGCAAGACCTACGCAGGCCAGTACGGCTCCACCGACCAGAGCGAGCGGATCAAGCTCGGCGACACGTTCTTCCACAACGGACCCCTCGGCCTGTCCGCGAAGAGCATCGTCGGCGTGGACACGGGATTCAACCGCGAGCCCGGGGGCACCCTGAACTCCATGACCACCGGGGGCAAGTCCTACTACTACCTCACCGACGCGGTCGGCTCCGTCGTCGCGCTCGCCGACGAGACCGGTACCAGGGTCAACACGTACTCCTACAGCCCCCGTGGCGTCCAACGAGCCGGAACCACGGAACAGGTCCCGCAGCCGTACCAGTTCGCCGGCGGCTACCACGACACCACGGGGCTCTACCAATTCGCCGCCCGCTACTACGACCCCAACATCGGCCGCTTCACCCAGCCTGACCCGTCCGGCCAGGAGAAGAATCCCTACCTCTACGCCGAAGGCGACCCCGTCAACCGCATCGACCCGCAGGGAACGCTCAGTTTCGGGGGCATCACCGGAATCGGTGACGCCGTCAGCCTGGTGACCGACACGTTGACCGGAAACACCGAGGGCGCCAACGCCACCAAGATGGGCATCCTGATGGGCCTCGGCATCGAAGGTCTGTGCATGGCGGGAGCCGCGGCTGGGACGTTCGCGACTCTGGGACTGTCCCTGGGCGCCGGATTCACCGGCTGCTCCGTAGTCGCCGCGGGTGCCGCTGCGGCCACGACCGCTGTCTACAACAACTGACGACCGCAGGGGGAGGACGCCGCACACCGTCCTCCCCCTGCACCCAGGAGGATTCCGATGCGTCGAGGTGTAGTGATTGCCGGCGCCCTGGTCGCCATCTGCTGTGGCGCGCTGCTGCTCGTGATGGGAGCCCGCGATGCTTCGGCCGGACATGGCCGAGCGGCGATTCCCCTCGTCGCGGCGGTGGCACTCATAGGCGCCGGAGGATGGTTCGTCCTTTCCGGGCGGGGGCAGAAATGAAGATCGCGGCTCTCATGCCCTCATCAGCGTCCGGGTTGCCGATGTGGGGAATCGCTCTGATCGTGCTCGTCTTTCTCGCAGCCCTTGTGTTCGTCCTGTCACGGCGTCGATGAAGGTTCGTGCCGCGGGCAGCGGCAGCGGTAGGTAGCGGTAGCGGTAGCGGTAGCGGTAGCGGCACTAACCCTTCATGCCACGGGCAGCGACGCGGGCAGCCGTTGCCGTTGACGTCTACCGAACGTGCGGTGCTCGGGCGGTCGGTTGATGCCCGCGGGCGAGGGACACAGCCTTCGATCCGAGGGCGTTCACCACATGGACGAAATGACGCGCCGATCTGTGACACTCCGGAGCGTCAGCTCGCTTTCCGGCACGCCCCCGGCGGTCCCGCGGCCCCGGTGTCCGCACCGGACGTTGAGGTGGTCGAGAACGGGTTCCAGGCGTAGCAGCATTCGCGGGTGGGTCGAGGGAAGTCGGGTGCCGGGACAGCCCACCCGCGCGTGACCAAGGGCTGGGCCGACAGCGGCTACCGAATCCAAGCCATCGAGCACGGGGCACGCCTGGGTAGGGACGTCGAAGTCATCCGCCGCGACCCCGCCCAGAAAGGCTTCAAGGTCATCCCGCGGCGCTGGGTCGTCGAGCAGACCTTCGGCTGGCTCATGCACGACCGACGCCTGGCCCGCAACCACGAGACCCACCCACACCGGTCCCAAGCGATGATCAAGCTGTTGATGGTCGACCTCATGATCCGCAGACTCACCCGAGAGTCCACTCCGATCTGGCGTGGCTCCTGACCGTCCTCAACAGTCAGAGTTCGTAGCGCCAGACAGTGACGTGCCCCTGCGCCACATAGACCTCGACCCAAGAGCCATCAACACCTTCCGGCAGCGGTGGTTCGGCAAGGTCGAACAGGACCACCGAACCGCCCACGTCCAGGACCGCGCCTCCGTCCTCATCGAGACGTAGCCGTCCACGAAAGATGATGCGGTCATCGTCTTCCCGCAGTTCAGGCGTCCCATCAGTACGTGGCCGAGCGTTCTCCATCCAGACCATGTCCTCATCCACGGTCCACTCGACATGGTGTTCTCGCCCCACTGCCTCAGGAGCCCCCTGCCAGAGCACCACAGCAGTGCCCACTGCCGAGCGAACTCGGACGGACGTGGGCTTCGATGGGACAGGCTCCACCGCCCCTAATTTGACCAGCACCCCGCCGTCATCCTCGATCGGCTTACCAAACACCTTCGCCGGGACAAAGCGCTCTTATAGGTGTGGGCGGAGGGGGCTCCGGGGACCCGGCGGCGAGGCGGACGTCCAGGGTGAGGCGGCGGGCGATCTTGCCGCTGTCACCACCGATACCACCCCGAGAGATCGCACCAAGAGGGGCGATGCGTACCAGGGCGGGTATCGGGGGGTCTTCCGGGCACACGAGAGGTCATGCACGGACAACATGCGCGTCCCAGCAGCAGCGTTCTGTTCGGCCCGGCTCCCGAAGCCCGGACACCGCCGCCCAGCCACACCGGCGCCAGACACTCGCGCCGCAGCCGGCTCACTGGCCGCCTGCGCCGACGTATCCTCGCCTACCGGGCGATCGACTTCCTGTCCACGCACGTCCCGGACACGTCCGGGCCTGGCGAGGAATGCCTGCTCCTCGTCCACATCCGCCAGGTCGTCGGCCAGGTCCACTACCGGCTCTGCACCGATTGCGCCCAGGGTGTCATCACCGCCGTCGTCATCGACGAGCGCTTCCACAGCACGGGCCTGGGCACACGCGCACTCTCCCACCTGCGCTCCCGCCACCCGGGACTAGCCTGGCGCAGCACGCTGAGCAAGCGCACCACCCGTGATCTCCTGCGACGGATGCGGATTCCCACGACCACCTCTGCCGCACCGTGTCCCCACGCCCACGAGACAGCCTGCCCCCGGCCCCCTGCGGACTCAGCCGGCCACAGCGACAACACCCCGAACGGCAGAGGCGCCGGGGCCATGGCGATCGCGCCGGCCGAGCCCCAGGACCGGTCTCCGGATGGTGCGGCACGAGAACGATGAGGATGAGGCGGTCATCATGCCCACGCCCGTCGCCGGCTCCGTCAGTTCGGCGTGCGGTCGGTGTGGCCGTTCGGAGTGGTGGTCGAGATGAGGTGGTCGACGACGTCGGTGAGGCTGCCGCGGCGACGGTGGGCGGTGCGCTGGGCGTCGGATCGGCTGCCGTGGGTACGTAGGCGTGACCAGAGGGTGTGGACGAGTTCGGTGTCGCCGTGTTGATGGAGCGCCATCCGGATGTGAGTGAGGAGCTGGCCCATCTGGGTGACGGTCGGGGTCAGTCGGCCGGTGAACGGGTCGATGCCGTCGCCGGCGAGGCCATCGCGGGCCGCGCGCCAGCAGGCCGCCCTGAGCATCTCGGGATGGGGGCGAGGCGCCGGTTCTCCGCCATGGATAGCCGTAAGGGCGGTGGCGGCCAGGGCTCTGACGAGGCCGGCGAGGAGGACGGTGTCGTCGCCGGTGGCGGTGGCGTCGGCGGCGCGGATCTCCAGGGTGGAGACGTGGTGTGAGGGCCTGATGTCCCAGTACAGGCCGCCCCGGTCCATGACGGCGCCTGTGGTGAGGAAGCCGGAGACGAGGTCCTCGAAATGGTCGGCGGACTCGAAGTAGGGCGGGGGTCCCGAGACCGGCCACCGGCCCCAGGTGGTCGTGCGCCAGCTGGCGTAGCCGGTGTCCCGCCCGGCCCAGTACGGGGAGTTGGCCGCGACGGCGATGAAGAGGGGGACCCACGGGCGGAGGTGGTTGCTGACCTCAAGTGCGGTGGCCAGGTCGGGGACGCCGACGTGGATGTGGCAGGCGCAGGCGACCTGCTCGTCGTCCAGACCCCGGAACATGGCGGCGCTGCGGGTGTAGCGGGGCCCGTCGGTCAGGGGTGGCGGTCCGGGCGGAGCGAGGACGGGTGTTCCGGTGGAGACGATACGCAGGCCCTGCCGTGCCGCTGCGCGGGCGAGGGCTTCGCGGGCGGAACCGATCTGGTCGGCGAGGTCGGCGAGGTGGGTATGGGGATCGGTGCGTGTCTCGACCTGGTAGCGCGTGAGTTCAGGTCCCACGTGGTCGCCGAGGTCGTGTGAGGCTTCGGCCACGACCTTTTCGGCGGCGGCGCTCAACTCGCGTGACACGGGGTCGACCAGAAGGAACTCTTCCTCGACGCCGACGGTCAGCGGCCCGGTCTCTTGGGAAAGGGGACGGCTTCCGTCATGGCTTGCGGTGGAGGGTTGTGTGGTGGACGACGTGTGCCCTCTACTCGTCATGGTGACCATGTTGTCACGCGTGGTGAGAGTCGGGTCAGATGGCGAAGGCGCCGTTGCTCGCCCCTCCTTGCTTCCCCGGCATCACATCGGGGACGGCTGTCGCATACGGATCTCAGGCCCGCACGCACGCCGAGGCTGCGACCTGGATCGCGCATCGGCGGTCCAGGAGATGAGGGCGAGGCGGGATCAGGGGCGCCCCGAACGGGGGCATGGCGTGCGGGCGTGGATACTCCGGTGCACCGGCCACGCGCCTCTGTGTACCCTGCCGAGGCAGTCGCCTTCGTCTAGCGGCCAAGGACGACGTACACCGGCCTGCCGGATGCGTTACCCGGGTTCGAATCCCGGCGGCGACCGCTCCTCACTGCGGGCTGCGGGACAGGGGGCAGGCCTCTCCGGTAGACGGAATCCGCCCGCAGGCTACCGACACCGGGGCCAGGCTCCAGCTCTGCCGGAACGCGGAACGGCCTGATATCCGGCATCGCGCCGCGTTCTCGATGCCACCGGCGCCCGCGACGCCGTCAGCGCGCTGCGCTGCGGCGTACCCGTGGTGTGTGGTGTCGAGGGTGCTCGGCCGTCTCAGCTGGAGGATCGCCGCCAGCGCCTCGGCCGCGGTCGACCACGGCAGCGGCAGCGGCAGGCGACGTTGTTCTCGGTCCGTCCGGAGAGTCGGCGATCACCGGCTCAGGCATCAATGGGGGGATCGAGGCGCCGCGGGCCGGACAGGCCACGCGGTGCCTACCGATCGTCGTCACTCTCGTCCGCTGTGATCACCACTCGCGTGGCGGTGGGGGCCCCGCCGCTTGCCGAAGCAGTCGTCCACCCGACAGGAAGGGCCTGGCTTGGGGTCCAGACCGTCGAGGGTGTCGTCGCCGGGCTGACCAACGCCCGGCAAGGAGGCCGAACGGTCCATACCGGGCGCACCACGACGGGCCCGCGGCCCACATGCGTGCCAGGGTGGAAACGCACACGACGGACGAGAGCCGCAGGCGCGGCAGGTGGAAGCGTGAACGGACCCGGCAACGACTACAAGGCCGTCTTTCAGGCCCTTCCCGCAGGTGTGGCGCTGCTGACGCTCGACCTTGTGTACGCGGACGTCAACGAGGCGTACGTCAGCCTGTCGGGGCGGACGCGGAGCCAGCTCATCGGCCGCTTCCTGTTCGACGTGTTCCCCGACAACCCCGGCGATCCGGCCGCGACCGGTATGCGCAACCTCTACGCTTCCCTGCGCCGCGTAGCTGCCACCGGGGAGCCCGACACGATGGCGTTGCAGCGCTACGACGTGGAGGACTCCGAGCGGCCCGGGGTGTGGCAGGAGCGGTACTGGAGTCCGGTCAACGTCCCCGTCCTCGCCCCCGACGGCACCGTGGCCCTGGTGCTGCACCGGGTCGAAGAAGTCACCGAACTCATCCGCGCCCGCGCCGGGCGCCCGGAGGGGGGCCGTGCCCGGGTCCTGGAGGCCGAGCTCTACACCCGCGCCCGGGAACTGCAGGAGGTCAACGAACGCCTGCGCAAGGCCCACGCCCGCGAGCGCGAGGTCGCCCTCCACCTGCAGGAAGCGATGCTGCCGGCGCCCCGGCCACTCGGCCACCATCGCGCGGCCGTACGCTACCGGCCCGCCAAAGGAGCGTTGAACGTGTGCGGCGACTGGTACGACCTTGTCGACATGCCCGGCAGCAACCGGACCGCTGTCGCGGTCGGCGACGTCGTCGGCCACGGACTGCGCGCCGCCGGCGTCATGGGCCAGCTCCGCAGCGCCCTGTCGGCGGCCTCCCGTGTCGCCACCGGCCCGGCCCAGGCCCTCGACGTCCTCGGCCTGTACGCCCGCTCGGTCGAAGGTGCCGAATCCACCACCGCGGCGTCCGTCTTCGTCGACTGGAACGCCCGCACCCTCACCTACAGCAGCGCCGGCCACCCCCCGCCCGCCCTGTGTCGTCCCGACGGCACCGTCACCTTCCTGGACCAGGCGACCGATCCACCACTGGGCGCCCGCCCGGACCACGTTCCCCGGCCCCAGTCCCAGACCGTGTTCACCGACGGCTGCGTCCTCCTCCTCTACACCGACGGGCTCGTCGAACGCCGCCATGAGGACATCGACACCGGCCTCGCGCGCCTCGCCGGCTCGGTCGCCCGCCACCACGCCACCGACCCCGACACCCTCGCCGACGCACTCCTGGGAGACCTGATCCCCCCGGCGGGTCTCACCGACGACACCGCCCTCATCGTCATGCGGCTGTGACGACGCGCGCACCTGCGCGCGGTGCGCAACGCCCGGGAGCACTCCCATCGACACCGCACTACCGCTGCGCCCCAAGACCTACAAGGCTCTTGAGCTCAGGCGAACCGAAGGCTGAAGGCATATCCGTCGGCCGGGGCCTCCCTTCGCCGGAAACGCCCGGCTCACGGCCGATGAGTCGCCGGCTCCCGGCCGGTCCAAGCTCGTGACGCCCCAGGAAAGGACACCGCCATGTCGGAGCTTCTGATCGACTTCATCACCTCCCTCGACGGATACGCATCGGGAGAGGGATGGCCCGGGTTCTGGGGCCTCGAGGGTCCGGAGTACCTCGCATGGCTCGGCGAGCAGCCCGAGTGCACGTACCTGATGGGAGCGAACACCTACCGTCTGATGTCCGGCTTCGCAGCGGGTGACGTCCCGAGCGGCCAGGACGAGTTCAGGCCCGAGGAAGAGGCGTCCGTCGACCAGCTCACGCAAGCGTCCAAGGTGGTGTTCTCCTCCTCACTCGAGGCGCCGCTGACGTGGGCCAATGCCACGCTCGTGCGCGACGACGCCGTCGAGGCGGTCCGCGCCATGAAATCGAGTGGCTCGGGGCTCCTCAGCACGATCGGCAGCCTCAGCCTGTGCCGGTCCCTGCTACGAGCGGGACTCGTCGACCGCTTCCGGGTCGTGATGTTCCCGGTGATCACCGGGGCCACGGGCGAAGAACGCATCTACGACGGCTATCCGGACGTTGCCCTGGAGATGATCGAGCACCGCACCTTCGACGGCCGCATCCAGCTGGTCGAGTACAGGCCCCGCGTGCTCGAGCACCCGCCGCTCGACGTCCCTGCGTGACGCCGCCCGCCGGCCCGCCTGGACGGATCAGACCGGCCGGCGGGCACGGAGCGAGCCTGAGCACCCCAGCGACTCTCCCTGTTTCGGACTCGGTTGGGTCGATGCCCAGCAGCGTCAACGGAGGAGAGTCAGGAGGCCCGCATCCTCAGGTCAGTCGATCCAGTCTCGGAACCGGGCGCGTGATGGTCCGCACGCGCCGCTGGCCAGGGCCTTCCCGTAAGCCTGCCGGGTCGCTGCATCCACCTCTGCCGACGAAGCGTCGAGGGGCACGTAGGCCCCTGAGTAGACCGTGCATGCGGGATGGACCGGCTGGGCGGCGTACCACCCGAAGGCGGCGATTCCCGCCAGAACGGTGAGGGCGATGAGTCGGCGTCTGGATATGCGGAACAGCGGGGTGATCACCTCTGGATGGTACGGAGCGTGTCTGGGCCGGGCCGGCGGCCGGGTAGGGCCCCGGGCATGGCGCCCCGGGCCTTCCCCATGGCGGGCCCCTCCCCCCGTGTCTGGCATCAGGAGCATGGGATCCCGATTGAGGTCAGGGGCCCTCGCGCTCCGGGCTGTGTGCTCGACGACTCAGACGCGGCTCCATCCGGCCGGCAGAGCTGGGGCCTCTCCTACACCGTCCAGGAAGTCGACGCCTGACACGAGGTCATGCGCGTTGGCGCCGCTCTTCCTCAAGAGGCACACGGCTCTCCCGCCCATCGGACGCCGAGTTCGCCTGACGGACGGCGCCCTCACGCTGTCTGGCGGCCAAGGCCCTCGCCAGCACCTTCGCCCGGTGGGGGTTCGACTCACCGAGGGCCTGCGCCACCTCCACGGCCTCGTCCAACAGGGCCGGCCGTCGCTCGGGCAGGTCCCGTACCAGGGGCGACGCGCTCTCCTCCACCAGGACGTACGCCAGCTTGGACCCGTACACCTCCGGCTCGACCCGTGTCAGAAGGCGGTAGATCCACAGCCCTTCGGCACCGCGCACCACCTTCCGGTTGGCACTGAGCAGCTTGACCCTTGCCAGCACAACCATGTCCTGATCCATCGATCCCCTTCGTCTCCCACCCCCAGCCGGCGCATGTCCCGCGGCGTGTCAACGCTCTCTGAAATCTGACCCCCGGCGAGTCTCTGAAAACTGACCCCCAATGTTGTTGGCCGCCGAGTGCCCTGGTCGTGTCGGCAGGGTTGTCAGCCGTGGATGCCAGAATCGGCGGCATGACGCTGTGTGACTACTTCTCCGCCGCTGACGACCAAGCCGCCGTCGCGGTCCTCCAGACTCCGGGAGGACCGGGTCGAGCGGAGCTCGACGTGTTCCTCCTCAAGAACATCGACCCGGTCGTCGCGATCGCCCAACTTGAGGCCATCATGACGGGCTGCAGCTATGAGGAGGCCAGCGAACGCCCGCGGTCCGGAGAACTACTGTCGTCGGAGGAGGACGGCCCGCCCTTTGTGGTCAGCTTGTCGGACACCCTGTTCGATGCCCTCGTCACGGCGCCGCAGGACGACCTCGTTCGCTTTGCTGAGCCATGGTCGAAGACCGACGAACTCCAGCAGATTCGGATCGGCGCCGAAGTCGCGGCGGACGTTCTGAAGGGCCTGGCTGGACTGGCTCAGCGCGCTCGGACCTCCGGTCAGCGGTTGTATTGCTGGTGGGCGCTGTGAATTATCGGCGTTCGGCGCCGTTCTCCTTGTTCAGCAGTTCGCGTCGCTGGCGGGTGCGGTAGGAGTCGCCGGTCAGGGTAAGAACCTCGGCATGGTGGACCAGGCGGTCGATCATCGCGGCTGCCACGACGTCATCCGAGAAGGTCTCTCCCCACCGCCCGAAGGGGAGATTCGAAGTGACCATCACAGAGCCCTGCTCGTAGCGCGACGCGATGAGCTGGAAGAACAGGTTCGCCGCGTCCTGGTCGAACGGGATGTAGCCCACCTCGTCGATAATGATCAACTTGTAGCGGCGGATCTTCTTGAGCTCGGCCTCCAGGCGGCCGGCCTGGTGGGCTGTCGCGAGGCGGGCGATCCAGTTGCTGGCGGTGTCGAACAGGACCGAGTAGCCGGCCTGGGTGGCCTTGACCCCGAGGCCGATGGCCAGGTGGGTTTTCCCGATGCCGGGCGGCCCCAGCAGGATCACGTTTTCGGCCTTCGCGACGAAAGTGCCGGTCGCAAGGTGGGCAAGGACGTCGCGCCGCAGCGATGGCAGGTGGTCGAGGTTGAAGTCCTCCAGCGTCTTGACCTGGGGGAAGTGGGCAGTGCGGATCCGCATCATGGTGCCCTTGGACTCGCGGTCGGCGACCTGCCGCTGCAGCAGGGCGGCCAGATACTCCTCGTGGGACCAGTTCTGGTCGCGTGCCTGATCGGCGAGCTCTTCCCAGGTCGCACCGATCGTGGGCATCTTCAGCACCCGGGTCAGGTAAGCGAGCATGGACGGCATACCGTCCTTCGGCCCGGTCACCGCGGTGGACTGGTCGGGCGTGATGGCCGTGGTCATGGGTCACTTCGCTTTCGTGGACGACGGGTTGAAGTCGACGCCGAACAGGGCGTCGTAGTCCGGCAGGGCCCGCAGCGCGACGCTGTGGCCGTCGGCGTGTTGGCGGGTGGCTGCCGCACGTCTTTCGCGGTCGAACGCCAAGGCCTGACGCAGTCGGGCGGCGGTTGCGACGTGGACCGGGTCGGTGACCACCGCCTGCTTGGCCCAGGACCTGGCATGTCGGGCGACGAGCTGGCCCTCGCAGAGGACCCTGACCTCCTGCGGGGATGCGGTGATGTCGACGAAACGGCCGATGACCTGCGGGTCGACCGAGTAATCGACGGTGTCGACGCGGACGTAGTAGTCCCGGCTCAGCCGGATGCGGTGGTTCAGCCCGATGGGCGGGGTGATCGGCGGCAGCGGGAGCATCGACAGGTAGTCGGTCTCCAGCAGGTCGACCGGCCGGCCCTGGATCGAGCGGACCGTCCGCGCGTTGGCCCTGATCAGCCAGTCGCCGAGCTGGTGGTTGAAGTCGGCCGGGGAAGTGAACTGCCGGCCGGGGAGGAACAGAGGTCTCCAAGTACTGGTTGTTGCGTTCAACGATTCCCTTGTATTCCGGGTCGCGGGGCGGCGCCAGCTTGATCTTGGTGGCAAGCGTTCCAGCGAACGCCGCCGCGGGAGCGGTCACCCGCCCGGTCCCGCCAATCGCGGACTCACGGTCCCAGACCAGCGTCTTGGTGACCCTGCCGATGCCACTGATCAGTGACCACATGCCCGATAGGATGTCGCCGGCCTGGCGGGTCGGGATCATCGTCGCGGTCATGAAGCGGGAGAACCCGAGCGACATCACCAGCACCGGCAGAACCCGTTCCTGCCCGGCAGCGACTTGCACCTTCGTCTCGGGGAACCACAGATCGCACTGGGCGATCTCGCCGGGCTCGTAGGTCACGCGGTCGACCGGGTCGATGCCGACGTACTCCGGTCGGATCACCGCCAGCCGCTTCCGTAGCGGCGGCATCGAGTGCGGCCAGCCGATTCGCTCGGCGATGACCGGTGCCGGCATCCGCGGCCACTCGTTCAGCAGGACGCGGATCTGCGGCTCGAACGGGTCGACGACCGATCCCCGAGGTGTCCGTTCGTATTTCGGCGGTCGCTCCGAGGACAACGCGGCCCGCACCGTGTTGCGGGCCACCCCCAGTCGCCGCGAGATCTCCTTGATGGGCACACCTTCCGCTCGATGCAGCCGGCGTATCTCTGCCCAGTCCTCCACGTTCAGCACCCTCCAAGAGTCCGGAGGGGGTCAAGATTCGGAGACTGCCAGGGGGTCAGTTTTCACGAAGCAGCGACACGGCGAGACTGCACAGCGAAGACGCCGGCAACCGAGAAGGGTTGCCGACGGGTTGGCCTGGAGGTGGATGACGATGAGTCTGACGCGCGGCGCCGGGCGTCACAAGGCCGAACGGGCGTGCCGTACGTCCTACCGAAACACCACCTGAACAGGCATGATGGACCTGACACTCACACAGATCCCGGCCGCCCCCCTGACGCAGACGCGCGACGGGGTCCAGGGCATGAGTGCCCGTTCCTGATCGCGGGCTCGGGAGACGGCGTACCCCCACTCCTCGTTCCGCCGCGCGTGCACCACCTCCGCGCCCCTCTCCGCATCGCGATGCAGGCCGAGCAACCGGTGGGCGGAGAGCATCGGTTACCTGTGCGTACTGCATGCGCGAGACGTGACAGCGGCGACTGTCCCGGCCCTCACGGCGCGTGACAACGTCATTCCGTCACCGACCGAGGGAGTGCGTTGTGAACAAGGGGTACGCGGTCTTCTGCGATGCCGACCGTCACTTCTACGACGCGCCCCACCGTCTCGTCTTCGCCGACGGAGCCGGCGACTCCCTCTACCCGGCCGCCACCCTCCCCGTGCCCGAGGGGTGGAGCACCCATCGCACGGGTGACTGGCTCGCCCTGCGTCCGGTGGGCGGAACGCTCCCGTCGCAGGGCTGGAAGATCCACGTCTCGGCCTGTCTCGACAACGCGGAGCGGGTCCTCGACAGGGTCCGGGAACACTGTCTGCGGCACGAGGTGGCGTTCAAGTTCGTGCCGAGCCGGTATCTGTTGCACCAGCGCAACGCCAAGTACGCGGACCGCGCGGCCAGCGGCAAGTTCATCACCGTCTACCCGGCCGACGACGAGCAGTGCGAGCGCCTGGCGACCGACCTGGCGCACCTGCTCGACGGTGAGCCCGGACCGTACATCCTCAGCGATCTGCGCTGGGGGCGGGGCCCCGTGCATCTGCGGTACGGCAGCTTCACGCGCCGCCACTGCTACGACGAGCACGGCGAGCTGCGGCCCGCCATGGAGGACGGCTCCGGCACCCTCGTACCCGATCAGCGCGGACCCGTCTTCCGTATACCCGGGTGGGTCACTCCCCCGCCGTTCCTGCGCCCGCACCTCGATGCGCGAGCCGCCGTGACGGTCCAGGAGATGCCGTACGAGATCGAGAAGGCCCTGCACTTCTCCAACGGCGGGGGCGTGTACGAGGCGCGGCACCGCGCGACGGGGCGGCGGGTCGTGCTGAAGGAGGCACGTCCGCACGCCGGGCTGGCCGCCGACGGTGCCGACGCCGTCACCCGCCTGCACCGCGAACGTACCGCGCTTGAGCAGCTCTCCGGACTCGCCTGCACACCGGAGGTCCTCGACAGCTTCACCATCGGCGACCACCACTTCCTGGTCCTCGAATTCGTGGAGGGCAGGCCGCTCAACACCTTCTTCGCCCGCAGGCATCCCCTGATGGAGGCCGAACCGCCGGCGGAGCGGCTCGCCGAGTACACGGAATGGGCCCTGCGGATCCACGGCCTCGTCGAGCAGGCCGTGGCCGAGGTGCACGCGCGGGGCATCGTCTTCAACGACCTGCACCTGTTCAACGTCATGGTCTCCGAGAACGAGACCTCCGTGGTGCTCCTGGACTTCGAGGCGGCCCAGCCGGCCGCGGAGGGCGGCCGGCAGACCGTCGCCAACCCCGCGTTCGTCGCACCGGCCGACCGGCGCGGCTTCGACGTGGACCGCTACGCTCTCGCCTGCCTGCGGATCGCGCTGTTCGTCCCGCTCACCAGCCTGCTCGCCGTGGACCGGGGGAAGGCGGCGCATCTGGCGGAGGTCGCGGCGGCGCGATTCCCCGTGCCCGGCGAGTTCCTGGACGCGGCGGTACGGGAGATCGTGCGGGAGCCGGCCGGCACTTCACCGCGCGCCACCGCGTCCGGCGGCCGTGCTCCGTTCCTGCCGGTCGAGCCCGGAGAGTGGCCGGGCAGCCGTGACGCGATGGTGCGCGCGATCCTGGCGTCGGCGACGCCCGACCGGGAGGATCGTTTCTTCCCCGGCGACATCGCTCAGTTCGCCACGGCCGGGGGCGGCATGTCCGTCGGCTACGGCACGGCGGGAGTCCTGCACGCCCTGCACGAGAGCGGGGCCGCGCGGATCCCGGCGGCGGAGGAACGGCTCTTGCGGTACGCCAAGCAGCCCGGGTCCGGTACGCCGCTCGGCTTCTACGACGGGCTGACCGGCGTCGCGTGGACCCTTCAGCGACTCGGGCACACCGCCTCCGCCCTCGAACTGGCCGAGCTGGTCCTCGCGCAGGACCACGACGCGCTCGCGCCGGATCTGCACGGAGGGACCGCCGGAATGGGCCTCGCCCTGGACGCCCTCGCCGCCGCCACCGGCGAGTCCGGCCTGCACGCGGCGGCGCTGAGGTGCGCCGAACTGGCGGCCCGCCCGCCCGCCACGTCCCCGCGGCCCGCGGGGCCAGGGGCCGGGGGCCGGGTACGGACCGGGCTGCTCCACGGTGCGGCCGGCCGGGCCCTGCTCTTCGTACGGCTCTACGAACGCACCGGGGACTCCGCGCTTCTCGACCTCGCCGCCGAAGCGCTCCACGACGATCTCACCCGCTGCGTGCGCGGCGCCTCCGGCACACTTCAGGTCGACGAGGGCTGGCGCACGATGCCGTACCTCGGTGCCGGGAGCGTGGGCATCGGCATGGTGATCGACGACTTCCTCCTCCACCGCCATGACGAGGCCCTCGACCGTGCCCGGTACGAGATCGTCCAGGCGGCGCAGGCCACGTTCTACGCCCAGCCGGGCCTCTTCCGCGGTGTCGCGGGCATGGTCCTGCACCTCGCCCGCACGAACGCCGGCGGGCCCGGCACGGGGCCCGAGGACGTACGCCGTCAGGTCGGCTGCCTGTCCTGGCACGCGATGTCCTACGAGGGCCATCTCGCCTTCCCCGGCGAACAGATGATGCGGCTCTCGATGGACCTCGCCACCGGCACGGCGGGCGTCCTGCTGGCCCTCTCGGCAGCTCTGGGCGACCGCCCGGCACACCTGCCGTTCCTCCCGCCGCTCCGGCGGCCCCAAGAACCGGCCCCGCTCCGGGGTCGCACGGCACCACCGTCCCCACACGAAAGGAAACGATCATGAACCTGTTCGACCTGCAGTCGCTGGAGACCCCCAAGGACGAGGCCATCGGCGACGTCGAGACCGGCAGCCGCGCGAGCCTGCTCCTCTGCGGCGACAGCAGCCTCAGCGTGACCACCTGTAACTGAGTCCATCCGGCTCCGCGAACGGTCCGTAGAGGCGCCGGCGCGTAGTCACGGTGCCCCGGGAGCCGAGCTCCCGGGGCACCGGCCATCGGCCACCGGGCACCGGGCACCGGGCACCGGGCACCGGGCACCGGGGCGAGCGTCGCGGGTGCCCGCCGCGCCCGTCAGGAGAAAGGGGCATCGGATGGCTTCTCGGACCGGGGCCGACCGGCTGCTGCGCGGCGCTGTACGACACACCGCCGGCCCTACCGCGGTGCTGCTCGCCTGCTCGGTCGCCGGCGCCGCCTGCGCGCTCGCCGTCCCCGCAGTCACCGGCCGCACGCTGGACCTGCTACTGCACCGACACCCCGCCGCGGGGACCTGGTTGACCTGGGCCGCCGTACTGCTCGCCGCGGAGGTCCTGATGGAGACCGCCACCGTCCTGCTGACACAACTGACCACCGCCCGCGCCACCGCCTGGGTCCGCCTCCGCGCGTCGACCGGGCTGTCGGCCACCACCCCCCACCGAGCCGAGCCCCACTCCGGCGGTGACGTCGCCGCCCGGCTGTGCGTGAACGCCACGGACAGCGGCGCCGCACCGGCGGCCCTCGCGACCTCGGTGTCCTCCGTCCTCGTCCCGGCCGGCGCGCTCGTCGCGCTGGCCCTGATCGACCCCTGGACCGCGGCCGTCTTCGCGGCGGGCCTGCCGCTGCTCCTCATGGTGCTGCGGACCTTCGCGCAGCAGTCGTCCGACTCCGTCGGCCGGTACCAGCACGCACAGGGAGCCGTCGCCGCCCGGCTGACCGAGGCGCTGAGCGGTGCGCGGACCATCGCCGCCGCGCACACGGCACGCCGCGAGGAGGAACGCATCCTCGCCTCGCTGGAGGACATGACGCGGTACGGCACCCGGATGTGGCTCGTCCACGGCCGCGCCGTGGCCCGCAGCGGCGTGCTGCTTCCGTTGCTCACCACGGCCGTCGTCGCGGTGGCGGGGACGAGACTGGCCGCCGGGGAGCTCAGCGTCGGCGACCTGCTCGCCACCTCGCGGTACGCCGCCCTCGCCGCCGGGATCGGATCCATCGCGGCGCCGCTCGGCACACTGGTCCGGGCCCGCACGGCGGGCCGCCGCACCGCCGCACTCGCCGATCTCCCTCCCATGACCCATGGCTCCGCGGTCCTGCCGCCCGACGGGCCCGGTGGCCTGGAGCTGAGGCGGGTACGGGTGGTGCGCGACGGCGTCCCGCTGCTCACGGACGTGACGCTCGCGATCGACGGCGGTTCGACGGTCGCAGTCGTGGGCCGCTCCGGCGCCGGCAAGTCCACTCTGGCCGCCGTCGCAGGCCGGCTGACCGACCCTGACGAAGGGCGCGTCCTCCTGGACGGCGTCGACCTGGCCGAACTGACCCGCGCGGAGCTGCGTTCGGCGACCTCCTACGCCTTCGCCCGCCCCGCTTTCGACAGCGACGCCACGCCCACGGTCCACAGCGCGATCGCCTCGGGGCGGATCGGGGCCGTCGGGGAGCCGGCTGAGGGTGGCGGTGGGGGTGCGGATGGGGGTGCAGGTGGCGGTGGGGGTAGCGGTGCCGTGAGTGCCGTGGAGACGGGTCGTCGTGCCGTGACCGCCGCGGCTCCTCGTACCGCCGAAGCCCTGGCGGAGGAGGTCCGGGACGCCGCGAGGGCGGCGAGCGCCGACGCGTTCGTCCGCCTCCTGCCACAGGGATACGACACACCTCTGGACGACGCGCCTCTCTCCGGCGGCGAGCGTCAACGCCTCGGCCTGGCACGGGCGTTCATCGGGGCCGGGCGGCTGATGATCCTGGACGACGCGACGTCGAGCCTGGACACGGCGACGGAACGGCAGGTGGAGCTCGCCCTCTCCTCGTCACTGCGGCCGTGCACCAAGCTCGTCGTGGCCCACCGGGTCTCCACGGCGGCCCGTGCGGACAAGGTGGTCTGGCTGGAGGCGGGACGGGTACGGGGGTTCGGACCGCACCGCCTGCTGTGGGAGGACCCGGACTACCGTGCGGTGTTCCTGGCCGAGCCGGCCACGACGTCGGCGGCGACCGTCGCCCCGGTGGAGGCCGTCGCCCCGGCCGAAGCCGTCGCCCCGACGAGGGCCGCGGGCGCGGCAGTTGCCCCGGGAGTCGAGGCCGCGCGGGACGACCGCCGGGCCTGGCGGCCCGTCCGCGACGAGCTCGGGAGCGACGCGTGACGTCGGCGGCGTACAGGGGCAGGACGACTGGCCCGGAGCAACGGTCGCCCCTCGGTGACCCTGCCCCCGCCGCCGAGCGGACGTCACGGCGCGTTCTTGCCTCGGGACGGACGTTCCTCCGGCGCCGCAAGGGGGTGCTGGCCAGGCTGGCGGCCTGGTCCGCGGCCGAGTCGGCGCAGACGTTCCTCGGCGGCTACTGCGTGGCCCGGGCGCTGGACGACGGATTCCTGCGGAGGGACACCCCGGCGGGACTGCTCTGGCTCGCGGGGGCCGCCGTGGTCATCGTCCTCGGCGCGCCGGTCGTCCGGGGCGTCTTCACCCAACTCCCGTACCTCACCGAACCGTTGCGCGATCACCTGGTACGCCGGTCGGTCGTGCGGGCGCTGCGCGCGGCCACGGCCGGGCGCGGAACCGTGGACACGACCGCCGTCTCCCGGCTGACGAGCCAGACGGAGATCGCGCGGGACAGCTTCGCCGGGCTGGTGCTCGCGGCCCGCTCCTTCGTCTTCGTCGCGGTCGGTGCCCTGATCGGCCTGATGTCCCTCGCGCCGCAGTTCCTCCTCGTCGTGTGCCCGCCCCTTGTCCTGGGCATCGCCCTGTTCACCGCCTCCCTGCGGCCCATGGCACGGGCCCAGCACCGCTACCTCGACGCGGACGAGGCCGTCGGTCGGCGCGCGGAGGTCACGCGGACCGCCCTGCGCGACATAGTCGCCTGCGGTTCCCACGAACCGACCGCCGACCGCAACGGCCGGGCGATCGAGGAGGCCGCCGCCACGCAGCGCGCCCTGGCCCGCTGGGCGGCGGTCCGCACGCTGTCCGTGGCGACGGCAGGCCAGTTGCCCGTGTTCCTGCTCCTGGCGGCGACCCCGTGGCTGCTCGGCCAGGGCGTCACAGCGGGCGCTCTGGTCGGCGCGCTCACCTACATCCTCCAGGCACTGCTGCCGGCCCTTCACACGCTCATGACCGTTCTGGGCGCCGCAGGGGCGCGGCTCTTCGTCATTCTCGACCGGCTCACCGGGCAGCCGGTCCCCGGCCCCGCGGCCCACTCCGGCCGGCAGCCCACCCCTGACCCGCCCTCCGCCACCGCGCCCCGCGCGTACGTGCGCCCCGCGGCGGCAGGGACGACGGCCGCGCTGGAGCTGCGCCGGGTCCGGGTGGCATACGGACCGGGTGCCCGTGCCGTACTCGACGACCTGGACCTCACCGTCGAGGACGGGGAGCACATCGCCGTCGTCGGCCCGAGCGGCATCGGCAAGTCGACCCTCCTCCAGGTCGCGGCGGGCCTGCTGACGCCGGACCGGGGCGAAGCGCTCCTCTCCGGCCGCCCCGTCGGCCGCCACCCGTCGCCCGAACTCACCGCCTTGCGCATCCTGATCCCCCAGGAGGCGTACGTCTTCAGCGGCACCCTGCGGGACAACCTCCGCTACCTACGGCCCGACGCCCGTCAGTCCGACGTCGACGACTCCGTACGGGCTCTCTCGCTCGAACCGCTCGTCGAACGCGTCGGCGGGCTCGACCGTCCGGTGCGGCCGGACGTGCTCTCGCTCGGCGAGCGCCAGCTGATCGCCCTCGCGCGCGCACACCTCTCCCCCGCCCCGCTGATGCTTCTCGACGAGGCCACCTGCCACATCGACCCCGTGGCCGAGGCCCGGGCCGAACACGCACTGCGCGCCCGGCCCGGAACCCTGGTCGTCGTCGCCCACCGGCTGTCGTCCGCGTTGCGTGCGGACCGGATCCTCGTCCTCGACGGCACCCGCGCCCGGTGCGGCACGCACGAGGAGCTGCTCGTACGTTCGGCGCTCTATCGCGATCTGGTGGGGCACTGGAACGACATCCAGCGCTGAAGGAGGGGCCTCGCCCGCGGAGATGTCACGCGGACAGTCAGGCCCGACCAGCGGGTCCGGTCCGACCGGCGACCGTCAGGCCCTATCGGCGACCGCCAGGCCCGACCGGCTGCCCTCAGACCCGACCGGCGACCGCCAGGCCCGACCGGCTGCCCTCAGACCCGACCGGCGACCGCCAGGCCCGACCGGCTGCCCTCAGGCCCGACCGGCTGCCCTCAGACCCGACCGGCGACCGTCAGGTCCACCCGGCTCCCTGGGCTATCCGGATGGCGTCCACCCGGTTGCGTGCGCCGACCTTGCGGATGACGCTCGCCATGTAGTTCCGTACCGTCCCCTTGGAGAGGTACAGCGTCGCGGCGATCTCGCCGACGGGGGCTCCCTTGGCTGCGAGCGAGAGCACGCTCAACTCACGTCGGGTGAGGGGCATCTCCGCCGCCTGGAGGAAGCCGAGGGCGAGCGTGTCGTCGAGGAAGCGCTCCCCGGCGGCGACCCGGTGGACGGCCTGGAGTAGTCGGATCTTCGATCCGTTCTTGTCGACGAAGCCGGTCGCCCCTGCCGCGTGCGCCCGGCGCAGCACTCCGGGCCGGTGGGCGGGGATCAGCGCCAGAAGGGCCGATCCGCCCGCCTCCGGTGACGCCGCCACCGATGTGGTCGGTGTGTCGGGCTCCGCCCCTGGAGGCGGCAGACACTCGGCATCGGCGACGTACACGTCCGGTGCCGGCGCGCCGGCCGCCGGCCCCTGCGGCCATTGCGAGACCGCGGAGACGACCGAGACCTCGTCGTCCGACCGCAGCAGTTCCACCAGCGCGGCACGCAGCAGCTGCGCCTCGTACACGACCGTGACTCTGATCATTCCCACCCCTTTCGGTCTGCGTCACGCCCCTGGGGCGTGACGCGATCAGCCCCTCACCCCTCTGCCCCTGTCTCCCGCGCGGGAACGCGACATCGGGCGCACAGGGGGCGCACGTCGGGGCGCTGGGGCCGAATCCGTTCCCTGCGTACGAACGGTGCGCAGGCCGACCGGGTGGAGGCCGCACGGCGCCCGTCGGGAATGTCCAGATCCGGTCGCATCCTCGTGGGCGCCGCCGGGCACGGGTCCGCCCCCTGCCTCCCTGAGCTGGGACGGGCGACGGCGTGAGCTTCAGGCACCGGCGTGGCCGAACGACATGAGGTGATCAGGACTCGGTGCCATCCCGGCCTGTGTACCCCTGTCGACGCGAACGATCGGAGGACGTCCGGACATTCTTGCGGGGGCCGGTCTTCCTCTCCGAACGCGCCTGAGACATGGCGCGCGGGCAAGGGCACATCATCCGGCCGTGGCCGGGCAACCAGATGTTCATGACGACGAGGTGGGGCACGGCCGCGAGGATCTCCTGGCTCGCGGTGCTGGTACCGGTGCAGGCGTCCGTGATGGTGGGACTGGGGCTCGCCCTGACGTCGGGCGGGGCGGGCGGCCGGCTGGAGTCCGCGGAGGAACGCGTCGTACGCGAGGCGGTCGCGTACCGCGATGGCTGGGTCGATGTCGTCTCCCAGTGGTTGTCGACGCTGGCCCGTACGGAGACGGTCGTGGGCGTGACGGTGGTGTCCGTCGCCCTGCTGGTGCTGTCCTCGGGCGGACGGCGGCGGCGTGAGGCCGGGTTCCTGGGGGCTGCGGTCGCCCTCCAGGCGGCGGTCTTCCTCGTGGTGACGGCCTTCGTGGAGCGTCCGCGTCCCGGTGTCCCTCACTTGGACGCGGCTCCGCCGACGTCGGGTTTTCCGTCGGGCCATGTGGGGGCGGCGGTCGCGCTGTACGGCGGGTGGCTCGTCCTGGTGTTCGCCCGATCAGCCCGAGGGCCGTGGCGGTACGCGTCGTTGCTGCTGCTCCTGGTCCCCGCGGCGGTGGGGGTGTCCCGGATCCACCGGGGCATGCACTATCCCACCGACGTCCTGGGCGGTCTGCTCAACGGCACCTTGACGCTTCTGCTGGTGGGCTGGGCACTGCTGGCGTCCCGCTCCCCCGGCGGGGAGCCTCCGGCCCGTCCGCGTTCGCCGTCGGCGCCCGGTAGGTGGGGCGACGACGGGTGCCGCGGTACGCACGTCCCGCGAGCGGACGCCGACGTGCCGTTGCCGCCGTCACCGGCCGCGCGACAGGGAGGACGATGATGGGCACCGCCACACGCGTGCCGCAGCGACGCGACGTCGTGGGGGACGAACTCTCCGGCGACGAAGCGTGGACCGCTCTACGGCAGTACGGGGGGTGGAGCCTGGCGCGGGACTCGTTCGTACGGTTTCGCTACGCCGACGGCTTCAGCCACTCGCGCGCGCTGGCGCTGCAGACGGTGCTCTCCCTCGTGCCGCTGGCGATCGTGGCGATCGGCCTGTCCGGGGTGCTGCACACGGAAGGCATAGGCCGGGTCGCCGAGCTGACGATCCGTCGGATCACCAGTGGCCCCAGCCAGGAGATGGTCGACGAGGCACTGCGGCTGAGCAGTCGGCACGCGGGCGATGGGGGCCAGGCGGCGCTCTGGCTGGGCCTGCTCTTCTCGCTGGTCAACCTCACCACGAGCCTGTGCCAGGTCGAGCGTGGCGCCAACCGTATCTACGGCGTCGAGCGGGACCGGCCCTTCCTGAGCAAGTACGTGCGGGGGATGGTGATGGCCGTGCTGGCCGGGTTGCCGCTGGGGCTGAGTTTCCTCCTCACCGTCCTCGGCTCCGATCTGACGCGGGCGTTCGCGGAGGTCTACGGCGTCGGGCCGGACGCCACCCGTGCCTGGGAGATGCTGCGTTGGCCGGTGGGCGTGCTGCTGGCTGTGCTGGCCACCAGCGCGATCTTCCGTCTCTCCCCGCGCCGGGACCAGCCCGGCTACACGTGGCTGGCCTTCGGCGCGATCCTGTATCTGGTGCTGTGGAACGGGGCCACCTGGGCGCTGAGTCTGTACGTCGGGGCGAGTGGTTCCTTCACCAGCGTGTACGGGCCCCTCAGCGCGATCATGGCGTTGTTGCTGTGGTCGTACCTGACGTCGCTGGCCCTCTTCCTCGGTGTCGCGTTCGCGGCACAGCTGGAGGCCGTCCGGGCCGGCGTGGAAGAGCCGGCCGGACCCGATCCCGGCGTCTGAGGCCCTCCCTGGGCGGTGCGTCGTGGCGGTGCGTCGTGGCGGTGCGTCGTGGCGGTGCGTCGTGGCGGTCCGGTCGCGTCGGTCAGCGGAGGCGGCGGGCGCGGAGGACGATGTCGTCGGTGTGGTGGGCGCCGGCGCCGCCCTCGGGGCCGACGCGGGGACGTTGTTCATCGACCTCGATCCGCCAGTCGTCGTCGAGCAGGGCGGCGACCATGGAGGGCCAGACGTAGTCGGCCGGGTCGAAGCCGCCCTCGTCCGGTCGCTGGGCCTCCATGCCGGCGTGGTGGACCAGCAGGAGGACGCCCCCGGGTGCGACGGCGGACAGGAGGGCGCGTTCGGCTGCGGCTTCGGGGGTGCGGAGCAGCGCCGGGTACTGGGCGGAGACCAGGTCGAAGGAGCCCGGCCGCAGCTTCGCCTCCGTCAGCTCCGCGTGGATCCAGCGGACGACGGCTCCGGCATCACGGGCGTGGCCCACGGCCCGGTCCAGCGCCACGCCCGAGACCTCGAGCGCGGTGACGTCCCAGCCGCCGCGCGCGAGCCAGACGGCGTCGGCGCCTTCGCCGCAGCCGACGTCGAGCACTCGGCCGGGGGTGAGGTCGGCGGTCTCGGCCACCAGCGCTCCGTTGGGGCGGCCGCTCCAGAGTCGGTGGCGGTCGGCGTAGCGGTTGTCCCACTCGGCCCGTACGGTCGGGTCTCCCCGGTACGTGTCGGCGGGCGATCCCTCTGCTGCGATGTGTTCGGTCACCGGTCCACCGTTCCTGAAGGTGGGTCCACGACGCCACTGTTGTTGCCGGTTCGGCAAAGGCCGGACCAGGAGCACCCGGCCCGCGGACAGCTGCGGGAACGGGGCGGCGACCAGAGCTTCGGCCAGGCCCGCCCTCCTGGTCGGAGCGCCCAGCGGCCTGGTGACCGGGGCGGCCGCCCGAGACCACTCCCCCGCGATTCACGCCCTGCGGGTGTCCCTGGTGCGGGGTGACCAGCTGCTGGTGGACAACAGGGCTGTCCTGCACGGGCGTACCGCCTTCGCCGAACGCCCTTTCGCGCGCCCCTCGGCGCCCGGACTCCTGGTCCCCGTGTGGGCGCACTGAGTCGCCGGCCGCCGCCGGAGCGGCGCGGCGGCCTGCCCGCCGTCGTCGGCGACGTCGTCGACACAGCCCGGAGGGCGCGGCCGTCGGGGCCTGCGTGCGCGTGGCGTGGGCGCGGGCGGCTGGGCATCGGCGCACGGAGCCCTCACGGAACCGGTGCCCGCGCCTGGTGAGGCGCGGGCACCGGTCTTCGTGCTGTCCACGGCCTGGGGGACGGTCGCGGACCGGCGATTCGAGCGGTCCCCACCGCTCACGGCCCGCTTGCCCCGAACGGCCGCCCTCATGCCCGGTGTTCGGACCGTTCCGGGCGGTCGGCCTCGGGGCCCGCGGTCAGGCGGTCAGGCGCGCGATGTCCTGCGGGTCCAGGCCGGTGAGCTGGGCGATGCGCTGCGCGGGGATGCCCGCGGTCAGGGCGCGGTGGACGAGAGCCTCCCAGTCCTGGGTAGCGTCGCGGAACTCGAGCAGTTCGTGCTCCATGTCCGTGACGGACTGGGGCGCGCACTCCTGCTGGACGCGCAGCGTCTCCTCCTCGCTCAGGGGGACGGGCAGCCGCTCGGCGTCCTGCGGGATGAAGAGCTCGGCCTCCGCCGGAAGGATCCTGACCTCCTCGGAAGAAGCGGAGACGCCGTGCGCCTGCAACCATCCGTGCACGGCTGGTGTTTCGGAACATTCGAGCGCACCGACGGTGGCCAGGGCCGCCCCGATCCGAGGATGCCGGGGAGGGAGCAGGAACAGGTATGCGTCATCAGCCATCGTGCGACATCGCCTTCTCGGTGGGCCATCAGCGGCGCACTGATGCTAGCGCTCTCGCGGCTGCGCACCTCTTTCGCCTAACCGCTGTGCGGGCAGGCCGTCATCCCCACGGAATTTGCCCTCCCCCCACCGCTTACGCGCCGGCCCCCACTTCGACCGGCGCCGACGGGGTCGCCCACCCTGCGCCCCACCCGCACAGCGCGGGAGACAGGTCGGTGTCGAGCCGTCGGACAGGTGGTCGATCACCACGTCGGCGGCGCCCTCCGCCCCCGCGGAGGCACCCCGGAGGAGTGACCTCTCGTCGCCGGGCCCCTGGTCGAGGGTGATGCTGTTGCGGCCAAGGCGGTGCTCCCCGAAGAGGCCGGCGGCGACACGAAGATCATCCCCGTCGACCGGCACATGGCAGGAGGGCTCCACCCATACCTGGAAGCTGTGGGAGGAGACCGCGGAACAGGGCCACCCCGACGGCTACGGCACCCGCGTGCCTCGCGTGTTGCCCAGTCGGCCCAGGAGGAAGGCGACGGGCAGCGACACGAGGACGACCGTCTGGAGCGGGAACCAGTCGACGTGCCAGTCGGGGAAGAGCGCCAGAGGGTTGCCCGAGAAGACCGGACCGGACAGCTGGAGCCCGACGGCGCAGCCCAGACCTCCGTACAGCGTCCAGAGCAGCCCGGTTCGCGTGTAGCTCTTCCAGAAGAGGGAGTACACCAGGGCCGGCAGCAGCGAGGAAGCGGCCACCGCCAGGGAAAGCGCAGTCAGGAACTGGACGTTCCACCCCTGCACCCAGACCGCCAGAGCGATGCTCAGTACGCCGACACCGGCGGACGCAAGGCGGGCGGCGGCCACTTCCCTCCCTTCGGTGGTTCGGGAACGGCGCAGCACATGGGTGTACACGTCGTGGGCGATCGTCCCCGCTGCCGCCAGGGTGACGCTCGCGACGACGGCCAGTGTGGTGAGGAAGACTCCGGAAGCGACCAGGACGACGAGCAGCGCGCCGCCGGTGGGCGCGTCCGCGCCTCCGGCCAGTTCGTCGGCCAGCATCACCAGCGCGCTGTTACCGCCCGGATCGGCGGCCAGGATCGCCGGGGCGCCGATCAACGCGGAGGCGGCCAGACCCATGAGAGCCGTGGTGAAGCAGAACGCGCCGACGATCATGAGCGTATGACGCACGGTCCGGCGGGCCGTGGCGGCGTCGGGCGCCGTGCCGAGCTGCAGGGCGACGTGCGGCAGGCAGGCCACACCGAACACAATGGTGATCATGAGGCCTATGAAGTCCAGGGTGGCGGCGGGCTCCGCGCTCGCGCCGAATCGGAGGCCAGGGCGCAGATAGTCGGCACCGCGGCCGCTTCCCTGTCCGGCCGCGGCGACCAGGGAGTCGCTGCTCCAGTGGAAACGGTGCAGGAGCACGGAAGACACGACCAGAGCCACACAGAGCAGCACCACCGTCTTGATCACCTGGATCACGATCGTGCCGCGCATGCCGCCGAACGCCGTGGCGCAGACGACGAGAGCACCGATCATGACGATCGCCGTCTTCTCGATCCCCGGACCGGACAGCCCCAGCAGCGCCGCTGTGGTCACCCCCGCGCCGGAGAGCTGTACGACCAGGTAGGGGACGCAGGTGGACAGGGTGACCACGGCGACCGCGATCCTCACGGCGCGCCCCGGCGTCCGCCGGCCGAACGTGTCGCCCAGGGTGTAGCCGGCGCGCTCGCGCAGGGGCACGGCGAGCAGGAGCAGAACGCCGAGGGAGAGCACGGTGCAGAGCGCGATGAACAGGCCGTCGTATCCGAAGACGGCGACGCTTCCCGTGGTGCCGAGCACCGTGGCCGAGGAGAGGTAGACGCCGGAGAGGACCAGCGCTCCTCGCAGGGGCCGCAGCGTGCGTCCCGCCGTGTAGAAGTCCTCGACGCGGTCCCTCGGAGGGCCACTGAGGACGCACAGGAACAGGACGGGGACGATGAACGCCACGAAGCAGCCGAGGATCAGTGCCTGGGTTTCCGGGTCCGTGGTGCCGGGCACGGCGAGCGGGATCTCCGGTCTCATCAGTACTCCCCGTGCCCGTGCGCGGTGGGGCGGACGGGCGTCCGGACCCCGTCCGCACTGCGGTCGTAGCGCACCGCCGTCCAGACCAGCAGCACGCCCTGGAGGAGGAGTGCCCACACGCCGATGCCGGTCTCGCCCCGCAACGGGGCGGCTATGAGGTCGGGCGCGGAGCACACGAGCAGCAGATGCGCCGTGAGCACCGCTCCGTTGACCACGGCGAAGGACACGCCTGGACGACGACGGGACCGCGAGTGATGAGGGTGGCGAGGGGCGTGCGGGTTGGTCATGACGGAGCTCTCCTGGCAGGCGTGGGTGCGAGTGGGTCGCCTCTGAACGGGCCTCACCAGAGCACCCGGCCCCGTGACACGTCCATGCGCTCTTCCCGCGCCGGTGTCCGCTCCCAACGCCCGGCACGTGCGATTGTGCCGGGGCCCAGGAGCGTGGAGGACCAGGGAGGCGAGGGGATGCCGGGAAAGATCGGACTCCGGGGCAGCGGGGAGGGGGTCAGGCTGGTGGACGACGCCGGCGTCCGTCGTCGGCAGGTCCGGCTGCCGCCGCCGGCCCCAGCAGGCGGTGGGCATCGAGCGCGAGGGTGAGTTGCACCAGGTCGCGGGGGCGGGACAGCGTGAGGCCGGTGACCTGTTCCACACGGCGCAGCCGGTTCAGCACGGTGTTGCGATGGCAGAACATCCGCCGAGCCGCCCGGACGGAGGATCCGCCGCATTCGATCCAGACACCGACAGTGTCGAACAGCAGGTCGCGGTCGGCGGGCTCCAGGTCGTACAGGGGCCTCAGTACCTGGCGGACGAGTTCGTGGGACAGGTCGGGCCTGGAGACCAGGAGCCCGTCGGGCAGGCGGGAGTCGAGCCGGGCGACCTCCCCGTCATCGCGGCAGGTACGAAGCGCGAGTCCGGCCATGTCACGCGCGCGGGCCAGGCTGTCCAGGCCCGTGACCACCGGGCTTATGCCGATGCGGAGCCCTGGTCCGGCGACGAGGCCGGAGGCGAAGGCGTCCAGCGGACGGTCGCCCAAGTGGGCGACGAACACGGCGCGCCGATCCCAGGAGTGCCGTAGGACCCGGATGTCCTTCAGCTCCGGGGCGGCCTGGGGCACGCGGCCGTACGGCGGTGTCGCCTCCACGACCGCCACCGCGTACCGGCTGTCGAGCGGCAGATCGAGGATGTCGGCCGCGCTCCGGGTGAATTCGGGGTCGTGACGCGTCTCGAGGAGGGCGGCGAGGGTCAGACGGACGCGTTCGTGGTGCCGGCCGGTCACCCCCTCGACGACCTGCCGGTAGGCGTCCGCGACGAGGACGGCGTCACGGTCGTTGCTCTTCCACACCAGCTCGGCGACGTGCACCATCCTGCGCATGTCGCCCAGACCATCGCGTTCCACCACCCCGATCATCCCGCTCCAGACCTCGGATCCGGCGACGCGGTAGGCGTGCAGCACTTCGTCGAGGGGGCGTCCCTGTTCCGCGCGTCGCGTGCCCAGCTCTCTGGCGAACCGCTCGACGTGCACGATCCTGTCCGGCTCCACCCCGGTCTCCAACGCGTGGCGGATGCCCGTCGCCACGTTCTCGCGCGCGTCGGGCGGCGCGAGCACCGGGTCGGCGTAGTACGGCACCTCGGCGCGGATCGCTTCCAGGACGGAGTCCGTGAACACCGTGCCGTATCCGAGAAGCCGCCGGCACGCACGGTCGAACAGCTCGGCGGAGGACGGGTCGGTGGCGTTGTCGGGGGCGAGACGACGGTGCATGGAACGCTCCAGGTGGACGGGGGTGCGAGCACCACGTGCTAGGTGCGGGCGCGAGGCGCCGACGTGCGGTGCCGACGGAGCTGCGCGGAGCGCGGGAGCCTTCGACGGGCCGGTCGCCGTGGGCGTGAACCGGCAGCGTCCTCTCCGGCGGGCACCATGCTAAGCGGTCGGTCAGCGAGTGGTGCGGTCTCGGCCGGATCGTGATGTTTCCGTATGCGCCGACGTGGTCGGCCACGTTTCGAAAGCGCGTTCACGGATATGTGGCGTTCCGTCAGGAACATCGGCCTCTCGGCGGGGACAGCTTCAGTGCCGACCCGCGGACCGGTACGACGCGGCCCCCGAACCCTTACCGGGTCGGGGCCGCGGTGTGCGAGAGGCATGGACGAGTGAGGGAGGGCCCGGATGAAGGTGACCGGGGAGGGCCGCGGTGCGGCACGGCGTGGCCCTGTGGCCATCGGACGCGATCTGCTGCTGGCGGTGGGGCTCATAGGCATATGCGGCGGCGGCCTTGCTCTCTTCCTCAGGACGGCCGAAACGGCGGGGCGTCGCGGGTCCGGCGTCCCGGTCGCCGTGCTCGCGACGCTCGCCGTCCTCGGAGTGCTCGCCGTGGGGCTGGGAGCGACCAGGCGGAGTTCCGTACCCGTCCGGCACCGCGAACGCCTTCGCCTCTCAGGCGTGCCGCACGACTCACCGCCCGCCCCGGACGTGCCCGACGTGGATGCCACGGCTCTGGACCACGCCGCGGTCGACGCCGACGGCTTCGAGCACGCGGTCGCCGCACTGTGCGCGCGGGACGGCTGCACCGCCGTGGAAGTGGTGGGAGGAGCGGGCGACCTGGGCGCCGATGTGCTCGCTGTCACGGAAGACGGCCGGCGTGTCGTGCTTCAGTGCAAGCACTACGCGGAGGACAACCGCGTCGGATCCCAGGATCTGCAGAGGTTCGGCGGCACCTGCTTCACCATCCACGAGGCGGATGTGGCCGTCGTCGTGACCACCAGCTCCTTCACCGCACCGGCTGCCGAGTACGCCGCCACGTGCGGGATCATCTGCGTGGACGGCGACGCGCTGGCCGCGTGGACCGATCAGATCGCGCCGCCCCCCTGGGAGGCGCTCGACGCGGATCCTACGACCCCTGTCTCGGTGACCGGCCCGGTATGAGGTTCCGCGCGGCGGTCGTTTTCCGCCGCGGCGTCGCCCGGCCTCGTCGCCGACGGTGGTCCGGGATACTCGGATGTTCCCGAGAACAGCGGTGAACCGAGGACGATCATCGCGCCGGCCTGCGGGTGCAGGGCGTCCCAGGGTGTGGTTGTCGGGTGTCGGGGCTTGTGGGTCGTTTCACGCCGGATTCGCTGTTCTCCTGAACTCCTCGGTGGTCGGTGGGTAGCGTCTGCCGTCATCACTCGGCCGGGGCATGAGGCCGGCTGGGCCGTCGCAAGCGCAGGAAGTGAGTAGCAATGTTGTCTGTGGAGACCTCTCTCAAAGAGGCGATGACCTCGATCGAAGGGAGCCTGGGGGTCGCGTTGGTGGACTACACGAGCGGCATGGCCCTGGGAACGCTGGGTGGAGGCAAGGACCTTGATCTGGCGGTGGCCGCGGCCGGGAACACCGACGTGATCCGGGCGAAGACCCGCACGTTGGAGATGCTGGGCCTGAAGGAGGACATCGAGGATGTGCTGATCAGCCTCGGAACCCAGTACCACCTCATCCGGTTGATCAAGGGGCGTGGGGGCAACGGGTTGTTCCTCTACCTCGTTCTGGACAAGGAGAGGGCGAACCTGGCCATGGCCCGGCACCAACTCAGGCGCATCGAGGCGGAACTGGAGCTGTAGCCGCTCTTCCGCTTCCCGGCTTCGGACGCCCACGAGTTGAAAGATTCTTCAACTCGACACATCTGAAAGTGATCAGCCTAGGGGCGAGTCCGGGCCGGGAGGCGGGAGAATGAGGGAAGCTGGACACCGAGGAACCGGCGGCCTCGGTTGACAGCCTTTGCAATGGCCAAACCAGGTGGGAGCGTTGTCGCATGCAGGTGCCGCTGTACCAAGCCAAGGCGGAGTTCTTCCGCATGCTCGGACACCCCGCCCGGATCCGCATCCTGGAGCTGCTCCAGCACGGGCCCGTACCCGTTCGTGAACTCCTGAACGAGATCGAGATCGAACCGTCGAACCTCTCCCAACAGCTTGCCGTACTGCGCCGTGCCGGCATCGTGATATCCATCCGTGACGGCTCCACCGTCAGCTACGCGCTGGCCGGCGGCGATGTGGCGGAGCTCCTTCGCGCCGCGCGGCGCATCCTCACCGAACTCCTGGCCGGGCAGAACGAGCTACTCGCGGAACTGCGGCACTCCGACACCTCTGTGGGAACGAGTCCACCCCCGCCGTGAGCCCACTCGGGTCCGACGGAGCGTTGAAGACACCCGACGCGAACCAACCACGTGCCACTTCGCCCAACCGCGTCCGCTCAAACCGGCAGGGAACGACCGCCCCCGCAAGGGCCTCTTCGGCCCGGCCCTGCCCACTTCGATCAGGCCGACGGGTCAGGGTGTGGGCGAGGCCTTGGTGAGTGCCATCCAGGCTCGGACCGTCTCCAGGTGCGAGCCGCTCGCCGTGCCTGCAGCCACTGCTTCGGCGTCCGCGGCGGAGCACGGCGTCCGTGCGCGGGTGAGCAGGGCGAGCGGCCAGGCGGGGCCCGCACCGGTCGGCTCTCCGTCGAAGGGGGTCCAGTCCCACGGGCCGTCGAATCGCCACGCCCGATCCGTGGCGTCCGCAATCTCGTCGCCGACCTCCAGAAACGCGTAGGGGCGCAGCAGCAGTTCGAAGGTGAAGGGGATGCCGTTGCCAGGGTGGAGGCTGTACCCGATCCCGTTGAGATGGCTGTCGTCCGGGAACTCGCGGTAGGACACACCACGGGGCAGCACGCATACAGTCAGGTCGGGACGCGGCAGCCAGCCGGTCTCGAGCGGAGGGTCGTGGTGGTCGACCGCCGTCACATGAACGACGGTCGACGGCACTCCGACCCGGCAGGTGTCGCCCGTGGCAAGCTGCTCGGGCGGCGGATCGGTCCGGAACAGCTCCACCTCTGGGCCGGGCGCTTGACCGTCGGTGTCCACACCCAGGGCGACGACCCCGTTCCAGCGCACGAAGTCACTGCCCGCGTCGATGTCCCACCAGGGCCACCGGAGCGAGATGCAGTCCCACGTCACACCCCGCTCGACTCGTGTCGGCATGAAGGGGCAGGCGACCGACACGACGTCACCGGCCCGGAAGTCCCTGGTATCCCTCACGTGTCCAGCGTAGACACACTCCTCTTGTGAACTGCGCCGGCCCACCGGCCGGGCTACACAGGCGGCACCACACCCTCGGGACCTGCCACACCGCTCGGATCGGGCGTGGACGTGGCACCTGGCGGGTGGGCTCTACGCGAAGCGTTTCTCGTACAGCCAGTTCCAGCGGGACACCAGGACGAGCGACCACACCAGACTGTCGGGCGTCCATCGACCGGCGAAGGCGGCGAGGAGCAGCGGCAGTCCGACCATGGGCAGGCCCACCGCCACCATCCACCGCACGCCCCGTCCCGAAAGCGCTCCGGCCACCAGACCGACTCCCAGGAACACGGCGACGGCCCCGCACATCAGCCACCGCATGCCGAGCGGTAGCCGGCCCTCCACGTGCTCCACCGCGGCGCCCAGAGCGGCGGCCAGAGACGCGAGGGCTCCGGTCGCCACGCAGTGCATCGGCAAGGAGAAGCGTGGAGCCAGCACCCCGAAGCCGAGGAGGGGTACGCCGCTGGAGCGGCGCACCGCCAGCGCCCAGAGGGCCAGCAGGAGAGCGAAGGACCCCACGGACAGGCTGCCCAGATCCGCGTTCCACTCGGCGCCGGAGGCGGCCTGTACACCCTGCGCGATGCCCTCGCCGATCACGATCAGGGTGAACAGGCCCAGCCGCTCGTCCAGATGGCGCGGGTCGAAGCGGGCGGCCCGCAGGGCCTCTCCGTCCTGTCCATGGCTCCGGTCCCCCGCCGCCTGCTGCTTCCGGATCCGCGCCATGAGCCGGTTACCGGACAGGGCGAACGTCAGGGTCAGATCGACGGCGAGCCCGCCGGCCCACAGCCAGTACCGCAGGGGATCCTCGGCCCACACGGAGACGATCCACGGTGTGACACCCGCCGAGAGCTGCGCCATCGGCCAGTCCGCCGGGACCTCGCCGCGCCCCTGCCACACCCGTGAGGCGAGCAGACGGACGAAGACGTAGGCGAGGGCGAAGGCGTCCCCGTGGTCCGAGCGGACCTCCGGTACGGCCGCGGCCATCACCGCGAGCCCGAACATGCCGATCAGTACGGTGCGGGTGTGGACCTTGTCGGCCGCCACGTTCCCGTACGTCGTGAAGCACATCCACGCCGTCCAGAAGGCGAGGAACAGCACGCAGTACAGGGCGAGGTCCGCGTGGTCGGGTGCACCGTGCAGCAGATGGGCCAACTGGGCGACACCGGCGACGGCGATGAGGTCGAAGAACAACTCCAGCCATGAAGCGTGCCGTTCGGACTCACCGGACGAGTCCGGGCCCGGGTCGGACGCTGCGGCGTTCTGAGCGGTCATGACGGCGAGTATCGGACGAATCCCCCATGAGCCCCGGACGGTGAGCGGCGCGCCGCGCCGTTGTGGCCCGATGGCGGGCCGTGGCCGCCTCGACCGTCCGGGGCGGTGCGGGCGGGGTCGACGGCCGGACCGACACGGCACGTCGTTCACCGCATGTACATGTAAGTGTGGCGTTACGGGTCGTCCGGCGGCTGCTGTGCGGACACGAAGAGGCAGCACGCTCTGGCCGTCAACCACCCCCCCTGCAGAGGAGACTTGTGTGTCCCGCTCGATGATCGTCCGATCGGCTGTGCTGGCCGTGTCCATGACTCTCACCACAGCGGCCTTGGCGGCGCCGACCCAGGCCGAGGGTCGCCGCCATGTCTCCGCCGGTCCGCTGTCGGCCGTCAGCCCCCGCGCGGAGACACCGGTGCTGCACGACGACGACGAAGGTGGCAACGCCGACGCGGACGACCCCGCTATCTGGCGCAACGACGCGGCCCCCGGCCGCAGCCTCGTCGTCGCCACCGCCAAGGAGGGCGGTCTGCGCGTCTACGACCTCGACGCGCGGCTGGTGCAGTCGATCGCCGCACCCCCCGCTGCGGGCGAGGACGACGCCCCTGGTCGCTTCAACAACGTGGACCTCGTCCGCGGCCTGCGGCTCTCCTCGGGAAGGGCCGATCTGGCCGTCACCAGCGACCGCGGCCACGACCGGCTGCGTTTCTACCGCATCGACCGCGACCGCACCGGCGGTCCGCTGACCGACGTCACCGACCCGGGCGTGCCGACCGTCTTCTCCCGGGACCAGGCCGAGATCAACGACCAGCGCACCGCGTACGGTCTGGCGACCTGGACCGACCCGGCGACCAGGAAGTCCTACGCTCTGGTCAGTCGCCGCGAGCGCACCAGCATCGCCCTGCTCGAGCTTCTGCCGGCCCCGGACGGCAAGGTCACGTACCGAAAGATCCGCACTATCGACCTGCCTTCCTCCTTCCGGCTGCCCGACGGCACCTCGTGGTCCCCGTGCGGCGAGCCCGGTGAGCTGGCGCAGGTCGAGGGCATGGTCGTCGACCCCGGGAACGGCACTCTCTACGCCGGCCAGGAGGACGTGGGCATCTGGCGTCTGCGTGCCGACCTCACCGGAACCCCGAAGCTGATCGACAAGGTCCGCGAGTACGGCGTACCCGGCACCTACGACGAAGCGAGCGAGGAGTGCACGCCGGGCGCCGACCCCGGATTCGGCGGCACGAAGATCTCCGCGGACGTCGAGGGCCTGACGATGCTCACCGAGTCCGACGGCGACGGCTACCTCCTTGCCTCCAGCCAGGGCGACGACACCTTCGCCGCCTACGACCGGGAGCTGGACGACGCCAACGAATACGAGGGCGGCTTCCGGGTCGCTGCCGCGGCCGGTACGCCCGATGGATCCGAGGAGTGCGACGGCGCCGCGGTCCTGAACGCCCCGCTCGGTTCCAGGTACCCGAACGGTCTCCTCGTCGTCCAGGACGGACACGACGCCCCTGGTGACGGCGACCGCCCGTCGACCAACTTCAAGTTCGTCGACCTCGGCAAGGTGAAGGACGTCCTCGACAACTGACCCGGCGACGCGGCGGTAGCACCCGGCTCTCCCGCTCCCACGGGCGCAGGAGCGAGCGGGCGTCGCCTGCGGGAAGGGGCTGGACCCGAAGGCGACGACCGCTTGCTCTCCTCGCACCTGCCCAGAGCTGCCCCGCGCACACCCGAGTCGCCTGCTTCGCGCGTCTGGCCCGACCGATCACGTGTCAGGCGACCCGCGGGTGTGAGGTCGAGGCGTCGGCGCGGCTTCGCGGGGTAGGCGGAGCGCACGAACCGACCCCGAGGAGATGACATGTCCGGATTCATCACGCGTATCAAGCACTTCACCCGCACCCCCCAGGGCCGGCGGGCCGTCGCTTCCGTCCGGCACGCCGCCGCCGACCCGCGCAGGCGCGCGCAGGCCCGCACGCTCCTCGGTCGTCTGCGCGGACGTCGTTGACGGCTCGGGTCAGGCGCCCGTCACAAGGGCTGTGTCCAGCCGTTCCGTACGGCGTGGGCGCCGAGTTGCATCCGGGTCCGGACTCCGGCGAGATCCATGAGGTGACGGAGGCGACGGTGCAGGGTGCGGGGTGAGAGGCCGAGCCGGGTCGCGGCCGTCAGGTCCGTCAGGCCGGCCAGGAGCAGGGCGAGTATCTTGCGGTCGAGGTCGGTGGGGCCTGTCTCGCCGGCCTCGACGATGCGGTCGGTCTCTCCGCCGGTGTCCGAGAGGTCGAGCGGGTGGGCGTTGTTCCACACCGTCTCGAAGAGCGCGTCCAGGGCGTCCAGGAGGCCGCTGCGGTGCAGCAGCGCCGCGCCGGGTTCGCCGGCCGGGGTGACCGCGAGCGGGACGAGGCCGAGGTCGGCGTCGGCCAGGACGAGCTTCATCGGCAGGCGGTCGGCGACCCGCAGTTCCACGCCGTTGCGCAGGGAGTCGATCGCGTCGTCGATGATGCCCGGCTCCGCCAGTACGGCCCGGTCCAGCACCGCCCGGAAGTGCACTCCACGGTCGATGGCCACGGGTTCGGCCGTGTTCTCGTCGGGCGGCAGGGCGACGAAGGGTGCGGTGATGAAGCTTCGCACCTGCGTGCGGGCCGCCTGCTGCACCTGGAGGAAGCGGTGGCGGATGGCGTCGGCGCCCGTGATGACCTCGATCAGATCGCTGATGCTGGTTCCGGTCATCGCGGCCCGGTGTTCCTCGGCGAAGGTCACCAGCGCCCGCTCGGCCGTGCGCAGTCCGTCCCGGCGCTGGCTGATGAGCGCGCCCAGCGCCATCGCCGGCGGCGCGGCGGTGTACCGCTCGTCCGCCGATCTGGTCACCAGGCCCCACTCGACCAGGCGGGACAGGGCCTTGTCGGTGTGGGCCCGCGACAGGTCCACCGGGTCGGCCAGCTGCGTCGCCGTGGAGTCCGGCCGTCCGAGCAGCGCCCGGTAGACGACCTCGTCGTCGGGTTCCAGGCCCAGGACATCCAGCATCGGCGACCGACTCTCTTCCGCTTGCCGCAGCGGGGAGATTATGGGCCACGACGGCGGACCCTGAACAGTCCCGGGTGGGAGCGGGGGTGAGGGGAAGGGCCCCGGGAAGTCGCCTCCCCGGGGCCCCGCGGTGTGGTTCATCGCAGGCCGTACGCCCGGATGATCTCGTTCTCGACGCCGTAGCCGCTGTCCGTCCCGGCGCTCGCGCGCAGGGAGACGAAGCCGCCGGGCTTCCGGGCGGTCCTGAACGAGCCCGTCCAGGAGCGGTCGGCGCCCTTGGCCAGGGTCACCTTCTGCCAGGTCGCGCCGTCGTCGTACGAGACGTCCAGCGTCACCTCGGTGACGGTGCCGGGTACGTCGCCGAGGTCGCTCGACACCGGCTTGAGCACGATCCGCTGGGTCGCGTCGCTCCTGATGTCGCCGTGCAGGTCCGACTCCAGCGCGTAGTCCAGGTTCAGCACCGAGAACGGCTCGAACCACTCCGAGTCGACGGTGTCGGACATGAACGTCCACTCCGTGTGGGTGCGCGTCGACAGCCTGAAGAGGTCACCGGGCCGCTCCACGTCGAGGACGGCGCGGTAGGGCAGGTTGCCCGCGGGTACCTCCTGCCACTGCATGTCTCCACCGAGCGGGTTGTCGTGGATCAGGGTGTCGCCCTGGAAGACCCGCAGGCGGGAGGGTGTCTCGCCCCAGGGGAGGAAGCCGCCGAGGCGCATGGTGTCACTGGCGGAGGACCAGGCCTGCACGTTCCAGGTCATGTGGTTCTGCCAGCGGGAGTTGTACACGCCGAAGGACTCGCTCTGAGCGGGTCGGGTGACCGGGGCGAACCAGTCCAGGCGCGTGGTGCTGCCCTTCGTGTACGTGTTGTCGCCCGAGACCATCACCCACGGCAGCGTGCCGTCGATGCCCTGTGCGTGGGATTCCCGCCAGACCTGGCCGGGGGTCACCCACTCGGTGCGGGTGCCCGGGTGCCACTCGGGTTCGGGGAAGTTGAACGACGGGCTGAGGGTGAAGTCGGCCCTGTACCCCTCGGACGGACGGCTGCCGGCCGCCGCGTAGTAGCGGGCGTCGATCCGGGCGAGGTCGCTCTTGGCCGGCTTGTAGACGAGTGCCCGGTCCGGCACCCGGCCGGGGTAGTCCCGGGTCAGGTCGTAGACGAACGGCGTGTACTCGGTCTGCTTGACGGTCAGCTTGAGGGTGCCGGACCTGGCCATCGAGGCGAGGGCCCTGCCGGCGTCGCGGTGCACGGTGGCGACCGGGATGGGCGACTCGCCCACGTACTCCATCAGGGCGCCGACTCCGTCGTTGACGACGATCAGTGCCTTGGCTCCGGCCGCGACGGCGGCTTCGGTGCGCTCCTGCGGCGAGACCCCGTCGCTGCGTTCGACGACGACGACCTTGCCCTTGGCCTTGACCTTCGCGTAGGCGGCCGGTGAGCCGTCGCCCGCGTGGACGGCGGCCAGCCGGTCGGTGGCGGTGCCGAGGGCGCTGCCCGCCTGCACCCGGGTCTCGAACTCGAGGCGTCCGCCCGGCGTGCTGAGGCTCAGCTGCGGCTCGCCCTTGCGCCAGCGGGTGACCAGGGTGAACTCGCCGTGCCGCATCGGTTCCGTGGGCGCGACGTAGACGTCGTCGTAGGCCGGCGGCAGTACGTAGGCACTGCGGAAGTCCGTGTACGGGTCGAAGCCCTGGTAGTGGATGTTGAAGTCGACCTTGCGCTGACGGTCCTCGGTGCGCTGCGGCGCTTCGGTGCGGAGCAGGTGTGCTCTGCTCGCGTCCAGCACCACCTTCGCGGAGCCGTCCTTCAGCACGGTCTCGGGGTCGACGAGCACGGCCAGGCCCGAGCGGTCGGACTTCTCACCGTCGACGTCGAGGTATCCGGCGACGGTGTAGAGCCCGGGTGCCATGCGCAGGGTCGTCGAGCCTTCGACGTAGAGCGACCACGGCCAGGTGTCCCCGGCCAGGTTGACGGTGACCCAGCCGGCGGCGGGCCTGCCGTCCCTGCCGACCAGTTCGATGTTCAGGTCGTAGCGCTCGTCCTCCTTCAGCAGCGCCAGGGAGGTGCGGGTCACCGGCTGTCCGGTGGCCGCGTCGGTGGCCGTCACATAGCCGGCGCTGCGGCCGGCGGGGGCGGTCCGCGGGTCGCCGGTCACCGGGACGGCGGCGGTGCCGCGCGCGGGGACGGTCACCGTCCTGGCTCCCAGCGTGAACGGGCCCTCGGGCGCCGTCAGGTTCAGCGTGACGTCGGTGGAACCGGTGTTGGTGAAGGTCAGGTCCTTCGTGACGGCGACGTCGCCCGGCTCGTGCGGCCAGGTGTAGTTGCCGAAGAAGAGCGATCCGGTGCCGCGGACCGTCGTGCGCACGGCGGCGGCCACGTCGAGACGGCCCGTCCCGACCTCGTACGGCGAGTATCCGGCGTCCAGGCCCTTGGCGGTGCTCATCAGGTGTTCCTTGAGCTGCGCGCCGGTCCAGTCGGGGTGCTGCTGCGCGAGGATCGCCGCAGCTCCGGCGACGTGCGGCGTGGCCATCGAGGTGCCGCTGATGGTGCGGTAGAGGCCTTCACCGCCGTCGGTCATCTCCTGGGAGCGGGCGGCGGTGATGTCGACGCCGGGCGCCGCGATGTCCGGCTTCATGCCGCCGGAATGGGCCAGCGGGCCGGTGCTGGAGAAGGACGCGAGCCGGTCCTCCTTGTCCGTGGCCGCCACGGTCAGTGCCGATGCGGCGGCGCCCGGGGCGGAGATGGTCTCCGGGCCGGCGTTGCCGGCGGCTATGACGAACAGGGTTCCGTACTGCGCGGAGAGGGCGTCGACGGTCTGCGACATCGGGTCGCTGCCGTCCGTCGGGTACGAGTCGCCGAGGCTCATGTTGACGACGTCCGCGCCGGATTCGGCGGCCCACTGCATGCCGGCCATGACCCAGGAGTCCTGGCCGTGGCCTTCCTTGCCTCCGAGCACCTTGCCGACGAACAGGTCGGCGCCGGGGGCGACACCCTTGTTGTCGCCGGCGGAGGCGGCGCCCGAGCCGACGATGGTGCCCGCCACGTGCGTGCCGTGTCCGTTGACGTCGCTGACGCCCTCACCCGGCACGAAGCTCGCGGTGCCGTCGACCAGGCCCTCGAAGTCGGGGTGGTCGACGTCGATGCCGGTGTCGAGCACGGCGACCTTGGCGCCCTTGCCGGTGTAGCCGGCCGCCCAGGCCTCGGGGGCACCGATCAGCGGCACGCTCTCCTTCAGGCTGGCCTTCACACGGCCGTCGAGCCACAGTTTCTCGACTCCGGCGCCCAGCTTCGTACCTCCCCGCGGCACGAGGCTGCTCCAGAAGGTGCGGGTCTGCCGCTTCTCGGTGCTGAGGGCGGCTCCGCCGATGCCTTTCAGCTTGCGGGTCAGCTTGCTGCCCCGGGGGGCCGTGGGCTCGGCGGCCGACCGGGACCTCTGCGCGGTGTACGTCGCGATCAGCGGCACCGTCGCCGACTGCGCGTCGTCGTACCCCATCTCGATCAGGTCGGTGACGTTGAACAGCCGGCGGTCCAGCCGGTTCGTGCCGAGCAACGGCGCGACCTCGTCCGGGACGACGTACAAGTCGCCCTTGACCTGCTGGAGTTTCACCCCGCCGACGGCGCTGTCCGGCCTGTCGACTTCGGCCATCTGCCGGCCGTCGGCCGTGGTGGTGACCGTGACGACGTCGCCGGTGACCAGGGTGACCTTGTGGGTCGCCGAGGGCTTGGCGGAGACGGCCGGCCTGCTCGGAGCGGCCTGTGCGGGCGCCTGCAGGAAGGCGAGCCCGGAGGCCAGAAGAGGCACCGCGGTGGCCGCGGCGATCAGCCGCCGGCGCTTGCGCAGCACGGCATACGCATGAGGGAGGGAGTGCATGCCATGGGTCTATCGACCGGTGAGCGCCGTCGTGAAGGCCTCATGGAGGCAAGTGCTCGCCATGGCAGACACTTGTCAGCCAGGGCGCACGATTCAGGCCGGGAGGGCGTGGCGCATCCGGCTCCGGGCCACGTGGCCCGAACGCCGCTCACCGGCCGGAAACGGATGGGGGATTGCCGGTCGTCCGAGGCGGGCAGGTTTAGAGAGCCGCGGGACGGGCAGCGTCCGTCCTCGCGGCAGTGGCGATTGACAGCAGCACATGCAGTACATGCGGGAACACGCACAACGCACAGGGTGGGCCGCCTTCCTGCAGGCGGGCAGTTCGCGTGGTGGTCCGCACTCCGTTGCGGGCCGAGGAGAGAAGGAGGCCGGTCCCATGACAGTGCGTACCGTCGAACTCCCCCAGCTGTGGATGCCCTACCCGCTGCGGGTGAATCCCTGTCTGCCGGCCCTGCGCCAGGAGAGCGAGTCCTGGGCGCGCGAGATGGGCATGCTGGGCGGGAGCGAGGGTCCGTCGGGACGGGGCTCGATATGGACCGGGTCCACGTTCCATGCCATGACCGTCGACCAGCTGACCGCCTGGACCCTGCCCGACGCCTCGCTCGCCGACCTCCGGCTCAACCACCGGTTCAACATCTGGGCTCTCGCCTGGGACGACTACTTCGCCGGCGCGTTCAAGCAGACCGGTGATCTCGCCGGTGCGCAGGCGTTCACCGCCCGGCTGCACACCTTCCTCCGACCGGATCACGGGTCCCGGTTACCGGAGCCGACGAATGCCGTGGAAAGGGGAATCGCCGATCTGCAGCAGAGCCTTTTCCCGCCGAGGCTGGCGCACTGGCGACACGATTTCAACCGGGCACTGGCCAAATACATCGATGCGGGAGTCGAGGAACTGGCCAACAGCCGCAGCGGCCGCATTCCCCATCTGATCGATTACGCCCCGTTCCGACGTGAGAGCTTCGCGGCTCATACCGCCCTCTATTCGGTGGAGTTGGCCACCGGAGGGCGAATACCCGAGCGGATTCGCCAGCACCGGACCGTGCGGGCCCTTCTCGACGCCTTCATGGACTTCATGGGGCTGGCGAACGACGTCGCCTCGTTCGAAAGGGAGGTGCATGAGGAGCACGACGTCAACAACCTCGTCCTCGTCGTCGGCACGTCCCTGGCGATCAGCCTCCACGACGCTGTACCCGCTGCCCTGAATCTGGTGAACGCCCGTCTGCGGGACTTCGAGCACCTCAGGCAGCAGGCCCTGCCGCAGCTCGTACGGCGGTCCGGGCTGCAGCATGCCGAGCGGGCCGAGCTGGAGACGTGGCTCCGAGGGGCGTGCAGTTTTCTGTCCGGCCTGCATGCCTGGTACACCGGAGCACCCCGTTACACCTCCACGGACATCTCCTGACGGGAACACCGGAAGCGGACCCGTGCGCAGGGGTGCCGACCGACACGCGTCGGCACCCCTTCGCCTCTGACACGACGGCCCGCCGCGCACCGGCCGTACGGCCGGGCTATCCCCTGCGCAGGAGGCGTCGTCCGACGCGCGTCCACCACGAGGCACGCGGTCCGGGCACCCGGAGCTCAGGGCCGGAGCCGGTCGTCGCACCGGGCGCCGGCTCCGACTCCGTTCCGCTGCTCTGGGTGGGCGGGGCCGGAAGCGGGACCGGGACGTCGGGCGCCTGGGGCGGGCGGGCGGCGAACGTCACGGGCAGCGCCGTCAGATGCCGGGCCCAGGTGGAGGAGCGCCAGGTGAGGCTCTCCTCGGGGACGGCCAGGGTGATGTCCGGAAGGCGGGTGAGCAGGATGTCGATTCCGGCGTCGGCGATGATACGGCCGATGTCCTGGCCGGGGCACTCGTGGTTGCCGGCGCTGAAGGACAGGTGCGCGCGATTGTGGTGCACCGGGGCCGAGGAGTCCGACCGGATCGCCTTGTCGACGTTTCCGGCGGCGAGGCCGAGCAGGAGCATGTCTCCCGCCTTGATCTCCTGTCCACCGACGACGGTGTCTCCGTTCGCCCATCGGCCGGGGCACACCATCAGCGGCGGCTCGTCCCAGAGGACCTGTTCGACGGCCTCGGGCAGGGTCATCTGGCCGCCGGCCAGCGAACCGCGGAACCGGGGATCGGTGACGACCATGCGCAGGACGTTGGACATGAGGTTGGCGGTCGTCTCGTAGCCCGCGAGCAGGATGAGGCGCAGGTGGTGCTGGACCTCCTCGTCCGTGAGCCGGGCGGGGTGGGCCATCAGCGCGGAGGCGATGTCGTGCCCGGGGCGGGCGCGCTTGGCGACGACGAGCTGTTCGAGGCACTCCAGGACGTAAGCGTTGCTGGCGAGCGAGGTCTCGGTGGCCTTGAAGAGGTCACGGGCCGCGTGGACGAGCTTGGGGCCGGCCTCGTCCGACATGCCGAGGAGGTGGGTGAGGGTGAGCATGGGCAGGTGCTCGGTGAACTGACCCACCAGTTCCACCTCGCCGCTCTCGCAGAAGGTGTCGATCAGCTGGTGGGCGAAGCGGGTGATGTGGCGGCGGACGCCCCGGTGGTCGAACTGGCTGAGGCCGGCCGTGACCGCTCCGCGCAGTCGCTGGTGTTCCTCACCGTCCGCGCAGACGCAGTCGGGGCGCCAGCCGATCATCGGTACGAGCGGGGACGTGGCGGGATCGATCTCCCCGCTCTCCCAGCCGTGCCAGACGCGGGGGTCGCGGGAGAACTGGGTGGGGCGGGTGGCCACTTCGCGGTTCTCGGAGTACCCGAGGACCAGCCAGGCGCGCACGTCGCCGTCGAGCAGAACGGGCGCCACCGGTCCGTGGACGGACCGCAGCTCCTCGTACAGACCCATGGGGTCCGTCTCGGCGGCGGCTCCGTAGAGCCGCGTCGCCCCCTCGGCTCCCGGGGCGGTGTGGGCCGGGCAGCCGGGGGGCGGGGTGGCCCCGGACTTCTCGGTGTCCTGTTCGGCAGGTGGCACGGTCATGCGTTCTCCTGGTCGGCGGCGAGGGTGTGCAGGTAGACCATCAGCGAGAGGAGGGCGTCGCGGCAGGACACCCGGTCCCGTGCGTCACAGGTGACGATGGGGACGGATTCGCCGAGGGCCAGGGCGGCGCGCAGATCGGGCAGGGGGTACTGCGGAGCCTCCGGGAAGGTGTTGACGGCCACGACGAACGGGACGCGGCGGTCCTCGAGGCGGGTGATGACCTCGAAACAGACTTCGATCCGGCGGGTGTCGACGAGGACGACGGCGCCGAGGGCGCCTTCGAAGATCCCGTTCCACAGGAACCAGAAGCGCTCCTGTCCGGGGGTGCCGAACAGGTAGAGGATCAGCTCCTGGTTGATGCTGATCCGTCCGAAGTCCATCGCGACGGTCGTGGTCTTCTTGCCCTCGGCACCGGGGTTGTTGTCGATTCCGACGCCTGCCTGCGTCATGGTCTCTTCGGTGGTCAGGGGCGGGATCTCGCTCACCGACCCGACCATGGTCGTCTTGCCGACTCCGAAGCCGCCGACGATGACGACCTTGACTCCTCTGGCGCCGTGGGGCAGCAGCACGTCGGTGCCGCGCGGGCCGGCGTCGGTCGTCGTGTCAGAGCTTGCGTAATCCATGGATCACCGCCTCCAGCAGACCTCGTTCGGGGAATGCCGCCACGGGCACAGGTGCGATGGCCTCGACCCGCTCGTCGTCGACGAGTCTGGACAGGAGCACGGTGACGACGCTGAAGGGAAGTCGGAGGTACGCCGACACCTCGGCCACGGAGAGCGGGTACGTGCAGAGGGTGAGGATGGCCGCCTGCTCGGGCTGCATCGCGGGCTCGGGCTCGGACCTCGCCGCGATGAGGGTGACCAGGTTGAACTTCTTGGCCGCGGAGACCTGGCCACCGGTGATGACATAGAGCGGAACGGGAGTGCCTTCATCCCAAGGCCCCTGGTTCTCTGATGTCACATCGCCTGCCCGATGTCCTCACGAGGAGGGCTGGTCATGTGCCGGCCGATGCGGACCACCAGTGTCCGCATGCGGTCACCCAGCAGCCCGGCGTCCACCTCCTGGTCGGCGAGCACCGCGAGATAGGCACCGGGACCGGCCGCCATGAGGGAGAAGTACCCGCCGTCGGCCTCGATGCCGACCATCCGGGTCGAGCTGTCCCCGTGCGGGAACATCTGGGCGATGGCCTTCGCCAGGCTCTGGATGCCCGAGCAGGCGGCGGCGATCGCGTCGGCGGTGTCGGGTGCGGTGTTCGCCTGCCCGATGCACAGGCCGTCGGACGACAGCACCACCACGTGTCGCACGTACGGGACGCCGCCCACGAGCTCCTTGAGCATCCAGTCCATGTTGGGCAGTGGCTGCATGTTACTCGACCTCATCTGACGGCTCGTTGGGTGGAGTGGAAGGTTCGGCGGTCGATCGCTTGTCGCCGTTGAACGCCTCCCACATCAGGCCCGGCTCACGCGATGTGCCGGAGGGGCCCCCGGGGGCGGCCGGAGCGACGGGGGGCGTGGGAGTCGCCAGTACGACCGGCTTCGGGACGGGCGACTCCCGTCGCCGCTGCGGAAGCCCGTTGGCGGTCTTCCTGACCTCGCCGGAATCCCTGACGGTCTCGCGCGCCGGCGCCCGCCGGGGGAGGATCAGGCCGCCCGTACGGTTCCGCATCGGCTCCGGGGCCTTCACGACGGGCTGGGGCACGGTGGTGATCAGACGCCTGGGAACCAGGACGACGGCGCGGACGCCTCCGTAGGCGGAGGTGCGCAGGTGGACCTCGCAGCCGTGCTCGCGGGCCAGTCTGCTGACGACGGGCAGGCCGAGCTGCGTCACCTCGCCCAGGCCCGCGAGGTTGATGCCCGACTGCGCCTGTGCCATGACGCGTTCGACGTGCTGCCGGACCTCTTCGGTGAGGCCGACCCCGCGGTCCTCGATCTCGATCGCGATGCCGGAGGGCACCTCGCTAGCGGTCACCTCCACGGGGGTGTGCGGCGGCGAGAACGTCGTGGCGTTGTCGAGCAGTTCGGCGAGCAGGTGGATCAGCGGCTCGGCGCCCGGACCGACCACGGCCACCTCGGCGACCGACTGCAGCTTGACGCGGGGGTAGTCCACGATGCGCGACATGGCGCCCCGCAGGACGTCGTAGAGCGGGATCGCCTTGGACCACTGGCGCCCGGGCCTGGCGTCGCCCAGGACCGCGATGCTGGCCGCGAGGCGGCCGATCAGAGCGTTGCGGTGGTCGATGTCCTGCAGGCCGCGGGAGACCACGACATCAGTGCCGTGGATGATCTGCATGGAGTGGAGGTCCTTGGCGAGCTGGTGCACGATCGCCTGAACCCGGCGCGCGACCGCCACAAGTGCCCGCTGCGACGCGTCGCGCGTGTACTCCTCGGCCTCCACGGCTTCCAGGAGCGTCTGCAGGGCGCCCTTCAGCGCCTCGGTGAACTCGCCGTCGAGGTGTTCGCCGAAGTCGACGGCCTGCAGGACCTCCGAGGCGGGATCGCCCTTCTGCAGGCGGGCGACGGCCGCGGGGAGGAGCTGCTCCGCCATCCAGACGGTGGTCGCCCGCTGATCGGCCAGGCGTGCGATCAGCGCGGCCACCCGCTCCGCGTGGGACTCGTCCGCCTCGGCCCGCGCCCGCGCGTGGCGGGCGGCCTCCGCCGCGAGCAGCCGGCGTGACGTCGCGGCCGAGGTGACGACCGTCAGGACGACCGCGACGAGGCCGCACCAGGCAACCGGTGTCCGTATCTGTGCAGGGGAGGCGGCCCACGCTATGACGGAGGCCGAGGCGAGGACTCCGGGAGGGAGGAGCCATACCCGGGCGACTCTTGCGGTCGACCGGGGTCTGGAAATCACACCTGCACGAACCATCAGGGGGTCCCTATACGGTCTGAGTTGAGCGGACTGAGGCAATGCGATGCGCCGAAAGGAACAACGGGCTACCGTCGGACATGTGTGCGTCTTCCGACGAGGCCCTACGGGGCGCTTCGGGATAGCGCCGACGGCCGCTTTCCTTCTGCGGCCACATTCCTTACGCATCACAGCGTCCATGACTCGCTGTGAGCGCAGCGCAACACATCGGGGAGCATAGTCAGTTCGGGTTCGCCGTGTGACATTGCCGAAAGGACTGCCTCCACCGGTCGCCTTCCATCCAAAAAGCAGCCAATCACCGAGCCTTAGATGCAATGAACTGATCAGATTCTGTCGCCGACTCGTCGCGGGCCTGGACGGTCACCGCCCTTCGCCGTCAGGAACGGGGCTGGAGGAAAGGCAGGGCGCGCGGGTGTACGGCACCCGCGTCGCGGCGCAACAGGTCGGCGTACGTCTCCCGGCGGACCGCCTCCCGCGCCTGGCCGTCACGGCAGAAGACGACCGGGAGTCTGCGCGCGCCGTTGTAGTTGTTGGCCAGCGAGTAGCAGTAGGCGCCTGTCGCGGGGACGGCTACGACGTCCCCGGCGCGCGGGGAGCGCAAGGGGACGTCACGGATGAGGGTGTCGCCCGACTCGCAGTGCCGGCCGACCAGGTCGCAGGCCTCTCCCCCGCCGACCCGGTCCACCACAGTGGCTTCGAACCGCTGGCCGTACAACATCGGTTCGAGGTTGTCGGCCATGCCTCCGTCCACCGCGACCAGCGGGCGTTCGCCCGGCTTGACCGTGACGACGCGGTACAGGGTCACGGCCGTCGGGGCCACCAGGGACCGGCCCGGTTCGACGATCAGCCGGGCGTCTTCGGGCAGGTGTTCCCGCGCGGCGTCGGTGAGGGTCCTGACGTAGTCGTCGATGGTCGGGGGCCGGTCGTCGTATGTGTAGCGGACGCCCAGGCCGCCGCCGAGGTCGTACACGCTGTGGCTGCCGAGCCCGGGGAGCGCGGCGACGGCCTCGACCGCGCGCCGGAACGGGTCGGTGTCCATGAGCTGGGATCCGACGTGCACGTGCAGCCCGTCCAGACGCAGCCGGGAACTGCGACGGATCCGGTCGGCGGCTTCTCTCGCCTGGCTGCCCGTCAGACCGAACTTGGAGCCGCGGTGTCCGGTCATCATCGCGGCGTGCGTGTCGGCGTCGACCTCGGGGACGACGCGCAGGAGCACGGCCTGCCTTCCTGACGTGACCAGGTTCTCCAGGCGTTCCAGGTCGTGCAGGTTGTCGATCACGACGGTGCCCACCCCGGCGGCGACCGCCATGGCGAGCTCCTCGTCGGTCTTGGCGTTCCCGTGCATGACGATGTGCTCGGGGTCCGCTCCGGCTGCCAGCGCCGTGACCAGTTCGCCCCCTCCCGCGATGTCGACCCCCAGGCCCTCCTCCACCAGGGTGCGGACCACTTCGGTGCAGGGGAAGGACTTGGAGGCGAAGACGGCTTGGCTGTTCGGCCAATAGCGGTCCAGGGCGTCGCGGTAGGCGCGGGCCCGGCCGCGCAGCGCCGTCTCGTCCACCACGAGCGCCGGTGTGCCGAACCGGTCGGCGAGTTCCGTGAGGCCGCATCCGCCGACCACGAGCTCCTCGCGTTCATCCAGGTGGGAGCCGTCGGGGAACAGTTCGACGAGCGGATGCGCAGGGGTGGTCGCAGGTCGGTCGATGAGCATGGAACGCACTTCCGTTCGGTTCGTCGGGTGTTCTCCTGTGGCTATCCTGGCGGGGCTTCACCGGAAGCGCCGCTGTCGATCGGCCGACGAAACGAGACCAGCATTGTCCGATCTCACAACCTCCTTGGACGGCGCAGCCACCCTGGGCGGCGTGCTGGACGGCGCCGGGCCCGCGGGCATCCGCCTGCTCACCGCCCCGGCCGGTCTGGGTGCCCCCGTGCGAGGGACGGTCATCTACGACGCCGGGGACCGGATCGCCGAGTCGCCCGGCGGGCTTCTGCTCCTCGTCGGAGTCGATCCGTCGGATCCCCGCGCGCTCGCGCTGCCGGGCCAGGCGGCCGGCCGGGGCTGCGCGGCCCTCGTCGTCAAACGCCGGGGGCGGGACATGGCACCGCTCGTCGGCGAGGCCGAGCGGCACGGTGTGGCGGTGCTGGCCGCCGAGGACGATCTGCCCTGGCGGAACATCGACGCCGTGCTGAGCTGCGCGATCACCGGCGCCGGCGCGTCGGCCCTGCTGGGGGCCGTACCGGTCGCGGGCGAGCTGTACGCGCTCACCGACCATCTCGCGTCGGTGGTGGGGGGCGCGGCCGTGGTGGAGGACCTGGCCCGGCGGGTCATCGCGTACTCGAGCGTCCCGGGTGTCCGCATCGACGCGCCCCGCGAACGCGGCATCCTCCTGCGCCGTATCGAGGACCTTCCGGGGCGGCCCGATCAGCCGCGGCAGTACCAGCGGGTGCTCGCCGCGCAGACGGTGGTCCGGTTCCCGGCCATCGACGAGGAACTGCCGCGTGCCGCCGTCGCGGTGCGGGCGGGATCGCTCCCGCTGGGCACCCTGTGGGTGATCGAACCGGAGGGCGGCATCTCCCCGGAAGGCATGACGGCGCTCGCGGAGACCGCGCGGCTCGTCGCCCCCCACCTGCTGCGGCTGCTGAACCTGCCGGAGGCCGAACGGCGGCTGCGCCGCGAGACCTTGCTGGCGTTGCTGGACTCGGGTTCGGCGCCGGAGGAGGCATGCGCGCTCCTCGGGCTACGTACGGGAGTGCCCTTCCGGTTGCTGGCGTTCGCCGCGCCCGGGACGGCGACGGCCGCGGAGACGTTCCCGGTCCTGAGCGCGGCTCTGGCCACCGTCCTGGAGCACGCGGAGTCCGAGCTGACCCGGCATGCGGCGGCGCACCGGCCGGACGTCACCGTCGCGGCGGCGGGCGGGGTGGTCTTCGTCCTGGTGCCCTGCTCGGCGGAGGCGGGGGACGGCAGTCGGTTCGCCGACACCGCGCTCGCGGTGGTACGGCGGGCCGTCGCACCCGGAATGCGGGCCGCGCTGAGTCGCTCCTGCCGGAACGCGGGCGCCTCGGCCTCCCTGCGCAGGGAGGCCGAGGCGATTCTGCGGGCCACGGCGGACGCCCCGGTCCCGGCCGGCGTGACGACGGTCGCCGACGTCCGCCACCGGATCCTGCTCGACCGGATCGGGGACGAGCTGGCACGGGACCCGTGGCTCCGGCTGTCCGGCGTCGACGAGCTGGTCGCCCACGACGCCGAACAGGGCACCGGCTACGGGGCCTCGATCACGGCCTGGCTGGACGAACTCGGCGACATCGCCACGGCCGCGGGCCGGCTGCGGGTGCACCCGAACACCCTTCGGCACCGCCTGCGGCGCGCGCGGGAGCTGTTCGCCCTCGACCTCGACGATCCCGACGTCCGGCTGGCCGTCTGGCTGGAGCTCAGGCGATCGGCCCGGACGGGGCGTCCGACGCAGTCACCTCGGACGCCGTGACCTCGTGCGCCGGGGGAACGGGCTGCGGGGAAGCGGGCTCCGGGTCGGTCCGCTCCAGCCGGGAGTGGCGTCGGCCGAACCCGAGGTAGAGCCCCGCCGCCAGCAACAGCCATGCGCCGAACAGGCCCCAGGTCAGCCCGGGCAGCAGCCACGCCAGGTACAGGCAGGACACGGTGGCCAGGACCGGGACGAGCGGATGCAGCGGCAGCCGGAAGGGGCGCGGCGCGTCCGGATTCGTACGCCGCAGGACGACGACCGCCGCGGCGACGGCGACGAACGCCATCAGCGTTCCGAGGCTGGTCAGATCGGCCAGCTGCTGGAGCGGCACGAAGGCGGCGAGCAGCCCCACGCCCGCCCCGACGATCCACGTGTTGCGGGCCGGAGTGTGCCGCTTGCGGTCGACACGGGAGAAGACTCCCGGAACGAGCCCGTCGCGGGCCATCGAGAACAGGATGCGGGTCTGCCCGTAGAGCGTCACCAGCACCACGCTGAAGATCGACACCACCGCTCCCGCGGAGAGCACCAGCGCAGGCCATCCGGCGCCTGTGACATCCCGGAGGATCGCGGCGAGGACGGCCTCTCCGGCGTCCGCCTGCTCGCCGAACCGCGCCGGGTCCTGGGCGCCGACACCGGCCAGGGCGACCGCCGCGTACAGGGTGGTGACCACGAGCAGGGTGAGCAGGATCGCCAGCGGCACGGTGCGGCGGGGGTCGCGGACCTCTTCGCCTGCGGTGGAGACCGTGTCGAAGCCGATGAACGAGAAGAAGACCCCGGACGCGGCGAGCGTCACGCCGGCCACGCCGTGCGGGGCGAAGTCGGTGAACCGGCCGCCGTCGAAGGCCGTCAGGGCGACGGCGACGAAGAGAACCAGCACACCGATCTTGACGCAGACCATCGCCGCGTTGGCGATCGCCGACTCCCGGGTGCCGCGGACCAGCAGCAGCGAGCAGAGCAGCACCACGGCCAGCGCCGGCAGGTTGACCGCTCCACCGGCGCCGGGCGGCTGGCTGATCACGTCGGGGAGCGTGAACCCGAACAGGGCGTCGGTGACCTCGTTGAGGTACTGGCCCCAGCTCACGGCGACGGTGGCGACGGCCACTCCGTACTCCAGGATCAGGCACCAGGCGACCAGATACGCCGCACCCTCGCCCAGCGAGGCGTACGCGTACGAGTAGGTACTGCCCGCGACCGGCACCGCGCCCGCGAGTTCCGCGTAGCACAGGGCTCCCAGGCCGGCGACGACGGCCGCCAGCGCGAACGCGAGCACGACGGCCGGTCCCGCCTTGGGCACGTTCGACCCGAGGACGAAGAAGATGCCTGTTCCCACGACCGAACTGATGCCGAGCAGGGTCAGCTGCCCGAGCCCCATGGTGCGCTTCAGCCCGTCCTGGGCACTCCCTCCGTCCGCCTCGCGCACCAGTTGGTCGAGTGGCTTGCGGCGCATGACCGCTCTCGTGAACGTCGGCATCGTCCGTGCTCCTCAGGGATCCGTCCGCCCGGGGCACCCGGGCGCTGCTGGGATCCTGTAGGGCGACGACGACCGGGCCAACGGATCGGCCGCCTGTGCTCGACGGACGACGTTGTCCGATCGGCCATAGACACGGTGCTCCGCTGCTGGATCGCCAGGGTCGGCGACGCGTCCCGGCCGGCGTTGTCGGCCGGGACGCCGTGTGTCCCCCGGTGTCAGCGAACGGCGATGGCGACGATCTGGGTGACCGCGTCCGCGACGAAGTTGTCGTCGCTGACCAGGATCAGCGACCGTTCGCCGGACGCGAGGCGCGGACCCCACGTCATGCCTTCGGTGTTGTCGACCGCGGACAGGCCCAGAGTGTCGAAGTCGGCGACGAGCTTCTTGCGCATCAGCACGACGGACTGTCCCGCCAGGGAGTCCATCGCCTGCACGTCGGTCGCCCCACGCGTGGTGGCGTCGTAGAGGCGGATCTTGTATCCCGCGCCGGCCACCCAGGTACGTTCCAGGACGAGGTAGCGGTCGGGGTCGTCGGGGAAGGCGAGGAGGGACGGGACGCCGGTGTCCGGGCCCCAGGGACTGCTCGGGTCGGACTCGGCGAAGATCTTCTCGATCGGGTACGCGAACTGCCCGAGTACCCGGCCGTTCCGCGTCTGCTTCGTGACCCTGACGAGCGCGCCGTGCTGCAGGTCGGGCACCGGCCCGTCCTGGAGCAGCGGACCCTCGATCGCGCTGGTCACCACCCTGCCGTCGGCCCCGAAGGTGATCGCCTCGATCGCCTGGTTCCGGCGCGGCCCGCGCTCTTCCGTGGTGACCTCGTAGTTCGGCGGCAGCGGCAGCCGGCCGAGGTACGCGCCGGTGCGGGCGGCGAACTGGATGGACGGCTGGATGACCGGCGCCCCGGCCGCCGTGGGGCGGTCGCCCTCCTGCGCCCACCAGTAGGTGCAGGTACGCGGGTCGACCCGGATCTCCTCCGGATCGACGGCCTTGCCGTCCGCGAGGGCCGGCGACGGATAGACCGATCCGTCCGGCTGGAGGAAGGGGTGGGTACCGGTGAAGTCGACAGAGTGAACACCGCCGGCGTCCACGTCCAGCCTGGCCGTGTAGAAGCGGGCGGGCTGGAGGTTCGAGCGGTCGTCACTGATGAACACGTACTCGCCGGTGCACCGGTTGCGGTCGATGCCGGAGAAACCGCCGACCGTGGTGTCCCGGAAGTCGAGCTTGTGCGGAACGATCTTCTCGCCGAGCAGGCGAGCGGGCGCGGCGTGTTCCGAATTCCGTTCCCCGGAGTCGGGTTGAGCCGCCGAGGCCACTACGGGAGACAGCGAAGAGGCGAGCACCAGGGCCGTCGCGAACACACGGCGCGTCAAGAAGGATCTCATGCCGATGATCTTGGCCCGAGCCGCCTGCGCGCCGCAGTCACCCAACTGGGTATTGCTGTGGAGTCTTCGACGACTGCAGGGTCATCCCGCGCTCAGCGGTCCTCGGCGGACGGCAGGCGGCTTCCCGGCCGCAGGCCGGCGGATCGCTCGGCCTCGTGCATGTACGCCAGGTCCCGGCCACGCTCCCGCCGCCGGTGGTGCGCCGGAGGCGCACTCCCGGTGAGAGGCCGGTCAGCCCGCCGGGTCGGCTGTCGCCCCGGAGGGGTTCTGGCCCGTCATGCCCGCCCTGCGGAGGGCCGAGCGCCAGGCCAGGGCCACGGCCGCCTCGGCCAGGCCGAGCAGGACGAGCCACAGGCCGAGGAGCCGGGTCAGGACCTGGGCGGACTCCGTGGGCAGGGCGAGGACCACGATGCCGGCGGCGATGCCGAGGGCCGCGACGCCCATGACGACCCCGCGGTGCGGCATGTACCTGCTGGCGACGGCCGTGTAGAGGGTGAGGATGCCGGACACCAGCCAGACGCCGCCGACGATCAGGGAGAGTGCGGCGATCGTCTGCAGCGGATTGCGCAGACACAGCACCCCGCCCAGGACGAACAGCACGGCGATGAGCAGCCCCGGGAGTCGTTCGCCCTGCTCCTTCTGGGCGAACACGCTGACGAACCGGAAGCCGCCGATGACGAGCAGGTACAACCCGATGAGCACGGCCAGGACGTGCAGGGTGACGTCCGGCCAGACCAGCGCGATGACGCCCGGTACGAGCGTGACGATCGCCGCGCCCATGATCCAGGTCCACGAACGGCCGAGGCGTGCCAGCTGGTCGGCGGGGTCGGCCTGGGCCGCCCCGACGGCGGTCGGTCCGGGCTCCGTGGTCGGTGTCGGGCCTTGAGGCGTGGTCATGGCTCCTCCTCGTCCGCACGTGATCGAGCGGTGCGTCCTCCCGGCCGCGGTGTCTCTGCCTACAAGCATGCGCCCCGGGGGCTCCGCCGGCCTCACGTGCCACCGGTGAAGCCCCCACGGGCGACGGCGGATCGGGCGCGGCCGGTGGCGGCACGGGACGGTTCCCGCACCCGGGTGCGGGAACCGTCGTGTCCGCTCGACCGTCAGACGGGGCCCTGTCCGCCCCCGAACCAGCCGCCCGTCCGGTAGTAGACGGCGATCTCCTCCCGGTACTGCGGGTCCGCGAGATGCTTGTCGGTGTGGAACTCCGGTGCGTTCTCGACCTGGTCCTTGGTCAGACCGAGGTGCACCGTGTTGTTCTCCAGGTCGAAGCGGGCCACCGTGCTCGCGGGAAGCAGCACCTCCTTGCCGAAGATCCACACGCCGGTGTCGACGACCAGGTACGCGTCGTCGACGTCGTGGGAGTGCTTGTCGACCTTGCCGATGTGCCCGTCGGTGGCCTCGACCCGCCAGCCGGTCAGGTCCGTACCCACCAGGTGGCTGAACGCCTGACCGTAGCTCCACACGTTCTCCGCCATACCGATCACCACTCCGCTCTCTGAGACGCTTCGTCGAGACACATGCTCACCATGGGTTCGGCAGGAACAGATCGCGTGGACCGCGTTCCCGCCACAACCTCAGGGCGACCGCCTGCCCCTCGATCGCGGACCCACACACGCGAGCCGTGCGGCGCGGCGATCAGGTCCCGGAGACGGCCCGGCGGATACGGATCGGGCCGCGGGCTGCGCGTGGATCGACGGGGCGCCCGCCCTGCGTGATCTCCACCTCGCCGGCCTCGACCAGACGCTCGGCCGCGCGGCGGGCCGGTTCCATGAGTGCGCGCCAGCCGTCGTCGTCCCCTTCGTACACCGCGCGAGCGGCATCGGAGGGGCAGATCGTCGCGGTGGGGGCCCGACGGTCCAGCAGCTCGAGGACGGCGCGTTCCAGGCGCCGGTCCCTCTGCTGTTCGCTGTCCGTCACCCTCCCAGTGTCGCACCGGTGAGGACGGGGGCCGGGGTGGTCCGGCGGACGCATGAGCCGCCCGCGGCAGGTAATACGCCGTCCATCGCGCGAGCTCGACGCCCACCCGGCGCGAACGGAAAGGACACCCGTACCGACCATGACTGAGCGTTCCAGCAGCACCTGGCAGCATCGTCTCGGACGGTTCGTGACCGGCCGCGGCGGGCCCGACGCCCGGTTCGGCGTGCGATTGGTGGCGGGCGCGGCTCTCACCGCCCTGGCGTCCGTCCCGTTCTCCCTGGCGCTGGTGCTGCTGGAGTCGCGCTGGGCCCCGCTGCTCCGTCTCGACCAGGACGTGGCTGATCGGCTGCACCGTTCCGCGCTCGCCAGTCCGGCCTGGGTACGGGTACTCGAACTCCTCACGCACGTCGCGTGGGGGCCGCTGACCATGCGGCTTCTGGTGGCCGTCGTGGTGGTGTGGCTCCTCCGGCGGAAGGCGTACCGGCTCGCCGCCTGGGCGGCCGTCACCGCGACGGCAGGCGGGCTGGCGGGACTGCTGGTCAAACACGTGGTCGAGCGTGCCCGGCCGCACCTGCCGGATCCTGTCGCCCACGCGTCGGGCTTCTCCTTCCCCTCCGGGCACGCCATGACGGCCACCACCTCCTGCGCCGTACTGCTGCTGGTCCTGCTCCCCCTGGTCCCGCGGGCCTGGCGGCCGGTGCCGTGGGTCCTGGCGGCCGTCGCGGTGCTCGGTGTGGGGTACACACGGGTCGCGCTGGGGGTGCACTGGGTGAGTGACGTGGTCGGGGGCTGGTTCCTGGGGCTGGCGGTGGTGACCGCGACCACGCTCGCCTTCGAGGCGTGGCGCGGCGACGTCGGCCGCTCCCGTACGACACCCGCCGAGGGCCTTGAACCCGAGGTCGCGACGGACACCCCGGAGTCGGTCCACCGGCCCGGCTCCCGTTGAGACGGGTGGCGTCGTGGGCGGGCGATCGGGTCCCCGCGTCGTGGGCGGGCGGTTGGGTCCCCTCTCGGAGGGAAGACGGGACGAGCGTGGACGTCAGCCGAGGAGGGACGGACGATGGCACAGGACCCGTCATTGAGAGCGGTCGGGTGGGCCCGTTCCCTGCCGATCAGCAATGGTGTGAAGACCGCGAGGGACTGGACGCACGAGCATCTGGTGGCCCTCGGCTGGACACGTACGGCACCGGATCTGGTGGACTCGGTCGTGCTGGCCGTGTCCGAACTGGTCACCAACGCCCATGTGCACGCCCGCAGCGATGCTCAGCTCATCCTGACCTGGGACGAGAAGTGCCTGCACGTGACGGTGCACGACTCCTCGCCCGAGCTGCCGCACCAGCGTGAGGCGAACGACGCGGCCCTCGGTGGGCGGGGGATGTTCCTGATCGACGCCCTGGCCGACGAGTGGCAGGCCCGTCCCTGTCCTCACGGCAAGGGCGTCACCGCCTGCTTCCAACCGCCGTCGGCCGCCGGCCGGACGTAGGCGTCGAAGCGCCGCGCCCCTCCCCCGCGCTCAGGGGGTGGCGGTGCCACTCTTCACGGGCTGCCAACTACCGCCGTGCACCGTGTACACCGTCAGCCCCCGGTTGACCGTGTCGCCCTGCTCGTCGAAGGCGACGCGGCCGGTGACCCCGTCGAAACCGACCCCGGCGACGGCCCGCGGGAGCCTGGCCCTGGCGTTGTCGGGGAGGGTGCCGCCGTTGGCCTTCACGACGTCCTTCACCGCCTCGATGAGGGTCCAGGTCGCATCGTATGCGTAGGGGCCGTACCAGCCGGCCGGCTCCGGGTAGGCCGCCTTCTCGTATCTGGTGAGGAAGTCCTGACCCGCCCGCGACTCCGCGGCGGGCAGGCCGATGTTGGTCGCGAGGTCGCCCTCGGCCTGCGGGTTCGACGTGAGGTACTGCTGGTCGAAGATGCCGTCGCCGCCCATCAGGGGGATGTCCACTCCGGCCTGCTCGAGCTGCTGGGAGAGCGGGGCCGCGGTGTCGTAGTAGCCGCCGAAGTAGACGGCGTCGGCGCCCGAGGACCGCACCCTGACGGAGAGGCCCCCGAAGGCGCGTTCCGCGGGGTCGACCTGTTCGGTGCCGACGACGGTCCCGCCGAGTCTGGTGAACTCGGCGGTGAGACCGGACGTGAGGGCCGTGCCATGGGCGCTCGCGTCGTCGATCACGTACAGCTTGGTCTTCTTCGCCTCGTGCAGGTACCGGGCGGCGAAGGGCCCTTGGTCGACGTCCGTGGCGATGGTGCGGAAGTACGTGGAGTGGGGACGGGACCTGGTGCCGGCGGCCCAGTCGGGGCCCAGGGTCAGGACGGGGTCGGTGTTGCCCGGTGACACGTTGACCACGTCCGCCCGCGCGAGCGGCGGCACCAGGGTCCGGGCGACGGCGGAGTTGAGCGGGCCGACGACCCCCAGCAGCTTCTCGTCGGACACGAACTGGGCGGCGTTGAGCGCGCCCTTGGCCGGGTCGGCCGCGTCGTCCAAGGCCTTGATCTCGAACGTCACACCGGGGACGTGCCTGGACTCGTTGGCGGTTCTCACCGCCAGGTCGGCGGAGTTCTTGATTCCGACACCCATCGAGGACAGTCCGCCACTCAGTGGTGCGTCCACCCCGATCACCACGGTGGCGGAAGGGCCTTTCGCACCGCTGCCGGCGGCCCCGCCGCTCGGCTCGTCGTCGTCCCCGCCGAGAGTCCAGGTCAGGACGGACCCGGTGGCGAGCACGGCCAGCGCCGTGGCCAGGACCGCGGAGCGCCGGGTGAGGCCACGTCGCCGGGCGGACGCGACGCGCTCATTGTGCTGCCCGTCGGTCGCGCCGAGCGTGACCGCGTCCTCAGGAGGGGGTACCGGCACGGGCGGGGCCGTCGGCCGGTCGGGCACGTCGTCGCGCGGAGCCCCGGTGGTGGCCTCGGAGTCGAGGACCGTGGGGGTGGGCATCGACGGCGTCGGCGACGGTGCCTGCTGCGGCATCGTCGGAGCCGAAGCGTGCTCCACGACCGCGTCCGACGGCTCGTCCGGTGCGGGTGCCGGCGCGGGGGTGGGGGTCGGGCTCGGTTCGGGGGCGGGTGCGGGCGCCGGCGCGGGGGTGGGGGTCGGCGCGGGGGTCGATGCGGGCGCGCCGGCTGCGAGTTCGGTGGACCGCAGCACCGATGCGAGCATCTCGGCCGCTTCCGCGGCGCTCAGGCGCTGCGCCGGGTCCTTGGTCAGGAGCGCGTCGAGCACCGGGGCCAGCGGACCGGCGTGGACCGGTGGGCGGTGCGGGCTGGTGAAGACGGCCACGGCGAGGGCGTGCAGCCCTTCCGCGTCGAACGGCGGGCGCCCCTCGACCGCGTGGTAAAGAGTGGCGCCGAGCGCCCACAGGTCGTTGGCCGGCGTCGGACGCTTGCCCTCCAGCTGCTCCGGCGGCATGTAGTGCGGTGTGCCGATGACGATCCCGCTGTGGCTCAGCCTGGTCGTGGCGTCCGCGAGGTGGGCGATGCCGAAGTCGGTCAGGACGACGCGCTCCTTGGCCAGCAGCACGTTGTCCGGCTTGATGTCGCGGTGGACGATCCTCGCCCCGTGCGCCTCGGCCAGCGCGTCGAGCATGACGGCGCCGATCTCGGCCACCCGCCGTACGGGGAGGCGGCCCTGCTCGCCGATGGCGGCGGCCAGGGACTGGCCGCGGATCAACTCCATGACGATGACGGGGGCGCCGTTGTGCTCGACCACGTCATGGATGGTGATGACACCGGGGTGGCTGAGAGTGACCGCCGCGCGGGCCTCACCGGTGAACCGCCGAAGCAGCGCGGCGCGGGCGCCGTCGTCCATGCCCGGCGGGAAGAGGATCTCCTTGACGGCGACCTCGCGCCCGAAGAGCTGCTGGTCCAGGCCACGCCAGACCCGGCCCATACCGCCCTGGCCGATGCGCTCGACCAATCGGTACCGGCCGGCGATGAGTTCGGGATTCTGCTCGGTCACGCGCACACTCTAGGTCCTGCCGAGCCGATCAGGTGGCGGAAAAGCGGGCTTGATCACGCGGACGGTACCGGGGTCGCCAAGCGTCCGGCATCGGCCGCGGCTGTGGTGTCAGTCCGCTCACGTATCCTTCCGGCCACCGCACACCGACTCGGAGGACCGAGAGAATTGACTGGCCTGTCCGCTTTCCCGCTGCCCTTTCAAGCTTCGCGCTCCGTAGCCTTCGCGAAACCCCGAACGCTGCGGGAGCTTCAGATGATGGAGTGCAGCGCGCACATTCGGGCGAAGGCGGGGTGGTTCGACAAGATGAACGACGCCGACATCGTCGCCCGGTGGACACAGGAGGCCGTGGCCCAGGGCCTCACCGAGGCGCAGGTTCGCTATGTTCTCGACGAACTCGTGCACTACGCCGCGCTGCGGGACGGGCGTACCGGTGTCGAGGTGTCCGCCGTCGACGGGGTGTGGCAGTCGGACACGCTGGTCGACGAGAAGCTCAGGACCCGGCTGCGCGAGGCGGTCGAGGTTCTGGAACAGGTCCCCGGAGAGGAACAGGACTGGCACCCCGGATCGGACGGCCAGGTACTGGATCTGGTGCATCCTTCGCTGTTCTGCCTGGTGCGAGAGGCGAGCGTCGGGGCCGAGCGGGCTTGGCGGAATCCGACGGACCGGTACTCGAAACACGAGTTCTCGGAGAGGTTCCAGTGGCTGCCCTCGGATGTCGAGGTCGGCGACGACGGCGATGTGACCTTCCGTTCGTACGTCAACAACGTCCACCCCGAGCATCACCGGGAACTGGCCTCCGTCCTGCCGGACTTGTTCGCGCGCGTGCGCCCGCTGTTCGAGAACGTGCTCACCGATCTGCGCCATCCGCGTCCTCTGCGGATCGAGGCCGATCCCTACGGGTGGTACGACTCGGAGCCGGAGTATCCGAACAGGTCCTCCTACAGTGACGACGAGGCGTACGCAGAGGCCCGTCGCGCATGGGAGAAGGCTCAGGACGAATGGTGGGAGAACCGCCGCCCGGTCGTTCCGGACGCCCCGGACTTCACCGCGCCGGCAGTGCCCGACGCGTCCGCGCGAGTCGACCTGCGCGGACGCGGCCTGCAGGTCATCGTCAAGCTCGCCACGATCCAACTGACCCCGGACAAGCCCGAGTACGCCGGCGGTTCCTGGCATGTCGAGGGGATGTTGAACGAGCGGATCGTCTCGACCGGAATCTACTACTGGGACAGCGAGAACATCACCGAGAGCCGGCTGAGCTTCCGGACGGCACTGGACGACCCGGACTACGAGCAGAACGACGACAACGGTCTGCGTGAGGTGTACGGCCTGGAGGACGAGGACGCGCTGAACCAGGTGCTGGGATCGGCGTCGACCCCGGCGGGCCGCTGCCTGGCGTTCCCGAACGTCCTGCAGCACCGCGTCGGCTCGTTCCGCCTCACCGACCCGACCCGCCCGGGGCATCGCAAGATTCTCGCGTTCTTTCTCGTCGACCCGTCGGAAAGGATCGTCTCGACCTCCGATGTGCCGCCGCAGCAGCCCTGGTCCGACACCTCGACCATGACGCTCGAACAGGCGAAGGCCTACCGCGAACAGCTCATGCAGGAACGCAAGTTCTTCGTCGACGAACACAACGAGCAGCTCTACGAGCGGGAATTCTCCCTCTGCGAGCACTGAACCCGGATGACGGAAGGCATCCCTCTCATGGCCGAGAGGGATGCCTTCCCGTGCGGAGCGGTGTGGTCCCTCCGCCCCGCAGCCGCTACGGCTGCTCGATGGGGGCGAACAGGGCGTTGACGGTCCGGTTGGCGTTCATGGTGAGCTGGTAGCTCGGGTTGTTCCCCTCCTGCTCGACGCCGTCGACCGCCCAGGCGTCGAACCGGAAGCCGGCGTTGGGGACGGCGGTCACGGTGACCTGCGTACCGGGGGCGTACGGACCGAACTGGCTGACCCGGACCGTACCGGCGCCCTCGGGGTCGTGCATCACGGTGAGGGAGACCCGATTGGTCACCGTGGAGGCACGGTAGGCGGCCACGGCGTCGACGTTCCCGCGCGCGGCGGCGGCGTTGTTGTTGTCGGCGTCGCCCAGGGCCTGGTTGTTCCAGGTCCGCTCGGTGTTGGAGTACGCGTTGACCACTGTGCACGCCTGGGGGCAGGACTGGGAGTAGGCCATGAGCGTGCGGTGCTGCCCGTTGGGGGTGACCCAGCCGTAGTTGAAGGTGCCCGCGGGGGTGGTTCCGTTCTGCCGCGCGATCGTCGCTCGGTCGTGCTTCAGGCCGAAGTTGTGGCCGATCTCGTGCCCGAGGTTCTCCCAGGCCGTCACGGAGCCGAGGCTGGTGACTGAGAACGCGGCGGTGTCGGTCGCCGCGGACGTCGCCGGGTCGGGCAGGCTCGCCGCCCCGGAGCTGTCCTCGTACGGGACGGCGGCGATCAGCGCCACCAGGTCGGCGCCGTAGGTCTGGCGCTGTGCGGCGGCCGTGGCGCCGAGGACGGGGTTCGCCGGGTTGCTGATCATGGACAGCAGCGTGTTCACGTTCTCGCGGGGGACGTTGGGGTCCGCGGTCTGGTACGTGTTCACGACGTGGACGCTGGCCGGCACGTTGCTGAAGGCGAGCGCCTTGTTGAGCTGGTTCACGCCGTAGGTGATGCTGGAGAGGACCGCCTGGACACTGCCCACGGTGGCGACGGTGGCCGGGGTGTAGCCGACGACGATGTCGATGGCGGCCGGGTCGTTGAGCGTGGCCGCGCGCAGATCCGGCTTCGGCGGGTGGTGCGGGTGCGGCGGGTGGTGCGGCTTCTTCCCGGGGACGCTGACCGTGTCGACGCCCTGCCCGCTGGGCGGCAGCGCGAGGGAGTCGATCTGCTTCAGCTCGTACCAGCCGGGGCGCTTGGCCAGCGGCTGGTACTCGTACTGCCGGAAGTTCTCCGTGATGACGCCGGAGAGGGTGACCGGTCCCTTCCTGCAGGCCCCGATGACGGAGACGGCGATGGATCTCTCCGGGTTCTTCGGATCATGGCCGCTCCAGTACACCGTGCCGTTCGCCTGCCGGCGGGTGAAGTCGGCCACGGCGGTGAAGCCCTTCTCCTTCCCGAACAGCGGGAACGTGCGGCGCTCGGGTGCGCCCTCCTTCTGCTTGCCGCACAGGGAACTGAACGCCTTGGCGTCCGCGCGCTGCGCGGCGGCACGCACCACCCAGGGCTCGTGCTCGCTCCCTCCCCCACCGGGCGCGGCGGAGGCGGGTGCGGTCAGGGCCAGGGGCAGGGTGGCGGCGAAGGCGGTGGCCGCCGCACAGGCGGCGACCAGGAAACGTCGAGACATGGGGGCATGAGCCTCTCGGTGGGGGGTTTCCGCCATGCATTCCGTGCCGGGGAGCACTCCACTCCCGCCCGTCCGTCCCGGACGGCCGACCGGGGCGAGGTTCACCCGAATACCGGGCGAGCCCGGACTGGGGCCCGGTTCCCGGCTGCTCGGTCCGAAAAAACGAGCGAGGATGAGAGAGGGGCTGCGAGTAGGTGGGCTGGATGAGCGACCGTCCGATCGGGGACTACGCACTGCTCTCGGACTGCCAGACCGCTGCGCTGGTCGGCCGGGACGGCTCCGTGGACTGGTTGTGCCTGCCCCACTTCGACAGCCGCGCCACCTTCGCGCGACTGCTCGGCGCCGAGGCGGGCCACTGGTCGATCACGCCCGCCGCTCCGTACGACGTGCGGCGGCGCTATCTGGACCGCACCCTCGTCCTGCGCACGGACTACCGCATGGAGTCGGGCGTGGTCAGCGTGACCGACGCCCTCGCTTCGGGCATCAACGAGCGAGGGCACGACCTGGGCAGGGATGCGCCGCATCTGCTGCTGCGTGTGGTGGAGTGCACGGAGGGCCGGGCCGACATGGACGTCGAGTTCGCCCCCCGGCCCGAGTACGGACTGGTCAAGCCGTTGCTCATTCCGACGGACGGTGGTGTCTGGTGTCATGGAGGGCCCGACACCCTGGGGCTCTGCAGCCCGGTCCCGCTGGAGCTGTCGGGCAGCGCTCGCGGCCGGGTCGCGCTGAGCGCCGGCGGGACGGCGGCCTTCGCCCTCCAGCAGGTTCCCGCAGGGAAGAGCCCCGTCCTGCTCTCCCAGGACACCATCCTGACGCAGCTGGAGGACACCGTCCGGGGCTGGCGCTCGTGGTCGGAGCTCCACCAGTCGTACGAGGGGCCCTGGGCCGATCTCGTCCATCACAGCGGCCGCGTGCTCCAGGGGCTCACCTTCCAGCCGACCGGAGCGATCGTGGCCGCCCCGACCACGTCCCTGCCGGAGACCGTCGGAGGGGTCCGCAACTGGGACTACCGGTTCGCCTGGGTGCGGGACGCCTCCTTCACGCTGGACGCGCTCTGGGTGGCCGCGTGCCCCGACGAGGCGCAGGCGTTCTTCCGGTGGATGGCCCAAGCGGCGGCGAGCGACCCCGGCCAGGAGTCGTCCATGCAGATCATGTTCGGCATCCGCGGCGAGCGGGATCTGACCGAGCGGGTCCTCCCCCATCTGCCCGGCTGGCGCGACAGCAGCCCCGTCCGCCTGGGCAACGGCGCGTGGGAGCAGAGACAGCTCGACGTGTACGGGGAACTGCTCTCGGCCGCCCATCGCCTGCGCGACCACCTCCGTGGTCTGGACGCGCCCACGAAGGCGTTCCTCGCCGGCTGCGCCGATGCCGCCGCCCGGCGATGGCGTGAGCCGGACCAGGGCATCTGGGAGGTGCGCAGCGGCCCTCAGCACTTCCTCTACTCGAAGCTCATGTGCTGGGTCGCCGTCGACCGGGCGCTGGACCTGGCGGACGATCTCGACGCGTCCGGTCGCGTACCGGAGTGGACATCTGCCAGGGACGAGATCGCGGCCGCGATCGAGGAGGAAGGCTGGAGCGAGGAGGCCGGAGCGTACACCCAGGCCTTCGGCTCGGCCGCTCTCGACGCCTCGGCCCTGATGATGCCCATCGTGGGCTTCATGCCCGCCGACGCCCCGCGGATGCGGGCCACCATCGATGCCGTACGCGCTCGGCTCGTCGGCGGGAACGGCCTGGTCTACCGGTACGTGGGGGCCGACGACGGGCTTCCGGGCGACGAGGGGACCTTCCTTCTCTGTACGTTCTGGCTCGCCCAGGCACTGGCCCTGGCCGGGGACACGACGGCCGCGCGTGAGGTCTTCGAGCGGGCTGCCCGGTGCGCGAACGACGTCGGACTGCTCTCGGAGGAGGTCGCCCCCGAGGGCGACCACCTTCTGGGCAACTTCCCGCAGGCGTTCAGTCACATCGGCTTGGTCAACGCCGCCTGGGCCATTCACCAGGCCGTCTGACGGCCGTGGGCGAGGGAGTCACCGCGTCCACGGCCTGGGCGCCTGGTCGAAGTCTTCAGGAGTCAGGGCGACTTCGACCCCTCGGCCGGTCTCAGGCGAGGCGGAGGCGGGCTCTGACGCGCTTGCCCGAGGGAAGCGGCTCCACGCTCACGCTCTCGCAGACCGCGACGAGGATCTCGACCCCGTGCTGGCCGATGCGCCCGGGGTCGTGGCCCCGGGGGACGGGCGACGCCTCCGCGCGGTCGAACACCGAGATCTCCAGGGTGTCCTCGAAGAGTTCGAGCAGAAGCCGGCAAGGCCCCGGGGCGTGGCGTACCACGTTGGTCACCATCTCGCTGACCACGAGCCGTGCCAGGTCGACACACTGGCGCGGCACCGGCGGGTGCTCCGCCGCGGTCGGGCCGGCGAGGAAGTCGGCCGTGAAGTCGCGGGCGGAGCCGATCATGCCGTCCGTGGCGTCCGCGCCGTCGTAGTCGACACTCCCGGATCGCATGGGAATCCGGGTCGCACGCTCCGCGGCGATCGCGTCCGTCATCCGCCTACCCTCCCCTCGCCCGGCTGCGCACCGTGCTTCACTCTCGTAACTCGCCCTTCCCTGTTGCGTGCTTTCCATTCGTCCTCGGGCCGAGAATGCAGAGAATACGGACAGGACCGCCCTCCTGGCGAGGGATCTTCAGGATTGCCCTGCGGCCTGGGCCGCCGCGCCCCCGTCCCCGCCGCGCCCCTCGCCGCCCCTGCCGTGCCAGTCCAGACAGACCACGAGGACATCGTCCGGCGTGGTGCCGGGCGCCTCGCGCAGCGCGCGGACGACGGCCTGGGGCGCGTCGCGGCCTGGGACGAGCCGGGTGCGGTCGATCACCCGGCCGACCGAGAGGTCCAGGGCCTCGTCGTTCCCGTCAGGCGCGGCCTCGCTCCGGTCCCATGCCAGGAAGACGAGCCGGTCACCGGGGAGGACGCGCAGGTGCTGGGGGGCGTAGACGGTGTCCTCGAACATCCCCAGGGGCAGCTGGCGGTCCAGTTCGATCCGCTCGGTCACGGTTCCACGCAGCCGCCAGACGGTCGGCGAGCCCGCGTCGACCACCCGCAAGTCGCCGGTGGCCCGGGCGAAGCTCAGCAGCAGGGCGGAGAGGGACCTCTCACCCCGGTGCTGCCCGTACAGCGCCTGGTCGGTGAGGCTCGCCTGGCCGACCAGGTCGAGGCCCGCACGTCGAGCGTTACGGATCGCGTTCAGGGCGAGGTTGCTCACCAGGGCGGACCGGGTGCCGGGACCGGTGCCGTTGGCCACGACCAGCGTCAGCTCCTCCTCCGTCACGCACCAGTCCAGGACGTGCCCGCCCGAGGTGTAGGCGGGCTCCCAGTAGGCGTTCAGGTCGAACTCCGCACCCGTGCACGCCCGCCCCGGGAGCACTCCCCACTGCATCTCCGCGAGGACGCTGAGGGGGCGTGCCCTGCGCGTACGGCGGTACAGATCGGTGTGCCGGTCGGCGACGCGCAGGGCGTGTCCCAGGATCTCGGCGACATGGACGAGATCCTCGGTCGATCGCGCCGTGACCCGGTGGGAGGGAAGGACGACCACAAGGACGCCACACCGGTCGCCCCGAACCGTCACAGGAAGGAACACGGTCGCCGTGGGCCCGTCACCACCGAAAAGATATGGTTGCTGGGTGGAGAAGGCACGACCCGCGGGCCCCGACCCCACGGTCACGTGCTGCACCGCGGCCGGAGCCTGCACCGGTTCGACGGGGTGCAGTGACGTCAGCCCGTAGTCGACGAGCAGCAGGTCGACGGAGAGTGCCGCGACGAGCTGTGCCAGTTCGACCCGGAGGGAGTCCAGAAGGCGATGTGGCGGCGCTCCGCGCAGCGCGCGTTCCGTAGTCACGCGTCGATCCACCGAATCAGTACCGCCTTCTGGAGAGATGTGGAGATGACTGGCGTGTCGCACGGCCGACGTCCTCGGCCCCGGACGTCTGAGGAGTGTCGGTAGCCATGGACCCGAAGCCCGCCCCGTCCCGACGGGAACCGGAGGAGACGACACAGGCCGCCCGTGAGCTCATCGAGCTTCTCGAGGTGCTGTGGGAGCGTGGCCGGGACATGGTGTCGTCGACACCGGTGTCGGCGACTCAGCTCCGTGTCCTCTACAGCCTCGATCGCGAAGAGGGCATCAGCCTGCGCACCCTGGGTGAGCTGCTCGGGTCCGCGCCGCCTTCGGTGAGCCGCATGTGCGACCGCCTGGAGGCGCTGGGATTCGTGCAGCGGCTGCCCAGCCCGGTCAGCCGCCGGCAGCTCGAACTGCACCTGACCGCCCCGGGGAAGGCGTACCTGCGGGACCTCCGGGTCCAGCGCGAGGAAGCCCTGCTGGCCGTCATCTCCGCCATGTCCCCGACGAGCCGCAAGGCGTTGCTGCGCGGGCTGACCGGGTTCCAGGACGCGCTGGACGGGGTGTCCGCGCCGCCCGCGTCCCGCCCGGGCGCGCCACTGAAGGACGTCCGGACGGCCTGACGTCTGCGTGCCGTGCGCTCCGGCCGGCCGCGTGCCCCATGTCCCACTGGTCACCCTCTGGTACGACGTGTCTATCCCGGGCACGAGCCAGGTGTTGCCTCAAGGATACAGTTGCCGCACGGCAACTATGAACACAGGGTCACGCCTGGGACGGACACCGGGGCGCGGGACGGGGGCGCGGCCAGGCGGGCCGGCTCGGCTGCTCAGGAGCCGGCGGTCTCCGGCGGTACGGAGTCGTGCCCTTCCTCTCGCCCGTTCCAGTCGAGGCAGACGACCAGCGCGTCGTCCTCCAGCGGGGTGCCGCCGTGGTACGCGGCGAGTTCCCGCAGCACCGCCCCCGGGACCTGGGTGGGCGGCAGCAGTCTCGTCGCGGTGAGCGCCCGGGCCAGCGCCCGGTGTCCGTAGCTCTCTCCCTCGGGAGAGGAGGCTTCGTACACCCCGTCGCTGCCGAAGAGGAGCCGGTCCCCCGGGCGCACCGTGAAGCGCTGGGGGACGTAGACGGTGTCCTCGAACATGCCCAGGGGCAGCTGTGCGTCGAAGGAGATGGGCTCGACGGAGCGGTCACGCAGGCGCCACAGACGCGGCGAGCCCGCGTCCAGGGCTTCCACCTCGCCCGTGGCGAGATCGAAGCGCAGCAGGAGTACGGAGACGAAGGCACTGCCGCGGTACTGCGCGTACACGGCCTGGTCCGCCAGAGCCGCCTGGTCCGCGAGGCCGAGGCCGGCTCGGCGGGCGTTGCGGAGCGCGTTGGTGGCGAGGTTCGTCAGCAGCGCGGCCTCGATGCCCTCCCCCATCCCGTTGGTGACCGTCAGGGTCAGATGGTCGGCCGAGGCCGACCAGTCGTAGTTGTCCCCGAAGATCGCGTAGGCGGGTTCCAGGTGCGCGCCGAGGGCGAACTCGGGTCGGGAGCACGAGCGGCCCGGGAGGAGCTGCCACTGCATCTCGGCCGCGAGCGTCAGCCGCGTGGCCCGCCGTGCGAGGACGTACAGGTCCGTGTCGCGCTCGGCCACGAGGATCTCGTGGCCCAGCGCGCCGCAGATGTGCCCCAGCTCGGGCAGCAGGAGCGCGAGGTCGCTCGCCGCAGGCAGGGACACGGAGAGGACGCCCATCCGGTCACCCCTGACGGTGACCGGGAGGTGGGCCTCCACGGAGTCGGGGGCGTGGATGACGTACGGCTCCTGGGCACCGAAGGCGCGCCCCTGCGGGCTGTCGTGGATCAGGACCGCCGGTGTCGCCTCGGGCGTTCCTCCGACGAGCTGGAGCGAGCGCAGCCCGTAGTCGGCCAGCCGGAGTTCCACCCGCCGTGCGCCGCAGTGCTTCCGCAGGCTCTCCTCCACCACGCTCACCAGCAGGTGAGGGGCGGCCCGGCGCAGTGCCTGCTCGACGGCGGTGATCTCTTCCACGTGCTTCCGTTTCTCCTTGTGCCCGAGGCGCGGGCCCTTCCACGGGCGGGACCGCAGGCCCTTCGTCTATGCCGCGCGACCGGCCGCGACCAGGGCCTCGGCCACGTCGGCGTGCAGCGGGGTGGTCATGGTGAGACCGGTGATCTCCAGGATGCGCCGCACAGCGGGCGCGGGCGCGGCGAGATGCAGGTCTCCCCCGGCTTCCCGGGCCTCCCGCGCCGCCCTGATCAGGACGTTCAGTCCGGACGAGTCCATGAAGCTCAGCGCGGAGAGGTCGAGGACGAGCTGGTGCCGGCCGTGCAGGAACTGGTTGGCCAGGTGGTGGTGGAGCAGCGTGGCCGTGTCCAGGTCGAGTTCGCCTCCGACGGTCAGCACTGCGGTGCCGGCGTCGACGGTCTCCACTTCGACATCCAGGTTCACTTCTCGCTCGGTCATGTTCCCTGCTTTCCACGGGTGGGGGAATGGTCGGTCATGGCGTGCGGGTGGCGTGTGGTCACGCCACCCGTACGCCGATCAGGCACGTGTCGTCGTCGGTGTCGGACTTGCTGTGCGTCAGCAGGAGGTCGAGCCGCCGTTCGAGGGTGTCGGCGGGGGCCTCGGCCATGGTCAGCAGCTGGGTGACGGAGTCGTGCACGGAGGTGTCCCGCCGCTCGACCAGACCGTCGGTGTACATCAGCACCGTGTCGTGCGCCTCGAGCTGGATCTCCGCCTCCTCGTACGCGGCGTCGGCGACGGCCCCGAGCAGCATCCCCTGGAGCATCGGCAGGGCGGTGGCCTCCGATCCCCGTACGAGTACCGGCGGCAGGTGTCCTGCCCTGGCCCAGCGCAGCGTGCGCGTCTCGGGGTCGAAGACGCCGCAGACGGCCGTGGCCGTGACCTGTGCGGTGAGGTGGTGCGCCACGCTGTTCAGCCAGGACAGCAGCTGGGCGGGGCCCGCGCCGGTCACGGCGAGGCCGCGCATCGCGTTGCGCAGGACCACCATGCCGGTGGCGGCGCCTATGCCGTGGCCGGCGATGTCCCCCACGCAGAGCAGGATCTTCTTCGACGGCAGCACGACGGCGTCGTACCAGTCGCCGCCGACCAGGGACTCGGTCTCGGCGGGCCGGTAGCGCACGGCGACGTCGAGGCCGGGGGCGGCGAGGGGAGCCTTGGTCGGCGGCATGATGGCGTGCTGCAGCTGAAGGGTCAGGCGGTTGCGTTCCGCCGCTTCCTGCTCCGTGACGGCGAGTCGGTCACGGGTGGCGGCCAGCGCGACCTCCGTCCAGTGCTGCGCGGAGATGTCCTGGTAGGCGCCCCGCACGGCGAGGAGCCGCTGATCGGCGTCGAGGGCGGGTTCGGCGATCACCCGGATGTGGCGGGTCACTCCGTCCCGGCGCAGCATGCGGAAGGCCGTCGAGCTCGGCCGCCTCTGGTGCAGCACCGCACGCAGGAACCGGCCGATGGCGACGGCGTCGTCGGGATGGGCGTGGGCGGTGAGGTCGCGTACGGAGACCGGCGCCTCGCCGACGTCCTGGCCGAAGAGGTCGAAGAGCTGTCCGCTCCAGGTGATCTCTCCGGTGAAGACGTCCTCCTCGAAGCCGCCGATGCGGCCGAGTCGCTGGGCGTGCTGCAACAGGCTGGCGAGCCGGGCGGACTCGTCCTCGATGCGCCAGACGAGCAGGACGCAGTCACCGTGCCGGCTGATGCTGATGTCGGCGGCGGACGAGATCGGCACCTGGTCCACGAGGGCGGTCAGCCGCGTCCGGCGTGCGCGGAACGGCTCACCGGTGGCGTAGACGCGCTCGACCCGTTCGAAGAGTTCGCTCTCGCCGGCGGCCATGGGGTACGCCTCCAGGAGCAGGGCGCCGTCCACGGCGCCCCGGGACCGGCCGGCGGGATCCTGGAAGTGGGCGTTGGCGTGACGGATACGGAAGTCCCGCAGCCGTCCGTCGACGTCCAGGTCCGGCGTCAGGACCAGGACGGGGTCGTAGAGCCCGTCGGCGAGCTCGATCAGTTCGGAGACCGCGTCGGGCTGGCCGGCCCACGGTCCCACCGGCTGCCCGGGGGACGTCTCCAGCGTGTGGGCGCACAGTTCGGCCAGGGCCTCGATCTGGCGCTCCACGGCCTGGGGCTGGGGCTCCAGCGGCCGGGGCCAGCAGATCTCCAGGACGCCGTGGATGCGGCCGCCGGTGCCGGCCGGTACGGCGACCCGGCCGCCGTCGGGGTGGCGTGTGTGGCCGATCGAGGGGATGCCGGTGGCTCCGAGCGAGGAGTACCAGACCGTTCGACGGCTGGTGAGCGCCTGCCGGGCCACGGTGGCCACCCCGGGCGGTACGTAGCACCATCGGGCGGGCTCGTCCGCGCCGAAGCCCGCGTGACCGCGGAGCGTGAGGGAGGAGTCGGCGCCGGTGGTCCAGATGGCGACGGCGCTGGCGCCCAGGGGCAGGAGGGCGTGCGCCAGGAGGGACTCGGCGAAGGCCTGGCTGTCCCCCGCGTTGAGCGCGGCGCTCTCGGCCGTGCGCAGGCGGACGCCGACCGAAGCGCCGGGCTCGGCGCCGGTCCCCGGCTCGGCCGTGGCCCGTCTGACGAAGTCCTCGGCAACCTCGGAGACCCGGTCCCGGGCGGCCTGGTTGACGATGTCCGCGGCGAGCTCGAGCTGCGAGATCCCGGCCTGGTCGGCCAGCGCGGCGAGTTGCTGCGCCGCCCGCGCCGGGCCGCACCCGAGCCGCTCGACGACGACTCCCTTGGCGACCTCGATCAGGGCGCGCCCCTCGGCGGCGGCGTGTGCGGCGCGCACCTCTCCACGGAGTCGTTCCACCGTCGCGGCGAGCCGGCCGACGGCGGATCGGTCGTCCGACAGGTGTCGCTCGGCGTCCGGAGGGGCGGATGCCGTGGCGACTCCGGCCGGCTCGGTCGGCATCGGAGCGCCGTCCCCCTGGGGACCCACGGCCGGGTGTTCGCCGTGTTGGTGGGGAGCACTCAAGACGGTGACTCTCCTCGAGTACGGCGGCGCTGGGCCGCGGGACGGATCGGGACGGATCGGGGTGGGCGGAGGCTCCGCCGCCGGGATGGGCTCGACGGACGCGCCGGTGGCGCGTACCGGCGGACCGACGGGGCAACCGTGGCGCTATCCGTCGTGGAGCCACCGGCGGATGCAGGCGATGAGGTCGTCGGCGTCGACGGGCTTGGTCACGTAGTCGCTGGCGCCCGAGGCAAGGCTCTTCTCGCGGTCCCCCGGCATGGCCTTGGCGGTGACCGCGATGACGGGCAGGTCGGCATGGGCCGGCATCTGCCGGATCCGGGAGGTGGCCGTGTAGCCGTCCATCTCCGGCATCATGACGTCCATCAGGACCAGGTCGATGTCGGGGTGCGCGGTGACGGCGTCGATTCCCTCCCGCCCGTTCTCGGCGTGCAGGACGTTGACGCCGTGCAGCTCCAGGATGCCGCTGAGGGCGTAGAGGTTGCGGGCGTCGTCGTCGACCACGAGCACCGTACGGCCGTGCAGGGTGGAGTCGATGGTGTGGGGAACCGGCGGCCGGTGCTCGCCGCGCACCAGGGGCACGACCTCGCCCGGCTGGTCCGCGGACAGGTGCAGGGCGATGCGCTCGCGCAGTTCGTCGAGGCTGGAGATCAGCTCCAGCGGTCGTCGGCCCGCCAGCTCCTGAAGGGCCCGCTCGTGGGCGTCGGTGAGCCTGCGGTTGTTGTGGGCGAGGACGGGGACGTTGCGCAGGGCCGCGTCCCCGTCCATGGCGTCCAGGAAGCGCAGCGCCTCGCCGTCGGCCATGTCGACCTCGATCACCACGCAGTGGAACGGCTGGGCGGCGAGGGCCGCCGCGGCCTCCGCCGGCCCCACGGCCGCGATGACCTCCAGGTCCTCCCGGTCGCCGCGGCCCCGGCCGGCGGTCAGCTCCGCGACGGCGTTCTCGGCGACGAGCGAGAGCAGTCCGCGCGGGCGCTCCTCGATCACGAGGAGGCGCCGGGGCTGCTGCCGCGGGTGCCGGGACTGCGGGGCGACCGGCAGCGCGGGACGGCCGGTGGGTACGGCTACGCCGGAGGCCGTGGGTTCCGGGTCGCCGTCGGGACCGGCGGCCTGGACGTGTGTGGACTGTTCCTTGAAGTCGGCCCGGGCGACCGGCAGATAGAGGGTGAAGGTGCTGCCCTCACCGGGCTCGCTGGCCGCGGTGAGGCCTCCGCCGAGCAGGTAGGCGATCTCCCGGCTGATGGACAGGCCGAGGCCGGTGCCGCCGTACTTCCGGTTGGTGGTGCCGTCCGCCTGCCGGAAGGCGCCGAAGATGGCCTCCAGGTGCTGGGACTCGATTCCGATGCCGGTGTCCCGGACCCGGAAGGCGACCACGGGGCCGCCGCGGTGGACCGTCGCGGGCAGCTCGTCGTCCGACGCCGGCTCGATGCACAGCTCCACGCCGCCGCGCTCGGTGAACTTGACGGCGTTCGAGAGCAGGTTGCGCAGCACCTGCCGCAGCCGGGAGTCGTCGGTGACCAGGTCCACGGGCACGCCGGCCGCGGTGGAGACCGTGAACGCGAGGCTCTTCTGGGTGGTGAGCGGGCGGAACGTCGCCTCGACGTAGTCGAGGAGCCGGCGCAGCTGTACGCGTTCCGGGTTGAGGTCCATCTTCCCGGCCTCCACCTTGGAGAGGTCGAGGATGTCGTTGATCAGCTGGAGCAGATCGGATCCGGCCGAGTGGATGATGCCCGCGTACTCGACCTGCTTGGCCGTGAGGTTGCGGGTCGGGTTCTGGGCGAGCAGCTGGGCCAGGATCAGGAGGCTGTTGAGCGGGGTCCTCAGTTCGTGGCTCATGTTGGCCAGGAACTCGGACTTGTACTTGGAGGCGAGGGAGAGCTGCTGGGCCCGGTCCTCGAGTTCCTGCCGGGCCTGCTCGATCTCCAGGTTCTTGGCTTCGATGTCCCGGTTCTGCGAGGCGAGCAGGGCCGCCTTCTCCTCGAGTTCCGCGTTGGACCGCTGCAACTCGTCCTGCTGGACCTGCAGCTGCTCGGAACGTGCCCGCAGTTCGTCGGCCAGCCGCTGGGACTCGTCCAGCAGCTCGTCGGTCCGGGCGTTGGCGACGATGGTGCTGACGTTGACGCCCACCGTCTCCATGAGCTGCTCCAGGAAGTCCCGGTGCACGGAGGTGAAGGGCGAGAAGGACGCCAGCTCGATGACGCCGAGCACCTGGTCCTCGACCACGATCGGCAGCACGATCAGGCTGGCCCGTGCCGTGCTGCCGAGTCCTGAGGAGATGTACACGTAGTCGCCGGGTACGTTCTCGGCGGCGATGATCCGTCGGCTGCCGGCGGCCTGTCCGACGAGGGACTCGCCCAGCCGGAAGCGGTCACGGCCGGCGTTCTCCGCGGGGAGCCCGTAGGACCCGACGAGTCCCAGCTCGACGCCGTCCGCGCCGTCCTCCGCCAGGTAGAACGCACCGTACTGGGCGGAGACGAGCGGGGTCAGCTCGTCCATGACGAGGTCGGCGACGACGGCCAGGTCGCGGTGGCCCTGCATGAGCTCGGAGATCCGGGCGAGGCTGGACTTGAGCCAGTCCTGCTCCTGGTTGGCCCGGGTGGTCTCGCGCAGCGAGCCGACCATCGCGTTGATGTTGTCCTTGAGCTCCGCCACCTCGCCCGAGGCGTCGACGTTGATGGAGCGTGTCAGATCGCCCTCGGCGACCGCGCTCGCGACCTCGGCGATGGCGCGGACCTGGCGGGTGAGGTTCCCGGCGAGCTCGTTGACGTTCTCGGTCAGCCGCTTCCAGGTGCCGGAGACGCCCTCCACCTCGGCCTGACCGCCGAGACGGCCCTCGCTGCCGACCTCCCTGGCCACCCGGGTCACCTCGGCCGCGAACGAGGAGAGCTGGTCGACCATGGTGTTGATGGTGGTCTTCAGCTCCAGGATCTCGCCGCGCGCGTCGACGTCGATCTTCTTCGAGAGGTCGCCGTTGGCGACGGCGGTGGTGACCTGGGCGATGTTGCGGACCTGGCCGGTCAGGTTGTTCGCCATCGAGTTGACGTTGTCGGTGAGGTCCTTCCACGTGCCGGCCACGTTGGGCACCCGTGCCTGTCCGCCGAGGCGGCCCTCGGTGCCGACCTCGCGCGCGACTCGCGTCACCTCGTCGGCGAACGCCGACAGCGTGTCCACCATCGTGTTGATGGTGTCGGCGAGCGCGGCGACCTCGCCCTTCGCCTCCACGGTGATCCGGCGGGAGAGATCGCCCCGGGCCACGGCGGTGGCGACCTGGGCGATCGAGCGCACCTGGCCGGTGAGGTTGGACGCCATCACGTTGACGTTGTCGGTGAGGTCCTCCCAGGTGCCCGAGGCGCCCCGCACGGTGGCCTGGCCGCCCAGGTTGCCCTCCGTGCCGACCTCCCGGGCGACGCGGCTCACCTCGTCGGCGAACGCCGAGAGCTGGTCGACCATCGTGTTGATGGTGTTCTTCAGCTCCCGGATCTCGCCACGGGCGTCCACGTCGACCTTCTGGGAGAGGTCGCCCTTGGCCACGGCGGTGGCGACGTGCGCGATGGAGCGCACCTGCGCGGTGAGGTTGCCGGCCATGGAGTTGACGGAGTCGGTGAGATCGCGCCACGTTCCGGAGACGCCCTTCACGTCCGCCTGACCGCCGAGAATGCCCTCCGTGCCGACGTCTCGGGCCATGCGGGTGACCTCGTCGGCGAAGGAGGAGAGCTGGTCCACCATCGTGTTGATGGTGTTCTTCAGCTCCAGGATCTCGCCACGGGCGTCCACGTCGATCTTCTGGGAGAGGTCGCCCTTGGCCACGGCGGTGGCGACGTGAGCGATGTCACGGACCTGAGTGGTCAGGTTGCCGGCCATCGCGTTCACGGACTCGGTCAGGTCCGCCCAGGTTCCGGAGACCCCGGGCACCTTGGCCTGCCCGCCGAGGGTCCCCTCCGTACCCACCTCCCGGGCGACCCGGGTCACCTCGGAGGTGAACAGGGAGAGCTGGTCGACCATCCCGTTGAACACACTCGAGATCTCGCCCATCAGCCCCTCTGCCGTGCCGGGCAGCCGGGTACCGAAGTCTCCGTCCCGGACGGCGGTGAGGCCGTCCAGGAGCTGGCGCAGCTCGGACTCCCCCACCGCTGCGGGTCCCGACCGCGGCACGGCCGAGGGGCCCTCGATCGTCGTCTCAGACATGCCTCATCCTCGTTCGCTCGCCGGGTACCCGCAGGGACCACACCTGGTCGCGGGCGACGGTAGGACCGCACCCCGTCCCGTACGGCCCCGACCTCGACCGTTGCCGTACGGCAATTATGACGACCCTACTCCCCCGTGATCGTCACAAAGAGAGCGGTGGGGAGGCAAGCGGCTGGAACGAGCCGATCCGAGGGCCCGCATACAACCCGGGACCGGGGGTACCCGGCGCTGCGAACCGGGCGGTCACGCCCTGACGACGAGGGGAGATCCACTGTGCTGATGGCCCATCCCGCGGTGCTGAGCAATCTGATCGAGCAGTACGAGACGCTGAAGGTGCTGCACGCGGAGAACGGCGGCGCCGAGGTACGGCAGCGCCTTGACGACGTCGCGTACACGCTGTGTGTCTCCACCGGCACACGTGATGTGGACGCGGCACTGATCGCCGCCCGGTACCGCCTGCCCGGTGCGCGCCCCGAGGACGACTCGGTCCTGATGGCCTGATTCGGTGAGCGTTTTCAGCCTCGCCGCTCCAGGGTGCGGGCCGCTTTGGTGATGTCGGTCATACAGTTGGGGCTGATGCGCCAAGACGCACCGAGGTGCGGTCGGAGTGCTGCCGGCAGACCTCGTCCACCAGCGCGCCGGCCCTTGACGTAACCCCGGCCCCAAACGGCGCACGACCCCATCGCCAAGGCGAGCCTCCCTGGGAGGCCACGCTGAAAGACTCGGTGCGACCGCCACCAGGAGGCCCCGCCGGGCCCGGGCGGAGGTCTGTTTCCGGGCCTCGTACCGAGCCGGTTGTGAACGCCGTGCTTCACGCGTATGTCAGTCGATTCAGTATGCGAGACGCAACCGGACGCGACGTTGACGCGTCCGGTTTTCGCTGCAAGTCTCTTGGCCGTGAGCACTTTCGAGAACCTCGCCGCGCGGCTCCACGTCGATCTCCGACGTCAAGCCAGCGCCATCTGTGCCGTCGGTCGATAGACCCTCGGCAGGCCTTTCTCCTGCTCCTTGCCCCATCCCGGAACGCCGTTCCGTGCGTCCGCGGTAATTGACCGGACTCCCGCAGGGATTTCTCCGGCCGCGTTTCCCTTCCCGCCGTTCGGGCGGTTTCCCCTCCACTGTCCGGAATTCCGGCGCGCCCTTTCCTGAAACACGCCCGCTCCGGGCCGGGAAACCGTATCGACGCGCGTTCTCGCGCCATGCGCAGAAGAAGTCGGCAGAAGCACGACCCAGCCGCTCCATCGAATGCGAACAGGACTGTCCATGACCACGACGACATCGACCCGACGACGGTTCATCACACTGCTCGGACTCTCCGCGGTCGCGGTGAGCTGCGGCACGACCGCGGGGACCTCCGGAAAGGACCGGACCCGGACGCTGCGGTACCAGGGCTGGGCGGGACAGGTCACCTTGCCGGAGCTGGCCGAGGACCTCGGCTACCTCGAGGACGTCAGGCTGGAATGGGTAGGCAACACGATCAGCGGCCCCCAGGACATCCAGTCCGCCGCCACCGGACAGACGGACTTCGGCGGCGCGTTCAACGGCGCGGTCGTCAAACTGGCCGCGAACAAGGCCCCCATCAAGGCTGTCATCAGCTATTACGGCGCCGACCAGCACGCCTACAACGGCTATTACGTCCTCGAGGACAGCCCGATCCGTTCCGCCCGCGATCTGACCGGCCAGAAGGTCGGGATGAACACCCTCGGAGCCCACGCGGAGGCCATGCTCGACATCTATCTCCAGCGTGGCGGGCTGTCCAAGGCGGAGATCGGCAAGGTCGAGCCGTTGGTCGTGCCTCCCGTCAACACCGAGCAGTCACTGCGCCAGAAACAGATCGGAGTGGCCGTACTCGGCGGAATTCTGCGGGACAAGGCCCTCGCGACAGGTGGAATCCGGCCGCTCTTCACGGACTTCGAACTGCTCGGCGCGTTCAGTGCCGGCACCTATGTGATGACGAACCGCTTCCTCGAGCAGAACCCCGGGACGGCCCGTACCTTCGTCACCGCAGTGGGGCGGGCCATCGAGTGGTCGCGCACCACTCCGCGCGCCGAGGTCATCGCCCGGATGACGGACATCGTGAAGAAGCGCGGACGCAACGAGGACGCCACGCCCCTCAAGTACTGGCGTTCCTGGGGCGTCGCCGAGCAGGCGGGCCGGATCACCGGCAAGGAACTCCAGCTGTGGATCGACTGGCTGGCCGAACGCGGCGACATCCCGAAGGACCTGGTCACGGTGGAGGACCTCTACACCAATGAGTTCAACAAGGCCGCCGAGGCGAGCACGGCGCGCACCTCTCCGGCACCCTCCGCCTCGAAGAGCGGGAGCTGATCCCATGCCGGCATCCACGACGCCCAAGATCGTGTTCGAGGACGTGCGGAGGGTCTTCACGGTCAAGGAGTCCACCACGAAGGGCGGTTCGGGGACACGCGGGTCCAGGGAGTTCACCGCCGTCGACGGCGTCGACCTGGAGATAGCGGCGGGTGAGTTCGTCGCCCTGGTGGGCCCGAGCGGCTGCGGCAAGTCGACGCTCCTCGACATGCTCGGCGGCCTCACCCGCCCCACCGGCGGACGGATCCTGCTGGACGGCGCACCGGTCACCGGCCCGGGCCTGAACCGCGGCATCGTCTTCCAGCAGTACGCGCTGCTGCCCTGGCGCACCGCGCAGGGGAACGTCGAGTTCGGTCTGGAGGCGACCGGCGTACCGCGCCGCGCACGGGCCGCGCGGGCACGGGAGTTCCTGGATCTGGTCGGCCTTTCCGGGTTCGAGGACCGGCACCCGCACGAGCTGTCGGGCGGGATGCGGCAGCGGGTGGCGATCGCCCGCAGCCTGGCCTACGACCCGGACGTGCTGCTCATGGACGAGCCCTTCGGCGCGCTGGACGCCCAGACCCGTGAGTCGTTGCAGGACGAACTGCTCCGCATCTGGCAGCGCACCGGAAAGACCGTCGTCTTCATCACGCACAGCATCGACGAAGCCGTCTACCTGGGGCAGCGCGTCGCCGTCATGACGTCCAGGCCGGGCCGCATCAAGCAGGTCGTACCGGTCGTGCTCGGCTCCCGTGACGACACGGACGACATCCGTTCCGCTCCTGAGTTCGCGCGCCACCGCCACGAGATCTGGTCGCTGCTGCACGACGAGGTGGCCAGGGCCCAGCAGTTGGAGAAGCAGGAGGCATCCGCATGAGCCTGACGACCCGCACCACCGCCGAGAAGGCTCCCCCGCCGCCCCCGCCGAGCCTCGCCGAAGCCACCCCCGCCCCCGCCCCTTCCGTCACGCACGCGTCGTCTGACCCCTCGCCCCGGGCCCCTTCCCGGGCGGCCAGTGTCCGCCCGGTGCTCCGGCGGCTGGCGTCCCTCCTGGCCACCGGGGTCACCAGGTCCGCGGCCATCGTCGCCCTGCTGTTGCTGTGGGAGACCGCGCCACGGCTCGGGCTGGTCGACCGGACCTTCCTGCCCCCGTTCAGCGAGGTGCTCGTCGCCTGGTGGGAGCTGGCGGCCGACGGCCGGCTCGCCGACAACACCTACGCCAGCCTGGTGCGCTCGTTCAGCGGATTCGGTCTGGCCGTGGCCGTCGCCGTACCCCTCGGGCTGCTGATCGGCTGGTACCGGCCCGTCGCCGATCTGCTCGGCCCGCTGCTCGAGGTGTTCCGCAACACCGCCGCGCTGGCCCTGCTGCCGGTCTTCGTCCTGCTGCTGGGCATCGGGGAGACCTCGAAGATCTCCATCGTCGTGTACGCGTGCACCTGGCCGATCCTGCTCAACACGATCAGCGCCGTGCGCACGGTCGACCCCACACTGTTGAAGCTCGCGAAGTCGATGGACCTGTCCGCACCCCGGCTCTTCCAGAAGGTCATCCTGCCGTCCGCCGTGCCCGTGATGTTCACCGGCATCCGGCTCGCCGGAGCGGGGTCGATCCTGGTGCTCGTCGCCGCCGAGATGATCGGGGCCAAGGCGGGGCTCGGCTATCTGATCAACGCCTCGCAGTACAACTTCGCGATCCCGCAGATGTACGCGGGAATCATCACGATCTCCGCCATCGGCGTGACCTTCAACCAGCTCCTGGTCGTCCTGGAGCGCCGGCTCAGTTCCTGGCGCGTATCCGCCGCCTGACCCGCCCCGGCCCGCCCCTCCTCGCAACGCCCGCCCCTCCTCACAACGCCCGCTCGTTCCGCCGCCCCCGATCCGAGGAACCCATGACCGCGACCAGCCCCCGCACGCTCCATCTCAACGCCTTCCTGATGAACGCCGGCCACCACGACGCCGCCTGGCGCCACCCCCGTACCCAGCCCGAACGGGTCACCGATCTGCGCTACTTCCAGCAGCTCGCCCAGACCGCCGAGCGCGGGCTGCTCGACTCGGTCTTCCTCGCCGACGGGCTCGCCCTGTGGGGGAACGCCCGGTACAACGCGCTCGGCGGTTTCGAACCGCTCACCCTGCTGTCGGCCCTGGCGGCGGTCACCGAGCACGTCGGACTGATCGCCACCGTCTCCACCACCTTCAACGAGCCGTTCCACATCGCCCGCAAGTTCGCCTCCCTGGACCACATCAGCGGCGGCCGGGCCGGCTGGAACATCGTCACTTCCGGCACCGTGAACGAGGCCCGCAACTTCGGCCAGGAGGAGCACCTGGAGCACCGGCTCCGCTACGAGCGGGCCCGGGAGTTCGTCGAGGTCGCCACCAGACTGTGGGACAGCTGGGAGGACGACGCGATCCTGCTCGACCGCGAACGGGGCGTCTACGCGGACACCGACCGGGTGCGGGCGATCGATCACCGCGGGGAGCACTTCGGGGTGCAGGGGCCGCTGAACGTGCCTCGTAGTCCTCAGGGCCACCCTCTGCTGGTGCAGGCCGGTTCGTCGGAGGACGGCAAGGAGTTCGCCGCGCGGTACGCCGAGGCCGTCTTCACCGCCCAGCAGACGCTCGCCGACGGCCAGGCGTTCTACAAGGACCTCAAGTCCCGGCTCGCGCGCCATGGCCGCGGCGAGGACCAGCTGCTGGTCCTTCCGGGCATCGCGCCCGTCATCGGCTCGACCGAGGCCGAGGCACGTGCGCTGGAGCAGGAGCTCACGGAGCTGCAGATCCCCGAGTACGGACTCGCCCAGCTGTCCGGGATGCTCGGCACCGACCTGACGGGGGTGGCGCTGGACGGGCCGCTGCCCGAGCTGCCCGAGGAGCGGGACATCAACGGCAACAAGAGCCGCTTCACGCTCGTGGCCGACATCGCGCGCCGCGACGGACTGACCGTGCGCCAGCTCATCGCCCGCCTCGGTGGCGGCCGCGGCCACCGTGTCTTCGCCGGCACTCCGGAGCAGATCGCCGACGAGCTGCAGGAGTGGTTCACCCAGGGCGCCGCCGACGGCTTCAACATCATGCCGCCTCTTCTGCCGAGCGGACTGGAGGACTTCGTCGACCAGGTCGTACCGATCCTCCAGCGCCGTGGCCTGTTCCGTACCGAGTACGGCGGCCGCACCCTGCGGGAGCACTACGGGCTCGCCCGCCCGGCCGGCAGGGCGGCCGACCGGACGTCCGCTGTCGCCGCGACGGCGACGGCAGGGCGGCGGCCCGCATGACACGGCCGCGCGTCCGGCTCGCTTCGAGCTGTCACCCGTCCACCGGAACGCCCGGAACAACCCGAACGACCCGAACACCCGGAACGCCCGGGACACCGGGGGGGGCGCCGGGGACGCCGGGGACGCCTAGCCACTCACCGTCCATCACCTTCTGACCGCCTTCGAAAGGATCCCTCCCATGACCACCAGCACCGGCTTCGACGTCCGCAGGATCGGAGGCCGTATCGGCGCGGAGATCCACGGCGTGGACCTCGGCGCCGAACTCGCCCCCGCCGTCGTCACCGAGATCAACTCCGCGCTCCTGGAGCACAAGGCGCTCGTCTTCCGTGACCAGCGGCTCGACGAGGCGGGCCAGCTCCGCTTCGCCTCGCTCTTCGGCGAGCTCACCACCGCGCATCCGACCGTGCCGTCCGTCGACGGCCGGCCCCAGATCCTGCCCGTCGACGGCGACGAGGGCATCCGCGCCAACCACTGGCACACCGACGTCACGTTCGTCCGCACACCGCCGAAGGCGTCCACGCTGCGCAGCATCGTGGTTCCCCCCTACGGCGGCAACACCCTCATCGCCAACTCCGGCGCCGCCTACGCGGATCTGCCCCAGCCGCTGCGGGAGCTGGCCGACAAGCTGTGGGCGGTGCACACCAACGACTACGACTACGCCGCTCCGAAGAGCGAGAAGGCGGCCGAACACCGCAGGCAGTTCGTCTCCCGGCGGTACCGCACCGCCCACCCGGTCGTCCGGGTCCACCCCGAGACCGGGGAACGGGGGCTGTTCATCGGCGGCTTCGCCCAGAGCATCGTCGGCCTCGGCCCCTCCGACTCCCGCGACCTGCTGCGCCTCTTCCAGTCGTACGTCACGCGACCCGAGAACATCGTGCGCGTGGCCTGGCAGCCGGGCGACCTCGTCCTGTTCGACAACCGGATCACCCAGCACTACGCCCCCGACGACTACGGCGACCTGCCGCGCCTGCTGCACCGCGTGACCGTCGCGGGCGACGTCCCGGCCGGTGTCGACGGAACGCTCAGCCGGGTGATCGAGGGCGACGACGCCGCCCACTACACCCCAGCGGCGGCCTGAGCCCACCGGCCGCCGGGCAGACGTCCTGCCCGGCGGCCGGCCGGACGCCTGACCCGGGACCGGCCCGGTTCAGGCGTCCTCGGCTCCCTCACAGCTCCCGCAGTGCGGGCAGCAGCTCGGTCTCCGCCCAGTCCAGGAAGGGTTCCTGGTGGTCGCCCCCGATCTGGACGAGGGCCACCTCGGTGAATCCCGCCTCGGCGTAGGGCCGGACCGCCTCGACGAAGGAGTCCACGTCGTCGCCGCAGGGGACGGCCTCGGCGACGTCCTCGGGGCGGGTGTGGGCGGTGGCAGCGGCGAAGCCCTTCGGGCCCGGCAGCTCGGCGTTGACCTCCCAGCCACCGAGGGCCCAGCGGAACTGCTCGTGCGCCCGGGCGACGGCCGAAGCGCGGTCGGGGTCATAGCAGACCGGGAGTTGGCCGACGCACGGTTTGCCGGCGCCGCCGTGCTCCGCGAACGCCTTGATCAGGCCGCCCTTCGGCTCGGTGGAGACCAGCACGTCCGCGCGGCGACCCGCGATCTCGCAGGACCGCTCCCCGGACACGGCGATGCCGAGAGGAGGCGGGGTGGAGGGGAGGTCCCAGAGTCTGGCGTTCTCGACGTCGAAGTGCGTGCCGTGATGCGTGACGTAGCCGCCGTCGAAGAGGTCGCGGATGATGCCGACGGCCTCGTCCAGCATCTCCAGGCGGACGTGGGCGGCCGGCCAGCCGGATCCGACGATGTGTTCGTTCAGGTTCTCCCCGGAACCGAGGCCGAGCCGGAAGCGGCCGCCGCTGAGGAGCTGCATCGTCGCGGCCTTCTGCGCGATCACCGCGGGGTGGTAGCGGAAGGTCGGGCACGTCACGAACGTCATCAGCGGGATGCGCGAGGTCGCCTGCGCCGCCGCTCCCAGGACGCTCCACGCGTACGGCGCGTGCCCCTGGGAGTCGAGCCAGGGGAAGGAGTGGTCGGAGATCACGGAGAAGTCGAAGCCCGCGCGCTCCGCCCCGACGACGTGGGACACCAGCTCCCTGGGCCCTGCCTGCTCGGTCATCATGGTGTAGCCGATGCGTACCATATGGCGCGGCTTGCCGGATTCGCCACCTCGAAACCCGTTGACTCCCGCTTACGGGCGGAGCAGCGTCTTGATCATGCCGTCTTCCTTCGCCTGGAACATGGCGTAGGCGCGCGGCGCCTCTTCGAGGGGCAGCACGTGCGTGGCGAAGCCTTCCACTCCCAGCGGATCGCTGTCGTCGAGCAGGGGCAGGATGTCGTCCACCCAGGCCCGGACGTTGGCCTGCCCCATGCGCAGCTGGATCTGCTTGTCGAACATGGTCAGCAGGGGCATGGGGTCCGCGGCCCCTCCGTAGACGCCGGAGACGGAGACCGTGCCGCCGCGCCGTACCAGGTCGATCGCCGTGTGCAGAGCGGCCAGGCGGTCGACTCCGGCATGCTCCATGAGGGGACGGGCGAGGGCGTCCGGCAGCAGTGCCGTGACGCGTTGCGCGGCCGCGGCCAGCGGCGCTCCGTGGGCTTCCATGCCCACCGCGTCGATGACCGAGTCGGTCCCCCGTCCGTCCGTCAGGTTCCGCACCTCGGCGACGAGGCGCTTTCCGTGGCCGGTGAGGTCGAGCGTGCGCACGCCGGCCTCTCTCGCCCGCTGGAGACGGGCGGGGACGAGGTCGACTCCGATGACGAGCCGGGCGCCGCGGTGCAGCGCGATGCGGGCGGCCATCAGGCCGATCGGCCCGAGCCCGAGCACCGCTACGGAACCGCCCGGCGGGATGTCGGCGTACTCGACGGCCTGCCAGGCCGTCGGCAGTACGTCGGAGAGGTAGACGAACCGCTCGTCGGGCGGTCCCTTCGGAACCTTGACGGGCAGTGTGTCGCCGAAGGGCACGCGCAGGTACTCGGCCTGACCGCCCGGGACCTGTCCGTACAGCTTCGTGTAGCCGAACAGCGACGCGCCCTTGTCGTACTCACGCACCTGAGTCGTCTCGCACTGGGAGTGCAGACCCTGGTCGCACATGAAGCACTGTCCGCAGGACACGTTGAACGGGACGACGACCCGGTCCCCGGTCGAGAGCGTGGACACCTCCGGTCCGACCGCCTCGACCAGGCCCATCGCCTCGTGCCCGAGGATGTCACCGGGCTCCAGATAGGCGCCCAGCAGGTTGTACAGGTGCAGGTCGGAGCCGCAGATACCGGTCGAGGTCACTTTGACGACGACATCCGAGGGATCCTTGATCGCGGGATCGGCCACCGACTCCACGCGGACGTCCCGCGTTCCCTGCCACGTCAGTGCGCGCATGACCTGTCTCCTCCTTACCTGCTGGGCGCAGGTGCTACCGGTCGTGGCGTCTACCAGTAGTGACGCCGACCGCCTACCGCGTGTCCCACGGCTCCGAGGACCCACAGGACGGCGCCGATGAGGACCAGGATCATCCCGATGGTCCACAGGATCGATATCCCGGCGACGAGTCCGATGATGAGCAGGATGACTCCGACAAGGATCATGGCTTACCTCAGTCTCTGGAGGGGCCGGACTCCCGGCGAGTCGGCCGACACCCGCGGGCGACAGGGCAGATGTCCCGTCACCCACGAACGGCGCCTACCCCCATCCGGCCGCCGTATGGGTGCCCGGCGGCGGTTTCCCCGGGGGCGTCCCTGGCCCGGGACGCCCCCGAGTCGGGTTACGCGGCGCCCGCCCGGGGTGCCGGACGGCTGCGCACGCGCCAGCCTGGGGGGAGTCTCGTCCGACTTGGGAAGCGACTTGGAGGGTCTCCTCGGTGGACCGACCTCGACTGCCCCGCCTGCGCCGGTGGCCCGGGCGCGTGAAGGAGAGTGCCGCGGCGCTCCGCGAGCGTCGGGCGCGGCTGCAGGCCGAGCGGGACGCGGAGGACCAAAGGGCATGGGAGGAATCACTTCCTCCGGAAGGGCGCGAGGGCGATCCCCCGGCACGGGGGCCGGCGGCGTCGGTGCCGTGGCCGGTGCGGGTGGCCGCGGAGGCAGGCTGGCGGTTCCTGGTGCTCGCCGCCACCCTCTGGGTGCTCATGCGGGTCATCGGGGCGGTACGCCTGGTCGTGCTCGCCTTCGTCGTGGCGCTCCTGGTCACCGCTCTGCTCCAGCCGACGGTGGCCCGGCTGCACCGGAGCGGCCTCCCCCGGGGGCCGGCCACGGCGCTGACGGCGACGTGCGGGTTCGTGCTGCTCGGACTGGTCGGATGGTTCGTCGTCTGGCAGGTGCTGGACAACCTCGGCGACCTCTCCGACCGCGTTCAGGAGGGCATCGACGAACTCAAACAGTGGCTGATCGACAGCCCGCTCCACGTCACGGAGCAACAGATCAACGACATCGCCGACAACTTGAGCGACAGCATCGGCACGAGCACGAGTGAACTCGCGTCCACCGGCCTCCAGGGCGTGACCGTGCTCGTGGAGGTGATCACCGGCCTGCTGCTCGCCATGTTCGCCACCCTGTTCCTGCTGTACGACGGCAAGCGCATCTGGAGGTGGACCCTCAAGCTGGTCCCCGCCGGAGCCCGCCCCGGCGTCGCGGGCGCGGGTCCGCGCGCCTGGCGGACGCTGACCGCGTACGTGCGCGGCACCATGATCGTGGCCATGATCGACGCGGTCTTCATCGGCCTGGGCATCTACTTCCTCGGCGTACCGCTGGCCGTCCCCATCGGCGTGGTGATCTTCCTGTCGTCCTTCGTGCCCCTCGTCGGTGCCGTCGTCTCCGGGGCCCTCGCGGTCGTCGTCGCGCTCGTCACCGAGGGGGTCTTCACCGCGCTGATGGCACTGATGGTCGTCCTCGTGGTGCAGCAGATCGAGGGGCACGTGCTCCAGCCGTTCATCCTCGGCCGCGCCGTCCGGGTCCATCCGCTGGCCGTCGTCCTGGCCGTCGCCACGGGCGGCACCGTCGCCGGGATCGGCGGGGCCGTCGTGGCGGTACCGCTCGTCGCCGTGGGCAACACCGTCGTCGGGTACCTCCGCGCCCACCCCACCGGAGGCGAGGCGGAGGCGGCGGAGCGGTGACCGTCCCCCGTACGCGGTCTACCGTCGTGGCGTGGGAACGAGGCGCAGCAGCCCGTGGAGGACGGCGTCGATGGTGTCCTGTGCGGGCTCGTCGGTCACGTGGGTGAGCAGGCGGGCCAGGGTGCGCAGCACGTGGGGCGAGGCCATCACACGGGGGTGGAGGACCGGCCGGAAGCCGTAGCGGGAGAAGACCAGATCACCGACGGCGTTGCCCAGCCGGTAGTAGCGCGCCCAGCGGCGCCGGATCTCGACCGGGTACTGGTGCAGCGCGTGTTCCCGGCGCGGCCCGGCCGGCCGGGCCAGCGCCAGGGCGATGACGTCCGCCGCCACCTCGGCGGCCTCCATCGCCTGGGCGATGCCCTCGCCGCTCCAGGGACTGACCATGCCGGCGCTGTCGCCCACGAGCAGCAGACCGCGACCGTACTGCGGACGCCGGTTCAGTCCCATGGGCAGCGGCGCGCTCCTCAGCGGTGAGTCGGCGTTCTCCTCGCGCACCCCCCACTCCTCGGGCAGGCGGGGCAGCCAGTGCTCCAGGGCCGCCCGCAGGTCCACCGGCCTGCGCCGCCGTTGCTGCGGCAGCGCGCCGAGGCCGACGTTGACGCGCCCGTCCCCCAGCGGGAACACCCATCCGTACCCGGGCAGGTCCCGTCCGGTGGCAGGACACCGCAGGTCGGCCCAGAGCTCCAGATAGGGGTCGTGCGTACGGGCCTCGCTGCGGTAGTACCGTCGGGCGGCCGCCGCGACGGGTCGCTTGCCGTCCCTTTCGAACCCCAGGCCGAGGGCCGTGCGCGCCGAGGCCCCGTCGGCCGCGACCACCAACGGGGCCCGATAGCGGACCGGTTCCTTGCCGGCTCCGCGCGTGGCGGAGACGCCGACGACGTGTCCTGCCCGGTCGGTCAGAGGTCCCGTCACCTTCACATGGGTGCGAAGGCGCGCCCCGGTGGCGCTCGCGTGGGTGGCGAGCAGATCGTCGAAGTCGTGCCGGCTTCGGGTGAGTCCGAAGTCGGGAAGCGCGCCCAGACTCGGCCAGTCCAGCTCGGCTTCGAGGCCTCCGCAGACCCAGCGCATTCCCTTGTTGCGCATCCAGCCCGGTGCATCGATGTCGATGCCCATCCGTACCAACTGGTAGACGCTGCGCGGTGTCAGCCCGTCGCCGCACACCTTCTCCCGGGGGAAGCCGCTCTTCTCCAGGAGCAGCACGTCCACACCGGCTCGCGCGAGGTGCACCGCGGCGGCGGAGCCCGCGGGTCCCGCCCCGACCACGATGACCTGTGCCTCCTCGTCGCCGGCGCCTTCGGGGCCGCTGCCGGCGTCGCGGCCGCTGCCGGCCTCGTCACTTTTGGTGATCACTCCACCACTATGCCCCCGGCCGGGGCCGGCGGAACGTGTGGCACGGCCGAACCGACGGCCGGTTCGCACAGCGCCGGTGCCTGGAGGAGTCGCACTCCTCCAGGCACCGGCGCCGCGTCAGGGCCTGCGGGCGTGGAGCACGTGGGCGCCCAGCGCGAGGGGGGTGTGGCCCGTGAGTTCGAGGCCGTGCTCCTCGAGCAGCCGGCCGTAGTGGCCGGCCGTGCGCTCGCGGCCTCCGGTGTTGCACCTCATGTGGAGGTCCCACGCGGTGGCGAGCGAAGGCTCGGCGCCGGCGTCGTCGGGCAGCAGTCGCTCGACGACGAGCAGGTCCGCCTTCCGGGGCATGGCCTCGGCGCAGTGCCCCAGGATGCCGCGGCACCGGTCGTCGTCCCAGTCGTGCAGGACACGGGAGAGGATGTAGACGTCGCCGCCCGGGGGCACGTCCGAGAAGTCGCCCGCCCGGTAGTCGCACCGCCCGCCGACACCGTTGGCGTCCAGGTACGTCCGCGCCGCCGCGAGGACCTGAGGGCGTTCGAGGAGGATGCCCCGCAGGGTGGGGTGGGCGGTCAGGACGCGGCCCAGCAGTTCTCCGGTGCCGCCCGCGACGTCGACCACGGTACGAGGGCGGCCGGAGGCGGTGGCGGCGGTGAGGACCGGGTGCGAGGGGAGAGGGTCGAACATGGCCGCGCTCGACGCCATCGACTGGTCGAAGAGGGCGGCGAGTTCGGGGTCGCGGGCGAAGTGGTCGAAGTGGTTCTCGCCGTAGAGGTGCTCGAAGCCGGGTTCTCCGCTGCGCACGGTGTGGGTCAGGTGACCGAAGGACTGGTAGAAGGGGCCGCCGTACATCAGCGCCAGGGGCCGCATCGAGCCCGGGGCCTCGGGGTGCAGGAGAGCGCCGACCTCGGTGAGGCGGTAGCCGTCCGGCGCGTCGGAGACCACGCCCAGCATGGTGAGGTACCGCAGCAGGGTCGTCGTGCTCTGCGGGTGGGCCCCGACGGTCCGGGCCAGCTGCGCACCGTCGACCCCGGTGTGGCGGTTCATGGCCTCGGGCAGCCCCAGCCGCGCGCACGCCGCCAGGGCCTGGGTGGTCCAGGCACCGGTCAGCAGCCACAGGAGCCTTTCGGCGGGCTGCGGTTCACCGGTCCCGCGCGTCGGCCCCGAAGCCGCGAGGGGCCGGGCGAGGTGCTCGGCCAGTACGTCACGGTGGTCTCCGCTCGCGTACAGCTCGACCCGCCGGTAGGCGGTCTTCGTGCCGGCGGGGGCCGTGAAGTAGAAGACGGTGCCGTCCTCGTGCGGGTTGTAGCCGCCTCCGTCGGCCGCGGCACCGTGCCGCTGGAAGCTCGCCAACAGCCCGCGCAGCACCAGCGGGTCCGGGCGGGCGACGTCGAAGGCGAGGTGCGCCTCGTGGTCGTGGCGGCGCTCCTCGGCGGCGATGACGGACAGTCCGGAACCCGGTGGCACGGTCAGCGCGAACACCTCGACCGCCCGAGGTTCTTCGGCGGGACCGCGGACCACGGGACGGAGAATCCTTACGTCAAGATCGGCCGGATCGCGGCGATGGCGTGCGGCGAGGCGCTCGCGCACGACGACGCTGGGCTGCGCCGGAGCGTCGGCCGACAGCCCGCACGCCGCGAGGTCGGCGCGCAGGGCGTACTCGTCGGGCGGGAACACGAGCACGGCCGCGTGCGCGAACCGGCACCGGTCCGTCAGCGCGCGCAGTTCGGGGCCGTCGAGGCCGGGCAGCACGCGTGACAGCAGGACGGACGTGTCCTGCTCACGGACGAATCCGGTTGTCGCGCCGAGACGTTCCGCGTCGCCTCCGGCGGGCGCGGGCTGCGCGGGGGTCGGGATCGCGGGGGTCGGGATCGCGGGGGTCGGGATCGCGGGGGTCGCGTTCGCCGGGGTCTCGTCTGCGGGCGTCGGGATCGCGGGTGCCGCGTTCGCGGGCATGGTGAAGGGATGTTCGGGATGCATTCCCTGTCCGTGGGTGAAGGAGGAAGCCCGGGCGGGGCCGCCGGAGCACGCCGTGCAGGCGCACGACAGCCCCGGGGCCCGGCCCGGAACGGGACGAAGCGAGAGGAAGAAGAAGGAGGGTCGGTCAGATGCCGACGTAGTTCTCGGCGAACCAGTCCTGCTGGGTGCGCGAGGTGCGCAGCGAGCCGATCCGGGAGTGGCGCAGACGCTCCTGGAAGGAGGCCTCCTCGGAGCCCTGGGCACCGCCGTGCAGAAGGCGGATCATCCAGTGCGAGAACTCCTGCGCCCGCCAGATGTGGGCCAGGCACCGCGCCGAGTACGAGGCGAGCCCCTCCGGGTCGCCGTGGGTGAGGTCGTCCGTCAGGGCCCGGGCCAGGATCTCCGCCTCCAGCACCGCGAGGTTCGCGCCTTTCGCGGCGGACGGACTGATCAGGGCGGCGGCATCACCCACCAGGAACAGCGACCCGTGGCGCAGCGGTTCGAGCACGTCGGACTCGAGGTCGACGACGGCGCGCTGGACGATCCGGCCGCGGAGCAGGGGTCCGTACTCGGTGGCGCGCATGCGCAGCGCGAGCTCGTCCCAGACGCGGTCCTCGCTCCAGTCCTCCGCCCGGGTCCCGCGGTCGCACTGCAGGTAGTAGCGGGTGATCTCGCTGGAGCGGGCCATGTGGCCGGCGAAGCCGCGCGGGTGGACCGCGTAACCCACGGCGTCCAGGCTCGGCGGCGCCTCGGCGAGCAGGCCCAGCCAGGACACCCCGTGGTCACGGTGGTGGCGCCGGACCGCGCCGGGGGGCAGCGAGCTGCGTCCCGCCCCATGGCGGCCGTCGCAGGCGGCGACGTACCGTGCCCGCCAGTGTCCGGGGCGCCCGTCCTCCTCCCGTACGGTCACCGTGGGCGCGGGGCCGTCCGCACCGGAGACGGTCACCGCCTCGGTCTCGAAGCGGATGCGCCCTCCGGCGTCGATGAACTCGGCCAGCAGATCGGTGACCAGCTCGTGCTGCGGGTAGACCGTGTGCGGCTCCCCCCGGCCGAGCCCTCGGTAGTCCAGGCGGAACCGGCCGTCCTCGGTACGGAACTCGCAGACGCTGTGCTCCTGTCCGCGTCGGCGCAGTCCCGCGTCCAGGCCGTGGCGCTCCAGGACCCGCACGGTGTTGGGGGCGAGGAAGCCCGCCCGTGCCCGGTTCCGGACGTGGTCACGGCCGGCGCGTTCCAGCACGACACAGTCGATTCCGCTGCGGAGTAAGAGGTTCCCCAGCACCAGGCCGGCCGGGCCGGCTCCGAGGATGACCACATCGGCCGAGTCCTGGTTGGACCGGGCGTACTGACTCTCTGTCACAACAGTGGATCATAGGCACCGAATATTGCAGGGACGGTCGGATATCACCCGAATGCAGTACATGGTGCGAAAAGGATTCTGCCCGGGCGAGGCCGCGCCCCGCGCGCCGGACACGTCCTCCTTACCCGTCGGGAAGGTCGGCATGCCGATGATCCATGTCACTGTCGTGGGATCTTCAGAAGGCCACCGCGCAGCCCTTAGCGTTGCCGAAACAGGCCGGGCGCGACGCGGGCGAGTGCCGATCCCAGGGCACCACGTGCGCGGGGACGTGACGGCGATCCGTTGTGCTCATCACCGGCAGGGTGAAGGGATCAGGATGTTCCGCAAGGTACTGGTGGCCAACCGCGGGGAGATCGCGATTCGCGCGTTCCGCGCCGGCTACGAATTGGGTGCGCGCACGGTGGCCGTCTTCCCCCATGAGGACCGCAACTCTCTGCACCGGCTGAAGGCGGACGAGGCGTACGAGATCGGTGAGCCCGGACATCCGGTGCGCGCCTACCTCTCGGTGGAGGAGATCATCCGGGCGGCCCGCAAGGCCGGCGCCGACGCCGTCTACCCGGGGTACGGATTCCTGTCCGAGAACCCGGATCTGGCGCGCGCCTGCGAGGAGGCGGGCATCACCTTCGTCGGCCCGAGCGTGCAGACCCTGGAGCTCACCGGCAACAAGGCCCGGGCCGTGGCCGCCGCCCGGGAGGCGGGCGTACCCGTCCTCGGCTCCTCGGCGCCCTCCACCGACGTGGACGAGCTGGTGGCGGCCGCCGAGGGCATCGGCTTCCCGGTCTTCGTCAAGGCCGTCGCCGGCGGCGGTGGCCGGGGCATGCGGCGGGTCGAGGACCCGGCGACGCTCCGCGAGTCCATCGAGGCGGCGGCCCGCGAGGCGGAGTCCGCCTTCGGCGACGCGACCGTCTTCCTGGAGAAGGCCGTCGTCGACCCGCGCCACATCGAGGTGCAGATCCTCGCCGACGGCGAGGGCAACGTCATCCACCTGTTCGAGCGCGACTGCTCGGTGCAGCGGCGCCACCAGAAGGTGATCGAGCTCGCGCCCGCCCCGAACCTCGACCCGGTGGTGCGGCAGCGCATCTGCGACGACGCCGTGAGGTTCGCCCGCCGGATCGGCTACCGCAACGCCGGCACCGTGGAGTTCCTCCTCGACCGCGAAGGCAACCACGTCTTCATCGAGATGAATCCGCGCATCCAGGTCGAGCACACGGTGACCGAGGAGGTCACCGACATCGACCTCGTGCAGTCGCAGTTGCGCATCGCCTCCGGCGAGACCCTCGCCGACCTCGGCCTGGCCCAGGAGTCCGTCGTCCTGCGCGGTGCCGCGCTGCAGTGCCGGATCACCACCGAGGACCCCGCGAACGGCTTCCGCCCGGACACCGGCATGATCAGCGCGTACCGCTCTCCGGGAGGCTCCGGCATCCGGCTCGACGGCGGCACCACCCACGCCGGTACGGAGGTCAGCGCCCACTTCGACTCGATGCTGGTCAAGCTGACCTGCCGGGGCCGGGACTTCCGTACCGCCGTCGACCGCGCACGGCGTGCGGTGGCCGAGTTCCGGATCCGCGGCGTGTCCACGAACATCCCGTTCCTGCAGGCCGTGCTCGACGACGAGGACTTCCAGGCGGGTCACGTCACGACGGCCTTCATCGAGCAGCGCCCGCACCTGCTCACCTCACGCCACTCGGCCGACCGCGGCACGAAGCTGCTCACCTACCTCGCCGACGTCACCGTGAACAAGCCGCACGGCCCCCGGCCCGAGCTGATCTCCCCCGCCACTAAGCTGCCCGCGCTGCGCGCCAGCGAGCCGGCCGCCGGCTCCCGGCAGCGGCTCCTCGCGCTCGGACCGGAGGGCTTCGCCCGGAGCCTGCGCGAGTCGCCGACCATCGGTGTCACCGACACCACCTTCCGCGACGCCCACCAGTCGCTCCTCGCCACCCGGGTCCGTACCAAGGACCTCCTGGCCGTCGCCCCCGCGGTGGCGCACAACCTGCCGGAGCTGCTGTCCCTGGAGTGCTGGGGCGGCGCCACCTACGACGTCGCGCTGCGCTTCCTCGCCGAGGACCCGTGGGATCGCCTCGCCGCCCTGCGCGAGGCCGTGCCGAACATCTGCCTGCAGATGCTCCTGCGGGGCCGCAACACCGTGGGGTACACCCCGTACCCGACGGAGGTGACCGACGCCTTCGTGCAGGAGGCCGCGGCCACCGGCATCGACATCTTCCGGATCTTCGACGCGCTCAACGACGTCGACCAGATGCGTCCCGCCATCGAGGCCGTACGGGAGACCGGGACCGCGGTGGCCGAGGTCGCGCTCTGCTACACCTCCGACCTCTCCGACCCGGCGGAGCAGCTGTACACGCTGGACTACTACCTGCGGCTGGCCGAGAAGATCGTCGCCGCCGGCGCGCACGTACTGGCGGTCAAGGACATGGCCGGCCTGCTGCGCGCCCCCGCCGCGGCCACGCTGGTCTCGGCGCTGCGCAGGGAGTTCGACCTGCCGGTGCACCTGCACACCCACGACACCGCGGGCGGGCAGCTCGCCACGTATCTCGCGGCGATCCAGGCCGGGGCGGACGCGGTGGACGGCGCGGTGGCCTCCATGGCCGGCACGACCTCTCAGCCGTCGCTGTCGGCGATCGTCGCCGCGACCGACCACTCCGCCCGGCCCACGGGCCTGGATCTGCAGGCGGTCGGCGACCTGGAACCGTACTGGGAGAGCGTGCGCAAGGTGTACGCCCCCTTCGAGGCGGGTCTCGACTCGCCGACCGGTCGCGTGTACCACCACGAGATCCCGGGCGGACAGCTGTCCAACCTGCGGACGCAGGCGGTCGCGCTCGGCCTCGGGGACCGCTTCGAGGACGTCGAGTCGACGTACGCCGCAGCGGACCGGATGCTGGGCCGGCTGGTGAAGGTCACGCCCTCGTCGAAGGTGGTGGGCGACCTCGCGCTCCATCTCGTGGGCGCCGGGGTCGCGCCCGAGGACTTCGAGGCGGAGCCGAACCGCTTCGACATCCCCGACTCGGTCGTCGGCTTCCTCCACGGCGAGCTGGGGACACCTCCCGGCGGCTGGCCGGAGCCGTTCCGCACCCGGGCCCTGGAGGGCCGCGCCGGGCCCAAGCCGATGCGGGAGCTGACCGCGGAGGACCGTACCGGCCTCGCCAAGGACCGGCGCGCGACGCTGAACCGGCTCCTCTTCCCCGGTCCGACGCAGGCCTACGAGGCGCACCGGCAGGCGTACGGCGACACCAGCGTGCTCGACAGCAAGGACTTCTTCTACGGGCTGCGCCCGGGCAAGGAGTACTCCGTCGACTTCGGGCCCGGTGTGCGGCTGCTCATCGAGCTGGAGGCCGTCGGCGAGGCCGACGAACGCGGGATGCGTACCGTCATGTCCACCCTGAACGGCCAACTGCGGCCGATCCAGGTGCGCGACAACGCGGCGGCCGCCGATCTCCCGGTGACCGAGAAGGCCGACAGGTCCGACCCCGGCCATGTCGCCGCTCCGTTCGCCGGTGTGGTCACGCTGGCCGTCTCCGAGGGCGACGAGGTCGAGACCGGTGCGACGGTGGCCACCATCGAGGCGATGAAGATGGAGGCTTCGATCACCGCGCCGAAGAGCGGGCGGGTGTCCCGCCTGGCCATCAGCAGGATCCAGCAGGTGGAGGGCGGCGACCTGCTCGTCGAGATCGGCTGACGGGGTGGGCGGTGGCGCGCCGTGCGCCTCCGTCGCAGCGCACGACGGCCGGGACACCGATCAGGGTGTCCCGGCCGTCGTGCGCTTCCGGGCCGCCGTCCGGCGTGGGTGGCCCTGTGGCAGGCGGGGTAGGTCGGTCGTGTCATCGGACGGCCGTGCCAGGGCGGCGCGGAGGAAGGCGGGACACGGTGCGGGACGAGGAGACGGGCCGGTCGAAGGGAGAGCCGGAGGCCCTGTCGGCGGCCGAGCTGTTCGACGGGCTGGGCTCGGCCTACGAGGAGGCCTTCGGGAGGCTGCCGGAGCAGGCGGCCGCTGTCGACTGGCTGGCGGAGCGGCTCGGACCGGGGGCGCGGGTGCTCGACGTCGGCAGCGGGACGGGCCGGCCGGTGGCGGACCGGCTGGTCCGTGCGGGCTGCGAGGTCGTCGGGATCGACGTCTCGGGGACGATGGTGGAACTGGCGCGGACCCGGGTTCCGGGGGCCTCGTTCGAGCAGGCGGACGTACGGACGTACGAGGCTCCGGAAGGGGCGTTCGACGCCGTGTGCGCCTTCTTCCCGCTGCTGATGATGAGCCGGGCGGAGGCGGGTGCGGCGCTGGAGAGGATGGCAGGCTGGCTGGCGGCCGGCGGTTATCTGGTGTCGGCCACCGTGCCCGCCGACGTGGAGGGCGTGCGGATCGAGTGGATGGGGCGCGGGGTCGAGGTCTCCAGCTTCTCGGCGCCGGAGTATCTGCGCCGCCTCCGCGAGGAGTGCGGCCTGGAGGTGCTGCACCACGCGATCTCGCACTTCCGTCCCGAGGGCGACCTCGCGCAGCCCGAGGAGCACCTCTTCTGCTACGCCCGCCGGCCCGAGGACGCCCACGGTGGCGCCGCGGCCCTCTGAGGCGAGGCAGAGCGGGGCCGGGCGATCGAACTTACGATGGACGGGAGCCGGCGGGCACCGCGTCGTGCCGGTCGGGCCGGAGCTCGCAGGGCGGAGAGGCATGGCACAGGCCGGCGACGCAGCACGAACCGTGATCCTGACGGTGGACGACGATCCGGGCGTCTCCCGCGCCATCGCCCGTGACCTGCGGAGACGCTACGGCGACGGGTACCGGATCGTGCGCGCCGAGTCCGGCGAGTCCGCGCTCGACGCACTGCGCGAGCTGAAACTGCGCGGCGACCTGGTGGCCGTGATCCTGGCCGACTACCGCATGCCGCAGATGAACGGCATCGAGTTCCTCGAACAGGCCCTCGGCGTGTACCCGGGCGCGCGCCGCGTGCTCCTGACCGCGTACGCCGACACCAACGCGGCCATCGACGCGATCAACGTCGTCGACCTCGACCACTATCTGCTCAAGCCCTGGGACCCGCCGGAGGAGAAGCTCTACCCGGTCCTGGACGACCTGCTCACCGCCTGGCGCTCCAGCGACTACCGGCCGGTACCCGAGACCAAGATGGTCGGACACCGCTGGTCGGCGCACTCCTCACGCGTCCGCGAGTTCCTGGCCCGCAACCAGGTGCCGTACCGCTGGTACGCGTCAGACGAGCCCGAGGGGCGGCGGCTGCTCGAGGCGGCCGGCACGGACGGACACCGGCTGCCGCTGGTGCTCACGCCGGACGGATCGGTCCTGATCGAGCCGGACGCGCCGGAGCTGGCGGCCCATGTGGGGCTGGCCACCACGCCGGCCGCGGAGTTCTACGACCTCGTCGTCATCGGCGGCGGTCCGGCCGGGCTCGGCGCCGCGGTGTACGGGGCGTCCGAGGGGCTGCGGACCGTGCTCGTCGAGCGGTCGGCGACCGGCGGACAGGCCGGGCAGAGCTCCCGCATCGAGAACTACCTGGGCTTCCCGGACGGCGTCTCCGGGGCGCAGCTCACCGACCGCGCCCGCCGTCAGGCGACCCGCTTCGGCGCCGAGATCCTCACGGCGCGTGAGGTCACGGGCCTCGAAGCCAACGGCGCGGCGCGCGTCGTGCGTTTCTCCGACGGCTCCGAGGTCGCCGCGCACAGCGTCATCCTGGCGACCGGCGTGTCCTACCGGCAGCTCCGTGCGCCGGGCTGCGACGGCCTGACCGGCCGCGGGGTGTACTACGGCTCCTCCCTCACCGAGGCGTCCTCGTGCGAGGGCCAGGACGTGTACATCGTCGGCGGCGCGAACTCCGCCGGGCAGGCGGCCGTGTTCCTGGCGCGCGGCGCGAAGTCCGTGACGCTGCTGGTGCGCGGGGAGTCCCTGGCGGCATCGATGTCGTACTACCTGATCCAGCAGATCGAGGAGGCGCCGAACATCACCGTGCGGCCGCGGACCGTCGTGGAGGAGGCGCACGGCGAGGACCACCTGGAGCGGCTGACCCTCCGCGACGCGGTGAGCGGCGACAGCGAGGTGGTCGACGCCCAGTGGATGTTCGTCTTCATCGGGGCGGCCCCGCTGACCGACTGGCTGGGCGGGACGGTGCTGCGTGACGAGCACGGCTTCATCCTGGCCGGACCGGACCTCACGCCGGACGGCCGGCCGCCGGGCGAGTGGGAACTGGACCGGCCTCCCTACCACTTGGAGACCAGCGTTCCCGGCGTGTTCGTGGCGGGCGACGCGCGCGCCCAGTCGGCGAAGCGCGTGGCGTCCGCCGTCGGCGAGGGAGCCATGGCCGTGATGCTCGTCCACCGCTATCTGGAGCAGTCATGAGCGACCAGGCCGCGCCCTGCGATCCGTACGAGATCGGCTCGCTGTTCCTGTTCGAGAAGCTCACCCCGGAACAGCTCGGCCGGTTGTGCGTCGAGGGGCGCATGGAGGTGTTCGAGCCCGGTCCCGTGTATGTCGAGGGCGACCCGGCCACCTGCTTCTACGTGATGGTCGAAGGCACGGTCGTGCTCTCCCGCAGGGTGGGCGGCGACGACGTGGAGGTCAGCCGCACCTCGCAGCGCGGGGTGTACGCGGGGGCCATGCAGGCGTACCTCGGCGACCGGGTCCCGCAGACGTACAACAACACCATGCGGGTGACCGAGCCCACCCGGTTCTTCGTGCTGCCCGCGCAGTCGTTCGCGGACATCATGCAGGAGTGGTTCCCGATGGCGGCGCACCTGCTGGAAGGGCTCTTCTTCGGCTCCAAGAACACCCAGCGGGCGATCGGCCAGCGGGAGCGCCTGCTGGCGCTCGGCTCGCTGTCCGCCGGACTGACCCATGAGCTCAACAACCCGGCGGCGGCCGCCGTAAGGGCCACCGCGACCCTGCGTGAGCGGGTCGGCAAGATGCGGCACAAGCTGGCGGTGATCGCCCAGGGGCCGTACTCGCGCGAGGCCCTCGCCTCGCTCATCGAGATCCAGGAGCGAACCGCCGAGCGCGTCGCCAAAGCGCCGGTGCTGACCCCCCTGGAGGCGTCGGACCGGGAGGACGAGCTGACGGACTGGCTCGAGGACCACGGCATCCCGGAGGGCTGGCGGATCGCGCCCACCTTCGTCCAGGCAGGGCTCGACACGGACTGGCTGGAGCAGGTCGCGGCGACCGTGGCCGACGACATCCTGCCGGGCGCCGTGGGCTGGCTCAACTACACGGTGGAGACAGAGCTGTTGATGGACGAGATCGACGACTCCACCAACCGCATCTCCCATCTGGTGGACGCGGCCAAGCAGTACGCGCAGCTCGACCGCGCCCCGCACCGCGAGGTCGACGTCCACGAACTCCTCGACAGCACGCTGCTGATGCTGTCAGCCAAGATCGGACCGCGGGTGCGGGTGGTCAAGGAGTACGACCGCTCCCTGCCCGCCGTACCCGCCTACCCGGCCGAGCTCAACCAGGTGTGGACGAACCTGATCGACAACGCGGTGCACGCCATCGGAACGACCGGAGGTGAGGGCACCCTGACGGTCCGCACGGCCCGGGAGGGCGACCGGCTGCTCGTCGAGTTCCGTGACACCGGCCCCGGTGTCCCCGAGGACATCCGCAGCCGGATCTTCGACCCGTTCTTCACCACCAAGCCGGTCGGCGAAGGCACCGGTCTCGGACTCGACATCTCCTGGCGGATCGTCGTCAGCAAGCACCACGGCAGCCTCCAGGTCGAGTCCGTACCCGGCGACACCCGGTTCCAGGTGCTGCTGCCGCTGACCGCCGCCGAGACCGCGGAGGAGCCCACATGACCGAGATCGACGGCATCGACCCGACCGTCCCGCCCAGCGGCACCGGCTGCTCGGACTGCGACGCGCTGGACGGCTGGTGGTTCCACCTCCGGCGCTGTGCCCAGTGCGGCCACGTCGCCTGCTGCGACTCCTCACCGGCCCAGCACGCGACGGCCCATTGGAAGTCCACCGGGCATCCTCTCGTACAGAGCTTCGAACCGGGCGAGGAGTGGTACTGGAACTACGCCACCAACGAGATGTTCGCGTCCGGCCCCCCGCTGACCCCTCCCGGCGGCCACCCGGCCGACCAGCCGGCGCCCGGCCCCGCCGACCGCGTCCCCCAGGACTGGCAGAGCCGGCTCCACCGCTGAGGACCGAGCCCCCCGTGTGAAGCGCCTCCTGCTCCATTGGTGTCAGCCGTACGTGACGGTGACCTTCTCGAAGCCGAGCGCGCTCAGCAGCCCCTGGAGCATCGCGGTGGTGTTGCGCTCGGCCCGGCTCGTGAGGTCGCTCTCCCGGGCCGCCTCACCGATGTGCTGGGCGGCGAGACGGTGGACGGCCGTCTCGCCGGCCGGGTTGTCGGAGAAGAGGTCGCCCAGCCGGTCGAGGAGCCCTCGCTGCTTCGAGACGGTGTAGGACCGCTCGGGGTCGAGGGCGGGGTCGCCGAGCCGTGCGTGGGGCAGGCGCAGGGTGGCGGTCGTCCGTTCCTCGTCGACGGTGACGGCGTCGGAGCGCAGACGGGAGAGGTCGACGTACGAACTGACGCTGCCGTACGCCACGTACAGGGTGCGGGTGCCCCGGATCGCGTCCGGCAGGAACCGGGCGTCCTTCTCCAGGTCCACCACGACCTGGTAGGTACCGAGAGCGCCTTCGTGGCGGTTCATGTCCTGGATCGACTTCAGCACGGCCGGTCCCGAGCGGTCCTTGCTCTCGGTCCCGAACAGGTCTCCCAGGCCCGGAAGTTGAAAGAAGCGCCCCAGCAGGACGAAGGCCAGGGCCAGGGCCAGGGCCAGGAGTACGGCGGTGACGGCGGTCCACCGTGGGGTGCCACGTTCTCGTCCACGTGGCGACGGTATGCGCGAGGGTCTGGTCTCTGTGTCGTCTCGCATAGGAGTCTGGTGCCCTCCGTACGCGCGGTCATTCCGAACGGCCCCCGGATTGCCGGGCCGTGTCCCGGGTAACCGGGTTCAGCCGAGGAAGGCTCTGCGAGGAGGGGACGGACATGAAGGCGTGGAGAGCCGTGCGGGTCGAGAAGGCGGCGAGGGAGAAGCGCGAGGCCGGGGAGACGCCGCCGGAGGAGGCACCGCGGCGGCGCGGGCCCGGCCGGGTGGTCCGGGCGCTGGTGGCGCTGGTGGCCCTGGCGGGGATGGTCGCGTTCGCGATCGTCCTGGCCCGGCTCACGCTCAACGCGTCCCCCGCGTCCGTGCCCCTCACCCACAGCAACCTGACGCCGGGCAGTTCGATCCGCGCGTACCTCCAGCAGCCGGGCTTCGTGGACACCGTCAAGCAGCTCGGCGGCAACGTGGCGCTCGGCGTGCCGTTCGGCGTTCTCCTGCCGCTGCTCTCCCGCAGGACGCGCGGTTCGCTGCGCGTGTGCCTGCTCGTGGTCGGGACGATGCTGCTGGTCGAACTGGTCCAGGGCGCCCTCATCACGGGACGCGCCTTCGACATCGACGACGTGCTCCTCAACACCGCCGGCGCGCTCCTCGGCTACCTTCTCATCGGTCGCCGTATGGGCCGTGCCGTCCACCCCCGCCCCCGCCGCCGGTGGTGGGCCCGAGGCGCCGGCCAGGCGGCCCGCTAGGGACACCCGCTTTCACGCGTCGTCGGGGGAGAGGCCGGAGCGGTACGCGATCCGGGCCGCCTCGACCCGGTTCGACACCTCCAGCCGGGCCAGGAGCTGGGTGACGTGCGCTTTGACCGTGCCCTCGGTCATGCCCAGTTCCGCCGCGATGCCGGCGTTGGAGAGTCCCCGTCCGAGCAGCCGCAGCACGTCGGTCTGGCGGGCGGTCAGCGAGGCGACGCGTGGGTCGCCCTCGGCGGCCGTACGGTCCCCGTTCCTCGTGGTGAGGTCGATGACGTGGCCGGTGACCGTGGAGCCGAACACCGCGTGCCCCTCGGCGACGCTGCGCAGGGCGCCGAGCAGTTCCGCCGGCGGGGTGTCCTTGACGAGGAAGCCGACCGCGCCGGCCGCGAGGGCCTGCTCGACGTACTCGTCGCGGCCGAAGGTCGTGAGGATGAGCACGGCGGGCGGGCTGGGCAGTTCGCGGAGCCGCCGGGTCGCGGCGATCCCGTCCATGCCGGGCATCTGCACGTCCATCGCCACGATGTCCGGGAGCAGACGGCGCGCCAGGTCGACCGCGGAGTGGCCGTCCCACGCCTCCGCGACCACGCGCAGGTCCGGTGCCGAGTCGATGATCGCCCGCAGCCCGTCGCGCACGGCGGAGTCGTCGTCCGCGACGAGGACCGTGATCATGAGCAGCGCCTCATGCCGCCATCCTCGCCCGGATCGCGGAGGCGGGCGACGGGGCGGGGATCGGGACGGCCCGTACGGGTGAGGGCGGCGGCGGCTCGCCGCGCCCGGGGCCCCCTCGCTGACTAGCGTGGCGGCATGGCCGCTACGCCGCTCTCCCGCTGGTCTCCGCGGCGCGTCGACGCCCTGGTCACCGTGGTGGTCGTCGCGCTCGGCATCGCCGATTCCTGGGTGAAGCCGTCCAGCGGTCTGCTGACGGGCCTGCCGACCCCGGTGATCGCGGCCTGTTCGGCGGCGGTCGGCCTCAGCCTGTGGTGGCGCAGACGCCGGCCCCATCTGGTGGCCGTGTTCGTGACGGTCATGCACGTGGTGTCCTTCACCCCGGTGGCGCTGGCCGTCGCGATGTACACCGTCGGCAGTCTGGACCGGCGGCTGAAGGTGCTCTGCGCGTACGGCGTGGCCGGGTTCGTCGCCGGTCTCGGGGGGCTGCGCGGAGGGTTGCCGGACGCCGGGATCCGGGAGGCCGCGTACTCGCTGGCCGCGATCGTCGGCCCGCTGGCCGTCGGTTACGCGGTCGGTGTGCGCCGTGATCTGACGGCGTCCGTGCAGGCCCGCGTGGCCGACCTTGAGCGTGAGAACCGGCTCATGGAAGAGCGGGCGCGGGCGGAGGAACGGGCCGAGATAGCCCGGGAGATGCATGACGTGGTCGGCCACCGGGTGAGCAACATGGTGCTGGCCGCGGGTGCCCTGGAGTCGGGTCCGGCCTCGGGGGTGCCGGAGGCGGCCCGTACGGCGGAGTTGATCCGGTCCGACGGCCGGCAGGCGCTGGAGGAGCTCCGCGAGATCCTCGGCGTGCTCGCTCCCGCTCGTGTCGCGGCCGGGGAGCCGTCCGGGGCACCGGCGGCCGGTCCGGCCCGGGCGGCGCCGCCCGGGCCGGACGCGGAGGAGCTGTCCGACCTCGTCACGCACGCCCGCGAGCGCGGCCAGGAGGTGGAGCTGCTGGTGAACGGCCATCCGGAGATCCTGCCGCTCCCGGTGCAGCGGGCCCTGCACCGGATCGTGCGGGAGGCGCTGACCAACGCCGCGAAACACGCTCCCGGGGCGGCGGTGCGGGTGGACGTCGCCTGCCGCGCGGACGGTGTGCACCTCGCCGTCGCCAATACGGCCGCCACGCGTCCCGCGTCGCCCGATCTGCCCAGCGGCGGGCATGGTGTCGTCGGCCTGACCGAGCGCGTCGCGCTGCTCGGCGGGACACTGACCGCGGGGCCTCAGGGCGGCGGTTTCCTGCTCTCGGCCTTCATCCCCCCACCGCCGGGGAGCACCCCCACGAGGAGCACCATGAGCATCCGCGTCCTGGTCGCCGACGACAACGAGATCACCCGGCGCGGACTGCTGTGGATCATCGAGGCCAGCGGTGACATCGAGGTGTGCGGTCAGGCGGCGGACGGGGACGAGGCGCTCGCCCGGGCCGAGGAGACCCGCCCTGACCTGGTCCTCCTCGACATCCGCATGCCCGGCGTCGACGGTCTCGCGGCGCTCCCCCGGCTGCTGGGGCTGCCGGAGCCGCCGAAGGTGCTGATGCTCACCTCGTTCCACGACGACGAACAGGTTCGGACCGCGCTGCGTGCCGGGGCCTCGGGGTTCCTGCTCAAGGACACCCCGCCGGAGGAGCTGCTGCGCGCGATCCGCGACGTCCACGGCGGCCGGGCCGCCCTCGGCCCCCCGGTGGCCAGGCGTCTGGTGGACGGTCTCGCCCGGAGCTCGGCCGCGCTCTCTCCCGAGGAGCGGGACCGGCTCGACTCCCTCACGGGCCGCGAGCTCGACGTGCTCCGGCTGCTCTCGCGGGGGCTCACCAACAGCGGCATCGCGGCCGAGCTCGACACCACGGAGGGGACGGTCAAGGGGTACGTGAGCGCCGTGCTGGCCAAACTGGGCGCGGACAGCCGTGTCCAGGCCGCGCGCGTGGCGTACCGCGCGGGGCTGGACACGGACTGACCCGGCCGCGCGGACCGGTGGCCCCCTACTTTCGTCAGTCCGAAGGCCGACCATAGGCACCTTGGTGGGCCGGGAATCGACGGGACGATGGAGGAGTGGCGCGGCACCGCCCTCCTCCTCCCTCCTCGGCGGGGCGGAGCCGCCCACGACGGGGATGGTGGGGGACCGTTCCGCCCGTCGGGGGGGCGCACCCAGACCTGGAGTTCATCGTGAACGCACACAGCGGTATCGCCGTCCTGCCCCGCCACCCCCGCGCCGCCGCGGACGCCCGTGACGTCCTGGACCGGATCACGCCCGACGGACACGACGAGGTGGACATGGCCGCCCTGCTCCTGAGCGAGGTCGTCTCGAACGCGGTCCGGCACGCGGACGGGCCGGCGATCGAGGTCGCCATCGGCTACGACCGCCGTGCCGGTGTCGTCACCGGGGCGGTCTTCGACACCAACCCCCGCATGGGCACGGGGGCACGGTCGAGTCGCGACGAGCCGGACACCGCCGAGACCGAGCTGGAGACGGGCCGGGGGCTGGATCTGCTGGACGCCGTGGCGGGGGCGTGGGGTGTGGCCACGGTGGGCGACCGCGGCAAGTGGGTCTGGTTCCAGGTCGAGGCCGCCTGAATCGAGGCCGCCCGAGTCGAGGCCGCCCGAGCCTTGTCGGGCGCGGGGCGATCGAGGCTCAGCCGCCGCTGGACGAGCGCACCCGGAGTCTCGGGAGGACGAAGAGCCGGTGCCGCGGAGCGTCCGGCTGGTCGAGCCTGCGGACCAGCAACTCCACCGCGGATGAACCGACTTCGTACTTCGCGGGGGCGATCGCACTCAACGGGATGTCGGCGAGCCCCGCCACCTCGTCGTCGTACGCCACGATCGCGACGTCGCCGGGAACCTGGATCGACCGCGCGCGCAACCGCCTCAGCAGGACGAGCGCCTCCTGGTCGGGATGGGCGATGACGGCGTCGACGCGGCCCTCCGCCGCGGCGTCGAGCAGCTCCTCGAAGGGGCCGTCGTGCTCCGGGCTCCCGGGCCCCGCGTCCCCGGTGTCGAAGACGGACACCGAGCCGGAGGTCTCGAGCCCGGCGGCGCGCACTCCGGCCTGGAAGCCCTCGATGATCCCCTGCGCGGTCGGGCTGGTCCCGCGGACGAGCAGCATGACGCGACGGCGGCCGGCCTCCACGAGATGCCGCACGGCGAGGCGTGTTCCGTGGACGTGGTCGGACACGACATGGTCGATCCCGGCGACCTCGTCCGCCTCGGGGCGGCGCTCCACGATCACGACGGGGACGGGCAGTTGCTCGTACCAGCCACGCGGCCCCGAGGGGACCACCAGCAGTCCGTCGATCCCGTCGCCGACCATCCGTTCGACCTGTGCGCGCTCCTCGTCCGCGTCGTACCCCGAGATGTCCAGCACGAGCCGGACGCGCCGGGCGGCTGCGGCCTCGCGCGCGCCCTTGATCACCTCGGGGTAGTAGTAGTCGGCGGACGGCACGATCAGACCGATGACACGCTCCCGGCCGCCCCGCGACGACGCGGCGGGCGCCGCCTCGGCGGTCGCGGTCTCCGCCCAGGTCTCGGGAAGCATCGCCCCGCCGTGGACACGGGCGACCAGACCGCGGTCCGCGAGGATCTCGACATCACGGCGGACGGTGACCGGGGAGACTCCCAGCTCGGCCGCGAAGTCGCTGACGCGGAGCGAGCCTTCTTCCCGCAGTCTCCGCAGGATCGCCTGATGCCTGTGTTCCGCGTGCACTGCCGCGCTCCCCTCCGACGAACCCCCGTTCACGAGCAGTGTAGCGACCCCCTGATCGTCTCTGTCTGTTTTAGTTCGAACGAACATTGAGTGGCTGTTTCTGTCCAAACTGTTGCTGTCCTGCTTTTCTGCGTGTTAGAAACCCCACGCTCACGAGCCAGCGACAGCGCCGAGGCAACGACGCGCTCCTCCCGTAAAGGTCGTCTCCCATGCCATCTCCCTGGCGTCGTCGCACGTTCCTCCAGGCCGCGGGCGGGGGCACGCTCGCCCTCGGACTCACGGGCACCCTCGCGCACCCGTCCGCCGCAGCAGACGATCCGGCCGGCACATCGGCCGCCGCGACCGACGCCGAGTACGACGCGCTGCGCGGAAAGTGGCGCGACCTCATCCTCGGTACGGGATTCAGCCCGACCGCCGAGCCGTTCCGGACCATCCTCACCAGCCTCGGCACCACCGCGGCCGGCTACCGGGCGACCATGGCCCCGGCCAGTGGCTCCCTCTGGCCGGGCCGCACCTGGACCGATCCCGAGCCCGACCTCGACGCCGAGTCCTACGCCTTCTCAGCGGTCATCAACGACAGCTACAACCGGCTGCGCACCATGGCCGAGGCCTACTCCCAGCCGGGCACCGGGCTGACCGGGAACGCCGGGCTCCGTGACGCCGTCATCGCCGGCCTCGACCACCTCTACGCGGAGGTCTACAACGAGACCACCGCACGGTACGGCAACTGGTACAACTGGCAGATCGGCGCACCACAGGCGCTGATGGACACCTGCGTCCTGATGTACGACCACCTGTCTGCCGCGCAGATCGCCTCCTACTGCCGGGCCGTCGACGCGTTCGTGCCGGACTCGGTCTTCGCCTCGTACACGGGTACCAGTACGGGCGCCAACCGGGTCGATCTGTGCCGTGGAGTGATCCTGCGCGGGATCGTCGGCAAGGACGCGGGCAGGATCGCGCTGGCCGCCCGGGCGCTGGCCCCGGTCTTCCCGTACGTCACCTCGGGCGACGGTTTCTACGCCGACGGATCGTTCGTCCAGCACCGCAACGTCCCGTACATCGGCGGGTACGGAGCGGTCCTGCACGACGGTGTGGGCCGACTGCTCGCCCTGCTGCGCGGGTCGGGCTGGGAGGTGAAGGACGCCGGCACCCAGCTCTTCCTCGACACGATCGAGAAGGCCGTCGCACCGTTCATCTACAACGGCCTGATGATGGACAACGTCAGCAGCCGGGGCATCAGCCGCGTCGGGACGAACGAGCACCAGCGGGCGCACGGGCTCATGGCGACCATCCTTCTCGTGGGTCAGGGGGCGAGCCCCGAGGAGAACGCCCGCTGGCGCGCGATGGTCAAGGGCTGGCTGCAGCGCGACTACTACTACCCCGCACTGAAGAACCCCGGACTGAGCCTGATCAGGGCCTCGCTCCTGCAGGCGCTCCAGGACGACACCGCCGTCAAGGCCGCCCCCGAACCCGTCGAGCACCGCCTCTTCCCCGAGATGGCGCGGGCCACCCACCGCCGTCGCGGCTGGGCCGCCTCCCTCTCCATGGCCTCGAACCGCATCGCCCACTACGAGTTCGGCAACGGCGAGCACGCCCGCGGCTACCACACCGGTGCCGGCTGGCTCTCCTGGTGGGGCGGCGACTTCGGCCTGGAGCAGTACTCGGACGCGTACTGGCCGACCGTCGACCCGTACCGTCTGCCCGGGATCACCGCCTCGCGCAAGCCTCTCGCCGACGGCGAGGGCGGGAACTGGGGGCAGCCGATGCCGGACGCAGCCTGGGTGGGCGGTACCACCGACGGCGAATACGCGGCCGTCGGTCAGCACCTCAAGGGCATCTCCAGCACCATGGAGGCCAGAAAGTCCTGGTTCTGCCTCGACGACTCCATCGTCTGTCTCGGGGCCGGCATCACCTCTGCCGACGGTCACGCCGTCGAGACGACCGTCGACAACCGCGCCCTCGGCGCCACCGGTGCCCCCGTCCTCACCGTCGACGGCAGGGCGCAGCCGGTGACGCAGGGCTGGACCGCCGCCTTCGACGACGTCGAGTGGGCCCACATCGCCGGGCATGCGGGGTACGTGTTCCCCGGTGGGGCCAGGATCGGCGCGGTACGCGAGGAGCGCACCGGCTCCTGGAAGGAGATCAACACCGGCGGCACCCCGGACCCGATCACCCGCCGGTATCTGACGCTCTTCACCGACCACGGCGTCGATCCGGCCGACGCCGGCTACGCCTACGTCCTCCTGCCCGGGGCCGGCACCAGGACCACGGCCCACCGCGCCTGCGACAGGGGGTGGCTGCGGATCCTCGCCAACTCCGCCGAACAGCAGGGGGTACGCGTCCCCAAGCTGGGCTTCACCGCGGTGAACTTCTGGACGGCGGGCACCGTCGACAGGATCCACGCGGGCGGCCCCGCCTCCGTCCTCGTCCGGGAGCACCGCAACGGCACGGCGACGATCGTCGTCTCCGACCCCGCCCGGCAGGCCACCTCGCTGAGCGTCGTCTGGAACCGCAGGGTGAGCCGGGTGCTCTCCAAGCCCGCCACGGTCGCCGCCGCCACGACCGGCTCGTCGCTGAAGCTCACGTTCGGCGACCTCACCGGCCAGGCCGGAGCGCCCCAGAAGATCACCGTACGCCTCGGCTGACCCGAGGACCGGGGAGGCGCCGGCCTGGCCCGCGTGCCACGCACGGACAGGACGGCGCCTCCCCGGCCGCGAGGTCGCACCTCCCCCCACCTCACCCGGGGTGCGCCTCTCCGGCAGAACCCGCCCACTCCCCCCCACCGGAGGAACCCATGCGTCACGGCACCGACCAGGGCACCACCTCACGCTTCTCCCGGCCCCGGACGTCCCGGCCCCGGCGAGTACGGCCGTTCGCCTTCACGGCGCCGGCCGCGGCTCTCGCGCTTCTCCCGGCGACACCCGCGCACGCGTCGGTCGAGTGGAACGGCGACGCGGACAACGGCGGCACCGCCGTGTTCGCCTCGGTGCTCTGCGACGCCCCGTCCTCCGTGTACCAGCCGGACTGGAACGACGGCCGCGGGAAGATCTTCGGCTTCACCAAGGCGGCGGGCTCCGAGCGGTGCGAGGGGCACGGCATCGCCGGCCGCACCCTCACGTCCGGCAGGGCGTACTGGTTCGGCTGGGAGTCCATGACCAAGACGGGCGACGCCCAGACGGTCTTCCAGTGGAAGTCGTGGGGCACCGGGGACGAGCACGACCAGAACTACCCGGTGATCATGAAGGTCGAGGACAGCCGGCTGAAGATCTGGTACGTCGCCCCGGGAGAGCAGTGGATCTCCGTCGGCGACGTCGCCTGGACGCCGGGCACCTGGAACAAGATCGAGCTGGGTATCGACGCCCAGACCTCCACCAGTGGTTCCTTCGCCCTGTACGTCAACGGCCGGCTGGTCGCCGACCGCCGGAACGCACGCACGTGGGACCTCCAGGGCAATGTTCCGCGCTGGGGCTCGTACGGATCCACGATCTTCGACGTCGAGTCGATCCACTGGGTCGACGGCCTGAAGATGGGCACGACGCGGGCCGACGTCGACTGAGACAGGCCGGCCGGGGCCCCGCCCGTGGACTGACACCGCCGTGCCACGGGGGTGTCAGTCCACCGGCTCGTCCAGGGCGGAGCCTTCCTTCCCCTCCTGTTCGGTGTCGTCGTCCTCGGCACGGTCCCGGCGCGCGGTGCCCGCCACGTCGGTGTGGGGCAGCTCGCTGTCGGGCCAGTCCGGTACCGGTATCGCCAGAGGGTCCTCCCCCTCCGCCGACTGCTGGTTCTGCGGGTCACGGGGAAGCGGCTCCGCCGTCTCCTCGGGATCGCCCGGAGTGCGCATACTGCTCACCTTCCTCTGGTCACGTGCCTTCGCCGGCCGAGACGGCCCTTCCCTTCGGCTGCTGACCGGTGTGGTGCCACGCAAACCTCGCCGCCGTCCCCGTCGAGCCGCCCCTGGTGCGCGCGACGAGGACGAAGGTGACGCTGATCAGGAGGGCCCAGGCTCCGAACTTGGTGAGGGGTACGGGCTGCCAGCCGTCGAGTTGGTGGGGGTAGCTCCAGGCTCCGGCGTAGGTGGCCGCGTTCTCCGCGACCCACAGGAAGAAACCGATCAGGGCGAAGGCCAGGGCCAGTGGCATCCGTTGACGGGAGGTCCCCACCGTGAAGTGGACCCAGGTGCCGGCCGTCGCCGCGAGCAGCAGCAGGGCCAGGACCAGTCGTACGTCCGGCAGCCAGTGGTGGGTGAAGAAATTGAGGTACACCGCGGCCGCGAGGGCGGCCATCAGGCGCGGCCGGTACCGGGACAGCGACAGGTCCATGATCTTCCAGGCGCGACAGCAGTAACTGCCCACGGCGCTGTAGAGGAAACCGCCGTAGAGCGGAACGCCCGCGAACTTGGACACGGCGTCCTCCGGATAGCTCCACGAGCCCATGCGCACCTTGACGAGTTCGAAGAGCAGCCCCACGGCATGGCAGCCCAGGATCACGGCGGTGTCCCGGGGGCCGTCCCAGCCGGCCGTCCGGGCCAGGACCGTCAGGGCGATGCCGTAGATCAGGAGCAGGTCGTAGCGCGCGACCGGCAGATCGCCGGGCAGCAGCCGCGAGGCACCGATGCCGCCGACGAGCGTGACGGCGAAGGCGACGGCGCGCACCTGGTCGAGCCCGAAGCGCCAGAACTGGGCGCACCCGTGGGCGATCCGCTGGAGGGTCATGCCCGAGCAGACTGCCGTCCGACGGCCCTTGGTTCCGTCGGACGTCCCGAACCGAGGCCGCTCCGGACATCGCGGAAGCTTCTACGCGCGTCGGATGCAGTTCTGGCATATCGGAAGACACCATTCGGAATCTTCCCCGTTGGAGCTATCACCACAACTGGTCGCCAGAGCGCCGAATATGCCCCTGACCAGGAGAGAATTTCGGACGCACTGTCCAAAAGAAGATCAAGAGGAAAGATCCGTGCGACGAAGACTCTTCGGCATGACCGCCTCCGTGGCGGCCTTCGGAATACTGGGATCCCTCGTCACCGCCTGCGGCTCGTCCGACGACGGCGGGACGACGCTCCGACTGGTGGCCCCCGAGTACGGGGACAGCCCGGCGACCAGCTCCAAGGCGTACTGGGACAAGCTGACCGCGGCCTTCACCGCTGCCCACCCCGACAAGAAGGTCGAGGTGACGCTCTGCCCGTGGGCCGACGTCGACCGGGTGGTCACCCGCATGGTGGAGGAGGACGACGCCCCGGACGTGGCTCTGATGGGCGCGTACTCCGACTTCGCCGCGCAGGGCCGCCTCTACTCCGCCGGCGAGGTGATGTCGATCAAGACGGAGTCGAACTTCCTGCCGCCCCTCGCGGAGGCGGGCTCGGTCGACAACACCCTCTACGGCCTGCCCTTCGTGGCCAGCAGCCGGCTGCTCTTCTACAACCAGGAGCTGTTCGACGAGGCCGGCGCCGAGCCGCCGAAGACCTGGTCGGACCTGAAAGCCGCGGCCAAGGCGCTCAAGAAGGAGGGGGTGCTCTACCCGTACGCCCTGCCGCTCGGCCCCGAGGAGGCCCACGCCGAAGCCCTGATCTGGGAACTGAGCAACGGCGGCGGCTACACCGACAGCACCGGCAGCTACAGCATCGCGTCGCAGGCGAACACCCAGACGTTCCGCTGGATCCGGGACAACCTGGTCACACCTGCCCTGACCGGTCCGGTCCCCCCTGCCGAGCTCAACCGGCAGGACGCCTTCGACGCGTTCCTGCGCGGCGACGTCGGCATGGTCAACGGCTATCCCTCCCTCCTGCACAAGGCCAGGGAGAAGGGCATGAAGGTCGGCACGCTGCGCATGCCCGTGTCGGACACGCTCGGCGACGCGACGACCCCGCCGACGGCGGGCGTGGCCGACTGGATGATGGCCTTCAAGCGGGACGGCAACCGCGAACTGGTCACCTCGTTCCTGGACTTCGTCTACGAGGACAAGAACCTCAGCGAGTTCGCCGCGCGCTACCACCTGCTGCCGTCGACGGTGTCCGCCACCCAGGCGTCCCGGTACGCGGCGGCGGACCCCAGCGCCGAGCAGTTCCTGACCGCACTGCGCACGGCCGAGCTCTACCCGGTCGACGAACCGTCCTGGCTGCAGGTCAGCAACACCATCAAGCGCAACATCGGCAAGGCCGTCGCGCCGTCCGCCGACCCGAAGCTCGTCCTCGAGCAGATCGCCCAACAGGCCCGGGACGTGTCGTAAAGGCGTCCACCCGACGTCGATCCCGTCGCCCGCACAGCGCCCACAAGGTGCGCGGAGCGACGACCCCTCCGCCCGCGACGCCCCGCGATCACCAGGTGCGGTCGAGCACGTAGGCGAACAGCGCGTCCAGTTCGTCCGCGGCAGCGCCCGTGAGCGGTGTCTCTCTCAGGGCGCGGCGCGCAGTGTCCAGGTGTCGGCGCGCTTCCTCGCGGGTCGCGGTCCGTCCGCCCGCCTCCTCCACCAGCCTCGCGACGCGCTCGGCCGTCTCTCCGTCGATCCGCCGGCCGGAGTCGAGCAGCACCGCGAGCTCGCGCGCGGCCCTGCCCTCGCCCGCCAGTGCCGTGAGGACCGGGTACGTCTTCTTCCCCTGGCGCAGATCCGCGTGGACGGGTTTGCCGGTCACCTCCGGGTCGCCCCAGATGCCGAGGATGTCGTCCACCGCCTGGAAGGCGAGACCGAGGTGGCGCCCGGCCCGTTCGAGAGCGTTCACGGTCCTGTCCGGCGCGCCCCCGAGGACCGCGCCGAGCGCGATCGCACCGCCCAGCAGGGCGCCCGTCTTCTGCTCGGCCATCAGCCGGTAGCGGTCCGGCCCGACCGCGTCGGGTCCGTGCCAGGGACGGTCTTCGAAGCGCAGGTCCTCGGCCTGGCCTGCCACCAGCGCGCCCAGGGTCCGGGCGAGGCACCGTACCGCGGCCGCCGTGTACCGGCCCCGGGCCTCGGCCAGGGTCGCCACGGCCTGGGCGAAGAGCGCGTCGCCCGCCAGCACGGCCGGGCCCGTCCCGTACGCCTTCCACACCGCCGGGCGCTGCCGGCGCAGCGCGTCGGCGTCCATGATGTCGTCGTGGAGCAGGGAGAACGTGTGCACGAGTTCGACGGCCACGGCGCCGGGGACGCCGTCGGAGCCGTCCGCACCGACGGCCTCGGCCCCGAGCACGGCGAGCGCCTGCCGCACCCCCTTCCCCTCGGACCCGCCGGGGTCCGGGTTCCCGGCCGTATCGGCCCAGCCCAGCGCGTACGCCGCCATCTCACCGGTCCAGGGATGCAACCGGCCCACCGCCTCCACCAGCGCGGGCCGGACCAGTTCACGGCACCGCTCCAGGACGTCGGTCGCCGAGCGGACCGGCGGGCGGACCGGCGAGGGCGGCATCGGGAGCGCGCTCACCGCAGCCCCTCCACGTCCGCCGTCCTCAGGGCCTCCGCCCCGACGGCCGGCAGCACCGGCTCGGCCGCGCGCGCTCCGTCCCTTCCGCCGTGGTCCGGCAGCGGCCCCACCCCCAGCTCGGCCGCGGCCTTGTCCACCATGTCCCGCGCGTGCCGCAGCCCGATGCGGTCGAGCGTCGAGCGCAGCTCGGCCAGTTCGACGGCGGTGCCCGCGGCGTCGCGGCCCAGGCGGGCGCGGGCCTTGACCAGTCCCAGCCTCGACAGCGCCGTCCCGCGCGGCTCCTCCATCTCCCGGAACTCCTCCAGTGCCCGTGCGTACAGCTCACGGGCCTGCTCGTACCGGCCCGCCCGGTACAGCACGTTGCCGCGCATCTTGTGGTTGTACGCGAGCGCGCTGGACAGCCGCATCTCGCGGCACGCCTCCTCAGCCTCCGACAGCAGGGACAGCGCGCGCTCCACATCCCCGTCACGCACGGACACCACGTCGGCAATGCCCCGCAGTGCCCACGCCCAGCCGCGCCGGTCCTCGGCGCGTGACGCCGTCTCGGCCGCCTCCTCGAACAGGGCCAGCGCCTTGTCGTACGAGCCGGTGTTGCGGTGCATCTGCGCGATGCCCTCCAGCGCCCACACCGTGTGCCGGGCCTCGCCGCGCCGTCGGGCCTCGGCAAGGAGCTGCTCGTGGAGCCTGCCCACGGCCGCGTAGTCGCCCTGTATGCGCCCGGTCTCGGCGAGCCCCGCCAGCGAGTAGCCCCGCACGACGACATCGCCGCCCCGCTCACCCGCCTCGGCCGCCAGCCTCAGCAGCCGGTACGCGAGGCTCAGCGCGCCGCGCTGCCGGGCGAGCGTCCCGCCGCTCCAGAGCGCCCACGCCATCGCCCCCTCGTGGCCGGCCGAACGCGCCGCCCGGAAGCTCGCCTTCCACGCCCGGTCGGCCTCCTCGATCCGCCCGAGCCTCCGGCACGCCTCCGCCACGGCCAGTCCGCAGCGCGCCGCCTCGCGCAAATCTCCGGCCCGTTCCGCCGCCCGGAGCTCCTCGAGGCCCCGGGCGAGCACCTCCGGCAGGGAGGAGTTCACGGACAGGGACCCGAGAGCCCCCTGATATTCCGGCGCCGACGCCTTCGCCCGCCCGGCCTCACGTACCTGACCTGCCATCAGAACCTCCTCATGTCGACTCGACGATCAAGCCGACGCGAGGAGCAAGACGTCGACCGCGGACGCGGGTTCCGCATGCGACGCAATGTCCGTCTCGGTGCTGGCACCGGGTCATCCTCGAGTGCTACACGGCCGTCGCAAGGTCCTCAGCGAGACGTACACCGGCACCTCCGCGGCGACCGGCCTTGGAACACCTACAGTGGCGGTCTGTGATCGAAGGCCCTCTCCCGGCACCGCGCGGGAGGAGCCCGTCGCCCCTCTCACCTCGTCGGAGTCACCATGGCCCCGCCCCCGCGCCCGCGCCGCCCACGCCGTTTCGGGGCGTCGATGCTGCCGGTCCTGCTGCCTCTCGGGGTGCTGATCCTGGTGGCGGTGGCCGTCGGGTCGTGGCTGCAGTACACCGAGCGGCAGGCCAACGACACGGTCCACACGGTCGGCTCCCAGGCGGCCGACCGGGTGGACGTGGTCGCCACGGTGCAGAGCGTCGACGCCGCGGCGAGAGAACTGGTCCTGCGGGTGCGGGTCGTCCCGCGCGGGAGCCTCGGAGAGGAGGAGGGGACCGCCCCGGTGGAGGATCTCAGCCTCCAGACCTCCACGGCCACCCTCAGCGACCTGGCGTTCACGGCGCACGAGCGGATCGCGCCCAAGGACGTACAGGTCGCGATCACCGGTGGATCGATCGGTGACTACCCCTTCGACTCCTACCGTACGGACCTGGAGTTCTGGGCCCTGATGGGCGGCGAACCGGTGCCGGTGCGGATGCTCTTCTCCAACAACGAGACGCTCTTCGCCGTCTCCGTGACGCCGCCGCCCTCGGGCCAGGAGGCCGCGGTGGAGCTGGCGCTGGCCCGGTCGGGCAGTCTGCTCGTCTTCGCGGTCTTCATGATGGTCGTGATGTGGGCCCTGGCGACGTCCGTGCTCCTGGGGGCCTGGTATCTGACGACCCGTGGCGAGGGTGTGGTCTGGCCCGCGCTCGCCTGGATGGCCGCCACGCTGTTCGCGCTCTCCGCGTTCCGCAACACCGCCCCCGGCACGCCTCCGATCGGCTGCGTGATGGACTGGTTCGCCTTCTTCTGGGCCGAGAGCGTCATCGCCCTGTGCCTGCTCGTCGTGGTCAGCACGGGTGTCCGCGCCGCCCTCCGCTCGGACGCGCAGCTCACGTAGGCGGCCCGGCTCCACGGTCCGGTCCGTGGGGGCCGGGTGCCGGCGGACGTCAGGCTGCGGCGCTCAGGGTGTCCGCGAGACGGCGGCGGGCCGCGCGGGCGGCAGGGACCGCCGCCAGGGCGACGGCGCCGAGCACGGCGGTCGCGCACATCGCCACGAAGTACCAGACCGGCGGGGTGTGGGCGATGCCCGAGCCGATGCCGGTGGTGTCGGCCTCGCGGTCGATCAGCCAGCGGGTGAAGGGGATTCCGAGGACTGTCGCGGCGAGAGCGGCGGCGAGTGCGGTGCAGCCGACGGCCGTCACGGTGACCGCGGTGATCTGACGTGGGGACAGGCCGATGGCCTTGAGCGCCAGCAGGTCGCGTTCGCCGTCGCGGATGCTGCCGCCGATCGCCGTGGAGAGTTCGGTCAGGCCGATCAGCGCGAAGACGGCGATGAGGCCGACGACGACACCGCGCAGGGCGGAGAGCCGGTCGGCGGGGGTGGTGACCTCGTGGAGGTCCAGGTGGCCCGCGGAGGCGGCGGCGAGTCCGGCGCGTACGGCGCGTGGGTCGGCGCCGGGTTCGAGGCGGAGCTGGTAGAGGGTGGGGCGCAGGGTGGGGTCGTTCTCGCGCAGGGTGTCGAGCGAGGTGGAGATGACCCGGCCGCCGTTCTCCGGTTCGATGCTCCGGCCGACGAGGTGCAGGACCTGTGGGTGGCCGCCGACGGTGACGCGGACCCAGTCGCCGACGCGTACGTCGAGCAGGTCGAGCAGGCCCTGGCCGGCGACGGCCTCGTCGGGGCCGTGGGCGGCGCGGCCCTCGGCGATCGAGTACGGGTAGGGCTCGGCGCGGGTGCCGAGGCCGCGCAGCGCGATGGTGCCTGTCTGGCCGGGGACCAGGGCGGCGACCTCCAGACCGGGGTGGGCGGCGGTGATCCGGTCGTCGGCGTCGAGGAGCGCGTCGGCCTCGCGGTCGGTGAGGGTCGCGTCGGGGCGGGCGGTGAGTGCGGCGGCGTGGCCGAGATGCTCGGGGTGGGTGTCGAAGCGCTGGAGCGTGGTCCAGGCACCGACCGCGACCGTGACCAGCAGCAGGGGCAGGGCGAGGCGGACGATGGTGGCCGGTGCGCGGCGGCCTCGGCCGAAGGCCCGGTGCCAGCCGAGGACCAGACCCGCCGGCACGCGCAGGCCGAGCGCACTCCGGGCGGCCCGGGAGAGTCCGGCCCCGGAGGCCGGCCGGGAAGACCCCCGGCCGGTGGCCGCGGCCGCGGGCAGGACGGGGACGGGCTCCACGCGTCCGGCCCGCCACGCGGCGAGGCAGGTGGCCGCTCCGATGAACAGCACCACCGCGGCGGGTACGGCGAGCAGGGCCATCGTGTGGCCCGGGAGCCCCTGCCAGACGCCCACGGCGTCGCCGAGGCGCCCGGGCAGACGGTCGCCGAGCACCTGGACGGCGGCCGTGGCGAGGGCCGCTCCGAACACGGCGAACGCGAGGTGCTGGCCGAGGAAGGCGCGGACGACCTGGCCGGGTGTGAAGCCGATGGCCTTGAGGACGGAGATGTCCCGCAAGTGGCCGCGCACCCGCGTGCTGATCGCGCCGAACACCGCGAGGGCGGCGGCGATCAGCGCGCCGAGCCCGAAGAGTCCGAGGACCTGGCCGAGCAGCTTGGTGTCGCCCTGTGCCTCGGCGCGGGCCTGCTGCCAGGTGGAGACGTCGGTGACGGCGCCGGCGCCGAGTGCGGTGACGGCGCGCTGGACGGCGTAGTCGGTGTCCTCCGGGTCGGCGAGGCGCAGTCCGACGACGTGGCCGCCGCCGCGTCCGTCCGGCACGGCGCGCGGCAGCGCCCAGACGGTGCCGGGCCGCTCCCCCGGGCGGTAGCGGGGCTCCGCGCTGTCCGCTACGCCGAGGACGGTCAGGGTGCGGCCGGCCGGCAGGGTGAGACGGTCGCCCGGTTCGGCCCACAGGGCTTGGGCGAGGCCGGATTCGAGGACGACGCCCTCGGGGTCGGCGTCGTCGAGCCAGCGGCCCGACGTCAGCAGGGGCCGGCCGGTGTCCGGAGGCTCGGCCGCGGTGGCGCGCATCTCCACGTCGGCGCGGGCGCCGCGTGAGGTGACGGTGCCGGCCGCGGTGCGGTAGGGGCCGGAGAGCTGCTCGACGCCGTCGAGGCCGGCGAGGGTGCGGGGGTCGGCGGCGGAGCCGGTGTGGATCCACACGTGGGCCCCGCGCGACTGGGTGAAGACCCGTTGCCAGGGGTTGGTGGCGTAGCCGAAGAGCGCGGTGGCGAGCAGCAGCGAGGCGACGATCCCGGCGGTGGCGGCGACCATGAACAGCGCTTCGCCCCGGTGGGTGCGCAGATCGGCGTGCGCCCAGCGCAGCGTGGCCCGCACGGTCAGTCCTTGAGTTCCAGTACGCCGGCGAGGCCGGTGCCGCGCGGCGGCGTGCCGCCCAGTTCGGCGTCGTCGGCTATCCGGCCGTCGAAGAAGCTGATCACCCGGTCCGCCGCGCTGGCGAGCCGCGCGTCGTGGGTGACGAGCACGATGGTCTGGCCGCGCTCGTGCAGCCGGGCGAGCTGGCGCATGACCTCGCGGGTGCCCTTGCTGTCGAGGCTGCCGGCCGGTTCGTCGGCGAGGAGCAGCCGAGGCTGGTTGACCAGGGCACGGGCGAGGGCGACGCGTTGCTGTTCGCCGCCGGAGAGCTCGCCGGGCATGCTGCGTGCCTTGCTGTCGAGGCCCAGCTCGGCAAGGAGCTTCTCGCGTTCGGCGCGGGCCCGCTTGGCGGAGGTGCCGGCGAGGAGGGCGGGGAGTTCGACGTTGTCGGCGACGGTGAGGTTGGAGACGAGGTTGAAGAACTGGAAGACGATGCCGATGCGGCGGCGCCGTTCCACCGCCCAGCGCGCCTCGGTCCAGCCGTCCGTGCTCTCGCCGTCGAGCCGGAGCGATCCGCTGTCGGGACGCTGGAGGCCGCCGAGCAGATGGAGCAGGGTGGACTTGCCCGCGCCCGAGGGCCCGGTGATCGCGACGAACTCGCCGCGCCGCACCGTCAGGTCCACCCTGCGGACGGCGTGCGCGGGCGCGCCCTCGCCGTGGTGGGTCTTGACGAGGCCTTCGGCGTGCACGAGCGGCACGGGTATGGCGGAGTCCGTCATTGCAGCTCCTCCAGTTCCTCCTGGCAGCGCTCCAGCCAGTCGAGGTCGGCCTGGAGGTGCAGCATGGCGCCCTCGATGAGCAGGTGGGCGATGCGGTTGTCCCGGTTCTCGGTGGCGGCCAGCTTGGACAGGTTGCGCATGGTGGTGAGGTACTCGCGTCGCTGCTTGTTGATGAGGGCGATCTGGTCGGCGAGACCGGTGCGCGGGGCCAGGGCGAGCTTCATGAAGAACTCGTCGCGGACCCTCGGTTCGTCCGCCGTCTCGTCGAACCAGCCGCGCAGTGCTTCCTGCCCGGCGTCGGTGAGGCGGTAGATCTTCTTGTTGGGGCGGCTCTCCTGGGCGATCTCCTCGCCCTCGATCAGCCCGGACTTCTCCAGCCGTCCGAGCGTGACGTAGATCTGCCCGACGTTGGTGGGAGGGTACGCGGCGCCCAGCAGTTGCTCAAGGTCCTGCTTGAGCTCGTACCCGTGGGCAGGGCCCCTGGCCAGGAGGGCGAGAAGGGGAAGGCGCACCCGTGCTGTCCTCCCTTGGCGTGCTCCCGGTGTGATCTGGGCTCTAGTATCGCCCATGCCTAACGGGTATACATGCCCTGTCGTCGGACGAAGGTGTACGGCGCGGTGCTCTGGGAGGAACCTATGCGGTGGATGCGTGCCGCGGGTAGGGGTCTCCTGGCGCTCGCGGTCGTACTGACGGGTTACATCGCTGCCGGTGTCCCGTCCGGCGGGGAGCCCGCGGGCGGGCGCGGCCCGATGACGCTGGCCACGGCCGGCGATCTCACCGGCTATCTCGGCCCCGTCCTGGAGGGCTGGAACCGCGCGCATCCGGCCGAGAGGGTCACCCTGGTCGAGCTGCCGGACTCGGCCGACGAGACCCGGGCCCAGATGATCACGGATCTCAGGTCCGGCGAGGGCAGGTTCGACCTGCTCAACATCGATGTGGCGTGGACGTCGGAGTTCGCCGCGGCGGGATGGATCGCACCGCTGGAGCGCGGGCGCTTCCCGCTGGAGAGCTTCCTGCCGCCGGTGGTGGACACGGCCACGTACGACGGAGGGCTGTACGCCGTCCCGTACGTGACCAACGCGGGGATGCTCTTCTACCGCAAGGACGTGCTCGACCGCGAGGGGCAGCGCCCGCCGCGGACCTGGGCGGAGCTGGAGCGGCAGGCCCGGACCGTCGCCCCGGAGTACGGCCTGGGCGGCTACGCGGGCCAGTTCCTGCCGTACGAGGGGCTGACGGTCAACGCCGCGGAGGCGGTGTACTCGGCCGGCGGGACGATCCTCGGCGACGAGGGCGAGCGGGTCACGGTCGACTCGGCGGCCGCCCGGGAGGGGCTGGGGTTCCTCGCCCGCGGTGTGCGGGACGGCTGGATCCCGGAGGAAGCCCTGACGTACAAGGAGGAGGAGTCCCGGCAGGCGTTCCAGGACGGCCGGCTGCTCTTCCTGCGCAACTGGCCGTACGCGTACGCCGGCGCCTCGGGCGCCCAGTCCAAGGTCGCCGGGAAGTTCGGCGCGGTGCCGTTGCCGGGCCCGGGGAGGGCGGGCACGAGCGTGCTGGGCGGGTCGAATCTGGCCGTGAGCAGCCATGCCCGGCACCCGGAGTCGGCGCGTGACCTGATCGCGTACCTCACGAGCGAGCGGGTGCAGCGCCGCGTCCTGAGCGAGGGCGCCCTGCCACCGGTGCGGGCCGCGCTGTACGGGGATCCCGCGCTGGTGGCGCGCTTCCCTTATCTGCCCGCGCTGCGGGCGAGTGTGCTCGCGGCCGCGCCGCGCCCCAAGAGCCCGCACTACGAGCAGGTGAGCCTCGCCGTGCAGGCCGTGGTCCATGACGCGATGGCTCAGCACCAGACACCCGAGGCCGCGGTACGCCGGCTCGCGGACGAGCTCGCGGCCATCGCCGGTCGTCGCTGACGCCTTCAGCACCCTCTCACCTCCGCACCCCCTTCTGGCGATCTACATACCTGTTAGGTATCAGCATGCGGAACTGCACGCCCTCGCGATCGGGACAAAGCAGGGCATAAATCCCCAACAAGCACCGTTTTTCGGCAGCTTCATTGACACCCCCGCGACACACCTACTTAACATGCATGCATAACAGCTGCCCATTCTGGGTGGCGCGCACCCCTTCACGCAGAAATACAGGTCAACGGGTGATGCTCACAGCCCCCAGCCGCCGTCACTGGTGGCGCGACGCGGTGATCTACCAGGTGTACGTCCGCAGCTTCCTGGACAGCACCGGCGACGGCATCGGCGATCTCGCCGGTGTCCGGGCCGGTCTTCCCTACCTCAAGAAGCTCGGGGTCGACGGCATCTGGCTGAGCCCCTTCTACCCGTCGCCGCAGCACGACCACGGCTACGACGTCGCCGACTACTGCGACGTGGACCCCGTCTTCGGCGACCTCGCCGAGTTCGGTCTGCTGGTCGCCGACGCCCGCCGGCTGGGCGTCAAGGTGCTCCTGGACATCGTCCCCAACCACTGCTCCAGCGACCACGTCTGGTTCCGCGAGGCCCTCGCGGCCGGCCCCGGCAGCGAGGCCCGCGCCCGCTTCCACTTCGCCGAGGGCCGCGGCCCGGACGGCGAGCTGCCGCCCAACAACTGGCACGCCATGTTCGGCGGCCCGGCCTGGACCAGGATCACCGAGCCGGACGGCACGCCCGGCCAGTGGTACCTGCACATGTTCACCCCCGAACAGCCGGACCTGAACTGGCGCAACCCCGAGGTCGGCGCCCACTTCGACCACGCCCTGCGCTTCTGGCTCGACCGTGGCGTCGACGGATTCCGCATCGACGTGGCGGCCGGCCTCTTCAAGCACCCCGCGCTGCCGGACTCCCCCGACCCGGAGGCCGACGCCCGTACCCGCGACTCGGTCAACCCGCTCGCCTGGAACCAGCCCGAGGTGCACGACGTATGGCGCCACTGGCGGTCCGTGTGCGAGGAGTACACGGCCCGCGACGGGCACGAGCGGCTCCTCGTCGGCGAGGTGTCGGTGCCGACCGCCCGTGAACACGCCGAGTACGTCCGCCCCGACGAACTGCACCAGGCGTTCTTCTTCGACCTGCTGGGCGCGCCCTGGGACGCCGACGCCTTCCGCAAGGTCATCGACGAGGCGATGCGCGACATCGCGGGCACCGGCTCCACCGTCACCTGGGTGCTCAACAACCACGACCAGGTGCGCACGGTCACCCGGTACGGCGAGTCCGGCACCGAGGGCAGCGGGCTCGGGGCCGCCCGGGCGCGCGCGGCCGCCCTGCTGATGCTGGCCCTGCCCGGCGCCGCGTACATCTACCAGGGCGAGGAGCTGGGCCTGCCGGAGGTCGTGGACCTGCCGGACGAGGTGCTCACCGACCCGATATTCCGGCGCACCGGCAGCCGGGCCCGGATCCGCGACGGCTGCCGCGTGCCGCTGCCATGGTCGGGGCACGCCTCTCCCTTCGGCTTCAGCACGGGGGCGGAGAGCGCCAAGCCGTGGCTGCCGCAGCCCGGCTGGTTCGCCGAGCACGCCACCGACCGGGCGCTGGCCGACACCCGCTCGTTCTGGCACCTGTACCGCGACGGCCTTCAGCTGCGGCACGGTCTGCCGCAGCTGGGCGAGGGCACCTTGCGCTGGCTGGACGCACCGCCCGGTGTGCTGGCCTTCGTGCGCGGTGACGGACTCGTCTGCGCCGTCAACTTCGGCACCGCTCCGGTGCCCGCCCCGGTCTCCGGCGCCCCGCTGCTGTCCAGCGGGCCCTGCCCGACCGGCGTACTTCCCGGATCCACCGCCGCCTGGTGGATCAGCGACGACACCACCCTGGAGGGACCGCGATGACCATACGACGGATGACGACGGCCTGCTGCTCCGCACTCGCCCTGGCGCTCGCCGCGACCGCGTGCGGCGGAGGAGCCGTGAGCGCCGGCGGCGGCAGCAAGGAACTGTCCGGCCAGACCCTCGACGTGGCCGGCGTCTGGTCGGGCGCCGAGCAGAAGAACTTCCAGAAGGTGCTGGACGCCTTCACGGAGAAGACCGGCGCGAAGACCCGGTTCGTGTCCACCGGCGACAACGTCTCCACCGTCGTCGGCAGCAAGATCGAGGGCGGCAACGCCCCCGACGTGGTGATGGTCCCCCAGGTCGGAGTGCTCCAGCAGTTCGCCGAGCAGAAGTGGCTCAGGCCGCTGTCCGAGACCACGAAGAAGTCCGTCGACGCCAACTACGCGCCGGTGTGGAAGAACTACGGCTCCGTGGACGGCACCCTCTACGGCCTTTACTTCAAGGCCGCCCACAAGTCGACCGTCTGGTACAGCCCCGAGGCGTTCGAACAGGCGGGAGTGGTGCCGCCGAAGTCGTACGAGGAGATGCTCAGAAGCGGTCAGGCCGTCTCCGACTCCGGCCTGCCGGCCTTCGCGGTCGCCGGCGAGGACGGCTGGACCCTCACCGACTGGTTCGAGAACATCTACCTGTCCCAGGCCGGCCCGGAGAAGTACGACCGGCTCGCCCGGCACGAGATCGCGTGGACCGATCCCACCGTGGTGAAGGCCCTGACCACCCTCGGGGCGCTCTTCTCCGACAAGAAGCTGATCGCGGGCGGCCAGAAGGGGGCGCTGGGCACCGACTTCCCCGGCTCCGTCGAGAAGGTCTTCGGACCGAAGCCCGAGGCGGGCATGGTGTACGAGGGCGACTTCGTCGCCGGCATCGCCAAGGACCAGTTCGGCAGGAAGATCGGCGAGGACGCCGCCTTCTTCCCCTTCCCGGCGGTCGCGGGCGGCACGGCTCCGGTGGTCAGCGGTGGTGACGCGGCCGTCGTCCTGAAGGACGGCAAGAACCAGAAGGCCGCGACGGCGTTCCTGGAGTTCCTCGCGACGCCGGAGGCGGCGGCCGTGTGGGCCGAGGCCGGCGGTTTCCTCTCGCCGAACAAGAAGCTCGACCTCGCCTCCTACGGCGACGACACGCTGCGCGAGACGGCCAAGTCGCTGATCGACGCCGGGGATTCGGTGCGCTTCGACATGTCGGACCAGGCCCCGGCGGCCTTCGGCGGCACCAAGGGCGTGGGCGAGTGGAAGATCCTCCAGGACTTCCTGCGCGACCCGTCGAACCCGGCCGCCACGGCCGCGGCGCTGGAGGGCGCGGCGGCCAAGGCGTACAAGAACTGAGGCGGCGGTCATGTCCACAGCCACCGCTCCCCCGCCGCCCCGGGTCGACGCCGCCGGGGACGGTCGGCGGGACAGCAGTCCGCGGGCCCGGGCCCGGCGCCGCCGGCGGGTCGCCGCCGTCACCTTCGTGCTGCCGGCGCTGCTGCTGCTCGGCGCACTGGTCGTCTACCCCGTGCTGTTCTCCGTGGGCCGCAGCTTCTTCGACGCGTCCGGGACGCGCTTCGTCGGCGGGGACAACTACGCGGAGATGTTCCGCGATCCGGCCACACTGACCGCGATCCGCAACAGCGCCGTCTGGGTGGTCGTCGCGCCGACCCTGCTGACCGGCCTCGGGCTGATCCTCGCGGTGCTGGTGGAGAAGGTCCGCTGGGCGACGGCGTTCAAGCTGCTGCTCTTCATGCCGATGGCCGTCTCCTTCCTGGCGGCGGGCATCATCTTCCGCCTCGCGTACGAGGAGGACCCGGACAAGGGCGTGCTGAACGCGGCCGTGGTCGGCGTCCACGACGCTTTCCAGGACGCGTCGTCGTACCCGACCGCCCGGGCCCGCGAGGACCAGGGGCTCGACCGGGGGCAGGACGGCTCGTACGGAACGTCCCGCACGGTCTCCCCCGGGCAGAGCATCGCCCTCGGCTTCGTCGGCGTACCGCCCAAGGAACTGCCCGCGGGGGCCGAGCCGGCGGCGGCCGGGAAGGCCGGTCCGCAGGACGTGGCCGGCGCCGTCTACCTGGACTTCACGCCAGGCGGTGGAGGGCGTCCGGGCGCGATCGACACCGCGGAGCGGGGGCTGCCCGACATGACGGTGCAGGCGGTACGTGACGGGAGGACCGTCGCCACCGCGACCACGGCGGCCGACGGATCGTTCCGCCTCACCGGCCTGGAGCCGGGCGCCTACACCGTCCGGCTGCCGGCGGAGAACTTCGCGCCGCCCTACGAGGGTGTCTCCTGGCTCGGTCCCGCCCTGGTCACTCCGGCGATCATCGGCGCGTACCTGTGGATCTGGACGGGCTTCGCGATGGTGCTCATCGGCGCCGGACTCTCGTCCCTGCCGCGCGACGCGCTGGAGGCGGCCCGGATGGACGGCGCGAACGAGTGGCAGGTCTTCCGGCGGATCACCGTCCCCCTGCTGGCGCCCGTGCTGACCGTCGTCTTCGTGACGCTGGTGATCAATGTGATGAAGGTCTTCGACCTGATCTACATCATCGCGCCGGGGCCGGTGCAGGAGGACGCCACCGTACTGGCCACCCAGATGTGGCTGGTGTCCTTCGGCGGCGGCAACGACCAGGGGCTCGGCAGCGCGCTGGGCGTCCTGCTCCTGCTCCTGGTGATCCCCGCGATGGTGTTCAACGTCCGCCGCTTCCGCAGGAGTCAGTCATGAGTGCGACCGCCACGATGCCGGGCGGCCGGCTGCGCCGCTGGCTGGGCAACGGTCTGGTCCAGGCTTTCCTGGCCGTCGTCGGCCTGATCTGGGTGACCCCGGTCGCCGGGCTGCTGCTGTCCTCGCTGCGCTCGGCGAGCGACAACGCCGCGAGCGGCTGGTGGACGGCGCTGACCGGACCCGGTGAGCTGTCCGTGGACAACTACACCGCCCTCCTGGGCAACGCGGGCATCACCCAGGCCTTCTGGAACACCGTGCTGATCTCGGTGCCGACGACCGTCCTGGTCGTGGTCGTCGCGGCGCTCGCCGGATACGCCTTCGCCTGGCTGGAGTTCCCGGGCCGGGACTGGATCTTCCTGGGCGTGGTGGCGCTGCTCGTGGTGCCCGTGCAGGTGGGTCTGCTCCCGGTGGCGAAGCTGTTCGGGCAGCTGGGGCTGTTCGGCACGATCCCGGGCGTGGTGCTCTTCCACGTCGCCTACGGGCTGCCGTTCGCCGTGTTCCTGCTGCGCAACTACTTCGCGGACATCCCGCGCGAGATGCTGGAGGCGGCGCGCATGGACGGCGGCGGCGAGTGGCGGATCTTCACGCGGCTCGTGCTCCCGGTCGGCCGGCCGGCGATCGCGAGCCTGGCGATCTTCCAGTTCCTGTGGGTCTGGAACGACATGCTCGTGGCGCTGCTCTTCGCCGACAGCTCGTCGCAGCCGCTGACGGTGGAACTGCAGTCGCAGGTACGGCAGTTCGGCAGCAACATCGACGTCCTGGCGCCGGGGGCCTTCCTCTCGCTCATCGTGCCGGTGGTGGTCTTCTTCGCCTTCCAGCGGCACTTCGTGCAGGGGGTGATGGCGGGCTCGGTGAAGTGACGGCAGGGGGCGGGGCCGGGCGGTCGGTGGTGTTGCACGGGGGTCAACTGCCACCGGCCGGCCGGCCCTTGTCCCCGCCTGGCACGAGATCGACCGCCTCAGAACCGGTCGGTCGTGAGGTCCCCGGCCCGGCCGAGCCGGCCGGCCCGCTCGCGGGCGACGGCGGCCTGCGCGGCATCGCCCAGGGCGTCCGCGAGGCGGGCCCTGCTCAGCCAGTTGTACGGGCTGTGCGGGCGCAGCGCGGTCCGTTCGCTGATGAGGACCCGCGCCGCGTCGTGCCGCCCGGACTTCAGGGCGGCTTCGACGAGGGTCTTCTGGATCGCGTCGCGCTGGGCGTGGCTGCCGCCGTACTCGTGGAGTCTCCGGCGCACCGGCCACAGCAGTTCCACGGTGGCGTCGTGGTCCCCCGCGGCGTGGGCGACCAGCGCCTCGCACACCGGCAGCCCCACGTTCGCGGTCATCGCGTGGTTGGTGACCACGTCCGCGCCCGGCTCCGCCAGCCAGCGCCGCCGGTCGGCGATCAGCCGCCGCGCGTCCGCGACCCGGCCGGCGCCGACGTAGGACATGACGGCGTGCACGTCGTTGAAGGCGTAGAACGGAGGGTCGCACCGCGCCGACCAGGCGTCCGCGAGCGCCTCCCACCGGCGGGTCTGGTCGGAGCCCGCGAGGCGGAAACGCCACAACATGGCTGCCGCGTCGAGGAGTTCCATGGCCAGCCCTCTGGACTCCTCGTTGTGCAGGGCCGCGTCGTAGATGTCCAGCGCGGTGCCGGTGTCGCCCGCCTCCAGGGCGTAGAGCGCGTAGTGCCACCAGTTGTGGACCGTGAGGAAGTTGCCTCCGGACCAGTCTCCGCTGCGCGCGTCGAGAAACGCGATGCCCTCGGAGAAGCGGCCCTGCATCTCGTAGGTGTGCACGACGGCGTGGATGGCCCACACGTCGTGCCGGTTCCGCTCGACCGCGGCCGATCCCGTCTCCCGGGCGTGGGTGTAGTGCCCGGACTCCTCCAGGCCGAAGGCGTACATGCCGAGCAGCGGGCCCAGGTGAGGGTCGTCCTCCTCCCAGGCGGAGAGGGCGCCGCCGATCCTGTCCCGCAGCCGCGGGGCGTCACCGGTGAGGAAGTCGAGCTGATGCCCGACGAAGAGCGCGAGCGCGTCGCGGGGAAAGGCCACCGTCAGCTCCTCGAGCACGGCACTCCCCCGCCGCAGATCCCCCGCGAGCAGACTGCCGGCGGCCTCCGTGTGCAGTCGCTCCCGCAGGGGCAGCCCGGTCACGTCGAGCCCGGAGACGAACCCGCCGAATCTCCGCCGCGCCTCGGCGGCGTCCGCCGGCTCCGTGCCGAGGACTCCCAGATAGGCGCCGAACGCCTGAGCCACCGGCGAGCCGGGGGCGGCCCCGAGGAGGCCGTCGACGGCACCGACCACCGCGGGGCGGAAGAAGAGCAGCTCCTCCACGGCACGGTCCAGGTGCGCGGCGGCCTCTGCTGAGCCGTTGTACAAGTCGTGACCGTACCGGTCGGTCGCCAACGCTGATCACCTCGTCACGAGAGCCATCGGATCGGCGCCGCAACGGCGGACGCCCCTCCCCATGGAGCCAGTTGTACGCCGCCTCGCACAGTCCCTGAACAGGTGACCCGTCCGGGCCGGGCGGGCCCGGGCCCCGTGAGGTCTGCGCCTGCGCCCAGGCGAGTGACCACGACCCTCACGTCGTTCGAATCCACCGCGACCGCGCATAGGCTCCCCGCACCGACCACGCGTCACGAAAGGAGCCTCTTGTGGCGTCTCGCCTCAATCCCTACATCACGTACTCCGGTGAAGCGAAGCAAGCCCTGGAGTTCTACAAGGAGGTCCTCGGCGGCACCCTGAGCCTCAACACCTACGGCGACTTCGGCGCCGAGGCGCCGCCCGGATACTCCGACAAGATCATGCACGGCATGCTGGAGAGCACCGGCGGCTTCACCCTGATGGCCGCCGACAACCCGCCCGGGAGCGAGCACACGCCCGGGAACAACTTCGCCGTGAGCCTGAGCGGCGTCGACGCGGCGGAGCTGCGCGGTTACTGGGACAAGCTCTCCGCCGGTGGCACCGTGTCCGTCCCCCTGGAAAAGCAGATGTGGGGCGATGTGTTCGGCATGTGCACGGACCAGTTCGGCATCACGTGGATGGTCAACATCAGCGAGCAGTGACCCGGACCCCGCGTCGTCGACGCGTCGGCGCCCGACGGGATCGCCGACGCGCCGTCCTCACCGTGGACCGGACGGGTGGACCTCAAGGGGTCACCCGGCCCCGGCCGGGTGGATACCGGAAGGTCAGCGCGCCACCGACACGGCGGGCGCGTCCGCCCGGTCGTCGTCCATGTCGCTCTGGACGGTTCCTGACGTCAGATGGCCGGCCAGTCCGAGCAGCAGGAAGAGCCAGACCAGTACCTGCGCACCCGTGCCCAGGCGGAGCGGCCGGGTGGCGGAGCGCGCCGGAGCTCCGGCGGGAGCGGGGGCGTCGCCCAGGATTCCCTTCGGGTACACGGGCGTCAGCATCATCACGTAGGCGGACAGCCTCATCCGGTACCGGACGACCGCCGCCGTCGCACCGAAGACCGGCTCGGGCAGGCGCCCCAGGACGATGCCGATCAGCCAGAACACCCAGCTGATCGCGAACCAGCCGGACTGCGCCAGGCTGCTGACGATCGCTGCCGGGATCATCAGGATGAGCCGGAAGAACACCGCCAGACGGTTGAGCGGGGTGCTGCGCAGCTCGATCTGCACCGGGTAGTCGGGGGCGTCGAACGCGAACGGCGGGTAGCGGTCGACGAGCAGCGCGGCGCTGGCGGAGACCCGGGTCTGATAGGCGAGTACCGAGCCGAGGAACGAGGCGATCGGCTCGGGCAGCCGCCCCAGCACCAGGGCGCTGAACCAGCCCGCGATCGTGACGAAGAAGGCGGCGATCGAGAGCAGGAGGACGACGACGAACTGTGGGACGAGCAGCAGCCAGCGCAGCAGCACCGTCCACCGGCGCTGCCGCCCCGGCGGCGGCACGTCCAGCGGCGGGCGCCACTCGCCTTCCTCGTCGTCGACCGAAGAACGAGGTCCCCAACCGGTCGCCATGGACGCCTCCGTCTCCTCCTGGTTGCCAGGGTCATCTCGATGGTGTCGCGGACGGCCGGTCCCCGCACCACGACGTGGGCCACCAGGACCAGCGTCCGCCACCGCGCCGGTTGACCGATCGACCTGTGGCGTCGTAGTTTCAGCGCACCCGCCCGTGAGCCGATGGAAGGAGGCGAAGCCGGATGTCGACCATCTCCGCGCAGATTCGCCTCGCTCACGAGATCGCCTGGGCTCCCGGGCGCGTAGCACACGGCTGCTAGCAGCCTCTTTCCCGGCGTGCCCGATTGCGGCCCCGGTCTCTCTCGATTTCTGTTACCGCCTGCGGCACGCCGCTGCGTGCCGACGCGCGCGCTCCGGGTCATCGCGCTGCGCAACCGAACGAGGAAGCTCCTGACATGACTACAGGGATGTACACGTCGACCGTGCGCCGGAACGGGGGTCTGCCGTGGTAGAGGCGCGGATCACGGTCAACGGGAACGGAACACCGATCTCGCCGGCCGCTCCCCACACCACCGTGCTGGACTTCCTGCGCGAGCGCGGCCTCACCGGGACCAAGGAGGGCTGCGCCGAGGGCGAGTGCGGCGCCTGTTCGGTCCTGGTGGCCCGCCCCGGGGTGGACAAGCCGACGGACTGGGTGGCGGTCAACGCGTGCCTGGTCCCGGTCGCGGCGCTCGACGGTCAGGAGGTCGTCACCTCCGAAGGTCTCGCCACCCCCCGCGAGCCCGGCATGCCGCCCGCACTGCACCCGGTGCAGGAGGAGATGGCGGTCCGCGGCGGGTCCCAATGCGGGTACTGCACACCGGGGTTCGTCTGCAGCATGGCCTCGGAGTACTACCGGCCGGACCGCTGCGCGAGCGCGGGGGCGCACGCCGCCGCGGACTCGGGAGCGGGCACGGACCCGGGAGCGGGCACGAACGCGGCCGGCGGTGCCGACGCCGAGCACGGACCGAACGGATTCGATCTGCACTCCCTCAGCGGAAACCTGTGCCGCTGCACCGGCTACCGCCCGATCCGCGACGCCGCGTTCGCCGTCGGCATGCCCGCCGAGGACGACCCGCTGGCCCGGCGCCGCGAACAGTCCCCGCCCGCACCGGTCGCCACCGAGTACACCCGTGACGACAGCACGTTCCTGCGGCCGGGAACCCTCGCCGAAGCGCTGCGAGTGCTGGGCGAGCGGCCCGACGCGGTGGTCGTCGCGGGAAGCACCGACTGGGGCGTGGAGGTGAACATCCGCTCCCGCAGGGCGGATTACGTGGTCGCCGTCGACCGGCTGCCCGAACTGCGGGAGCTGCGCGTCGCATCCGACTCCGTCGTGATCGGGGCGGCACAGACGCTGACCGAGATCGAGCGACGTCTCGACGGCCGCGTCCCGCTCCTGGGCGAGCTGTTCCCGCAGTTCGCCTCGCGGCTCATCCGCAACAGCGCGACCCTCGGCGGCAACCTCGGTACCGGCTCGCCCATCGGCGACACCCCGCCGGTGCTGCTCGCGCTGGAGGCGTCGGTGGTCCTCGCCGGCGCCGGCGGTGAGCGCGAGGTACCGCTCGCCGAGTACTTCACCGGCTACCGGCAGAGCGTGCGCCGTCCCGGGGAGCTGATCCGGGCCGTACGCATCCCGCTGCCCCTGTCGCCCGTCACGGCCTTCCACAAGATCGCCAAGCGCCGGTTCGACGACATCTCCAGCGTGGCGGTCGCCTTCGCGCTCGACATCGAGGACGGGATCGTACGCAAGGCACGCATCGGCCTCGGCGGCGTGGCCGCGACCCCGATCCGCGCCCTCGCCACCGAGGCCGCCCTGGAGGGCCGGTCCTGGACGGCGGAGCATGTCGAGGCCGCGGCCCAGGTGCTGCGGGCCCAGGGCACGCCGATGGACGATCACCGTGCCAGCGCCGAGTACCGATCGGCGATGCTCGGCCAGAGCCTGCTCAAGCTGTACGCACAGACCACCGAGGCGGTGTCGTCATGAGTCATCTGTCCGAACGTCCCGAGAAGCCGGTCGTCGGCGTCCCGCTGCCGCACGAGAGCGCCGGCCTGCACGTCACGGGCGCCGCCCTCTACACCGACGACCTGGTCTCCCGTACCAAGGACGTGCTGCACGCCTACCCCGTGCAGGTCATGAAGGCCCACGGCAGGATCACCGCGCTCCGCACCGAGCCCGCGCTCGCCGTCCCCGGTGTGGTGCGCGTGCTCACCGTCGCCGACGTGCCCGGCGTCAACGACGCCGGGATGAAGCACGACGAACCGCTCTTCCCCGACGAGGTCATGTTCCACGGCCACGCGGTCGCCTGGGTGCTCGGCGAGACGCTGGAGGCGGCCCGTCTCGGTGCGGCGGCCGTCGAGGTGGAGCTCGACGAGCTGCCCTCCCTGATCACGCTGCAGGACGCCATCGCGGCCGGCAGCTTCCACGGCGCACGGCCCGTCATGGTGACCGGCGACGTCGACGCGGGCTTCGCCGACTCCGCGCACGTGTTCACCGGGGAGTTCCGGTTCTCCGACCAGGAGCACTTCTATCTCGAGACGCACGCGGCGCTGGCCCTCGTCGACGAGAGCGGGCAGGTGTTCGTCCAGAGCAGCACCCAGCACCCCTCGGAGACGCAGGAGATCGTCGCGCACGTCCTCGGCCTGCACAGCCACGAGGTGACCGTGCAGTGCCTGCGCATGGGCGGCGGATTCGGCGGCAAGGAGATGCAGCCGCACGGGTTCGCGGCCGTCGCCGCGCTCGGCGCCAGGCTGACCGGCCGGCCGGTCCGGGTGCGGCTCAACCGGACCCAGGACCTGACCATGTCCGGCAAGCGGCACGGGTTCCACGCCACATGGAAGATCGGGTTCGACGCCGACGGCCGCATCCAGGCGCTGGACGCCACCCTGACCGCGGACGGCGGCTGGAGCCTGGACCTGTCCGAGCCGGTGGTGGCCCGCGCGATGTGCCACATCGACAACACCTACTGGATTCCCCACGCGCGCGTGGCCGGTCGCATCGCCAAGACCCACAAGGTCTCCAACACCGCCTTCCGCGGCTTCGGCGGGCCGCAGGGCATGCTGGTCATCGAGGACATCCTGGGGCGGTGCGCGCCGCTGCTCGGCCTGGACCCGACGGAGCTGCGTGAGCGCAACTTCTACCGGCCCGGGCAGGGGCAGACGACGCCGTACGGGCAGCCGGTCACGCAGCCCGAGCGGATCTCCGTCGTCTGGAACCAGGTTCAGGACGCCGCCGGCCTCGCCGACCGCCGACGGGAGATCGCGGCCTTCAACGCGTCGCACGCGCACACCAAGCGGGCGCTCGCGATCACCGGCATCAAGTTCGGCATCTCGTTCAACCTCACCGCCTTCAACCAGGCCGGCGCGCTGGTGCTGATCTACAAGGACGGCTCGGTCCTGATCAACCACGGCGGCACCGAGATGGGGCAGGGCCTGCACACCAAGATGCTGCAGGTGGCCGCGACCACACTGGGCATTCCGCTGCACAAGGTACGGCTGGCTCCCACACGTACCGACAAGGTGCCCAACACCTCGGCCACGGCCGCCAGTTCCGGGGCGGACCTCAACGGCGCGGCGGTGAAGAACGCCTGCGAGCAGCTGCGCGAGCGGCTGCTGCGGGTGGCGGGCACCCAACTGGGCGCGAACGCCTCGGACGTGCGCATCGCCGGGGGCGTCGCGCGCGTCCTCGGCGACGACAGGGAGCTGGCCTGGGACGAGCTGGTGCGGACCGCGTACTTCCAGCGGGTCCAGCTCTCGGCGGCCGGTTTCTACCGGACCGAGGGGCTGCACTGGGACGCGAAGTCGTTCCGGGGCTCGCCGTTCAAGTACTTCTCCTACGGCGCCGCCGCGGCCGAGGTGGAGGTGGACGGCTTCACCGGTGCGTACCGCATCCGCCGGGTGGACATCGTGCACGACGTGGGTGACAGCCTGTCCCCGATGATCGACATCGGCCAGGTGGAGGGCGGCTTCGTCCAGGGCGCGGGCTGGCTGACGCTGGAGGACCTGCGCTGGGACGCCGGGGAAGGTCCGAACCGCGGTCGGCTGCTGACCCAGGCGGCGAGCACGTACAAGCTTCCGAGCTTCTCGGAGATGCCCGAGGAGTTCCACGTGACGCTGCTGGAGAACGCCACCGAGGAGGGCGCGGTCTACGGCTCCAAAGCGGTGGGCGAGCCTCCGCTGATGCTGGCGTTCTGCGTACGGGAGGCACTGAGGGAGGCCGCCGCGGCGTTCGGACCGGCCGGGGTCAGCGTGGAACTCGCCTCTCCCGCGACGCCGGAGGCGGTGTACTGGGCCGTCGAGGCCGCGCGCGCCGCCAGGGCCGGCGGCGCTCGCGAAGTCCCCGCCGGAGCGACCTCGTTGAGCCATGCCTGACATGACCTGGGTCGCCGCGGTCGCGCGGTTGCGGGCCCGCCGGGAGACCGGCGTGCTCGTGACCGTCGCGACCGTGCGCGGCCACGCACCACGCAAGGCCGGTGCCAAACTCGTGGTGGGCCGGACCGAGACCTGGGGCTCGATCGGCGGCGGCAACATCGAGGCCGTCGCGATCGACCGGGCCCGCGAGCTGATCGGGACGCCCGACGCCGAGCCGGAGCTGATGGACTTCGCCCTCAACGACAAGGTCGTCGGCCGGCACGGCGTGCAGTGCTGCGGCGGCGCCGTGAGCGTCCTGCTGGAACCGCTGCCGCAGGTCCCGGCGGTCGCGCTCTTCGGCGTCGGGCACGTCGGCCTCGAACTGGCCCGCGTCCTGGCCCGTCACGACCTCGATCTGCACATGATCGACACCCGCCCCGACATGCTCACCGACGAACGGCTCGGGGTGCTCGCGGACGCGGTGGCGCAGATCCATGTGCACCGCACGCTGCTGCTTCCCGAGGAGGTGCTGGCGGAACTGCCGCCCGGCACCCACGTCCTGATCATGACCCACGACCACGCCGAGGACGCGGCGCTGTGCGACGCCGCGCTGCGCACCGACGGTCTCGGCCCGATCGGGCTGATCGGCTCGGCCGCCAAGTGGGCGCGGTTCCGGCACCGCCTGGCCACCGAGGGCGGCCACGACGACGCCGTCATCGACCGGATCAGGACCCCGATCGGGATCGCCGAGATCACGGGCAAGGAGCCCGCCACGATCGCGGTGAGCGTCGCCGCGGACCTGCTGCGCACGTTCGAACGGGACCGGCAGGGGCACCCTGCCCGGGAGGACGGGAGCGTCCGGGAGAACGCATGAGGGTCGATACACCTAGGGCGTGTCTGCGGATGCGGACGTCGCGATCCGGCCCCGTGCCGTCGTGCCGCGCCCGCTGGGGTGCCACTCGGTGAGCAGGATGGTGGCGTCGTCGCGCAGCTTGTGGCCCTGGTGCTGCCGCAGGCTCTGGATCAGGCGGCGGAGGGCTTCGGGGGCGGGATCACCCGCCGCGGTGGCGCGGATGACGGTGTCGGCCAGCCGTTCCTCTCCGTACAGGTCCCCGTCGCGCGAGCGGGCGTCGGTGACCCCGTCGCTGTAGAGGAGGATCCGGTCGCCCGGCTGGAGGCGCTGGGAGTGCTCGGTGGGCGGGAACTCGGTGACGAACGCCCACCCGAGCGGCAGGTCGGGCTCCCGCGCCAGCACCTGCGGCAGCACCCTTCCCTCGCGGATGAGCAGCGGCGGCGGATGTCCGCAGTTGATCCAGGTCAGCCGTCCGTCGGAGGTGTCCAGGTGGGCGACGACGGCGGTCATGAGCCGGTCGACGAACCACTGGTCCAGGATGCGGTCGATCGCGGTGACGATGTCGGTCAGCGAACCGCCGGAGCGGCGGGTCGCGCGGCACGCGGCGAGCCCGGCGGCGCTGGCCCCGCCCGAGGCGAGGTCGTGGCCCATGGAGTCCATGACGGTCAGGTGGAGGCCTCGGTCGTCCAGGCTGTGGTCGAAGGTGTCGCCGCCGATGTCGTACGCGGGCTCCAGCACCGCCGAGGAGGTCACCTCCGCCGTACCGATGGTCCGCGGCGGCAGGAAGGCCCACAGCAGCTCCGCCTGCACCGTCATCGCCCGCATGCGCTCGACCTCGACCAGCAGGTCGCTGTGGGACGACTTCGACACCACGAGCAGAGCGGCCACACCGGCGAGCGTCTCGCTGCGCCTGAGCAGGGCGTCCCCCAGCGAGGGCGCCGTCACCATCAGGACGCCGAGGCGCTCGATCCCGTCGATCATCGGCAGCCAGGCGGTTCCGCCGTCCCTCGACCGCTGCACCTGCTGCGTACGGTAGGCGAGGCCCGCGAGTGAGGCGTCGATGTCGGCGGTCTCCTGCCGTGCGGCACCCGGCTGGGGCAGTGCGATCAGCCGGATCTGCTGCAGGTCCGCCACGTACATGGCCGTCCCCTGGAGCCCCATGGACCGGCCGGCGTCGTCGACGAGGCCCGCGAGCTCCCGTACGGACAGCAGGTGGGAGCGGCTCAACAGATCGGCCAGCACATCCTCGTACGTCGACACACGACCTCCGCGGTTCTCCTCAGGACGTCTCGCGGGGCGGCGGCAGGGAACGGCCCGTGGCTCTCAGGCTACGCAGGCCCTCCGGTGATCGCCTCCGCACGCGCCGGTCGGTACGGCGGGAGGGCCCGGACTCGACGAGTCCGGGCCCTCCCGCCGTACCGCCATGCGGAGCCTCAGATCATCGGGCCGCCGAACGGGCCGCCCAGTCCGTAGTACGTGCCGATGCCGTGGCGGTAGTCCGGGTCCTCGAGGTGCTTGTCGCGGTGGAACTCGGGAGCGTCCTTGATCTGTTCCTTGGTCCGGTCGACGAAGATCTTCCGGTCGTCCACGTCGATCCGCACCACGGTGCCGGCCGGGAGGAGGACCTCCTTGCCGAAGATCCAGACCCCGGTGTCCACGACGAGGTAGGCGTCGTCGACCTGGTCGGAGTGCTTGTCCACCTTCCCGATGCTGCCGTCGATCGCCTCGACCTTGTAGCCGGTCAGGTCCGTGCCGGCCAGATGACCCGCGGTCGACTTGTAGCTCCACACCTGCTCAGTCACGCGAAACCAACTCCTCCGGTACGCGAGGACGGCCAACGGAACGCTGCCGTCCTCCACTTCCGTGTGTCTTTCCCGGCGGGGCGCCTGCCCCGCCTCGGCTCCGTCTGCCCCGAGTCGCGCCGCGCATTCGCCCGAGTGCACCCGAACCGAACCTGGAACCGATAATTCCGGCCCCGGGCATGCCTTTCACGCCCCTCTCACAGCGAGCATGCGTGAAATCGCGATCCGGGGTTACGAGCGGGGGTACGGCGCCGTTCGGACGCGCCGCGACTGCCCCCGACGGAACGGGTGACGATGTCTGAAACGAGCCGGCACAAGACCGCGCAGCCGCCCCCTGCACCTCAGGTGCGGTCGTGGCGGACCACCGCGCGTCGGGTCCACGGAGGGGTCGGTCTGCCCGTCGAGGCGACGTTCCACTACGACCCCGACGACCCCTGGGCGGTACGCGTCACCTTCCGGCCCCCGCTGGGCGAGGCCGTCGACTGGACGTTCTCCCGGGAGCTGCTGCGCTCCGGGACCCGCGTCCTGAGCGGCGAGGGCGACGTCCGGCTGTGGCCCCTGCGCCGCGGTGGCAGGGAGGGGCGCGTCCGCATGCGGCTCGGCCCGGTCGAGTTGTTCGCCGTGGTCGACGTGGATCGCGCGGGTCTGCGGGGCTGGCTGGGCGAGACGTACGGTGCCGTGCCCGAGGGAGAGGAGGCCGCCCGGATCGTCTGGGAGGCCGAGACCCCGCAACTGTTCGCGCGGCCGTAGACGCGGGATCACGCGACGGACTCACACATGAAGACGACAGGAGGACATGATGTTGGACAGCTGGCGTGCACGTGCGGCCTGCCAGGATGTCGACCCCGACCTCTTCTTCCCGGTGGGGACGGGAGCACCGGCGCTGATCCAGGTCGAGGAGGCCAAGGAGGTCTGCCGGCGCTGCCCGGTGAGGGAGGAGTGCCTGCGCTGGGCCATGGACGACTCCCGCCAGGTGACGGGCGTGTGGGGCGGCCTGGACGAGGGCGAGCGGCAGTCGCTGAAGCGAAGGGCGCGCCGCCGGGCGAACCGATCGGACTGAGGCAGGCGATGATACCGAGGTGAACGATGAGGCGAACGCGGTAGAAGAGGCGATCAGGGGTGAGCTGAGGCTCATGGACCCGGGCGTGCGAACGTCGCGGGCGGAGGCCAGGCAGCTGCTGGACCCGGAGTTCGTGGAGGTCGGCGCCTCGGGCCGACGGTGGTCGTACGAGGAGATGCTGGCCGAGTTGCCGGCCATGGCCGGCAACTCGGCCGAGGGCCCCCGTTACGTGCCGTCAGGCATGACGGGCGCCGTGCTGGCGCCGGGCGTGGTGCACCTGACGTACGAGACCGAGATCGAGGGCCGCCGAGCGCGCCGGAGTTCGCTGTGGCGCAGGCCGGACGAAGGGGCGGCCTTGCGCATGTACTACCACCAGGCCACCCCGATCCCGGCCCGGGACGCCTAGGGCCTGTTTCGGGCCGCGCCCACGACCGACAACGCGGCGAGCGTGGGTGCCAGGCGTTCCCGGCCAGACGGGACTCTCGAAACACGCCCTGGCGCCGCGCGGTGGGCCGATGCGGTGTCACCGAGTGGCTACGGGCTCGCGCAGGCCGACGCAGTCGAAGGCCCAGAAGGCCTCCGAGTAGACGAAGGTGCCCGTCATCCACGGTTCGTGAGAGGACAACCGGGCGACCTGGAACGCGGCCTCGGGGATACGCAGCGAGGGCGAACGGAAGCCCAACGCGCCGGCGGCTTCGAAGCCGCGCGCGCCGTAGTAGCTCGGCGAACCCTCCAGGAACACCAACGGCACGCCCTGGCTGTCGGCCGCCTCGAGGGCGTGGGCGACGAGCCGCGTACCGATGCCCTGGCCCTGGAACTCCGGGACCACGCCCAGCGGTGACAACGAGAGGACGTCCACGATCCGGCGCGGGGCGTCCAATCTCGTCGCGCTCAGCAGGACATGCCCGACGACCTGGTCGTCGACGACGGCGACGAAGGACATCGGCGCCCATGCGGCCTCAGCGGCGCGCAGTGCCTCCACGAGCCCGGGAACCCGCTCGCCGTCACCGAAGGCGCGCGCATGGAGCTCGCGTACATCCCGGTGATCGTCGGCGGTCTCCTGCCGGATCACCGCTCGGGCGCCGGCGGGAGTGGTCGGAGAGCTTCCCGGCGCATCCTGTGACGTCATGGCCCGAGCGTAGTTCGCGTGGTGACTCGTGCGCGAGCGGATTGCGCACCAGGTCGTCATGCGCTCCCCGACGGTTCCTCGACACCGGTGCACGCACGCGGAACGGCCTCACCAGAAGGGGGTTGGTGAGGCCGTTCCCGTCGGGGGGGCGTGCGTCTACGACTCGTCGAGCATGCCCTTGCGCAGTTGCTTCAGGTTGCGGGAGAGCAGGCGGGAGACGTGCATCTGGGAGATGCCGAGTTCGTTGCCGATCTCCGACTGCGTCCGCTCCTCGACGAAGCGCAGATGCAGGATGCGGCGGCTGCGTTCGTCGAGTTCCACCAGCAGCGGCGCCAGCGTGTGGAACTCCTCGAAGAGTTCGAGCGCCGGGTCATCCACTCCGATGAACTCGGCCAGCGCCGTGGCGTCGTCCTCGCCGTCAGGGCCGATCGCCGCGTCGAGCGACGCGGAGTTGTATCCGTTCGCGGCGATCCGTGCCTCGATCACCTCGTCCTCGGAGAGGTTCATCAGGCTCGCCAGCTCCGCCACGCTCGGCGAGCGGCCGAGCCGGGAGCTCAGCTCGTCGGTGGCCTTGGCCAGCTCCAGCCGCGCTTCCTGCAACCGGCGCGGCACGTGGACCGCCCAGGAGGTGTCACGGAAGAAGCGCTTGATCTCACCGACGATGTAGGGGATGGCGAAGCTGGTGAACTCCACCTCCCGGGAGAGGTCGAAGCGGTCGATGGCCTTGATCAGACCGATGGTTCCGACCTGGACGATGTCCTCCATCTCGTCGCCGCGGGCCCCCCGGAAGCGGCCGGCCGCGTAGCGGACGAGCGACATGTTCATCTCGATCAGCGTGTTGCGTGCGTACTGGTACTCATGCGTCCCCTCCTCCAACACCGCCAGCTTGTCGAAGAACACCTTCGACAGCTCCCGCGCGTCCTTCGGAGCGACCTTGCGGGGAGATTCGAGTGCGGGAAGGTCCTCCGCACCCGTCTCGACACCAGTCCTCGTATCCGTCGTCACCTCGGTCGGCACTCTGATGACCTTCTCTCGTCCGTTGGCAGCGATTACCCCCCGTGCGGGCTTCGCCTACCCCCACTTTCTCAGAACATGTCAGTCGACTTTCAGTCATATGTTTCAAGCCAATGAGAGCCGCGCCCGCACCCGCTTCCCGGTCAACTCCGGCTCCACGCGTACGCTCTCACACACTGCCACCACGATCTCGAGCCCGTGCTGGCCGATGCGCTGGGGATCGGGGGGCCTGGGGACCGGGGCGGCGTCGAGCCGGTCGGCGACCGAAATGTCCAGGGCGTCCTCGAACCATTCGAGAAGCACCCGGAAGGGGCCCGGCGCGTGCCGTACGGCGTTGGTCACCAGTTCGCTGACCACCAGGCGGGCCACGTCGACACGCTCCTGGGGCACCGGTCCGCCTCCGGCGGCCGGCGCGGCGGTCAGGAAGTCGGCCGCGAAGTCGCGGGCCGACGCGATCGTCCTCACCCCCATGTCGGCGTCCTCGAAGGCCACGCTCGCCGACAGTGACGGCCGACGCACGGCGCTCGCCGTGCCGTTCGCCTCATCCATCGTCCGTCCTCCTTCGCATGATGTCGTCCTTTCCCCTGTCCGTCGGATTCCCCTCTGTGCCCGCCGCACACCGCGCCCACCCGGTGGAGGCGATGCGGTACGTCGAAAAGGCCGTGGGCGCCACCCCGTCGAGGGATGGCGCCCACGGACACGACGTGCGGGCTACCAGCGGTACCAGCGGCTCGTACGCCCCTGAGGCCGGACCACGAAGCCCAGCAACCAGAGGATGAGCGCGAGCACGGCTATCCACCACAGCGCCTTCACCGCGAAGCCGGCGCCGAAGAGAACCAGCACGATCAGCAGAACCAAGAGAAGAGGAACCATTCCTATCCACCTCCAGGCTCTCCGCCTGCCCCGCACTTCGTCAGACATCCCTGCGAATGAGCGAGTTCCTCGCTACGGCAGCGCGGCGCCGCGGGCGGCGACCCACAGGGCGTACCACTCGTCGTGGCTCAGGTCCGGCTCGCCCGTCGCCGCGTCCCGGCAGGCCCGGATGCGCTGGGGGTTCGACGTACCGATGACGGGGGCGATGCGGGCCGGGTGGCGCCGCAGCCACCAGAGCACGATGGTCTCGGGTGTGGTGCCCTTGGCCTCGGCGAGCGAGGCCACCAGCGCGGCCGTGGCCGTCTCCTCCGGGGTCCCCGGAGCCGCCCCCGTGTAGCGCCCCTGGGCGAGCGACCCCCACGCCTGCAGTTCGATGCCATGGGTCAGGCAGTGCTCGACGGTGCCGGCGGGGAAGCCGTTGGCCGCGGACTCCGGGGCGTTGACGAGGACGCCGTCCTCCAGCCAGGCGCGCCGGTGCAGGCTCATCTCCAGCTGGTTGGCCACGAGCGGCAGGTCCATGTGCGCCTGGAGCCGGGCGATCTGCGCTCCGTTCATGTTCGAGACACCGAAGCGGCGGACGAGCCCCTGCCGGTGGAGCGAGGTCAGGGCGTCGGCGATGTCGGCCGGGTCCGCCAGCGGGTCGGGGCGGTGCAGGAGAAGGACGTCGAGGACGTCGGTGCGCAGCCGCCGCAGACTCTCCTCGACCCTGCGGACGATGGAGGCGCCTCGCAGGTCGTACAGGCCGGGCCGGTTCCCTTCGGGCAGGCGGATGCCGCACTTGGTCTGCAGGGTGATCCGCTCACGCAGTCCGGCCGAGCGGGCCAGGACCTCGCCGAACACCGCCTCCGACTTTCCGTGCCGGTAGATGTCGGCATGGTCGAACGCGGTGATGCCGCTGTCCAGCGCCGCCTCGACGGCGGTCTCCGCCTCGTCGATGTCGGCGGCCGTGTGGGGCGCCGGGTCCCAGCCTCCCCCGAGGCCCATGCAGCCGAAGAGGAGGCGGTGGTCGGTCTTCTCGGGGGTCGTCACCGGGCCACTTTCGCACACGTACTCGACACGGTGCCACGACCCCTCGACGCGTGGCTCCTGGGCCGGGACGGGCCGCACGCACGCCAGAAGCCCCCATGGGGCCATGGGGGCTTCTGCGCTCCGCGGTGGCGGGGCCGGGTCAGGCCCGGAGCAGCCGTTCCGTCACCTCGCGGTAGGTCCGCAGGGTGAGCCGGAGCTGCTCGGTGTCGGGGCCCGGCCCGTCCGGGTCGCCGTTCTCCTGCCAGCCCGCCCGCAACGCGGTGCTGCGGTCCCGCAGCGCCGCGATGAGCTCTCGCTCCGCCTCGGCGAGAACCTCGGCCGCCTCGGCGACCGAGCCCTGGGGCGAGTCGACGAACCCCGCGAGCGCGTGGTGCAGGCGCTGCCCGAGGCGGTCGCGCTCGCCCTCGCCGAGGAGCTGTCCGGCCGGACCTCCGTCGGCGTCGGCGGCGGCACCGTGTCCCGTACCGGTCGCGGAGCCGACGCCCCGCCGGTCGCCGTGCCGGTCCGTCGTGTCCCGTCCGCGAGGTGCGGCGGGGGTCGCGGCGGGAGCGTTCGTGCGGCTCCCGCCGCTCCGGCCCGTGGCACCGGGGTCGCCGGGCGGGACTGCGGACTGGGGCGCCTTCGACAGCGGCATGGCCGGAGGCGGGTCAGGCGGGGTCGGCGGAGCAGGCGGAGTCGGCGTGCCCGACGTGCGCGGGGCGGGAAGCGGGGGCGGCGGCGGGGGCGCGCCGCCCGCCGGCACCGTGGGAAGGCCGGTGCGCTGGGCGGGTACGGCCGCGGAGGGCACTCCCCCGTTCCCGGTGGGCGCCGGCCCTCCGGCGCCGCCCGCCGCGCCCGGGGCCTTCGCGGCCTCGGGTGCGGTGTCCCGCCGCGCGTCGCCCTCGGGCCCGCCCGCTGCCCGCCTGTCCCGGTTCTCGCGTGACATCACGCACCACTTCCCTTCGGCTTGAGGAGATGCCTGCGGTCGCGCCCGGCCACCGGTCGTGTCCGCGCGCTCTCCGTGGCGGTCGGGCTCCCGGCCGCCGTCAGGTCCTCGAACAGGGCACGCGCGTGCACCAGCGCCTCACGCAGCTCCTCCGTGGAGGCCGCGTCGGAGCGCACCGCGCGGCGTACCGCGCGCAGACCCTCCACGTGGTGCGGATGGTGCACCGACAGGGCGGCGAGCTGTTCCTCGCGCCGCTCGGGCTCCGGGAATCCCCGCGTCGCGGCGATCCGGGTGAGGAGCTCCTCGGCATCGGCGACGGCCTGCCGCGGCGCGTCGACGAAGCGCTCCTGGAGCATCGTCCACTGAGCGGTGTAGTGCTCGCGAACCGCGTGCTCCAGCGGCAGAGGGCGGATGCCGCCGTGCCGCTCGGCCCGCTCGCGCAGATCGCGGTGGGCGGCCTCGCTGTCGCCGCCGTGCCTCTCCAGCGTGCGGTCGTACTCGGGGCCGAAGCGCCGCCTGAGGGAGCGCGTGCCGCTGCCCGTGCCCATGCGGGCCCGGAGCAGGAGACCGGCCGCCAGTAGTGCGGCGACCACCGCCGCGAGAACGAGAACTGTGGTCAGGGTCGACATTGGCTGCCTTCCTGGATCGTGACTCCTGGCTGGCTTTTCGCCACTGCTTGTTGGGCGCCTGTCGGTTCGGCTTGCCGCTTCCGGGGCGGTCAAACCCACAACAACCGTCGTAGCCTCGTAACCGTCGCGGTCGACCGGCGCGGCCTGGGCCGTACGAGGGTAGGAGAACAGCATGGACGGTTCCCTCTGGCTCCTCGTGGCCCTGGTCCTGCTGCTCGTGGCGGCGGGGTTCGCGGCCGTACTGCTCGTACGCGTCTTCCAGGCGCGCCGGCTACTGGTGGACGCCGGTGTCCCGCTGCAGTCCAAGGCCCTGTTCTGGGCGGCGGTGGTGTACACGGTCTCGCCGATCGACCTGATCCCGGACCCGGTCTACCTGGACGACATCGGCGTGCTCCTGGTCGCCCTGAAGGCCCTTCACGCGGCGGCCGCGGGGAGCGGGGCCGCCGCCAGGGGGTCGCGCGCGCGAACGGACGCGTCGGTCAGCCGTCCGGAGAGGGTTCCGCCGCCCCAGTAACCCGTGGGCCCCGACGTGCGGCGGGGGACGACGGGCGTCAGATTGGGGGGTATCCGCCCCATTGGGCGGACACGCTTCGGCGGGCGACGACGGAGGAGCCCCTCATGACGACCCACGGGCGGCTGCCGCAAGTGGTGCTCCTCGTCGGCGTCGCCGGGTCGGGCAAGACGACCGTGGGACGTCTTCTCGCGGAGCGGCTCGGCTGGGCGTACGAAGACGCGGACGAGTTCCACTCCGATGCCGACCGCGCCCTGATGGCCGCCGGGCATCCCCTGTCGGACCGCGACCGGGAGCCGTGGCTCCGCGCGGTGCGGGAACGGATGGACCAGGTGATCGCGGCCCGCCGGCAGGCCGTCGTGAGCTGCTCGGCGCTCAAGCGTGCCTACCGGGACAGGCTGCTGGCAGGGCGCCCCGAGGTCCTTCTGGTGTACCTGCACGGCTCACGTGAGTTGCTGCGCTCCCGGCTGGCCGCGCGGCACGGTCACTTCTTTCCTGCGGAGCTGTCGGACAGCCAGTTCGCGACGCTCCAGGAGCCCGAGCCCGACGAGCACGCGGTGGTCGTGGAGGTGGACCGGCCTCCGGAGGCAGTCGTCGCGACGGTCCTGACGATGATGTCCCCCAGCCTCACGGGCACGTCCTGGAGGCTGGTCCGGGGAGATCAGAGCGCCGTCGTGGTCCAGCTGGGCGGCGCCCTGCGCGACTACTCCGTCGACGGCCGGCCGCTGCTCGACGGGTTCTCCGAGAGGTCCGCCGTGGGGGGCGGGCGAGGGCAGCTGCTCGTCCCGTGGCCGAACCGCGTGGGCGACGGACGGTACCGGTTCGAGGGCAGGAGTCTGCAACTCCCCCTGAACGAGGTGGAGAAGGGCAATGCGATCCACGGGCTGCTCCGCTGGGTCCTGTGGCAGCCGCTCGCCCGCACCGAGGACGCGGTGATGCTCGGGACCACGCTCTGCCCCCAGCCGGGGTATCCGTTCCTCCTCGATGTCCGTGTCGAGTACCGGCTCGGGCCGGACGGTCTCGCCGTCGCCGTCCACGCCACCAACTCCGGTACGGAGCACGCGCCGTACGGCGTCGGTCAGCATCCCTACCTGACGGTCGGCACCCACCTCGTCGACAGCGCGGTGCTGACCGTTCCCGCCCGGTATCTGCTGCGTACCGACGACCGGGGTCTGCCCGTCGGACGCGAGCCCGTCGACGGCACCCCGTACGACTTCCGCACGGCCCGCCCCATCGGCGATCTGCGCCTGGACACGGCATTCACCGGACTCGACCGCGGCTCGGACGGGCGAGCGGTCGTGCGGCTCGCGCACCCCTCGGGTCTGCACGGAGTCGATCTGTGGCTGGGTGAGGGAACCCGGTACGTGCAGGTGTTCACGGGTGACACCCTGCCCGGACCCGAACGGCGGCGGGGTGTGGCCGTGGAGGCGATGTCCTGCCCGGCGGACGCGTTCCGCAGCGGTACGGACCTCACCGTCCTGCGGCCCGGGGCGACCCACGTGCTCCGCTGGGGTCTGAGCCCGTGGAGGAACGCGTGACACATTCCGAAAAGCCGTCGCGGGGCGCGCAGGCCGGGGAGATGACGTCGCAGGACTTCCGGGCACTCTACGAGCGCCTCAGGGCCGGGGCGGCGCCGCCGACGGTGGAGGGGCCGTGCGGCGCGCTCCGCCTGCTGACGCCCGAACGGGTGGCGGCGGCCGCCGCGGAGGTCCGCACCGGACGCACGGTGTCGCTGGCCGCTCCGATCGACACCGAGCGGGGCCCCGACGACCCCGAGCCGGCGGTGCACCGGATGACCGGACCGCGTGCGGGCGACATCGGCGCGGACGGACTGTACTTCGCCACGGACCGTTTCTCGATGAACGTGCACGGCGACGCGGACAGCCATCTCGACGCCCTCTGCCATGTCCTGTTCGACGGGGAGCTGTACGGCGGTGTGCCGGCGAGCACGGTGACGGCCGAGGGCGCCCGCATGCTCTCCGTCGACCGGCTCGGGAACGGCATCGTGGGACGCGGCGTCCTGCTGGACATCCCGCGGCTGCGCGGTGTGCCGTGGCTGGAACCGGGCGACCATGTCACCTCGGGCGATCTGACGGCGGCGGAGGCCGCGCAGGGGGTCCGCGTCGGGCCTGGCGACCTGCTGTTCGTGAGGGTGGGGCACCGCCTCCGGCGGACCGAACTGGGGCCCTGGAAGGCGGCCGGGGCGCGGGTGGGCCTTCACCCGACGGCCGTGGAGTTCCTGGCCGAGCGCGAGGTCACGGCCCTGGGCGGAGACGGCAACAACGACACGGCGCCCAGCGCGGTGAGCGACGTCGCCTTTCCCGTCCACGTGCTCGCCATCCACGCCATGGGCATCCACCTCATGGACTATCTGCGGTTCGAGGACCTCGCCCCGGCCTGCGCGGAGGCCGGGCGCTGGAGCTTCCTGTGCGTGGTCGCGCCCCTGCGGCTGACCGGGGCGACGGGGTCGCCGGTGAACCCGATCGCCGTGCTGTGAGGGCAGGTCGGGGGGCCCGCAGAGGACTCCGCGCTCCGGTCGCCGTCCCCGAGTGGGCCGGATACGTTCGAGGGAGGTGGGACCGCCGGCCTCCCGGCCGGCGGGGGCGCGAGGTGCCCGACACCAGGTCGGGGCCGTGATCCCAAGGACGGTGGTCGCCGTGGGCGACGCCCCTCACTACGACGTCATCATCATCGGCACCGGTGCCGGCGGAGGGACTCTGGCCCATCGCCTGGCGCCCTCGGGCAAACGCGTCCTCCTCGTCGAACGCGGTGGCCACCTTCCGCGCGAGCGGGACAACTGGGACTCGACCGCCGTGTTCGTCAAGGGCAAGTACCGGGCCCCGGAGTTCTGGCTCGACAAGGACGGCACCGAGTTCCCGCCCGAGGTCAACTACTACGTCGGGGGCAACACCAAGTTCTACGGGGCAGCCCTCTTCCGGCTGCGGCCCGAGGACTTCGGCGAACTGCGTCATCACGGAGGGATCTCACCCGCCTGGCCGATCCGGTACGAGGATCTGGAGCCGTACTACACGCAGGCCGAACACCTGTACCTGGTCCACGGGCGGCACGGCGAGGACCCGGGCGAAGGCCCCGTCAGCGCGCAGTACGCCCATCCGCCCGTGGAGCACGAACCGCGCATCCAGCAGCTGAGCGACGACCTCGAGAAGCGTGGCCTGCACCCGTTCCACCTGCCGATCGGCGTCAATCTGACCCAGGAGAACGGGGGCCGGCCCGCCCACTCCAGTGTCTGCATCCGGTGCGACCGGGTCGACGGCTTCCCGTGCCTGGTGCGCGGCAAGTCGGACGCCGAGGTCATCTGCGTCGAGCCGGCGCTGGAGCACCCCAACGTCGAGCTGGTCACGCATACGCAGGTGGTGCGCCTGGAGACCGACGACGGCGGGCGCCGTGTCAGCGCGGTCGTCGGCCGGCTGCCCGACGGTTCGGAGGTCCGGTTCACCGCGGACGTGGTCGTCGTCTCCTGCGGGGCGGTCAACTCCGCGGCGCTGCTGCTCGCCTCGGCGAACGAGCACCATCCCCGTGGCCTCGCTAACAGCTCGGACGTCATCGGCCGGTTCTACATGCGGCACAACAACCTGGCCCTGATGGCGGTGTCGAAGGAACCGAACGACACAGTGTTCCAGAAGACCCTGGCCCTGCACGACTGGTACTTCGGCGCGGACGACTGGGACTTCCCGCTGGGCGGCATCCAGATGCTGGGAAAGTCGGACGCCGAGCAGATCCACGGCGAGGCTCCGCGGTGGGCCGGAGCCGTGTCACCCGACATGCCGTTCGAGGTACTGGCCCATCACGCCGTCGACTTCTGGCTCTGCGGTGAGGATCTGCCGCTCGCGGACAACCGGGTCACCCTCGACGGCGACGGCCGTATCCGGCTCGCCCTCGACGAGACGAACAACATCGAAGGTCTGAAGCGTCTGCGGCACAAACTCCAGGGAATGCTGGGCCACTTGGGCATGCACGAGCACCGGCTGCTGTCGCACAGCATCTACCTGCACAAGGGCATGCCGATCGGAGCGACGGCGCACCAGGCGGGCACCGTGCGCTTCGGCAGCGATCCCGCCGCCTCCGCGCTGGACGTGAACTGCAAGGCCCACGATCTCGACAACCTGTACGTCGTCGACACGAGCTTCTTCCCGAGCATCGGCGCGGTCAACCCGTCCCTGACGGCCATCGCCAACGCCCTCCGCGTCGGCGAACACCTCCTGGCCCGGCTGGGCTGAGCGGCCCCCGGCCGCTGGTCCGTCCGGACGAAGAAGGTGGACCCAACGGCCTAAGGGCGATTCCGAGGACATGCCCGCCGCTCCCTCGGGTGGTTGCGTGGTGCAGCCCGGCCGGGTCGACGCCGGGCGGCACATCCGCGCGGCGAGGAGGCAGGACGGCATGGACTCCACTGGGGAACAACCGCAGAGTGTGATCCCGGCGCGTTTGCTGCAGGGCCAGAAGGCTCTGGTCACCGGTGCCAATTCGGGCATCGGCAAGGCCACGGCGATCGGTCTGGGACGAGCCGGCGCCGATGTCGTCGTGAACTACGTGGCGGGCCGCGAGGCGGCCGAGGAGGTCGCCGCGGAGATCGCCTCGCTCGGGGTGCGCTCGGCGGCGTACGAGGCGGACGTGTCCGACGAGGGCCAGGTCGTCGCCATGATGGACCGGATGGTCGAGGAGTTCGGCACCATCGACGTGCTGGTGGCCAACGCGGGACTGCAGCGGGACGCCCGGCTCACGGACATGACCATGGCCCAGTGGCAGAAGGTCCTCGACGTCAACCTGACCGGCCAGTTCCTCTGCGCGCGGGAGGCCGTCAAGGAGTTCCGGCGCCGCGGTGTGGTCCCCGAGGTGTCCCTCGCCGCCGGAAAGATCATCTGCATGAGTTCGGTGCACCAGGTCATCCCCTGGGCCGGTCACGTGAACTACGCGTCCTCCAAGGGCGGCGTGCAGATGATGATGCAGACACTCGCCCAGGAGCTGGCGCCGGAGAAGATCCGCGTCAACGCGGTCGCCCCGGGGGCGATCAAGACGCCGATCAACCGCGCGGCCTGGGAGACGCCCGAGGCGCGGAAGGACCTGCTGAGGCTCATCCCGTACGACCGGATCGGCGACCCCGACGACATCGCCAACGCCGTCGTCGCGCTCGCCTCCGACCTCATGGACTACGTGGTGGGGACCACGCTCTACGTGGACGGAGGCATGACCCTCTTCCCCGGCTTCGCCACCGGCGGATGACCCGCTCCCGGCACTTCACATCCACGAACGGCGAAGGCACGTATGCCCACCTCTCTCCACCTGCTGGCGGAGGCCCCGGCCCAACTCCTGCCGGCCAGGGAACTCATGGCCTTCACACTGGCCTCCCACATCATCCTGGTTCCGCTCGGCGTGGCCTTCCCCTTCATCACCCTGGTCATGCACTACCGGGGGCTGCGCCGCAACGACGCCACGGCGCTGCTCCTGGCACGGCGGTGGTCGGCCGTCATGGCGGTGCAGTTCGCGCTGGGCATCGTCACCGGCACGGTGCTGTCGTTCGAGTTCGGGCTGTTGTGGCCGGGCCTGATGGGACGGTGGGGTGACGTCTTCGGTGTCGGATTCGGCGTCGAGGCGTGGGCCTTCTTCCTGGAGGCCGTGCTGATCGCCATCTACCTGTACGGATGGCGCCGGCTGAAGCCGCGTACGCACTTCCTCCTGGGACTCCCCCTGCCGTTCGCCGCCCTGCTCGGGGCCTTCGGCATCCTGGCCGCCAACTCCTGGATGAACACGCCCCAGGGCTTCTCGCTCGACTCCGAGGGCAACCCGGTCGACGTGGACGTCTGGAAGGCGATCTTCACGCCGATGTTCGGCCCGCAGTACTGGCACTTCGTCGTGGCGATGGTGCTCACCGCGGGTTTCATGGTGTCCGGTGTCTACGCCATGGGCTGGCTGCGTGGCCGCCGGGACCGCTACCACCGGCTCGGCTTCGCCGTTCCGTTCACCATCGCCGCCGTCGCCGCGCCGGTGCAGTTCGTCCTCGGCGACTCCATCGCCCGGTCGGTGTTCCACAAGCAGCCGGTGAAGTTCGCCGCGCTGGAGATCGTCTGGAAGACCGACACCCGAGTGCCCGAGTACCTCTTCGGGAGACTGCAGGAGGACGGCACGGTCTCGGGAGGCATCAAGATCCCGCTGCTCGACTCCGTGCTTGCCGGATTCAGCCCGAACACCGAGGTGGTGGGGCTGACCTCCGTCCCGGCGGACCAGCGGCCCACGGCGACGCAGGCGACCATCGCCCACTGGGCGTTCGACCTCATGGTCCTGATCGGTTCCGTGCTGGTGCTGCTCGCCCTCTGGTACGGGTTCGTCTGGCTGCGGCACCGCCGTCTGCCGGCCTCGCCGTGGTTCTACCGCGCCGCGGCCTGTGCCGGCGTCGGCTCGGTCGTGGCCGTCGAGTGCGGCTGGATCGCCACCGAGGTGGGGCGCCAGCCCTGGATCGTCTACCAGAACATGCGGGTCGCCGAGGCCGTGACCTCGACGCGCTCCACCACCCTGTGGATCATGCTCGGGGTGGTGATGGTGGTGTACGTCTTCCTCTTCGGCTCGTTCCTCGTCGTCCTGCTGAAGATGCGCACGCGCTGGCGGCTCGCCGACGCGGAGCAGGCCGCGGGGGGTACCCCCACGCCGGAGGCAGACATCCCCTACGGACCGCGGGCCTCGCTTCCCGCGGACGACGTGACCGCCGGCGGCCCGGGAGCGGGCCGGTCCGGGGGTGACGGCCCGTGACCGCCGACCTCATCGCCGTGGTGCTGCTGCTGGCCGTCACCGCGTACGCCTGTGCGGGCGGCACCGACTACGGGGCCGGCTTCTGGGACCTGACGGCCGGAGGGACGGACCGCGGCCGGCGCCCCCGCTGGCTCATCGACCACGCCATGGCTCCCGTGTGGGAGGTGAACAACGTCTGGCTGATCTTCGTCCTGGTCATCATGTGGACCGGCTTCCCCGTCCTGTTCCAGACCGTGTTCTCCGCGATGTGGCTCCCGCTGGCGCTGGCCGTCGTCGGCATGGTCCTGCGGGGCGCCGGCTTCGCCCTGCGCAAGCCCACCCGGCGGCTCGCCGGGCGGCGTCTGTACGGTGCCGTGTTCGCGGTGGCCTCGCTCGTCACCCCGTTCTTCCTCGGCGCCGCCGTCGGCGGGATCGCGTCGGAACGCGTCTCTCCCGGCACGGAGGCCTCGGCGGACGTCTGGACGAGCCCCACCTCGCTCGTCTTCGGACTGGTCGCGATCGCGACCACCGCGTTCCTCGGGGCGGTCTTCCTCATGGGCGATGCCCGCAGGTTCGACGCCCCCGACCTGGTCGGCTACTTCAGGCGGCGGGCGCTCGGCAGCCTCGCCGTGCTCACCGTCCTGGCGGTGGTCACCGGTTGGGTCACCCATGAGGACGCCCCCTACATCTGGCATGGCCTCACCCGTGGCCTGGGACTCCTGTTCGTCATCTTCGCCGGGGTGGCCGCCCTCGCCACCGCCTGGCTGCTGTGGCGGGCGGCCGGAACGTGGGTGCGCGTCACGGCTGTCGGCGTCGTCGCGTCCGCCATCATCGCCTGGGGCATGGCCCAGCGCCCCTACCTGCTCCCCACCTCGCTGACCGTGGCCGACGCAGCGGGCTCACCGTCCACGCTGACGTGGCTGGCGATCGTCACCCTGGTGGCGCTGGTGGTCGTCGTGCCGGCCGTCGTCCTCCTCTACTGGCTCGACTCGCACGGCGAGCTGGAGGAGCTCACCGACTCCGAGCTGCGCGGGCGAGGCCGGACGGCCGGTGACGGCGCGGCACCCGACAGTTGACCGCCCGCCTGTGCTCGTCCTGGACACCCCCTCGCGCCCGGACTCCGCCGGAAGGAAGCAGCCGTGACCGACGACGAGATCCTCATCGGGCTCGCCCTGACGGTGGTGCTCGCCACCGGTTCGCAGATCCTGGCGAGCAAGCTGCGCGTCCCGGCCCTGATCATCCTGCTTCCCGTCGGCTTCGCCGCCGGTGCTATGACGGACCTCGTCCACCCGGACAAGTTGCTGGGACAGGACTTCTCGGCCCTGGTGTCGTTGGCCGTCGCGGTGATCCTCTACGACGCCGGCCTGGGGCTCGACCTGCGCAAACTCGCCCACCACACCCGCGGGATCGTGGGCAGGCTGCTCGTGTACGGCCTCCTGCTCACCTTCCTCGTCGTCTCGGCGGTGGCACCGGCGATGTTCGCCATGCCGCTGCGCGTGGCCGCGATGCTCGGCATGATCCTCGTCGTCTCGGGCCCCACCGTCGTGGGGCCGATCCTCGACTTCGTGCGGCCGAGCGACAAGGTGCGGCGCATCCTCATCTGGGAAGGGACGCTGACCGACCCGATCGGCGCGATCCTCGGCGCCCTCACCTTCCACGCGGTCGCCTCCTCGCACCAGGTCGACATCGGCCGGGGCTACCAGCTGGGTCAGTTCCTGATCAGCCTCGCCGTCGGACTGGCGGGCGGGGTCGTGGGCACCGCGCTGTTGTGGTTCGCCCTGCGCACCCTCCGGCTCGGGGAGACCCTGGGGACGCTGGCGCAACTCGCCGTCGTCATCGGCGTGTCGGCGGTCTGCGATGTCGTACGGGACGACACGGGACTCATCGCCGCGATCGTGACGGGACTTGCCGTGGCCAACATGCGCGGCTTCGACATGCCCGCGCGCCGGCCCTTCTTCGAGACCCTGGTCCAGCTCATCATCGGGCTTCTCTTCATCTCCATCTCCGCGACGGTCACCCCGGCGTCCCTGGTGCCGGTGCTCCTTCCCGCGCTCGGCCTGATCGCGATCCTCGTCCTGGTGGTCCGGCCGGTCGTGGCCTTCGGCGCCGCGGCACGTACCGATCTCTCCCGGGGGGAGCGGGCCTTCGTCGGATGGATGGACCCACGCGGCATCGTCGCGGCGGCGACGGCTTCCACCTTCTCCGCCGGTCTGGTCGAGCGGGGGGTGTCGGGGGCGGCGAAGATCCTTCCCGTCACGTTCCTGGTGATCGTGGGCACGGTTCTCCTCTACGCACTGACGGCGGCCCCGGTGGCCAGACGGCTGGGCGTCGTCAAGACGACGGGCACGCGCGTCCTCCTGGTGGGCGGCGAGCCCTGGGTGGTCGAGCTGGGCAAGGCCCTGCGCTCCGCCGGCCTCGACATGCTGATGTGGGCGGGCGTCGACGAGCAGCGGAAGCGGATCAAGGCGGCGGGTCTCGGCCTGGCCAAGGGCGACCTGCTGGCGACGGCCATCAACCCCGGGGCGCGTCTGGAGGGTGTGACGGCCGTCTTCCTGGCGACCGACGACGACGACTTCAACGCGCTCGCCTCGATCGTGATGCAGGACAACGTCGACGGGCCCGTCTACCGGGTGGGGCCGCCGCCGGACAGCCACGGCGTGGTCGCTCCGTACACCGGCGGCGACATCCTCTTCGGCCGCCCCCTGGTCCGCCACGTGCTCGCGGAGCGTTACGCGCGGGGCGCCCGGTTCGTCGTACACCCGGCCGCCGCCCCCCTGCCCCCGGAGCATGACACGCTCTTCGTGGTGCGGGCCGACCACCAGCTGGACCCGGTCACGGAGACGCGGAAGAGCGCCCCTCAGGCAGGGGACACGCTCGTCCTCCTCGGGCCCGCACCGGCCGCGGCGACCACTCCCCCGCTCTGAGGACTCGGGCGTCGGCTCGGCGGGCTACGCCTCGTCACGCCGTTCCTCCCGGAGAATCGAGTCCAGCGTGATCGCCGCGTCGATCAGCGCCAGATGAGTGAAGGCCTGCGGGAAGTTGCCCAGTTGGCGTCCCGTCAGGTCGATCTCCTCGGAGTACAGACCCAGATGGTTGGCGTACGTGAGCATCTTCTCCAGCACCAGGCGGGCCATGTCGGTGCGTCCGGCCCGTGCCAGGGCGTCGACGTACATGAACGTGCACAGGGAGAAGGTTCCCTCGGAGCCGCGCAGCCCGTCGGGGGACGCCTCGGGGTTGTAGCGGTAGACGAGGCTGTCGCTGACCAGTTCTCTCTCCATCGCGTCCAGACTGGTCTTCCACATCGGGTCGCCCGGTGTGAGGAAGCCGACCGTCGGCATGCGCAGCAGCGCCGAGTCGAGCACGTCGTCGCCGTAGTGCTGTACGAAGGCCTGCTTCGTGGGATCCCACCCCCGGTCGAACACCTGACGGTAGATCGCGTCCCGCGCCTCCACCCAGCGTCCGCCGGCCGCGGGACGGCCGTCGTCGTGGGCCATCCGCAGGGCGCGGTCGAAGGCCACCCAGGACATCACGCGACCGTAGGTGAAGTCCTTCCGGCCGCCACGTGTCTCCCAGAGTCCTTCGCCGGGCTGGTCCCAGTGGTCGACCAGCCAGTCGAGCAGGGTGTGCAGCGCCTTCCAGCCCCCGTGGTCGAGATGCATGCCGTGTTCGTGCGCGAAGTAGATGCTGTCGAGCGCCTCGCCGTAGATGTCCAGCTGGAGCTGGGTCGCGGCGCCGTTGCCGATGCGGACCGGGGCCGAGCCGCGGTACCCCTCCCAGTGGTCGAGGGTCTCCTCGACCAGGTCGGCGGAGCCGTCGACCCGGTACATGATGTTCAGCGGGCCGGAGCCGTTCGTCCGGCCGACCTTCTCCTTGACCCGGTCGTGCAGCCAGTTGATGAAGGCGGACGCCTCCTCCTTGAATCCCAGGCCCAGCAGGGCGTACACGGAGAACGAGGCGTCGCGGATCCAGGTGAACCGGTAGTCCCAGTTGCGCTCTCCGCCCAGCTGCTCGGGGAGTCCCGCCGTCGGGGCCGCGACGAGGGCGCCGGTCGGCGCGTACGTCATGAGCTTCAGCGTCACGGCCGAGCGCTCCACCGCCTCCCGCCAGCGTCCGGAGTAGGTGGACTGCCCCAGCCAGGATCGCCAGTAGCGGACCGTCTCGTGGAAGAGGCGCTCGAACTCCTCGACGCGGACCTCCTGCGGGGGCCCTGCGGGCGAGGATTCCATGATCAGGCCGCGTTGCTGCCCCGCCTGGAGGGTCAGGGAGAAGCGCACGTCGTTCTCGTCGGCCGAGAGGATGTTCAGCAGCCGTTCGTCCTGCGGCTCACGCACGGCGTGCAGGGCGAGGTCCAGGTCCTCGGAGGTGAACACCGCCCCGTGCTCCGTGAGGTGCAGCTCGTGGGGCTTGCGGCCGTAGTCGAAGCGCGGGGCGATCTCCCCCTCGAACGTCATGCTGCCGCGCACACAGCGCAGCATGCGGACGAGACGGTGCCGGTCGGTCGCGGTCGTTCCGGTCACCGGCATGAAGTCGACGACCTCTCCCGCGCCTGCCTCGGTCATGAACCGGGTCACCAGAACGGCGGTGTCCGGGTGGTAGAGCTGTTTGGTGGTGTACGTGCCGGCGGCCGGCCGCACGGTGAAGTGGCCCCCCTTGCTCCGGTCGAGCAGCGCGCCGAAGACGCTGGGCGAGTCGAAGCGCGGGCAGCAGAACCAGTCGATCGTCGCGTCGGTCGTCACGAGGGCCGCCGTCTGCAGGTCGCCGATCAGGCCGTGGTCCTCGATCAGGGGATAGTCGTCCATCGGAGACCCCTTTCAGCCCCGGTCGACCACACTCGGGGCACCACCACGCCACGGCCGGAGTGAGCCGGGCGCCACTCGATCAGCTTAGGGTGCCGAGGCCTGTCCGTCCTGGCCAGGACGGACAGGCCTCGGCGCCGGCACGGGGCCGTACGGGGTGGGTGGCATCGGTGCTGCCGCTGCGCGGGGGCGGGAATCGCCCTACCGTGAGGTGAGGGCGGTCCCGTGGCGCGGGAACCGTCCGTCGTGTGTGCCGCGAGCGCACCTGAATCCTCCCGCGAAGGGGGCGTGGCGTGAGTGTCATGACGTCCTGGGCTGCCAGATTCAGGCTGCGGCAGTACGTCAAGGCAAGCCTGTGGATCGTGCCGATGCTCGGTCTCGTCCTCGGCGTCCTTCTCGCCGAGCTCGCCCTTGCCGCCGACCGGACCGATTGGCCGCCCAGCGGCTGGCACTACTCCGCCACGACCGCGAGCGGGGTGCTCTCCGCCATCGTGGGCGCGATGGTGGCGCTGCTCGGGTTCGTCGTCACGATCGGCGTGCTCGTGGTGCAGCAGGCCACCGGAACCCTCTCTCCCCGGTACATGCGCCTCTGGTACCGGGACCGGCTGCAGAAGGCGGTCCTGGCGACCTTCACGGGGACGTTCGCGTTCGCCTTCTCCCTGCTGCGCAGCATCGAATCCGACTCGGTTCCCGACCTCGGCGTGACGCTGGCCGGCGCGGCCGTGGCCGTCAGTCTCGTGCTGCTGCTCGTCTACCTCAACCGGTTCACCCACAGTCTGCGGCCCGTCGCCATCGCCGAGCTCGTGGCGCACATGGGAGAGGCCGTCTTCACCAGAGGCGTTGCCGCGATCCGGGGAGCCGCGCCCCGGGAGGCCGAATCCGTACCGTCCGGCCCTCCGGTGATGCGCCTGCGTAGTGCACGGGGAGGCGCGATCCAGGCTATCGACGTGCCCGGTCTGGTCGCGGAGGCGGCGCGCCACGACTGCGTCTTCGTCGTGACCCGGCTGGTCGGAGACTTCGTTCCGCCCGGCTCGGTGCTCGTCGAGGTCCACGGTGGCAGGTCGGAACCCGATCCGGAGCGGGTGGCCGGTCTGATCGCCCTCGGGCCCGAGCGCACCATCGAACAGGACCCCGCGTTCGCTCTGCGGATCCTCGTCGACATCGCCATCCGCGCGCTCTCCCCGGCGGTGAACGACCCGACGACCGCCGTACAGGTGATCAACTACGTCGAGTGGTTGCTCCACACGGTGGGCAGGACGCATCTCCCCGGTCGCTATGTCCTGGCCGACGGCAGGGGCGACGCGCGGCTCGTGCTGCCGGGGCGCGACTGGGACAACTACGTCCAGCTCGCCGTCTGCGAGATCCTCGACTACGGAGGCTCGTCCGTACAGATCTGTCGCAGGCTCCGGGCCATGCTCGACGAGCTGCTCGACTCGCTGCCGGCGGGACAACACCCCGCGTTGCGCGCGCAGTTGAGCATGCTGCAGGAGTCGGTCGAACGCGAGTTCACCGATCCGGCCCGCCGGGCGCTCGCACAGCAGCCCGACTTCCAGGGCATCGGCGGGCAGTACGCCCCCTGACGACCCGTCCGTGTCAGGCGACCGAGCGGATGCGGCGCACCAGGACCGATCCCGCGAGGGCCAGGGCGCCCGCGAGCGCGTACAGGGCCGTGTACCCGCCGGCGTGGGTGACGACCGGGGCGGCGATCACGGGGGCCAGCACCTGGGGCAGCGCATTGGCGATGTTGATGACGCCCAGGTCCTTCCCCCGGTCCTCCGCCGTCGGCAGCACGTCGGTGAGCAGGGCGAAGTCCACGGCCGTGTAGACGCCGAAGCCGAGACCGAGCACGAGCGACGCCACGACTGCGCCGGTCCAGGTCTGCCAGACGGCGAGCAGCAGGGTGGCCGCGGAGATGACCAGACCCGACCAGATCACGTACGGCTTCCGCCGGCCGCTGCGGTCCGACCGGATGCCGCTGATCACGACCGTGGAGAGCAGGGTGAGCGCGTTGAGCGCCGTGAGGATCAGTACGCCGTTGTCCGCGTCCCCCTCGTAGCGCACGGCGTCGGTCAGGTAGTAGAGCAGGTACATCGTGCTGATGGAGTACGAGAGGTTCATCAGGAACCGGGTGAGCCAGGCCCAGCCGAAGTCGGGATGGCGCCTCGGGTCGATCCAGAAGCCGCCGAGGAACGTCCGCCACCGGAAGACCGGCCGGTCCGCGGCGCGGAGCGGGGTGTCGCGCCGCATCAGTACGTACGGAAGGGCCGCGAGCACCGAGAAGACCGCGCAGGCCAGATATCCGGCCGTGACACCGCCCGCGACCGTGGCCAGCACCGTTCCCGCCAGGATTCCGCCGACCTGGGAGACGCCGAGCCATCCGCCGACCAGACCGCGCTGCCGCTGGGGCACCTGGTCGGGGACGGCGGCCGTGAGAGCGGCGAAGGCCGCGTTGAGGGCGAGTTGGACCAGGCACCAGCCCGCGATCACGGTCGCGACGCTCTGCGCCCCGGCGAGGACGAGCAGCCCGGCCGCCCCGCCCGCCACCCCGCCGGCCACCCAGGGGATGCGTCGGCCGACGGACGCGGACGTCCGGTCGGAGAGCGCGCCGAAGACCGGGTTGGCGACCATCGACACGGCAGCTCCGACCCCCGTCACCAGGGCGAGGGTGGAGGCCTTGTGATCGGGTGTGAGGTGCTCGGCCTGGCGGGCCAGGAGCAGTTGCAGAGGGCCGAACCAGCCCACCCAGACCCCGAGGTTGGCGAGGGACAGCGCGCTCACCCACCGCCCGCCGACCGGGCTGCCGGGCGTGGCGGGCCTGGCGGTCGGCTGCGCGGGCTCGGCCGAGGTGCCTTCCTCCGCCGTCCCCTCGGCGGTCATCTGCCGCTCTTGATGAGGTCGCGGTACCAGGCGTACGACTCCTTGGGCGTCCGCGCCAGCGTCTCGTAGTCGACGTGGACGAGCCCGAACCGCTGCCGGTACCCCTCCGCCCACTCGAAGTTGTCGAGGATCGACCAGATGAAGTAGCCGCGGACGTCGGCGCCCTCCGCCATCGCCTCGTGGAGTGCCCGCAGATGACCGTCGTGGTAGGCGATCCGGCGGGCGTCGTCGATCCTGCCGGTCTCGGGGTCCGGCCCGTCACCGTACGAGCAGCCGTTCTCGGTGATGTACACGGGCGGCAGCCGGTCGCCGTAGCGCTCGCGCAGGGTGGCCAGCAGTTCGCGCAGTCCGTCCGGGACCACCGGCCAGCCGAAGTCGGTGAGTTCGCGGCCTTCGATCTGCCGGATGTCGAAGGGGAGGTCCGCCGGTATGTCGATACCGCCGAAGGAGGAAGAGGACGAGGAGGCGTCGGTGGCCGGCCGCGGGGCGCCGACGAGCATCGGGTTGTAGTAGTTGACGCCGTACCAGTCCAGGGGCGTCGAGATCGTCTTCAGGTCCTCGGCCACCGGGCCGGGGAGGAGCGCGGCCAGGCCCTCGTCCGGGTAGGCGCCGGTGAGGAGGGGGTCGGCGAAGAGGCGGTTCGTGAGGGTGTCGTACAGCGCGGCGGCCTCCCGGTCGGCGTCGCTGTCCCCGGCGGTCCAGACCGGACTGTGGGAGACGGCGACGCCGATCCGGCGGGCGCCCGCGGCGCGCAGGGCCTGTACACCCAGGCCGTGGGCCAGGAGCTGGTGGTGGGCCGCGGGCAGGGCGTCGAAGACGAGTCGCCGGCCCGGGGCGTGCTCGCCGAGGCCGTAGCCGAGCAGCGTGACCTCGGCGGGCTCGTTGATCGTGATCCACATGGGCACACGGTCGGCGAGCCGCTCCGCGACCACCGAGGCGTACGACGCGAACCGTTCGGCGGTGTCGCGGTCGAGCCAGCCGCCGCCCTCCTCCAGGGCGAGCGGGGTGTCCCAGTGGAAGAGCGTGGGCACCGGGGCGATCCCGGAGGCGCAGAGCTCGTCGACGAGCCGGTCGTAGAAGTCGAGCCCCTTGTCATTGACCCGCCCCTGGCCGTCGGGCAGGACGCGGGACCAGGAGACCGAGAACCGGTAGGCGTCGACGCCGAGTCCGGCCATCAGCGCCACGTCCTCGCGGTAGCGCCTGTAGTGGTCGGTGGCCACCCCCGCGTGCGAGCCGTCCTTGACGCGTCCCCGCTCTCCGGTGAAGGCGTCCCAGGAGGAGGGGCCCCTGCCGTCGGCGGTGAGGGAGCCTTCGATCTGGAAGGCGGAGGCGGAGACTCCCCAGAGGAAGCCGGGCGGGAACGCGGGTACGGGCGCTGTCATGGGGACTCGCTTCGATCGCCGGGGTGCTGGTCGCACACGGCACTTTCGGGCCCCGAGCTCCGACCTGTCAATGGAAAGTGAACAATTCTCAGCTTTACCTGACGCAGCGTTTCCCCGCACGCGCACCGGCACCCGCACCCACACCCGCACCGTCACGGCTCACGCGTCACCGAAGGTGATCTCCCTCTTGAGGATCTTTCCGGTGGCACCCTTCGGCAGCGCCTCCACCAGCCGGATCTCCCGCGGGTACTTGTACGGCGCCACCCGCTCCCGTACGAACTCGCGCAGCTCGTCGACGGTCACGTCCGCCCCGGGGCGTGGCGTGACGGCGGCCGCGACCTCCTCGCCGAGGGTCGGATGGGGCACGCCGACGACCGCCGCCTCGGCCACGGCGGGGTGCTCGTACAACACCTCTTCCACCTCGCGCGGGTAGACGTTGAAGCCGCCGCGGATGATGAGGTCCTTCTTCCGGTCGACGATGTAGTAGTAGCCGTCCTCGTCGACGCGCGCGAGGTCGCCGGTGCGCAGCCAGCCGTCCTGGAGCGCCTCGGCCGTCGCCTCCGGGCGGCCCAGGTAGCCCTTCATCACGTTGTGGCCGCGCACGCACAGCTCCCCGACACCGTCGCGGACGTCGGTCAGGCGCAGCTCGACACCCTCGATCGGAGTGCCCACCGAGCCGGGCTTGCGCGGGCGGTCGAGGTGGTTGAAGCAGGCGACGGGCGAGGTCTCGGACATTCCGAAGCCTTCAAGGACGGGCACGTCGAAGGCCTTCTCGAACCCGTGCAGCACCTCGACGGGCAGGGAAGCGCCGCCGGACACGCAGAGGCGCAGGGTGGAGGTGTCGTACGCCTCGGTCTGCGCCGTACGGGCCGCGAGCAGTGCGGCGTACATCGTGGGCACCCCGGCGAAGATGGTGGCGCCCCGGTCCTGGACGGTCCGCAGCACGTCGGCCGGGTCGAAGCGGGCCGTCAGGGTCAGCCGCGCGCCGGCGGTGACCGCGGTGTTCATGGCACAGGTCTGGCCGAAGGTGTGGAAGAGCGGCAGACAGCCGAGGATCACGTCGTCGGAGGTGAGTCGGAACAGCGAGCGCGCGGAGATCTCGGAGTTGCGCAGCACGTTGGCGTGGGTGAGTTCGGCGCCCTTCGGGGAGCCGGTGGTGCCGGAGGTGTAGAGCAGTACGGCGGTGTCGTCGTCGGCGCAGGGCCGCGGACCGATCGGCTCCGCGTAGTCGGCGAGCAGGTCGGTGAGCGTCCCGGCGGCGAGCTCCATCACGTTCGCCACGGTGTCCTCGGCGCCACGCGCCGCCTCGGCGGCGCACATCTCGTGGGCGAACAGCAGCACCGCCCCGGAGTCCCGCAGGTAGTGGGCGATCTCCCGGGACTTCAGGAGCGGATTCATCGGGACGACGACGGCGCCAGCGCGCAGGATGCCGTAGTACAGGACGGGGAAGTCGAGGCTGTTGGGCAGCATCACCCCGACCCGGTCACCGGGGTTGACGCCGCGGTCGGCGAGCAGCGCGGCGACCCGGCCGGAGGCGGTGGCGAGTTCGTCGTAGGTGAGGGCGCTGTCGCCCAGCTCGACGGCGGTACGGGGGCCGTGTTCCGCGGCGGTGCGGAGCAGGATGTCGGCGAGGTTCATGGGGCGCCTTTCGGGTGCGTTCGGGCGGTCGTGGCGGGGTCAGCCGCGCAGGGCGGAGGCGAAGAGGCCCGGGAGGCCGGCGACGGAGGGTGCCGCCGTGAAGCGGGTCAGCCGTTCGAGGGTCGTCAGGGCGGTGCGGTGGGTCACGAAGTACGGCGGACGCGGCGCCAGTGAGGGCGAGCCGGTGAACAGGCCGCGAGGGGCGGGTGCGAACGGCGAGCGGAGCACAGTCTTCTCGACGTCCTCCAGCAGGAACGCGTTGTGCACGAAGCCGATGCCACTGCCGATGTCCTGCCGGGTGTGGCCGGGGTACGCCCCCCAGGGCGTGTACCCGAGCAGGAAGCCGATCGCACACCAGGCGTTGACACCGACGGTGCCGTAGCGGAGTTCCTCGACGGCGGAGTCGACGGCCGCGCTGTGGGCACGCTCGGTCGCGGGATGGACGATGAGCGTCGCGCCCAGGGTGCCGGGCAGCCTGTCGTTGGCGAAGTCGACGGCCTCGCGGAGGAACGCCTCCGGGGTCGCGCCCCGCAGCCTGACCACGCCGAGCGCGCTCCCGAAGACCTCGTCGGTGAGCAGGACGTCGTCCTCGGCGGTGACGTCGGGTACGAGCACGCGGCACGTCCCGTCGCCGAGCACCTCGGCCCGCGGATGGGCGGCCAGGACCGCGTCCAGCCTGCTCTCCGCGCCCGGGTAGTAGTCGGCGCGCGGCGGCAGCTCGCTCAGCACCCGGCGGATCTCGCCGAGCAGCCGGTCGCCGCCCTCCCAGTCGCGGGGCAGGATCAGGATCTGGCTGGCGACGCAGTTGTGGCCGGAGTTGTTCATCTTGCTGGTGACGATGTGTTCGGCCTGGTACCGGAAGTCGGCGGCGCTCCAGTCGCCGGGCACCACGATGCACGGCGTGACACCGCCGAGTTCGCTGCTGAAAGGCTTGGCGTTCAGGGGTGTGTCGGAGCGGCGGCGCTCGGCGGCCTGCTCGTCGGTGCCCCACACGATGGCGTCGTGGGTGCGCTCGCTTCCGGTGACGTGGATGGTGTCGACGTGGTCGTGGGCGGCCAGGTACCCGCCGACGTCGGCCCCGCCGTCGACGAAGCGCACCCAGCCCTGTTCGACGAACTCGCCGAAGACGTGGGCGAAGTGGGGGCGGAGGTAGTCGTTGACCGGGTTCATCTTGGCGAGGACGGTCTGTCCCTCGGCGTAGAGCTTGTACAGGATGTCGAGCGGTGTGATGGCCGCGACGTTCCCGGCGCCCAGGACCAGCGCGACGGCGGGGCGGCCGGCACGTCCGCGGTACTCCCCGGCGGCGCGGTCGAGGACCTGCCGCGCCGTGGTGCCGGGCCTGGTCCACACCTGGGCCGTGGTCCCGTTCTGGAGCAGGGTGTCCCAGCCGGTGGCGGGGAAGACGTCCACGACGGCGCGCCCGCCGCGCTCGCGCACGGCGCCCGGGTCGACGGGCGGCTTGCCGGATGCGATCCGGCGCAGGACGTGCAGTTGGGCGCTCACCCCCTGGGCGAGGGCCCAGGGGGCACCGATCCAGTCCTCGGCGGCCCACGGGGAGTCGGGAGCGAAGCCCTTGGCCCCGGCGGCGTCCGCGACCATCGCCGCGGCGCGGGCGGCGATCCGCGGGAGCAGGCGCTCCAGCAGCGCTGTCCGTTCCTCGATCGGGGTGGCCGCCCAGGTCTCGGCACCTGCCCGCAGGTCGGCGACGGCACGGTCGAGGTGGGCGGTGTCGAGGGCGGGGACGGAGGTCATGGGGCTTCAACTCCTGATCGAGGGGGAGCGCGGGGGCGAGCTGCCGGAAGTGGGTCTCAGGTGCGCAGCCGCGCCCGGTCGCGGGACGGGTCGACGAGGGTGGCGGAGAGCAGCCCACCGACGAGCAGCATCGCGCCGGTGATGACGACGGCGTTCTGGTAGCCGTCCGTGCCCTGCTTGTCGACCATGACGCCGACGATGGCGGGAGCCGCCAGACCAGCCGTGGTGACCACGGCGTTCATCACTCCGAGGGCCCCACTGGCGCGGGCGGGCGGGGCGAGTTCGGAGACGGTGGTGGCCGCGACGGCGGCGTACGAACCGGCCAGACCGAGTCCGACGGCCAGCAGCGCGGTCTTGGCGCCGGCACCGTCCGCGAGCGGCACGCCGAGGCAGACGAGCCCGCCCAGACCGAGCGCCGCACCGCCGACACCGCCGCGTGCCCACCGGGTGCTGACGCCGCGCCGCATCAGCCATCCGGTGATGCCCGCCTGCGTCAGGAGGACGACCGCGCCCATCACCCACGGGAGCACCACGAGCCGGCCGGCTTCGGCCGAGGAGTAGCCGAGTCCGTTGTGCAGGTAGGACGGCAGCCAGACGAGCGTCAGCGCGACGCCCCAATAGCAGGTGAAGTACGCGGCGGTGACGGCGAGCCAGGTGGGGGTGGAGAAGATGCGCCGGTAGGGGACGGGCGCGCCGGGGACCAGGGGGGTGGCGGTATCACCGGCCGGGGCGTCGGCGGTCCGGTGTGCTCCGGTGCCGCCGAGGAAGTACCAGGCCACCGCCCAGAGCAGCCCGACGGCGGCAAGTACCCACAGGGCCGTGCGCCAGTGGTGGTGGTCGATGATCCAGGTGAGTCCGGGGGCCGCGGTGATCACGCCGAGGGTGATGCCGAGGGTGACCAGGGCGCCGGGCAGATTGCGCCGGTGATCGGGGAACCAGCTGAACGTGGCGTGCTGGGCGACCGGGAAGGCCGGGCCCTCGGCGGCGCCGAGCATGATCCGGGAGCCGATCAGCACGGCGAGTCCGCCGCCGATCGCGGGCGGCACCTGCGCCACCGACCACAGCAGGGCCATGATCAGGATCACGGTGGCGGGCCGGACCTTGTCGGCGTACATGCCGACCACGACGGCGGCGACCGAGAAGAGCAGGAAGAACGCGCTGTTGGCGAGGCCGAACTGGGTGGCGCTGAGGCTCAGATCGGCGCGTATCTCGTCGGCCGCCAGTCCCAGCACGGACTTGTCCGCGAAGTTGATCATCATGAAGACGACGAGGAGACCGGTGACGGTCCAGGCACGGGACCTGGTGCGGCGGTCTTCCGGCGTCGCGTCGCCGAGCTGCCTCGACGTGGTGTCAGCGGCGGTCACGGATCCTCCGGAGGGGGTGCGGCCGGCGTCGTCGCCGGGCGGGGAGGGCGGGAGGGGAGAGCGGCGAAGGCGGATGGAGCACGAGCAGGCCGACGGGGCTCGCGGTCCGGGGCCCGAGGCCCGAGGCCCGAGGTCCGAGGTCCGAGGTCCGAGGTCCGAGGTCCGAGGTCCGAGGTCCGAGGTCCGAGGTCCGAGGTCCGAGGTCCGGGGCCCGCGGTCGGCCCCGGACCGGTGAGGCGACGGGTCGGGATAAGGGTCAGGAGAAGGGAACGCCTTCGATCGCGATGCGCTCCATCACCCGGCGGCGCGGGTAGTAGTCGTTGATCGCGTAGTGCTGGGTGGCGATGTTGTCCCAGATGGCGATCGAGTCGGCCTCCCAGTGGAAGCGGACCTGGTACTCGGGGATGCGAGCCTGCAGCACCAGCTCGTCGACGAGTTCACGGCTCTCGGCGTCCGACAGGCCGACGATGCGGGTGGTGAAGGGCTCGTTGACGTAGAGCGTCCGGCGGCCGCTGCGCGGGTGGCGCACGACGACCGGGTGCTCGACCTGCGGCCAGTTCGCACGGAAGGCCGCCTTCTGCGCGTCGTTCATCAGGGCGCCCCAGCTGGGCTCCCAGTCGTGGACCGCGGTGAGGCCCTCGATCCGCTCCTTGAGCTCTGCCGAGAGGTTGTCGTACGCGGCGCCCATGTCCGCCCACATCGTGTCGCCGCCGGCGGACGGCACCTCGATGGCGCGGAGCACGGAACCGAGGGCCGGATTGGCCATGAAGGAGTGGTCGCTGTGCCAGATGTTCTTGTTCCCCTGGGACTTGGCGTCCTTGGCGAGGCGGGAGACCCCGGCGTGCTCGGTGCCGGGGAAGAACGGGTTGGGCTCCGGCGGGCCCCAGACGCCGGCCAGCGCGAGGTGGTGCTCGGCCGTGAAGCCGGTCTGGCCGCGGAAGAAGATCACCTTCCACTCCAGCAGCGCCCGCCGCAGCTCCTCGGCGAGAGCCTCGCCGATCCCCCGGGTGAGGTCGACGCCGCCGAGCACGGCGCCGAAGTGCGGAGTGAGCGGGGTGATGCCGAGGAGCTCGTACCGGCTCTCCGGCGTGCCGGGCGACACACGGTCCAGCACACGCGTGCCGTAGTGCATCAGAGGCTTGTCGAGTACGGGCTTGGGGGAGACGACGACGGCGTCCATGATCCCTCCGAACGGCTCGGAAATTCGATACCGGCAGTATTGATATGCGTCGACGCCGTCGGCAAGGGGTTGCGGCCATCGAATTCAAAACTGCCGGTAACGAAACTGTCGACCCAGGAGGAACCACAGGGTGAACGCCCGGGAGCCCGGTGCCAGTAAGGCCAGCGCCCGAAAGTCCGGTGCCGGGCAGGCCGGTGCCGGGAAGGCCGGTCAGGGAAGTCCCGGGCCGGGAAGTCCGGTCAGGGAAGTCCGGTCAGGGCGTGGCGCCGACGGCGCGGCCGATCAGGTCCACCACCGAGTCCACCAGCCGCTCGTCGGGCATCCGCTGCTCGGCGATCATCCGGAACACCAGCGAGGAGGCGACCAGCGTCACCGCCGCGTCCACGTCGATACCGTGCCGGACGTCGCCTCGCACGATCCCCCGCTCGATGATGTTCCGCATCTCCCCCGTGACGCGCGCCGTGTACTCCCCGTAGGGGCCGCGCTCGGCGTCCACTTCGGCCGCGGCAGCGATCACGCCGGCCAGCAGCCGGTCGACCCCGGGAACGCGGTACGCCTCCAGACGCGCCGTGAGCACGGCCCGCAGCTCGTCGCGGAAGCTCCCCATGTCCGGAACGGACAAGGGGCCGACCCTCGACTCGGCGGCAGCGATGACCAGGTCCTGTTTGGTCGGCCACCGCCGGTACATGGACGGCTTGCTGACCCCCGCCCGGGCGGCCACCGCGTCCATCGTGACCGCACCCATGCCCTGCTCGGCCACCAGCGCGACGACAGCGTCCAGCACCGCACGGGTGACCCGCTCCTCCCGGGGCCGCCCCGGGCCTCGCCCGCCGCCCTGCCCCGCCCGCTCGTCGACCATGCCCTGACCCTACGGGCGACGAGGATGATCACCCAATCCGGCCACGCGGGGCGAGGGTCCGGCAACGCACGGACGTCTGGCGTGAAGGTCTGAACGGTGATTCACTACTTCCATGGCATACCGGAAGACCCCCGCCGAGCTGGCCCGCCTCAGCAGCGCTCGCGAGCATCTGGTGCAGCAGGCCACCGACGTCGTGGCCGACGTGGGATGGGCGCAGGCGTCGGTGAACGCCGTCGCTGCCGCAGCCGGCATCGCGGCCGGCTCGGTCTACCAGCACTTCCCGTCCAAGGCGGCGCTTGCCGTCGAGGTCTTCCGGCGCGCCTCCGGGCGTGAGGTCGAGGTGCTGGGCGAGGTGCTGCGCAGCCCGGGTGACCCCGTCGAGCGAATCGCCCGGGGCGTCGAGGTGTTCGCCCGCCGGTCGCTCGAACGCCGTGGCCTGGCCTACGCCCTGCTCGCGGCGCCCGCCGAGCCCGCGGTCGGTGCCGAACGCCTGGAGTTCCGCCGCCGGTACCGGACGCTCTTCGCCGAGGTCGTGAGCGAGGGGGTGGCCTCGGGGGCACTGCCGCCGCAGAACGCGGAGGTCACCGCCGCCGCCCTGACCGGCGCCATCGGCGAGGTACTGGTCGACCCGCTCGGCGCCTCCGACGGGGACTCCACGGAAGGGCTCATCGCCGAGCTGACCGCCATGTCGCTGCGCTGCCTGGGCACCGGGCGGGCCCAGGCCGGCTGACCGGGCTCGTGACCGCCCCACACGGATGACGACCGCACCGCCCGTCCCGACGCCCCGCCACTCCTCCCGACGACTGCGAAGGACTCGATCATCATGACGACCACCGCCGACGCGCGCCCGGTCAGCAACCCCACCGCCCGCACCCACGAGGTGACGAACCAGGCGCCTCCGCTGGTCGGCCACGACGTCGCGGAGGACCCGGTCCTGCTGGAGGGCGTGCGGCGGGAGGGCGCCGCGTGGTACGTCGACGATCTGCACCGGATCGGCCGTCGCGCCGGCAGCGAGGAGGTCCAGCGATGGGCCGAGGAGGCCAACCGGTACGAGCCGGTACTGCGCACCCACGACCGCTACGGCCACCGCGTCGACGAGGTCGACTTTCACCCGTCGTACCACTCCCTGATGGACGTCGCGATCGGTGAGGGCCTGGCCGGCGCGCCCTGGGCCGACGAACGGCCCGGCGTCCATGTGGCGCGCGCCGCGGGCTTCATGGTGTGGAGCTCCGCAGAGGCGGGACACGGCTGTCCGGTGTCGATGACGTACGCCGTGGTGCCGGCCCTGCGTCACTCCCCCGAACTCGCGGCGCAGTACGAGCCGTTGCTGACCAGCCGCGCCTACGACCCGGTCCTGCGGGCTCCCGGCGCCAAGCGCGGCCTCCTGGCCGGAATGGGCATGACCGAGAAGCAGGGCGGCACCGACGTACGGGCCAACACCACGACGGCGGTGCCGACGGCCGACGGGAGCTGGCGGCTGCGGGGCCACAAGTGGTTCACCAGCGCCCCGATGAACGACCTGTTCCTCGTCCTCGCCCAGGCGCCGGGCGGGCTGTCCTGCTTCCTCGTCCCGCGTGTGCTGCCCGACGGCGGTCGCAACACCTTCCGTATCCAGCGGCTCAAGGACAAGCTCGGCAACCGCTCCAACGCCAGCAGTGAGCCCGAGTTCGACGACACCGTGGCCTGGCTGGTCGGCGAGGAGGGCAAGGGAGTGCGGACCATCATCGACATGGTGACCATGACCCGGCTCGACTGCATCCTCGGCTCGGCGTCCGGCACGCGCGCGGCCCTCGCCCAGGCCGCCCACCACGCCCGCCACCGCTCGGTGTTCGGCGCCAGGCTCATCGAACAGCCGCTGATGCGCAACGTCCTCGCGGATCTGGCCCTGGAGTCGGAGGCCGCGACCACCCTGGCCCTGCGGGTCGCGGGCGCGGCCGACCGTGCCCATCGCGGTGACGCGGGCGAGCGCGCGTTCCTCCGTCTGGCCACCGCGGTCGGCAAGTACTGGGTCTGCAAGCGCCAGCCGGCGGCCGTCGCCGAGGCCCTGGAGTGCCTGGGCGGCAACGGCTACGACGAGGCCTCGGGCATGCCCCGGCTCTACCGCGAGGCTCCGCTCAACGGCATCTGGGAGGGCTCGGGGAACGTCAACGCCCTCGACGTACTGCGCGCCCTGCTCCGCGAACCGGAGTCGCTGGAGGCCTTCCGCGCCGAGGTGGAGGCGGCGGCGGGCGCCGACGCCCGGCTCGACGCGGCGTGGCGGGAGGTGCTCGGCGAGCTGGCCCGGCCGGAGGACGCCGAGCTGCGCGCCCGGCGGCTGGTGGAGCGCCTCGCCCTCGTCCTCCAGGGCTCCCTGCTCGTACGACACGCCCCCGCACCGGTGGCGGACGCCTTCTGCGCCTCGAGGCTGGCCGGCGACCGTGGCCTCGCCTTCGGTACGCTGCCGGCGGGCACGGACCTCGCGTCGGTGATCGAACGGCTCCCGGCCGGACTGGGGTGAGCCCGGAGGCCGGGTGCGCGTCCGCTCCGAACGGCGGTGATGTGGACGGGCCCGTCCGTCAGTCGCCGGCCTCCCTGACGGCGCCGCCGGCCCGAGCCCGCCGCCCTTCCTCACCGACCGCCCGCACAGGCGGGGAGAGCCGGCGCGCACCGACGGGTGAGCCGGGGGCCGGCGGGGACGGATCCTGTCAGTCCTGGGGCGGCAGCAGGGGGCCGAGTGGGCCGAGGTCCAGGTTGAGGTCGGCCAGCGTGTAGCCGTGTTCGGCGCAGAGGTCCGCCAGGGCGTCGTGCAGGGCCATCAGCGTGGCGCCCAGCTCCTCCTCCTGTGCGTCGGTGAGATCTCCCGCGTCGACGCGGCGCAGCGCCTGCCTCTCGATGAGCTGGCGGAGCAACTCCACCAGTGTGAGGACCAGTTTGAGGAGGTCCTCCTCCACGGACTCGCGGTCGGCGCGGATCCGGCGTGCGGGACGCGGCGGTTCGCCGGCCCGGGCGGGCGGTGCCTGGAGGAGGCGGAACGCGTTGCTCAGGGCGGGGCCGACCTCGCGCAGGGGTGCGGAGGCGTCGGGGCGCGCGTCTGCGTCCGGGGAGGCTTCGCGCTTCTTCCGTGCCGGACCGTCGCTCGTCACGCCTGCCCCCGGTCCACCGTCGTGAACGGGTCCGACTCCGCGTCCACGGAGACGATGAGGGCCCTGAGCGAGATGCGGACGAGGTCGATGTCGGCGATCGACAGCACGATGTCTCCGGAGAGGACCACTCCCCCGCTGAGCAGCCTGTCGAGCAGGTCGACCAGGGCGACCTGGCGGCCGGGCAGGGACTCGGTGGACCGTGCGACGGTCATGGTGTGCGCCCGTTCCTCTCGGCGGACCGCTGCGCGGCCGGCGGTTCGGAGGCGATCGGTTCGGAGGTGACAGTCTCGGAGGAGGGATGTTCGGAGGAGGGATGTTCGGAGGTGGCGGACTCGTACGTGGGTGGCGGCGGCATGGCGAAGGAGTACGGGGCCCATGGCCCGGTCACCTCCATGCGTACGCCGTCTATGTCCTCCACCGCCCCGGCGAGCGTGCTCCTGAACTCGTCGGCCTGGTCGGCGGGGACGAGATAGGCGTCGTTGAGGACGTTCTCCTCCGGGCCTGCCAGTGCGCCTCGTTGAGCCGGGTGGCGTACGCGGTGGGTGCTGAACCGGGAGGCCAGCTCCTCCACCCGCGCGGCGGCGCGCTCGGCGGGCTCATAGCGGTTCTCACGTGCGCGGTGCTGGGCTCTGCGGCTGCGCAGATAGGCCTTCCCGGGGCTGAGTGACGATGCGTCAGGGGAATCGGCGGGGTTCCCACCGTCCTCCGGAGGCACCGCGGGGCAGACGTACAGCTTGACTCCGAACTCACTGCTGCCGCGCAGCAGCGAGAGTCGCTCGGCGAACGCTTGGCGCTGGGCGGCGAGGGCCTGCCGGGCGCGTTCGTCGTTCTGGTAGACCGTGGCCATCCTCAGCGGGAGGACGGTGCCGTGGCGGCCGACGGCCTGGACGACCTCGTGATGGGCCCGGGCGACGCCCTCGAGCCACTCCAGGTCCTCGAACCGTTCTTTCAGGGTCGGTTCGTCGAACTCGTCCGCCGGGACACGGCTGGCGACGAACGCGACGGCATCAGGGCCGCCGCCCTGGACGGTGCCCGCGTCCACGCCCGGCCGCTGCCCGCCGAGGAGGAACACGGGTACTCCTGAGATCCCTTGGACGCCGTCGAGGGAAGCGCGCAGCGCCGGGGTGTCGGCGGCCACGGCGTAGACGTAGGTGAGTCCGTCCCGGCCGTTCATGCCTCACGTCCTCGGGGTGCCCGGCGGCGGGGCGCGGGACTCTCCGCTCCGAACACTTCGTCGGCTTCCGTCCTGGCGTCCGCGTCCGCATCGGTGTCGGACGGCTCACGGCCGGCGGCGAGCGAGTCGCGCCGCAGCGCCTCCAACTCCGCGCGGAGCCGCCGGTTCTCCTCCGCCAGGGGGCCGCCCGTGTGCTTCGACGAGAGGGAAGGGTCGTGCTCCCACCAGTCGATCCCCATCTCCTTCGCCTTGTCCACGGACGCGACCACGATCCGCAGCTTGATCGTGAGCAGTTCGATGTCGAGCAGGTTGATGCGGATGTCCCCGGCGATGACGATGCCCTTGTCGAGGACGCGTTCGAGGATGTCCGCGAGATTGGCGGACGAACTCGGCCCGTACGGCGCCGGTGCCGCGCGGGAGGGAACGGACCCGAACCTGTCGGGTAGGGGTTCAGACACGTGACCGTCCTCGATTCCGGGTCATGGCATCCGCTGCCGATAGGCGGTGATCTCCTCCAGCCGGTCGATCAGTTCGTCCTCGCGCTGGTCGAAGGTGTCCTGATCGATCTCCCCGCTCACGAGCCGGCTCTCCAGCTCCGCGAGCTCACGCCAGATGGGAGCGGGGTCGTAGTACTCCTCCTCGGCCTTCTCCGTCACCCGCTCGGCGACCCAGACGACACCTCGCACCGGGGCCAGCGGAAGGGTCAGCAGCTGTGTCAGCAGTCCCATGTGTCGCTCACTCCTTCCTGTTGCGGCATCGCGTCCCACACGTTCCCGGAGGCCGTCACTGTACGAAGCTGTACGGTGGCAGAGGGCCGCTGAGCCGGCACTCGACGCCGCCGTCGATCTCGCGGGCGATGTTCGACTGAGCCGTCAGGAATTCGTCCTTGCGGTCGTCCGGGATCAGCAGGGATACGTTGAGGAAGTCGGGTCCGGACGCGGGCCGGAGCGTGTGCTCACGCGCGAAGGGAAGAAGCGCCTCGACCAGCCCGGACGCCAGGGCCTCCTGCCTGCCCTGAACCTGTGCCGAGACCAGCCGGCCGAGGGCCAGCGGCAGCTGGGGGTCCTGATCCCCGGCCCGGATCCGCTCGTTGAGCTCTCGGGCTTCGGGCGACTCCCAGAGGATCTGACGGAGGAGGACCTCCTCGTCCTGCGACGCTCTCAGGTGGTACTCGGCGCATCCGTCGAGCCGTTCGAGGGTGTCGAGATAGCCGTCCGCGTCCCTGCGGAGCACCTCCTCCACCGACGAGTCGTCGGCGGCGGTGTACCCGAACTGCAGCGGCAGGACGGGCCCGTCCCGCATGAGCCGCTCCTGCACCTCCTGGTGCGTCAGCAGGTCACGCCGCTTGGGCCGGATCTCCTCGGAGATGTCGCTGACCACCGCGCACAGCGACCCGGCGGCGACGGCGCGTACGGGAGACGGGTCGTATCCGACGCCGGTCAGTCCCTTCAGGTCGAGGGGGTGGCTCTGCGCGGTGATGGCGTAGACGTAGAGGGCCATCGGTCACTCCTTCTCCCGACGCGTCGGCCGTCGGGCCGGCCGCCGCCGTCGGGGAGCGGGCTCCTTCTCCGGCTCTTCCTCGTCGGCCTCGTCCTCCAGTTCCTCGGGTTCCTCCTCCGTCTCCTCGTCGGGGTCCTCGTCGCTTCCGGACCCGCCTGTCAGGGACTCCTTGACCGCGTCGACCGCCCCGCTGAGCGCTCCCTTGGACTTGCCGTGGGCTCCGCCCTCCACCATGTTTCCGACGACCTCGGGGAGCTGGGCCGGCGCCTTGCGGCCCGCTTCGAGGTCGAGTCGGTTGCACGCTTCGGCGAAGCGCAGGTACGTGTCCACGCTGGCCACGACGATCCTGGCGTCGATCTTGATGATCTCGATTCCCACCAGCGAGACGCGGATGAAGACGTCGATCACCAGACCGCGGTCCAGGATGAGCTCAAGTACGTCGTAAAGACTGCTGCTGGAGCCCCTGCCGCCGGTGCTGACGGCGCTGCCGCTCTGCGGCACCATGGTCATGGCGCCTCCTTTCACGGCGGACCGATTCTCAGGTCGGCCGATCGATCATTCCGCGGTTGTAGCGACGGGTTCGTTCGAAGGAGATCAACGCGCCTTCCTCGTCCAACTCGACTCTGTAGCTGGCGAGCACGCTGGTCGTGTCGGGGATCCGTTCAAGCTCCAGCACCTCCACCTGGGCTTCCCATCCCGACTCGGTCGGTTTGAGCGAGGAGACGGATTCGGGCGGTCTCCCGAGGAGTTTGGCGAGTTGGCCGGCGGCCGAACTCATCGCCGTGGCGGCGTCGACGGTCTTCGCTCCGCTCGACGCGGATCGTCGCCGAGCGGGTGGACGCTTCTCGCGTCCTTCGCCGGCGCGCGACGCCGCCCGCCGAGGGCGAGACGGATCTGCTGCGGCCATAAGTCACTTCCAGAGAACGTACCGCCATAAAAGGCTAGAATTTCATCATATAGGGGTAAGTGTCATGCCCGGGAGTGCAGGCTCCTACCGCCCGAGCGGCGGCCTTCATGGGCGACGGTGCGAAAGCGCGGCCAAGGCCGGATGTTCCTTTCGAGGCGACGGTGAGGCCGCAGGCACCCGGTGAAGGGACATAGGTCATGGAGGACACGACCAAGATCGCCCTGGCGGCCGCGGTGGCCGGGGGTTACGTACTGGGACGGACGAAGAAGGCTCGCGTTGCCTTCAGCATCGCGACATACCTGGCGGGGCGGCGCTTCGGCCTCGACCCGAAGCAGCTTGTGACGCAGGGGCTCACCGCCCTCAAGGACATTCCACAGGTCGCCGAGATAGGCGACCAGCTCCGGGGAGAGGCCCTCGACGCCGGCCGCCAGGCGCTCTCCGCGGCGGCCAACCGCAAGCTCACGGACCTCGCCGACTCGCTCCACTCGCGCACGCTGGCGATCGGCAGTGGGGACGAAGAGGAGGGCGAGAGCGAAGACGAGGACGAGGACGAAGGGCGCTACGAGGACGAGGAGGAGCCCGAGGAGGAGCCCGAGGAGGAGCCTGAGGAGGAGTACGAGGACGAGGAGGCGGAGGACGAGGAGGAAGAGCCCGGGGAGGAAGAGCCCGGGGAGTACGAGGGGGAGGACGAGGAGGACTGGGAGGAGGAAGAAGAAGAGGAACCCGAGGAGCCTGAGGCCGAGGAAGAGCCGGAGAAGCCACGTGCACGCCGGCCCTCCCGTACGACGTCCCAGGGTCGCGGCGCGGCGAAATCGGCCGCCCCGAAGAAGAAGTCGGCCGCCCCGGCGAAGAAGGCGCCCGCGAAGAAGGCCACTCCCGCGAAGAAGGCACCCGCCAAGAAGACCGCGGCGAAGAAGACGGCCGCCAAGAAGACCGCTCCCGCCAAAAAGACCGCATCCGCCAAGAAGTCCGCCCCCGCGAAGAAGACGACATCCGGTTCGGCGAAGAAGACGGCGGCGCGCAAGACGACGGCGAAGAAGGCACCCGCCAAGAAGTCCGCGGCCAAGAAGGCGCCCGCGAAGAAGACCACGGCGCGCAAGAGCCCGGCACGCAAGTCGGCAGCGAAGAAGACGGCAGCGCGCAAGCCGTCGACGCGGAGGTAGGTCATGGCACCGGAAGACCGCAGCAAAGCGAAGGAGTCCGGATCCGGCCTGGACCGCCTGCTCGGCGAATTGGGCGACTTCGTCTCGGCCCAGACCGGCCAACTGGCCGAGAAGGCCACGGACAAGCTCGGGGACGTCACCGACCAGCTCTACGACGTCGCGGAGAACGGCGGCAAGCTCACGGACATCGGCGGAAGACTGCTCCAGGGCGACTCCCCGGTCAAGGCGATCGTGGGCCAGAAGCTCGGCGATCTGAAGGACAAGGTCACCGACACGGCGTCGAACCTCTTCGGTTCGGGCAAGGGCAAACGCAAGAGCGGCAGCCAGAAGCTCACCAGCATGGTCGAGACGGTCGACGTGGGCGCGCCGCTCCGCAGGGTCTACGACCACTGGACCCAGTACGAGGACTTCAGCGGATTCACCAAGGGTGTGCGCGACGTCTCGCAGGGCGACGAGACCACCAGCGACTGGAAGGTCAAGGTCGGCCCGTCGACCCGCAGTTGGAAGGCGACCGTCCAGGAGCAGGTCCCCGACGACCACATCATCTGGACCTCCGAAGGGGCCAAGGGCTCGACGCGAGGCTGCGTCAGCTTCCACGAACTGGGCCCGTCCCTGACACGGATCCTCCTCACCGTCGAGTACTACCCCTCGGGCTTCTTCGAGAAGACGGGCAACCTGTGGCGGGCCCAGGGCCGGCGCCTTCGCCTGGACATGAAGCACTTCCGCCGCTACGTCACTCTCACCGACGACGAGCCGGAAGGGTGGCGCGGCGAGATCCGTGACAGTGAAGTGGTCCGCAGTCACGAAGAGGCGATGGAGGAGGAGGAAGCGGAGAACGAAGAGAACGAAGAGGAGGAAGGCGGAGGCGGCGAGGAGGACGACGACTACGCGGAAGGCGAGGAGCCCGAGGACGCGTACGAAGGGGAGGACGAGGACGAGCCCGACGAAGAGGACGAAGTCGAGGGCGAGGGCGAGGAAGAGCCGGAGGACGAGGAGTACGAGGACGAGGAAGAGGACGAGGAAGAGGAAGAGCCCGAGGACGACGAGGAGGAGGAGACGCCCCCGCGCCGTCGGCGCAGGCGCTGATGGCGCAGGCGCACGCGCTGCGCGCCGGTCGCACTGATCGCGACCGGCGCGCGCACGTGGCGGAGGAGCGGCTCCTCGGGGGAGCCGCTCCTCCGCCACGTGCGGCGTTCCGGGGATTCCCGTGCCGCCTCGGACCGGTCAGTGCTTCAGGGTGTCCTTGGCCTTCTGGACCGTCTGCTTCGCGTCACCCTTGGCCTGCTCGGCCCGACCCTTCATCTCCAGGCTCTCGTTTCCGACGGCTTTCCCCGTGGTCTCCTTGACCTTGCCCTTGGTCGTCTTCGCCATGTTCTTGGCCTTCTTGCCTCCGGCCATGACACTCACCTTTCTCTTTTTCGAATGCCGTTCAGTGCGGGACGGTCAGCGCTTGAAGGCGTCCTTGCCCTTCTCCTTGGCCTCCCGCGCCTTGCCGCGCGATTCCAGGGCCGCGCCCTTCGCGGCGGTGGTCCTGTCGCCGCTCGCGTTCGCGGCCTTCCTCACGGCCTTGCCGGTGACCTGCTCGGCCTTGGCCTTTGCCTTCTCCTTGGCACTCATTCCGGTCCTCCCTCGAAGTCTCTCTTTCAGCGCCTACCCCGGACCCAGAATCGGAACCTAGGAATCCGATCTGCTCGGGCGCCCCAGCGGGCTCGTGTCGACCCGTCGGAGCAGTTCCCCCGCGTCCTCGTACACGGCGACCGCTCCCGCCTTCTCCAGCTCCTCGCGGGAGGTCCCGCCGGTGAGCAGGGCGACGCAGGGCACTCCGGCCCGGCCGGCGGCCTCCACGTCCCACACCGTGTCGCCGACGAAGACGGCGTCCTCCGCCGCGGCACCCGCCTCTTCCAGCGCCTGTTCCACCAGGTCGGGGGCGGGTTTCGTGGTGTCCACGTCGCTGCCGGCGGTGGCCGCCGCGATCACCTCGTCGGCGTCCAGCGCCCGGCGGATCGCCGCCACCTCGTCCTCGGACGCGGAGCTGGCGAGGACCACGGTCCAGCCCCGGGCGGCCGTTGCCCGCAGCAGGTCCGCCGCGCCGTCGAAGGGCCGCAGGACGTCGTACCAGACCGCGTAGAGCGTCCCGTGGGCGTCGGCGAGCGACTCGTCCTCCGAGCGCGACCGGCCGGAGCCGAGGAGGGCGTCGAGGATCCGGTCGGCGCCCATTCCGATCGCCCGGTGGATCCGCGCCATCGGAACGTCGTGTCCGTGCTGCCTCAGGGCCTGCCACCAGGCGAGCGTGTGCAGGTACGTGGTGTCCACGAGCGTGCCGTCGAGGTCGAACAGAGCCGCGCTCCGCCGGTCCTGTCCCGTGTGTGCAGCCATGTCTGCCTCCTGTCCTGGCGCGCGCTTCCGTCCTTTCCGGCGCCTTGTCCTTCCTCGCGCTGCTGCGTTTGCCCGCTCCGGGCGTGATGATGCGCGGGGCCGTCAGGTGACGGGTTCAGGGGGCGACAGCGGGCCGGGAAGGGGCCCGGGGTGCGGCTGGGGCTCCGGTCGCGGTCCGGGCTGCGGCCGCGGATCGGGTTCCGGCCGCGGCGGTGCCGGCGGGACGGGGTCCGGCCCGCCCGGCGGGGAGACGGGCCCGGGGACCGGGCCCGGCTGGGGACCGGGGCCCGGGCCGGGCGCCGGTGTGGGGCTCGGTGGTACGGGATCGTTGGGAGGCGTGCCCATGAGGACCACCTCGCTCGATTCGCGCCCCGGAGCAGTCGTCGGCAGCGTCGAGGCCGGTGCCGCGGACCGTGCCCCGGACGGAGCCGTGGACAGCCTGTGCATGGTCGTGACCATTCCACTCATGCCTCTACGCGTGCCCGCGCGCCTGCCGTCCATGCCGGGGGTTCTGTCGGTGCGGCGAGACATACTGGACCTGTGCTCCGGCCAACGCCGTACCTCGGCAGATTGCGCGAGCGAGCCGGCGAGTCCCTGCTCTACCGGGTCGCGGGCCCCGAGGCGCACCAGAAGCGTGCACGCATCCACGGCACGCCCGGCCCACGCTGGTTCGGTCCCGAACGGCCGGTACGGCTGGTGCACGCGGACGCGTCGATGTACATCGGCGGCCTCGCCGCGCTCCTGCTGCAGTCCCTGCACCCGATCGCCATGGCGGCGGTTGCCGCCCACTCCGGCTTCCAGGGGGACCCGTGGGGCCGGCTCCAGCGGACCAGCACGTTCCTGGCCGTGACGACGTTCGGCACGGTTGCGGACGCGGAACGAGCGGTGGTCCGCGTCCGGGAGGTGCACGGGCGGATCCACGGCAGGACGGAGGCCGGGGCGCCGTACAGCGCCGCGGATCCGCACCTGCTGGCCTGGGTGCACGTCGCGGAGACGGAGTGCTTCCTGCGGGCCTACCAGCGGTACGGCCGGCAACCGCTGGACCCGTCCGGTGAGGACGGATACGTGGCCGACATGGCCCGGGTCGCGCGCTCCCTGGGCGCGGAGCGCCCGCCCGAGACGCGCGCCGAACTCACGGCCCGGCTCGCCGAGTACCGCCCCGAGCTGCGCGCCACCCCGGAATCCCGTGAGGCCGCGCGCTATCTGCTCTCCCGGCCTCCGCTGCCGGCCCCGGCCCGGCTTCCCTACGGCTTCCTGGCGGCCGCGGCGGTCGACCTGCTGCCCCCGTGGGCGAGAGACTGGCTCGATCCGCCCCGAACCACGCGCGTCATGCTGCCGCTCGCGCGGCCCGGGGGCCGTACGATCACCGCCGCCGTCCGCTGGGCGATCACCTCTCTGCCGCCCCCGCAGCCGGGCGGGCGACAGGGCTCGGCGTAGCCGGACCGCCCGGGGGCGGCGCCGGTACGCGGCCCGTCAGACCGCTCGCCAGATGTTGTCGAAGGCCGCCTGCTCGACGTCCCGGCGCTGCCGTTCGGCCGCCAGCTCCAACTCCGCCTCGCCGACGGCGGCGACCACCGCCTCCACTCCGTCCGGCAGGTCCCCGGAGTCCACCGCTGCCTCGTCGCGGACTCCGACGGCCGTCGCGAGAGCGGTGAGCACGGGCTCGCGCGCGGTCAAACGGTCGGTCGCACCACTGCGGGCGGGGGAATCGAGGAGCTCCGGCTCGCCCTCGGCCCGGAACGGCGTCCAGCGGCTTCGCTGCCGCGTGAGCAGGCCTTCCGCCTCCAGCGCTGTCAGGTAGACCGCGGCCAGGTCACGGCCCCGCCGCCACAGCCAGTCCTCCACCGTCTCGTACGGCTCCTCCCGTACCAGCGCCGACGCGGCGGCTTGCAACAGCGCGTCGTCGGGCACGCGCTCGTCGGCCGGCACGATGTGATCGCCGTCCAACTCGACGGCCCGGGCGGCGATCAGATCGATCAGCTCGGCCCCCGCCAGCCCGAGGGACAGCTCGCCCCGGTCCACCGTGCGACCAGGTGCCGCGTCCAGGGCGGTGAAGAGTATGTCGCGCGGTGTGGTCATGGGTCAGCTCCTGTTGTCGGCGGGCGAGGACCGGGTCGGCCGGCAGGCGAGTCGCATGAGATCAATGCTGAAGTCTACGGGCGTGCGCGCCAGGGCGGACGGGGGCCCGGCGCAGGGGTGCGGGAAAAACTTCGGCCGGAGGTGAATCCTCTCCGGGTCTCCCCGCCTCCTATCTGCGTACCGGCCGAACGCGCCGGCAGAACAGTGAGGGAAACACCCATGATGGTTACCGGCCTCGTCGTGATCGGAGTGCTGCTGGTGGGAGCGTGCAGCTGGCACCTGATGCGCCGTTACAAGAGCCGCAGCTGACCAGCCCCGCCCACGGGCCCTTCCGGAAACGAGCACCATGAACCCACGCTTCTCCTGGCCGGACGAGCGGCTGATCAGAGCCGCTCAGGACGGCGACCTCACCTCGCTCACCACCGTCGTCATGGAATCGCAGCCGCATGTGCGCAAGTTCGCCAGAGCGCTGTGCGCCTCGCCGCAGGATGCCGAGGACGCGGCCCAGGAGGCGCTGATCATCCTCTACCGGAAGATCGGCACCTTGCGGGCCAGCGGCGCGCTCGCCTCGTGGATGTTCCGGATCGTGCGCAACGAATGCCTCCGGCAGGTACGGCTGCTCGTCGCGCGGAGCGACGAGGCGTCGGCCGAACCCGACGCGCCGCCGGAGCCTTCGGCCGAGGAGGCGGCCCTGCACAGACTGGAGGTGGAGCGGCTGGCGGCCGCGGTCGGGGCCCTGCCCCGTGACCAGCGGCAGGTCCTGATCATGCGGGACGTGCAGGGCCTGCCCGGCAAAGCCGTCGCCCATGCGCTCGGTCTGAGCAGCGCGGCGATGAAGTCACGGCTGCACCGAGCGCGTGCCGCCCTGCGCCACTCACTCGAAACAACCGATCAGGCCGTCGGCCGACCAGTCGGAGGAGAGTCTTGACCGTGAACACCCTGAACGCCGTGCACACCGAGAAGCCCACCCAGCCCGCGCCACCGGACTTCGCCAGCACATCCGTCCCGCGCCACCTGGCGCGCGGCGTCATCGGCTTCGGACTGGGCATCGGCTCGATCGCTCTGGTCCCCGTCGTCGGACCGGTCTCCCTGCTGGCGGCCCCGTTGGCGCTGATCGCCTTCCGTGGCTGCCCCACGTGCTGGATGGTCGGCCTGGCGCAGACCATCTCCCGCGGCCGGCTGGAACGCCAGTGCGTGGACGGTGTCTGCACCCTCGCCAAGACCCACCCCGCAGCCGACGGGTGATTCCCGAGAGGCGCATGGGCGCCCCGGTGGGGGCGGGACAGCGTCCCCACCCCCACCGGACACGGCATGGCGGCAGATCAGTTCGTACGGCCCTCCCATGCCCGCGTGAACAGCATGGGCAGCGGGGCGGAGGGCACCGCGGCCAGGTGGGTCGTCGAACGGTGCTCCCTGGCCAGCGGCAGCAGGCCCAGCTTGGCCACCTCGATCGGGAGGCGCGGCGGCTTGCGCTCCTGCCATGCTCCCGGCAGGAAGAGTGAGCGGCCCGCGCGTGGCCGGGTCGCGCGCAACACACGTCCCGAGGAACCGAGTTCGGCCTCGGCGGCCTTGAAACGAGCGGGCTTCCACCCCGTCCACGCCTTGACGTTGCGGTCCGTCGGATCCGGCAGGGCGAGCAGCATGAGGTAGAGCGCGGCGGCGTCCTCGCTCAGTCCGAAGGCCCGGGCGCACTCCTCGACCAGTTGCGGCACGGAGCGCGTGGGGTCCTGCTCCCAGCCCGGGCGCCGCTCGCCGTCGGTGGCGAGGTGTTCGCCGAGCGCGGCGAAGTCGTCGCTCAGCACGAGCCGCAGGTCCGCGAGGGCGGGCAGCCCGGAAGGGCTGGGCAGCCACTGGGAGGGCAGCACGGAGTCGAGGTACGCGTCCAGCGTCTCCAGCACCGGATCGTGCGGCCCCTTGAGCGCCGCGGGGTCGACGTACACGTGACTCATGTCGTGTGCCGCGTCCGCCACTTCGGTCACCGCCGGATGTGCGGTGAGCGCGCCGGTGGAAGGGGGCGCGCCCATCAGGTAGTTGCTCTGCAGGGAGAAGAGCCGGAGCGGTCCGGAGACCGAGGCCCTCTCCTCGCACAGCCTGGCGATCGCCGCGCCGACCGCGGGGCGCAACGGATCACCGGCCGGGGTGCGGTACGCGATCCAGGCGGCGAGCCTGGGCAGGGCCAGCAGCTGTGGCTCACCCGCCAGGCCTGCCCGGTGCCGGCCGAGACACCCGTCCCCCAGGGCGAGGCGACCGAGCAGGGCGGGCAGCCGCAGATTGGGCCACCAGGCCGGGTTCCCCTTGAGCAGCTCCCGGGACAGGGCCGCCTCGCCCTTGGGCAGCAGCGTCTCCTTGGTGGCGAGGGGCAGCAGCGCGGTGGGCACGGGCAGAGGAGTGCCCAGCTCCTCCCGCCACCAGGCGGCGGCGCGGTCCACGTCGGGCCCCGTGGTCCAGAGCTTCTCGGGGTCGTCGGGGAGGAGCCTGTCGTAGAGGGTGGCGACGAACCGGGGGCCGAGATCGGACAGCAGCCCGTCCGCCGCCTGGTCAGCCTCCGCCCGCCGGACCTTCCAGGGCTCCAGGTCGTAGGAGCCCTGACGTGAACGGTAGTTACCCTGCGTCTCCAGCTGGTGTGGCGTGCAGCGGACGTGCGCCGTCAGCAGCACGGTCGCCTCGACCGGTGTGAGCCCCAGCTGTTCCGCGAAGGCGTGGGCCAGGTCCGGGCGGGCCGGTGCCGGGCCGTGCTCCCGGTACAACTCGGCGAACCGCGCGAACCAGGCGGCCGGGCGCACCGGCTCCAGCACCTCCGCATGCGTGAGCTTGACTCCCGCGGACGCCAGCGGGCCGTCCTCGGCGAAGGAACCGTCGGGAGCGTACTCCCACAGCGTCCGCTGGGGGTCCTTCCCTCGGCTGGCCAGTACGAAGGAGACGGACGTCGCCGTCCGGTAGACCTTCCCGTGGGCCGGTGCGCGGACCAGGGCACGGCTCTCGGGCGCCTCGCAGCGGACGAGTCGCCACTTCCCCGGTTCGCCGGAGGCGACGGGGTGGGCGGCGTACGCCAGCAGTGCCTGGGCGGCCGAGCCGCGTGGCCTCGAGGAGACGGCGCACAGGGCGAGCGGAGCGGCGAAGGCATGTGCCGCCATGAAGTGGTCGTGGCGGAAGGAGAGGTCGAACGTCGTGGTGGCCTGCTCGAGATCGCCGCCCCAGACGTCCGTCCCCTGCGTCGCGAGCCGCATCATCTGGCGGCCCAGCCGGGTGAAGTTGTCGTCACGCCCGGCGCCGGGGGCCGGCCTGGCGTCGCCCTCACCGGGGGTGAGACGGCGGACGAGCCGCTCAAGACCGGCACGGCAGTTGACGGCCATGACCACGGAACGGGCGGCCAGGCTGGTGATCGGCTCCCCCAGCTGCGGCAGCGCTTCCATGATCGGTCCGCGATTGGGGCCTCGGACACCCTCGCGTTCGACGCCGTAGGGCTGGAGTCCGCCCATCGCCGCCTCCACCTCGGCGCGCGTGACGGTGTCCGGCAGCTCTGCCATCAGCAGCGGCATGACGTCCACCGCCGCGAACTCCGCCGCGGCGTCCGGGTCCTTGAGGAGCAGCTCCACCGCCACGCCCACATGGACGAACCGGCCGAGGAGGAGGACCAGCTCCTCGAAGTCGACGCCCGCTCGAAGCTTCGCCCGCTCACGGTCGCACCAGGCACGGATCTCCTGATGTCCGAGCGGATTGTCGAAGAGCGCGGGGATCTCCTGCCAGCCCTTGGTCTCGTGCGGCTGGTACCAGGCGTTGGACGCCAGGTCCTGGGTGGTCATCTCCAGATCGGCACGCACCCGTGCGCGCAGCGCGCGTTCGAAGCGCGCGTCCGCCTGGAGGTGCTCCAGCTTCGGTCGGCGGCCGAACGCGAGGGCGTACAGCGGCGTCGGGCCGAGGAGCTCCGGCGGGTCGGCGACCGGCGCGCCGTGCTCCAGCAGGAGGTCGATCAGGTCGAGAGGCGTCACGCCGTCGCCCCGCTCACCGATCTTCCGATAGCGGAACCGCACGGGGACACCGTCGGCCGCCAGACGAGGCGCGAGCTTCTCCGCGATCTCGTACATGACGGCCCAGGGGCCCTTCTGGTTGCTGTTCGACCGGACACACCGGGCCAGCCAGGCGGCGGCCTCGCCGTCGGGCAGGCCCTCGGCCTCACCGGTGAGCTGTGCCAGCGCGCCGGTGCGCTCCAGCAACTCGCGCCACAGGGGGGCACTGTGGCCGAAGGACCTCGGGCTCAGCTTCAGCACCTGCTCGACCGCCGTGGAGGTGTGCTCGCCCAGGAGGTCCATGGCCGAGCCCTTGAGGCAGTCGGTCCAGAACTTGTCGTCGGTCAGGGAGAGAGCGCCGGCGGCGAAGATCTCCCCGAGCAGCGTGGCCAGTTCCCTCTCGGGCTCCAGGCCGGCGGCCTTGGCGATCTTGCGCACGTCGGCGCCGAGCTGCGGGTACACCTCGGACGACGCCCGGAGCCGCCGGATCGCCACCGTGCGGAAGCGGTCGACGTCCGTCCGGGTCGCCACCCCCTTGACCGCCAGATCGCGGGCCCATGCACGCAGCACCGTGGCGGAGAGGGCGTCGCCGTCGGCGAACGCCAGGTAGCGGCCCAGCAGCCACTCGCCGTCGACCTTGCGCGCCTGCACACGCTCGGCGGTGCGGGCCCGCCCGAACCACGCCGTGGCCATCGCCGGTTCGCTCCGCCGCAGGGCCAGGTCGGCCATCTCGTCGAGGAGCGTGATCAGCAGGTCGGGAGCCGACTCCTCCACTCCGTGAAGGACGCTGTCGATCTCGGCCTTGAAGATGTACCGCCACTCGCCCGTACGTCCCTCCAGGGCGATGACCTTCTCGGTCGCCAGCTCCTCGCGGCCGGGGTGAGCTGCGATGATCCGCTCGGGAAAGGGCAGCGCGCCGTCGGACGGGTCCAGTACGCCGGTGGAGAAGAAACCGTCCGGCTCCCAGTGCTGCTCACGCATCAGGCGGTCGCGGTACGGGATGAGCTGCTCGGGGAGCAGCTGGGTCAGCGTGCGGCCGTCGAAGCCGGTGTACGTGCGAGCCCACAGCCCGCCTTCGCCCAGTTCGTCCGTGAGCTCGACCTGCTCGGCATCCAGCGCCTCCCGCCACAGGGGATCGGCGTCGGCCAGCGCACGCGGAACGCGCACCCCGCCCTGCGCCCACTCCTGTGCCCGCAGACGGCACTCCTCGCGCTGATTCCTCAGATGCTTCCGCGCCTCGTGCAGCGCGGGGAGCCCCGGAGCCCCGGAGAGGGCGCCGGGATACTCCTTCAGCTTCCGCCCCCGCGGGTTGCGGTAGACGACCTCCAGATCATCCGTCAGCTCTGCTGTGTAGCCGTTCTTTTCGACACGCGTGCCCATGTGCGCCCGTCTCCCCGTGGTGCTGATCGACAACCACACGCTACGCGGCGCCGCTGACACCGCCGCAGCCGCGCCGATCACCGCACACCGCGGGCCGCCCGGACGCGAGGGCGGACCGCTGCCGGGGCCCGGGGGCGCCCCGTCAGTGGTCGTGGGTACCGTCGGTGGAAGGGCCGGTCCGCGGTTTCTCCTCCGCGGCGGCCGTGTGATGTGCTCCGTGGCCGTCGTGGCCCGGGACCGTGCCGTCCGGTTTGGCCACCAGGAAGAGGCCGGCCATCCCCATGTCGGAGTGGCTCTGGACGTGGCAGTGGTACATCCACGCCCCCGCCCCGACGTGCTCGCCCGCGATGATCTGGAAACCGAAGGAGTCCGCGGGGCCCGTGATCTTGTTGTCGACGACCCGGCTCACGTCGTCGGGGCCGGCCGGCAGACCCGTACGGTTGTCCGCCCAGCGGTGACCGTGCATATGGAACGTGTGGTAGTACTCGCCGTGGGTGATCATGACGATCTCCACCCGTTCACCCACCGTGGCCAGGAAGTTGGGCGGGTCGGCCGCCGGACGGTTGTTGATCGTCATGTCGTTGAAGACGATCGTGAACTGCTTGTCCGGCAGGATGTCGCCCTTGCGGCGCACCACCAGACCTCCGTACAGACCCTTGCGGATGCCTCCGGTCCCGTGGTCCGTGCCCACGACGTGGTCGTGGTAGTGCCAGTACCCCGCACTGCCGGGGCGCCATGTGCCGTCGGAGCGCCGGCCCGGGGCATGGGTGCGCCAGGTGTACGTGCGGGTGGCGCCCGGTTCGACATGGCTGCCGCTCATCCTCGTACCGTCGTTGTCGATGTCGTAGTCCACGCCGTGCGCGTGGAGGCTCACGGGGACGTCCATCAGGTTCTCGAACTCGATGTGAAGGGTGTCGCCCTCGTTGAGTTCGATGAGCGGGCCGGGCACGGTTGCCTTGCCCTTCTCCAGGCCGTACCCCATCCGCCCGTCGGCCAACTTCTCGGCGAACAGCCGGAGATGGCGTACCTGCCCGCCGGCCGGGGCAGTCCTCAGTGTGGCGGCCGTGGCGGCCGTGCCAGGTGCGGCGCTTGAGGCGGAGGCGATAGACAACGATGTCACGCCGGTCGCGGCGACGGCCCCGCCCGCGAGCAGGCGACGGTTGAAGCTGCGTCTGTCCATGTCGAACTCTCCGGTCATCGGTGGAGATTGACGGGGTGAAGGGCCCCTGGGGACGGCCCACACGGTAGCGGGACGACTCTCGTTTATCCACGTCCAGGACAAAGTTCGTCCAGTTGAGGTCATAGCCCTTGGCGAACCAGCCAAAGGGGTCTAGCTTCAACGGCTGTCGTTGTGACCTCAGAGGGATGGGTGACCCATGAAGCGCACACCACATCACCGGTCGAGATCAAGAACAGGGCTTGCAGTGGCGGCACTTGGGGCGGCAGCCCTGACCGCCTCCCTGCTCGGCGGCGACCCCGCCTCGGCCAGACCGTATCCGGATCCACCGTCGACCTCCGCCTCGACAACGTTGTCCCTACCGTCTCCGCCAGGCGGCGCCAACGTCCGCGTCCTCGTCTTCCACGGCTCGGCGACCGCGGAGTCGCCGACGGTCGACGCGGGCATCGCGGCCGTCGAGAGCATCGGGCTGACCGGTCCGGCCGCCGGGCGCTTCCGAACGGAGGCCACCGACGACCCGGGGGTCTTCACGGACGCCAGGCGGCTCGGCCGCTTCAACGCGGTGGTGTTCCTGACCGGGGGCGGCGACGTGCTCGACCCGGAGCAGGAGGCGGGCCTGGAGGCCTACATGGAGGCGGGCGGCGGTTTCGTCGGAGTCCACGAGGCGGCACGCACCGAGCCCTATTCCACCTGGTTCACCGGCCTGGTCGGCGCCCGGCCCACCGGCGCCCCGAGCGGTACCCAGCGTGCGGTGGTGGAGGTCGGCGACCGACAGCATCCGGCCACGAAGTCCCTTCCGCTGGAGTGGAAGCGGCCGGACAGGTGGTTCAACTGGGACCGCAACCCGTCCGGCACCGTGCACACCGTGGCACGGGTCCGGGAGGCCTCGTACCAGCCGGCGGCCAGGCCGAACGGCTGGGACCACCCGGTGTCCTGGTGCCGTGACTACGACGGCGGCCGGTCCTTCTACACCGCCATGGGCGGCACCGTCGACAGCTACGCCGAGACGGACTTCCGGGACCATCTCCGTGGCGCGATCGCCTGGACGTCCCGTATCTCCCAGGCGGACTGCAAGGCGACCATCGACGCCAACTACACCGCCGAGCGGGTCACCCGGCCCAACCAGCCCGGCCAGAACGACCAGATCGGTGAACCGCACGGCCTGGTCGCCGCGCCCGACGGGCGCATCCTCTACATCGGCCGCGGCGGCGCCGACTCGAGCGTTCCGGTGGTCACCGACTGGAACAACCCGGACATCGGCAAGGGCAACGGCGAGATCCACGTCTACGACCCGAGGACGAAGCAGGTCACCAAGGCCGGCGCGCTCACCGTCTTCGGCAACAAGGGCGGCGGCGACGAGCTGGTCAAGAACGAGGAGGGGTTGCTCGGCATCGAGCTCGACCCCGACTTCATGACCAACGGCTGGGTCTATCTGCACTACACCCCGCACTCCCGGATCGACCGGGCCGCGCACATGGGCGAGCGGCGGGTCTCCCGCTTCACCCTCGACCTGGCGACGAACCGGCTCGACCTGGCGAGCGAGAAGGTGCTGCTGAGCTGGCCGGTCCAGATCCACAGCTGCTGTCATGCGGGCGGCGGAATGGCCTGGGACTCCAAGGGCAACCTCTACATCGCCACGGGCGACACGAACTCCAGCGGATCCAGCGGTGGTTATTCGGGCAACAACCCGGCCCCGAACTTCCGGGGCGTCTCCTTCGCGGACGCGCGCCGCACCGCGGGCAACACCAACAACCTCAACGGCAAGATCCTGCGGATCCACCCCGAGGACGACGGCACCTACACCCTCCCCGAAGGGAACCTCTTCACCGGCGAGGAGACCGACGAGGGCGGCGGCAAGACCCGCGGCGAGATCTATGTGATGGGTGTACGCAACCCCGCCCGCATCTCCGTCGACAGGAAGACCGACATCCTCTACGCGGGCTGGGTGGGCCCCGACGCGGGCGCGCCGTCGACGACCTGGGGCCCGGCCAAGTACGACACGTTCGCCGCGATCACCAGGGCGGGGAACCACGGCTGGCCGTACTGCATGGGCAACAAGCAGCCCTACCGGGACCGTGGCCTGACGGATCCGGGCAAGCCGCTCGGCTGGTACGACTGCGACGCGCCGAAGAACGAGTCGCCGAACAACGACGGCCTCGTGAACCTGCCGCCCGTGACGTCGAACACGATCTGGTACTCGCCCCAGGGCGGCGGCGTCGACTACCCGCGCGACGCGAACGGGGTCCCGAGCTACAAGCAGGAGGAGCAGAAGCTGCTCCTCCCCTGGCTCAAGGGCGGCGGGCAGGCGACCATGAACGGCCCGCTGTACCGCTACGACGCGGCGAGCGAGTCGGCCGTCAAGTGGCCGTCGTACTGGGACGGCAAGTGGTTCGTCGGTGACTTCTACGACGGGGAGCAGCCGCGGCACGCCGTGCTGACCGACCCGAGGAGCGTCGGCAAGGGCGGTCTCCCCGTCCACGCCGAGTCCCTGAAGAAGATCATCCCGGTCGGGCCGGGAGGTATCCGCAACCTGATGGACTGGAAGTTCGCCCCCGACGGTTCGCTGTACGTCCTCGACTACGGGCGCGGCTTCTTCACCTCCCACCCCGACTCCGCGCTCTGGCGCGTGACCTACAAGGGCGGCGGGCCCACGCCGGCCGCGGACCGGCTGGCAAGGAGGGCGACGCGGTGACGACGACCATGAGACGCAGAGGCGGACGGCTCTGGGCGGCCCTGCTGGCCGCCGTGGCGATGGTCGTCGGGCTGACCTCGGCATCGGCCTACGGCAGGTCCGACGACGGACGGCGGTCCGCCGCGGCCCAGGTCCTGACCTGGAAGGCGGGCGACCCGATCGACCGCTATCTGGAGTTCCCGACCACGGCGGTGGCCGGTGCGACGACCATCGTCTTCGAGAACAGCGCGGCCACCGGCAACACCACCGGCATGCCGCACACCCTGACGTTCGACGTCTCGGACCCCGAGTACAACAACGACGTGCCGCTCAACATCCTGGCCAACCCGGGCGCCGCGAACGGCGGCCGGCACACCGTCGAGGTGACGCTGACCCCGGGCCGGTACCTCTTCAAGTGCACGATTCCCGGTCACGGTCAGATGCAGGGCATCCTCACGGTCACCGAGGGAGGCGGCGAGGACACCACAGCGCCGGAGACCACCGCGAAGGTCGAGGGTGACCGCAACGCCGACGGCGCCTACATCGGCCAGGCGACGGTTACGCTCGGTGCGACGGACGCCGGTTCGGGCGTCGACAAGGTCGAGTACGCGGTCGGTGCCGACGGCCCCTGGCAGCCGTACACCGTCCCCGTCGTCGTCGACCAGGTCGGCGCGCACACGGTCCGCTACCGGGCGAGCGACAAGGCCGGCAACACGGCCGCCGAGAAGACCGCCGCGTTCACGGTCGTCGCCCCGCCCACCGACGACACGACGGCTCCGGAGACCTCGGCGACCGTGACCGGGGAACAGGACGACCAGGGCCGCTACCTCGACATGGCCACGGTGACGGTCACCGCGTCCGACACCGGCTCGGGCGTCAACACCATCGAGTACGCGGTCGGCGACGGCGCCTGGAAGCCGTACACCGCCCCCGTGATGGTGCACGAGGCGGGCGCCCACACCGTCCGCTACAAGGCGACCGACAAGGCCGGCAACGCGGCGGGCGAGAAGTCCGTCGACTTCACGGTCGTCACACAGCCCGACCCCGACACCACCGCCCCCGTGGCCTCCGCCTCCGTCGCCGGCGTACGGAACTCCGACGGGGCGTACATCACCAGCGCCACGGTCACCCTGTCGGCGACGGACACGGACTCGGGCGTCGACCGGATCGAGTACTCGCTCGACGGCGGCCCGTACCTCGCGTACACCACGCCGGTGATCGTCGACCGCGTCGGCCGCCACACGGTCCTGTACCGGGCGACGGACAGGGCGGGCAACACCTCCGCGGCCGGGAGCACGGCCTTCACCGTCGCCGAGGGCGGCGGGGTGCCCGCGCCGAACTGCCCCGAGTTCGACGAGCGGTCGACCGTCATCGTCGGGACCGTCGACACCGGCGTCCCGAACCGGATGACAAACAGCCGCTGCACCGTCAACGAGCTCATCGAGGACGAGAAGGACTGGGCGTCGCACGCGCTGTTCCTCAAGCACGTCGACACGGTGATCGACCGGCTCCTCGCCGACGGTGTCATCGACACGCGCGAGCACAGGAAGATCTACCGTGCCGCCAAGCAGTCCGGCATCGGCAAGCCGGGACAGACCGAGGGCTACCGCGACCTGTTCGACGGCACCGCGGCGAGCTTCTCGAAGTGGCAGCACGTCGGCGGCGGCCGGTTCGCCCTCGGCGCGGACGGGGCCATGACCAGCAGCACCACCGTGCCGGGCATGGGCATGCTGTGGTTCCCGCAGAGGCAGTACGGCGACTTCTCGCTCAAGCTGCAGTGGCGCGACGACGCCCCCGGCGCCGGGAACGCCAACGGCGGTGTCTTCGTGCGCTTCCCGTACGTCCACGACAACCCCGAGGAGACCCGTCCCGAGTGGGTCGCCATCAAGTACGGCCATGAGATCCAGGTCCTCGACCGGCCCGACGGCGACATGTACAAGACGGGCTCGGTCTACGGCTTCGACCGCGTCGGCCTCGCCGGCGCCGGGGTGACGCCCAAGGGCACCTGGAACGACTACGAGATCCGGGTGGAGGGCCAGCACTACTCGGTCTTCCGCAACGGCAAGCTGATCAACGAGTTCGACAACACCGGCGGCCAGGTCTTCCAGCCCCCGCGCGGCGACGACCCGGGCACGGACGGCAGGCGCTACGCCTCCGGCTACATCGGGCTCCAGGTCCACGGGACGACGGACGTCATCTCGTACCGCAACATCCGGGTGAAGGAGCTGTAGACCGCGGACGGCGAAGGGCCCCTCCCCCGAGTCCGGGGGAGGGGCCCGTGCCGTGCTAGGAGGGCAGGTTCTGCTCCGCCCAGACGACCTTGCCGGTCACGGTGCGGCAGGAGCCCCATCTGCGGCAGAGCATGTTGATCAGCTGGAGCCCGCGGCCGCCCTCGTCGCTGAGGTCCGCGTGCTGGATCTGGGGCAGGTCCGGGCCCGTGTCCGAGACCTCCACGACGAGGCGTTCGCCGCGCAGGAGCCGGAGCCGGCCGGGGCCGTTGCCGTAGCGCAGTGCGTTGCCCACGAGTTCGGAGACGACGAGTTCGCAGGCGTCGGCGAGCTCCGTCAGCTCCCAGGCGGCGAGCTGGTCCGTGACCAGGCCACGGGCGACGGAGGCCGCGCGTCCCTCCCGCGGCAGCTGCCACTCACGCAGGTCGCCCGGGGTGCGGGCGGCGGTCGTCGCGACGAGGTGCACGGCCTCGTCGAACCGGGCGGTGCCGGCGGGAGCACATCCGATGAGTCCGCCCGCTTCGAGAGCCTCGGGCGTCAGGGCACGTGCCGCCGCCCGCAGACGCTCCAGCTGATGGTCCAGGTCCGCGTGCCGGGACTTGACGAAGCCGTCCGTGTACATGACCAGTTGGCCGCCCGCCGGGACCTCGAGGACGGCCGGGTCGTACGGGATCACTCCCGCGCCGAGCGGTGCGCCGATCGGCACGTCCACGAACGCGGCGGAGCCCTGTCCGTCGAGGAGCAGCGGCGGCAGATGCCCGGCGCTGGCGAGGGTGTACGTGGCGTCCGCCGGGTCGAAGACGGCACAGAGGAACGTGGCGACCTGCTCGTCCTCCAGGTCACGCGTGGCGAGGTCGAGCCGGGCCAGGACGCGCTCCGGGGCCATGTCGAGGGTCATCAGCGTCCGGGCGACCGCCCGCAGGCGTCCCATGGTGGCGGCGGCGGGCAGCCCGTGGCCCATGACGTCGCCGACCATGAGGGCCGTACGTCCCCCGGGCAGGGCCATGACGTCGTACCAGTCGCCGCCGACCCCGTGGTGGGCCGTCGAGGGGGCGTACTCGGCGTGGACGCGCAGCCCCGGTGTCACCGGCGTCGCACGCGGCAGCAGCGTGCGCTGCAACGTGACGACGTGCTCGCGCTCGCGCCCGTACAGCCGGGCGTTGTCGATGTAGACGGCGGCCTGGGAGGCCAGCTGTTCCGCGAGCGCGAGGTCCGTGGTGGAGAAAGGCCGCGTTCCGGGGCCTCGTACGAAGTCCGCGCTGCCGAGCAGCAGCCCGCGGGCGATCAGCGGCACCGCGAGGTAGCTGTGCACCCCCGCGGCGCGCATCGATGCCGCGGCGCTCGCCGTCGGCGCGACCTTGGCGAAGTCGGCGTCCCGCATCCGGCTCACCAGCACCGGCCTGCCCTGACGCAGGCAGTACCGGTGAAGAAGCGTCTCGTGGCCTTCCTCGGTCCGGACGAAGGTCTCGCCCACCGGGGTCGGTTCCAGGGAGGAAAGCGACTCCACGGCGGACAGCGCGGTGGCCCGCATGAGGGGGACGCCCGTACCCGTCCAGCGCGAGCCCTCCTCGCCCCGCAGGACACTCTCCAGGATGTCGACGGCGGCCCCGTCGGCGAAGCCGGGCACGGTGAACTCGGCCAGCTCCTGGGCGGTGCGCTCCAGGTCCAGGGTGGTGCCGATCCTGGACCCTGCGGAGTTCAGCCAGGCGAGCCGGCCGCGCGTGGTGAGACGGTCGAGAGGGACCTCGCCCCCGGTCCGGCTGCCGAGCCGCCCGCGCGCGCCGGCCGAACGGTGCACCGTGGTGCCCTGTCCGGCTGAGGCGCGGATGGTGAGGCGCCGCCTCCCGTTGCCACCGTTCACTCTTTCGGCCTCCAGACAGGAACTCGACCGCTGCTGGTGCACATCATGCACCGAGCCGCGCGCCGAGGCCGATCGGGTCGCCCTCGAGGGGAGCACTGCCGCCGCGATACCGGCGTGTCGGCGGTCGACGTTTCGGGGGCGGGGTGTCGGGTCCGGCGTGTCGGCGCGCCATGGTTTCAGCGCGCCGACGTTTCGGGGCCGGGCGGGTGTCAGGCGCCGGTCCGACCGTCGAGGAGTTCGCGCACGATGTCGAGATGGCCGTTGTGGCGGGAGGTCTCCTCGACGAGGTGGAGGATCACCCAGCGGAGGTCGACATGGTCGCCACCGCGGATGGGGCGCTCGGCCTTCGTGTCGAGGTCGTGCTCGGCGACCACGCCGCGGAACCTGGCGCTCTGCTCCTCGTACTCGGTGAGGAGCCGGTCCAGCGGGATGTCCACCGCGACGCGCATCTCGGGATCGGGGTCGTCGTCGGTCGCCTCCGTGAGCGGCCCGGCGAGTTCCCCGCCGAGGAACACCACGTCGAACCAGTAGTGCTCGACCCACCGCAGATGGTTGATCAGCCCGCAGATCGTCATCAGCGGCGAACCGGGGAGGGGGGCCTTGCGGGCGTCCTCCGCCGACACGCCCTCACATTTGGCGCGCGCCGTGTCACGGGCGTAGTCGAGGAAGGTAGCCAGCTGAGTGCGCTCGTCCCAGGCGGGAGGCGTATCGGTTCGTCGAGTCATCGCGGGAAGTGTGCCGCAGGGCAGGGAGGGTGTCGAGAGGATTTCGGTCCGCTCGTGCCCGGACACGGACAGGCGGCCCCCGCCCAGGTCTCCCTGCCGCACAACTCACCGCATCCGTACGGCGCTTCCGGTGCCACGCCGCACGACCTTCGCCGGCTACTCCGGCCGGATCGCCTCGACCGGAAGCTCGAAGACGAGATCGAGACCGTCGTGCTCGTTCCCCCGCTCGCCGACGCGTGTGAAGCCGAAGCCCGCGATGGTGGCCAGGGATGCGCTGTTGTCGGACCGGATGGTGGCCCGCACGGTCCTGACGCCGGGCTCCCCGGCAGCCCTGACGAGCAGCGCCGTCACCATGGCGCGGGCATAGCCCTGGCGGCGGTACTGGGGCGCCACCGTGTAGCCGACCTCGACCACACCGGCCTCGTCCGGCGGCCCGTGGAACCCGGCGTCGCCGACGACGGTGCCGTCCGGCTCGGAGACCGCTGCGCGGGCGATCCAGGGCGCGGCCGAGGGGTCCTTGGCGATCTGTTCGGCGCGGTAGCCGAATATCCAGCGGGCGCGTTCGCCGACGAAGTAGTCGTCGAGAAGGACACCGGCCTCGGCGCTGCCGGCCGCGAGGTCGCCGTCCGCGAGCGCGCGCAGCGCCAGGGCGCTGAGCTCGACGAAGCGGACGCGCTTGGGAAGGGAGAGCGATTCGTTGTTCATCGCGGAGATGCTCACCCGAGCGGCGGTGTCCTGTCCAACGCTTTCGGTTCAGGTGGCGGCCCGTCTGCCTGGACTGCCGGCACTGCCCTTCCCCTATAGGCCCGGGCCCGCCCGGCCCGCCCGGCGCGTTCGGACTGCCTAGAGAGGCGGTTCCGGAAGCTGGTGCCCATGCTGCGACGCGAAGGGGCAGACGCGAACCGCACGACGCCACCTCCTGGCGGACGAACCTGATTATGCGCCAGCCTGGCTCGCTGCTCGGGGCTTGCGAGCGAGGAGGTGGACCTCCTGGAACTGCCGCCGGTCGGTGGGCAGGGGTTCGCGGACCATCCGGGCCGCCTCCGCCAGCCCGGCCTCGCGCAGCAGAGCGGCGAGGTGATCCGGACACCACCGGTAGGCCGGTGCGACCGCGTGGTCGGGGACCTCCGTCGGACGAGACGGATCGTCGCCCGCCCAGAAGCCGATCAGGAGATGTCCCCCGGGTGCCAGCACACGGTGGAACTCACGGAGGATGACGGGGAGTTCCCGCGGCGGGGTGTGGATGATCGACCAGCGCGAGAGCACGCCGCCGAGCACACCGTCGGCGATGTCCAGCGCGGCCATCGAACCCACGTCGAACCGCAGGTCCGGGCAGGCCTGTCGAGCCGACGCGATCATCGCGGGAGAGGCGTCGACGCCGAAGGCGGTCAGGCCCAGCTCGGACAGGTAGGCGGTGACGTGGCCGGGCCCGCACCCCAGGTCCGCGACCTCACGGTCTCCACCCGCCCGTACGGCCTCGGCGAAGGCACCCAGCATCGCGCGGTCGAGGGGAGCGTCGGCCAGCGAGTCGCGGAACAGCCGCGCGTAGGTGGAGGCGGCGGCGTCATAGGCGTCGCGGGTGGCGGTGAGGGAATCGCGGTCGACCATGCTCGCGACAGTACTCCCCCGGCGCCGAGGCGAGCCGGGAGAGTCAGGGTCTTCCGGCCCCGGCCGGCGACCCCCGCCCGGTCGTGCGGCTCCCGCCTCCGTCATCATTGCCGCAGACCAGACCGACCGGGGGCGGATGGTCGTTCCCGCGCTCGGTGCGGAGCGGCCCGTCGTCGGGCAGATCCACGGGGGCGTTGATGCGGGGCGACGGCGAGAAGGTGCTGCTGGATGTGTTGGCCGGTGCGGCCGGCGCGGCAGCCGACCAGGGGATCGTCCATGTGGACGGTGACGGCGGCGAGCGGACCGTCACCCATCGCGCGCTGCTCGCCGACGCGCTGCGCGTCGCGGGCGGGTTCCTCGACGCGGACCTCGCGCCGGGCAGCCCCGTGGTGCTGCCGGCGGACCGGAGCGAGGAGTTCCTGCCGCTCTTCTGGGGAGCCGTCGCCGCCGGACTCGTACCCGTGCCGCTCGCCCCGGACGTACGGCGGGTGCTGCCCGTCTGGGAGTTCCTGGGCCGGCCGCCGGTGGCCGTCGGCGCGTCCACGGCGCCGCTGCTCGACGCCCTGCCCGACTCCGTACGCCCTCTGACGCTTGACCGGCTGCGCGCCCACGCCGCCCCGCGACGGCTGCCGGAGCGCGCGCCGGACGACGTGGCGTTCCTGCAGTTCTCCTCCGGAAGTACGGGCGCGCCCAAGGGGGTCGAACTGACCCACACGGCCGTGCTGGCCAACCTGGCTCAGATCCGTGCCGCCGCCCGCATCACCTCCCTGGACGTGCTGGCCACCTGGATGCCGTACTTCCACGACATGGGCCTCATCGGCACGCACCTGGTCCCGCTGTCGGCCCGGATCAAGCAGGTCCGGCTCGAACCGCTGACGTTCGCCAAGCGGCCCGCGCGGTGGCTGGAGGCGGCGGCGCGGCACGGAGCGACCCTGCTGTCGGCCGCGAACTTCGCGCTGGCGCTCGTCGAACGCCGCGTACCGGAGGACACGCTCGCCCGTCTCGATCTGACGCGGGTACGGATGATCCTCGTCGGCGCGGAACCGATCTCCCCTGCCGTGTGGCGCGCGTTCGTCCGGCGGATGCGGCCCACAGGCCTCGCGGCGGACGCGCCCCAGCCCGTGTACGGCCTCGCCGAGGCGACACTGGCCGTGACGTTCCCGCCGACCGGCGAGGTGGCGCGACCGCTCGTCCTGGACCGGGCCGCGCTCAGCCGCGGGCGGGCGGTCGACTCCTCGCCCGGGCCGGACGCGGTCGAGCTGATGGACGTCGGCTTCCCCGTGCCCGGATGCGCCGTGCGGATCGCCGGCGACGACGGTGAGGCGGTCGAGGACCGTCACGTCGGCCATGTCGAGGTCCGGGGTCCGCAGGTGGCCCGTGGTTACCACCGCGCCCCGGAGGCGACGGCGGGCGCCTTCGCCGACGGCTGGCTGCGCACCGGCGACCTGGGGTTCCTGCGCGAGGGGCGGCTCTGCGTGACGGGGCGGTCCAAGGACGTCGTCTTCGTCGACGGGCGTACGTTCCACGCGGCCGATCTCGAAGAGGTGGCCGCCGGCACACCGGGCCTCGGACGGTGCCCGGTCGCGGTCGTGGGCTCCACCGACCCCGCGGACGGCGGTGAGCGGGTGATCGTCTTCCTCTCCCCCGCGCCGCCTCTCGCCGCCGTGTCCCGGGCGCTGCTGCGGGAGGTCGGCGCGCGTGTGCGCGAGGCGCTGGGACACGACGACGTACGGGTGTTGGCGATGCCCGTACGGGGGATTCCGCGAACGACCAGCGGGAAGGTCCGGCGCGGTGTCCTGCGCGAGCGCTTCGAGGCCGGGGAGTACCCGGAGATCGCGGGCCGGCGGGCCACCGGGGTGACGGGGTCCCTGTCGGCGGTGGTTCGCGGTGACGGCGGTGGTGACGACCGCGGTCACGGTGGTGACGACCACGTGGAGAACGGCGCCGCGCGGGACGGCGTCGTGCCGGCGCCCGCGCCGGCGCCCGCGCCGCGGTCCCGACGGGACGTCGAGTCCGGCGTGCTCCGCGTCTGGGGTCAGGTACTCGGGCTGCCCGTGCGGGAGATCGCGCCGCACGACGACTTCCGTGCGCTCGGCGGCTCGTCGCTCAGGGCGATGGAGGTACTCGCCGCTCTGGAGGACGAGTTCGGCGTGGCTCTGCGTCCGTCCGACCTGCGCGACCACGCCACGGTGGACGCGCTCACCGGGCTGATCCTCGCTTCCGAGCCCGCCGACAGCCGGTGTCCGCACGGGCACCCGGCACCCGGCACCGGGGCGGACGGCTCCCCCCGCTCCCCCGCCCTCCCCCCGGCCCCGACGGCCCCCGCCGCCGGGCCGGTCGTGGCTGTCACAGGCCTGGCCTGCCGGTTCCCCGGTGCCGACACTCCGGAGGCGTTCTGGGAGCGGCTCGTCGAGGGCTACGACGCCGTCACCGCCGTACCGGACGGGCGGTGGCCGGATCCGTCGGACGGCGACGGCCGCCGGGGTGCGTTCCTCGACGAGCCGGCCGGCTTCGACGCGAGGTTCTTCGGCATCGGTGACGACGAGGCCCTGGCGACCGATCCGCAGGCGCGGATCCTTCTGGAACTCGCGCACGAGGCGCTGGAGCGAGCCGGTCACGCGGGTTCACGACGGCACGGCCGCCGGGTGGGCGTGTTCGTCGCGGCCGGGGACACCGCCTACCGGAAGGTGCTCGAACAGGCCTACGGTGAGGCGGAGTTGCCCGCCGGCGCGCTGACCGGGAACCTCCCCAACATGCTCGCCGCCCGCGTCGCGCAGTGTCTCGACCTGACCGGACCCGCGCTCGCCGTCGACACGGCGTGCTCCTCCGCGCTGGTCGCCCTGCACCTGGCGCGCCGCAGCCTGCAGGCCGGGGAGTGCGATGTCGCTGTCGTCGGGGGCGTCCACCTCAACATGACGCCGACCGGATACTCCCTCCTCGAAAAGGCGCAGGCGCTGTCCCCGACCGGCCGCTGTCACGCGTTCGGCGCGGCAGCCGACGGCTTCGTCCCCGGAGAGGGCGGCGCGGCGCTCGTCCTGACCCGGCTCGACGAGGCGGAGCGCGCCGGTGACCCGGTCCTCGCGGTGCTGCGCGGCACCGCCGTGAACAACGACGGCCGCTCCCTGAGTCTGATGGCCCCCAATCCCCTGACGCAGCGTGAGGTCATCACACAGGCGTACCGCGACGCGGGTGTCGACCCCGAGAGCGTGTCGTACGTGGAGGCGCACGGTACGGGAACGCCGATCGGCGATCCGGTGGAGGTGCGCTCGCTCGCGCACGCGTTTCCGCCGCGCGCCGACGGGCGTCCCCGGCAGCTCGGCTCCGTCAAGACCAATGTCGGACATCTGCTCAACGCCGCCGGTATGCCGAGCCTGGTGAAGGTGGTCCTCGCTCTCGGTCATCGGCGTCTGGCGCCGTCGCCGCTCCAGGGTCCCCCCGCGCCCGCGCTCGACCTGGCGGGTGCCGGTTTCGCCCTGGTGGAGGAGGTACGGGACTGGGACGAGCCGGGCCCGCTCGTGGCGGGGGTCAACGCGTTCGGCTTCGGCGGCACCAACGCCCATGCCGTACTGGAGGAGGCGCCCGTCAGGCCCGAGGAGAAGCGGTCGCCGTCGCGGGCTCCTCGGCTGCTCACCCTCTCGGCGCACGGCCCCGAAGCGCTGCGCACCGCAGCTTCCGCACTCGCGACCCATCTGCGGAACCACCCCGGTCTCGACGAGGGCGATGTCTGCGCCGCCGTCGCCGCCGCTCGTGACGAAGGGCCCGACCGGCTCGCCGTCGTCGCCGACGGAGATCTCGCCGCCCGCCTCGAATCCCTCGGTGACAGCCTGGGTGACGACCTGCGTGACGGTCCGGCCGGCGGCGTGCGTTCCCGGGCGCGCCTCGTCCTCCTCCTTCCCGGCCAGGGCGTACGGCCGCACGGCCAGGCCCGCGCCCTGTACGCGGACGCGCCCGCCTTCCGGGAGGCGCTCGACGAGGCGTCCGACCACGTGGGCCTGATCGGTGGGCGCACGCTCGCCGCCTGGTGCCTCGACTCCGATGTGTCCGCCGAGGCGATCTCCGGCACGGACATCGCCCAGCCGCTCCTCGTCGCCTACGGCGTCGCCCTCGCCCGCCAGGTGCGGGCGTGGGGGATCACTCCGGACGCCGTCGCGGGGCACAGCGTCGGCGAGATCGCCGCCGCATGCGTCGCCGGGACCCTCTCGCTCGCCGACGCCGTACGGTTCGCCGCAGAACGCGGGCGTCTGATGGCGGAGTTGTGCGCCCCCGGCGCCATGGCGGCGGTACGCGGTGACGAGGCGGCGGTCGCCGCCCTGGTGGCCGGCTCGCGCGGCGCGCTGAGCGTGGCGGCGGTCAACGGTCCCGACCAGGTCGTCCTGGCGGGCACCGGGGCCGCCGTGGAGCGCGCGGTCGCCGCGCTGTCCGCCCGCGGAGTCGCGGCACGCAGGCTCGCGGTGTCCCGGGCCTTCCACTCCGGCCTGATGGATCCGGCGCTCGCCCCGCTCGCCGAAGCCGCCGGAGCCCTCACGCTCCGGCCGTCGGTGACACCGCTGATGAGTACGGTCACCGCAGGGTGGCAGCCGGTCCTCGATCCGGCTCATCTGCGTGACCATGCCCGGCAGCCGGTCCGGTTCGGCGCGGCCGTGGAGCGCCTTCTCGACGACGGGTACGACACCTTCGTCGAACTCGGCGCCGCCTCCCTGCGCGGTTCCGTCCGTGCCGTCGCGGCGGCGCACCCGCGCGGAGCGGGGGCGCTCGCGCTCGCCGCCGGGAACGACGACGGCGCGCGGGGGCTGCTCGCGACGGTGGGCCGGCTCTGGCAGCGGGGCGTGCCTCTGGACCGTACGGCCATGGACGCCGGCCGGGCCAGGACCGCCGTGCCGACGTACCCCTTCCAGCGGCGCCGCTACTGGCCGACCGCCGCTCCCCCGCCCCGACCGCTGCTCCACCGGTTCGTCTGGGAGGACGCCCCGCTGACCGTCGGGTCCGTACCGCGCGTGGTCCTGCTGGCCGGCCCGGACTCGCCGCTCGCCCGCGCGTTCGCGGGCCGGCTCACCGGGCGGGGGGTCACGGTTCTGCGGGCCGGGGACGCGCCCGCCGGCGGCGCGCCGGCTCCTGCGGCGGCCGTACTGATCGCGGGTCCGGCCGTGGATCCGGACTCCGCCACCGCGCTCGACGCGGCGCACCGCACCATGGTGGCCGGGCTCCAGGAGGTGCTGCCCCACCTCGCGCACCACCGCCCGCGGGTGCTCGTCGTCACGGAGGACGTCCATGTCACCGAGGCCGGGCCGGAACGCCCTCGCCCCGCTCAGGCGGTTCTGACCGGGCTGACCTTGGCACTGGCCGAGGAGTTGCCGGGCGTCGCGGCCCGGAGCGTCGACCTGTCCTCCCTGGACACGGTCGACGACCGTCTCGACGCGCTCGACCTCGAACTCGCCGCCCGTCCAGGGCCGTCGGGCGAAGGTGTCGGCCAGGCGGCCGTCGCGTGGCGTGCGGGGCGGCGCCTCGGCCGGACCACCGAGCCGGTCGCCACCGGCGCCGCATCGCGGTCGCGGGATCGCGGCGGCCCGGGCGCACCGCAGTCGGCGCAGCCGGCGGCGCTGCCGACGGACGGCGTGTACCTGATCACCGGGGGCGCGGGTGGGGTCGGGCGCGCGCTCGCCCGCGATCTCGCGGCACGCGGGCGCCCGACCCTGGTCCTGACCGGCCGCTCGGCGGTGCCGCCGACCGGGCTGCTCGCAGAACTCCGGTCGCTCGGCGCCACCGTGGAGTACTGCGCCACAGACGTCTCCCGCGAGGCCGACGTCGACACCCTGCTGGCCGGTCTGCCGCGCCTGGACGTGCTGGTGCACGCGGCGGGGGTGGTCCGGCCCGGCAGCCTGCGGGCGAAGACGCCCGACGAGGTGGCCGAGGTCCTGGCCGCCAAGACGCGCGGCACGGCACTGCTCGCCCACGGCCTCCGCGCGTACGGCCTCCGCCCGGCCCTGTGCGTCGCCTTCTCCTCGGTCGCCTCCGTGCTTCCGGGCCTGGCGGGGGCGATCGGCGACTACGCCGCCGCCAACGCCTACCTCGACGCCTTCGCCTCCGCCGAGCGCGCGGCCGGCCGGCCGTGGCAGGCGGTCAACTTCGCGGCGCTCGCTGGGGAAGGCCTGGCAGCCGCCGCGGGGCCGGCTACCCGTGCGGGTGGTGTCGGGCGCGGGCCCGCGCCGCTGGAGACGGGCGCGGCGCTGGAGGCCTTTCGGCGGGCTTGTGGCACGGACGCGGCCCAGTTGCTCGTGGCCGACCTCGATGCGGCCCCCTCCCTCCGTACCCCGGCCGACGCCCACCGTTTCGTACCGGTACCCGCGCCGCCCCGGAACCCGCGGGCGCTCGCAGCCACGACCGCCCACGCCGCACGCACCGGGTCGGACCGCACCGGTCTGTCGGACGTCCTGCGGCAGTTGCTGTCCGAGGCGCTGCTCGTGTCCCCGGACGACCTCGGCGACGACGTACCACTGCTCGGCCTGGGTCTGGACTCCCTCATGGCCGTCGACCTCGTCAAGCGGCTGGAGAAGGAGCTCGACCGCCCCCTGCCCATCACCCTCTTCTTCGAGCATCGCACGCTGGGTGAACTCGCCCGCCGGCTCGGCTCGGAGGAGCCTTCCGCTGTGCCGGGGTCCCCGGCATCGCAGGCGGAGGAGGTGGTGGCGGCGGTCGACAGCCGCTCCTTCCCTCTGACGCCGGTCCAGCTCGCCTTCCACACCCAGAGCCGGCTGTACCCGGACGTCGCCGCCTACGGGTACGTGACGCAGGAGGTCCGCGGCCCCCTCGACCCGGACCTTCTCGGCGTGGCGCTCGGTCGGCTCGCGGACCGCCACCGGATGCTCCGCATACGGATCCACCCCGGACAGCAGCCGGCGCCCACGTCCACGCCCACGCAGGAAGCCGTGGAGTCCGACGGCGGCGAGCGGGCACCGAACTGGTACGAGGTCCGTGACCTGCCCGGCATCCACTCCGTCGAGGAGGAGCTGCGGCAGCTCGAAGAGGCCCTGTGCAACCGCCCGTTCGACCTCGCCGTCGAGGCTCCCGTACGCGCGGTGCTCGCCCGGACCGCGAACGCCCACGCCGACCGGGACAGCGCCCGTCTCGTACTCGTCGTGCATCACGCCGCCGCCGACGGGTTCAGCCTGAACGTGCTCGGCGAGGAACTCTGGACGCTCTACACCGCCCTGGCACGAGGGCGCTCCCCGGAACTCCCCGCACCCACGACCGACTTCGCCGCGTATGCCGCGCGCGAACAGGCGGAACGGTCCGAGTCCGCCCTCGCCGAGGACCGGGCGTACTGGCGCGAGGTACTCGCCCGCCGAGGTGAACCGCTCGCGCTCCCGTACGACGGAGATCCGCTCGCCCTCCCCGAACCCCCGCTCCTCGCCCACCAGGTGGCCCCCGGCCACGATCTGACGGCTGCACTGCGCACGTCGGCAGCCGCGCACGACGTGTCCCTGTTCCACCTTCTTCTTGCGGCCTACGCACGCTGTCTGTCCCGCTGGGGCGGCGGACGGCAGGACGTGTCCGTCAACGTCGCGCGAGCACGCCGCGACACCAGGCTGAACGGGATCGACCGGCTGGTCGGACCGCTCGCCGACACCCTGCCGATCCCCGTCCACGTCGGACCGCACGACTCGGTGCACACACTCGCGGCACGGCTGCGCGACGCGTGGCCCGAGGCGGAGCGGCACGGCCGGCTCACGAGCCTGGACCTCGCCCGGCTGCTGCCCGCGGACGGGGCGGGACCGCGGACGGCGGGGCACGCGTCGTTCAGCTTCGCGCGGTTCCCGGTCTCCCTGGACCCCGACTGCCCGGTCGAGGTCCGCCCGACCGCAGCCGGAACGGCCTCCGCCGCCACCCGGCTCAGCCTGCTGTGCTGGGAGTCCGACGGGGCGCTCTCCTTCTCGTGGAACTTCCCCGCCCGGCTCTTCGACCGGGCCACGGTCGCCCGGCTGGCCGACGAGCACCTGGCCGAACTCGTGGCGGCGACCGCCGACGCCGGCATCGCCGTCGCCGTACCCGCCCGCGCCGCGCGGATTCCTCTGGCCCCGCCCCTGTCCGTCCCTGCTCTCGAAGCGTCGGACATCGTCGCCCGCCTGCTCGCGCAGTTCGGCGCGACGCCGGACCTGGTGGCCGTCGACACGGGCGAGGGGCCCGTCCTCACGTACGCCGAACTGGACCGGGCGTCCGGTGCGCTCGCCGACCGCCTGCGGGCCGACGGCGTCGCACCCGGTGACCTGGTGGGCCTGCTGACCGAGCAGGGCGCGGACGCCGTGGCGGGTGTGGTCGGCATCCTGCGGGCCGGCGCGGGCTGGGTTCCGCTCGACGCCGCCCATCCCCGAGCGCGACTGGCGGACCAGCTGCAGCGGTCCCGTACCCGCACGCTGGTCTGTCATGCGGCGACGCGTACGACGGCGTCGGAGCTCGCCTCGGACGCCGGTGTCACCCTCGTCGCGGCCGACGCCCCCTCCCCCTCCCCTGCCCCCTCCCCCGAGTCCGAGCCCGAGCCCGAGCAGGGACGTGACGGGTCCGACGGTCCCGAACGCACGGGTGTTCCTGACCCCGGTCCGGACTCCGTGGCGTACGTGATCTTCACCTCCGGCTCGACGGGCCGCCCCAAGGCGGTCCCGATCACGCGTCGTTCGATGACCCATTACCTCGACTGGGCGCTCTCCGCCTTCGGGTACGGCGAGGGTGACCGGCTCGCCCAGACGGCGTCGCTCTGCTTCGACGCGTCCGTACGCCAGCTCCTCGCGCCGCTGCTGGTCGGGGCCACGGTGGTCCCCCTCCCCCGCCAACTCCTACGGGACCCCGACACGCTGCTCGACCGGGTCGAGCAGGCGCGGATCTCGGTGTGGAGTTCGGTTCCGAGCCTCTGGTCGCGGCTCCTCGAAGCCGCCGAGGCACGCGTCCGGGGCGGCGCGCCGGTCCCGGACCTCTCGGCGCTGCGCTGGATCCACGTGGGCGGTGAGGCGCTTCCGCCCGCCCATGTGCGCCGCTGGTACGACCTGTTCGGGCCGGGGACGCGGGTGGCCAACCTGTACGGGCCGACCGAGGCCACGATCAACGCCACGTTCCACATCATCGACGCGCGCCCCGCCGACGACGTGCGGGCGCTGCCCATCGGCACGCCCCTCACCGGCACGGAGGTCGACGTGGTGGCGGCCGACGGCAGGCGCTGCGCGCCGGGTGAGCCCGGTGAGCTGCTCATCGGGGGCGTGGGGCTCACACCCGGCTACCTGCACCAACCGGAGCTGACCGCCGCCGCGTTCACCGAGCGCGACGGACGCCGCTGGTACCGCAGCGGCGACCGGGTCCGGCAGGACGAGAACGGCGTCCTGGAATTCCTCGGGCGCCTCGACGACCAGGTGAAGATCCGCGGGCACCGGGTGGAGCTGGGCGAGATCGAGTCGGTGCTGCTGACGCATCCCGCGGTGGCGCGCGCCGCGGTGGTCCACAGGGACGAGCGGTTGAGCGCGTTCGTCGAGTGCAGGCCGGGCGTCGCGGCACCGGACTCCACGGCGCTCCGTGCGCATCTGGCGCTGACGCTGCCGCCGTACATGCTTCCGGCCCGCATCCACCTGGTCGACGACCTCCCCCTGACGGGGACCGGGAAGATCGACCGCGGCCGGCTGACGGCACCGGCTTCTTCGGAGACGCCCGCGCCGCCGCCCGCCGGCACCACGGCGCCCGTCCACGCCACGACGCCCGCCGACACGACGGCGCCCGTCGCCACCACGGCCGGGCGGACGCCTCCCGCGACGCCGACCGAGGTCGTGCTGGCCCGTGTCTGGTCCGAGTTCCTCGACGGTGACGAACTCCGGCGCGAGGACGACTTCTTCGCGCTGGGCGGCGACTCCCTGCTGGTGCTTCAGGTGTTTGCGCGGCTGCGGGAGGAGATCCCGGTCCTGCCCAGGCCTACGGCCGTGTACACCCATCGCACACTGGCAGCGCTCGCCGCGGCCATCGACCGCGCGGCCGTGGATCACGACGCCACCCGACCGGCCGGGGCCGCCACAGACGCCGCCGACGGTCCTTCACCCTTCCCCCTCGCCCCCTCCCAGCGCGGGTTCCTCCTCGCGGAGGCCATGGCGCCCGGCTCGCACACGGCGTGGCTCGCCTGTCTGCGGGTCGACGGCCCCCTGCGGCCCGAGCTGTTCCAGCAGGCCGTCGACGCCGCAGTCGCACGCCACCCGATGCTGCGGACCGTCTTCCCCGCCGGCGCGCGCCCACCGGTCCAGCAGGAACTTCCGCCCACTCTGCGACTCCCCGTCGAGTTCGAGACACTCGCCGATCCCGGCCTCCTCGACTCACGGCTCGCCGAGGAGCGTGAACGCCGCCTCGAGTCCTGGGCGTGGCCGCTGCTGCGACTGCGGCTGCTCACCCTCGGGTCCGACGAGCACGCGCTCGTCGTCCACGCCCACCACCTGATCGGCGACGGCTACAGCGTGGCGCTGCTCGGGCGGGAGCTGCTCGCCGTCTACGACCGGCTCGTGCGGGGCGAGTCCGCCGAACTCCCTCCGCTGCAGGGCACTTTCCGCGACCACGTGGCCCTGCGGGAGCGCATGGCATCGTCCGGAGCCACCTCCAGGGCCCGGGTCGACGCGCCGTACCGCCGACCGGCTCTCGGGGTGCGCGGCTCCGGTGCGCCCGGCCAGGGCCGTGCTGTCCACCCGTACCACTCGACGGGTTTCACACTGGACGCGGAGCAGGTCGCGGGCCTGCGCCGGATCGCCACCACGGCGAGTACGACGCTCTTCGCCCCGCTCCTCACCGCGTACTACCGGACGCTGGCCGCCGTGACGGGGCAGGAGGATCTGATCCTCGGCCTCGCGGTCTCCGGGCGCGACGACGCTCAGCCGGACGCCCACCGGGTCTTCGGCCCGTACGCCGCCGCCGTGCCGATACGGCCGGGTGATCCGTCTGCCGAGCGGACGGGCCGTACGTTCGACGAGGACCTGCGCGCGGTCGTGGCCGAGGCCGAGGCGGCCCGTACGCACGGAGACCATGCGCCGCCGCAGGGCGGGGGGCTGCCGCCCGCGGGCCAGTTCTTCTTCACGTTCCTGGACTTCTCGGCGCTCGGCCCGATGCGCGGGGACACGCTGAGCATGAGGTGGGACGACGGCGACGCGGTCCTCGCGCCGCCTCCTGTGGGAACGGACACGTTCCTGGCGGTGCGGCCGGTCGGCGAAGGGGAGCTGAGGGTGACGCTGCGCGCGTCCACGGCCGCCTTCCCAGGCGAGTCGGCCTTCGTCGCGTTCACCGACGCGCTACGGAGCGAGTTGGCCGGGGCGGCGCGCGCCGGGGCACACCCGCGCGTGACGGCGGCCCCGCACGGGCCGAAGCCTGTGGTGAGCGTCCTGGACTCCGCGCTTGTCGGTTACCTCCCGCCGCCCGCTCAGCTCTTGGCACTCGCGTCGCACGGACCGCAGGGCTCGACCAGCCCCCCAGGAGGTCCGGCGACCGAGGCGGACTCGCGTGCACTCCTGCGTCGGATGCTGTTCCCGGACGGACGCCCGCGACTCGTGGAGGAGATCGACACGCCGCTCGGCCGTTCCGGGTTCGTCTGCCTTCCGCTGTTCGCCGACGAGTTGGCGTCGACGTCCGACCTCGCGGCGCGCACGGCCCGAGCCGTCGAGTACGCGTCGTCCCTGGGCGCGCGCTGCGTCTCTCTGGCCGGCATGATCCCGTCGCTCACCGCGTACGGCTTCGAGGTCCTGCGCGAGACGGACACCCGGACGGCCCGGACGGCGGCCGTCACGACGGGGCACGCGGCGACCGCGGTGTCCGTGGTGAAGACCGTGCACGCCGCGCTCGCGCGGACCGGCCGTGAACTCGCCGATCTCGTCGTCGCCGTGGCCGGCCTGGGCTCCATCGGCGGCTCGTCCCTGGAACTGCTCCTGACCCTCGCGCCCGAGCCGCCCGCCCGGCTGCTCCTGTGCGACGTCGAGGGCAGCGCGCCACGCCTGCGGAGGCTGGCGGAGGACCTGATGGCCCGCGGTCTGGCGCGCGACGTCGCCGTCCACGAGGCGAATCCGGCCCTCCCCGCGGCGGTGTACGAGGCCGACCTCCTGGTCACCGCCGTGAGCGGGGGCGGCTCGGTGCTCGACGTGTCGAGGCTCCGGCCCGGTGCGATCGTCGTCGACGACTCCTTCCCGCACTGCTTCGACACCACGACGGCCCTCGCCCGGATGCGGGAGCGGCGCGACGTCCTGATCGTGGGCGGCGGCCTGCTGTCCGTCGGCTCGGTCGAACGCCGTACGGCTCCGGGGCTCCCCCCGGCGGCAGCGGAGGGGTACGCGGCGCGGACGTGGCTTCCGGACACGATCGCCTCGTGCCGACTGGAGTCACTGCTCCACGCGGCCGACCCCGAAATCCCCCTGGTCCACGGCCTGGTGGACACCCGGCTGGCGCTGGCGTACTGGCGGGGAATGGCCAAGGCGGGTGTCGAAGCGGGTCCGCTGCACCTGCTCGGCCACGAGGTGGCCACGGAGGACGGTGGCCTGGACGGCTTCTAGAACGCCTCAGGCGGCGCGGCAGAGTGCCGCGGGGTCGGTGGGGGGCGTGGTGCGGGGCACGGTGGCGGGCGCGGACACGGGGTGGACGGTGGGCGCGGACCGCGAGCGGGTGCGGGCGAAGACGACCAGGCGCAGTACGGCGAACCGTGCGACGCCGGCGAGCGCGGAGGCGGACAGGTAGACGGCCTGTTCGACCACCGCGCCGGGGTCCGCCACCAGGTACCTCAGGACGAGCATCGCCATGCAGGTGACCGCGTACGCCGCCGCTGCGGATCCGGCCGACTGGGCGTGCTGGCGCCATGTCGCTCGCCTGCCCGCGCCGAAGGTGAAGCGGGCGTGCAGCTCGGTGGCGAGGAGCGTGGAGACCGCGGTGATCAGGGCATTTGCCAGGACCCAGGGAATCCAGGAGGCGAGGGCCACCACGGCGAAGCTGGAGGCGAGCCCTACGCCGCCCCCGCAGAGCACGAAGCGGGCGAAGGCCGTGAAGGCGCCGGGTGCCGTCTGCCGCTGCCCCTGGCCCCGGCCCTGAGCCTGGCCCTGAGCCTGGCCCTGACCCTGCGCTGTCTCCATGATCCGCCCCCTCTTTCGACCCACCCCACCAAGCGCGCGACCGCGACCTGCGAGGCCGGGGTACGCATCCATGATGCCATCATGGCGCATGATTGGCGCCATTGCGAGTGGATCCTGGCGCCAAGCGGAAGGGGAGCCGTCAGTGCGCACCGAACGTCGCAGGTCAATGGGCATAGAGTCCTGGCGCCAGCCCTGCAGAATTCATGACGGACACGAAGCGGCGGACCGCACTCTCGCCCGCCCGCACCGGACATGACGCCAGACGTGGCGCCACCGACCGAGGGCGGCGAAGTGCCGCTACCCCCACGGAGACCTGTCGGATCGCGCCTGGGCCCGGATGGGCGCGCCGTGTGGCGTCAGCGCACCAGTTCGGCCGCGAGGAGGTCCATCAGCAGGCCGTCGTGCCAGGTTCCGTCCGCGCCGCGCTCGTACTGGCGCATCACTCCGACCTCGCGGAAGCCGACCTTCGCGTAGCAGCGGATCGCCGCCGCGTTGTCGGCCGCCGGATCGATCACGAGCCGGTGGTAGCCCTGGGCGTCGACGAGGTACGCGGCGAGGGTGCGCACGGCGTCGGTGCCCAGGCCCTTGCCGTGCACAGACGGGTCGAGAAAGAGGTCGATCCCGGCGTGCCGGTAGTCCGGCTCGTCCTCGGAGTACCACTGGATCATCCCGACGATCCGACCCTGGTGACGGATGGTCAGGCAGCGTACGTCGGGGTCCTCCAGATCGGAGGCGACCTCCGTCGCCAGGTCGTCGTCGCCGCGCCAGCGCTCCCGTACCTCCGGCGTCGCCCGGATGGCCGCGAGTGCGGGAACGTCCTCGGCGACGGCGGGACGGAGAACGACGGAAGCGCCGTACAACTCGGTCATACCCCTGACCCTACCGGCCCGCCACCAGGCGCCTCCGGCCCCGCACGCACCCGCCCCTCACGAGCGAACGATCACCTCGGCGGGTCCTCGCCCGTCAGTCCGTCGACGCCCACCAGAGGGCGGTCATCGCCGCAGAGCCTGGCGAACGGGATCCGGGCGCGCCCGGCGGATTGAATCGTCGCCGCTGTCCCGAAGGCACAGCGCTGGATCAGGCGCGAGCGCCGGGCCGGTGGGTTCGCTCGCTGCGGGGGTGTGGCCTAATGGCAGGACCCGGGCCGCCTCGGGCGCAGGGCGGCGCGGCCCGACCGACCAGGAGCGATGAAGGATCCATGACGCTGAATGAGGGACGCCGGGTACGGCTGGCGGCCGAGCTGAGGCTGACCGGGTCGCCGGTCTCGGTCCGGGAGACCGAAGCGGGCGCGGATTCGCCGGCGAGCGCGGTCGCCGTCACCGGCTCGCTGGGCCTCGCGGCCGGGGTCGAAGGCACCGTCGAGCGGGTCGACTCGTACGAGAACGAGCACAGTCACGAGGTCCGCGAGTACCTCCGGCTCACCTCGCTCCGCGACGACTTCGGCCACCAGATGCCTCCCGGCAGCCGCGGGCAACTGGACGAGCGGATCGCCTCGTTGGAACCGGCCTGGCAGGCGCACCTGAGGCAGAAGGACCGGGTGACGGTGCGCGTCCGCCTCGACAACGGTTTCGTTCTCGACGACGTACCCGAGCACCTCTTCACCGCCCTCTGACCCCGGCTCCCGAGGTGCCGCGGCGAGGGAACGCGGGCACCGTGGACATGCCGCCCCGGCTCCTGGAGGTGTGTTCCCTCCCGGCCGGGGCACTCGAAAGGGGCATCTCGACCGGGAGAGGGAGACATGAGCGGGGAATCGAAGCCGGCCTCCGTGCCGGGCTCCACAGGCACCGTGACCACCGCCGTTCCGGCCCGGCTCGACCGCCTGCCGTGGTCTCGCTGGCACTGGATGATCGTGATCGGCCTCGGCACCGTCTGGATCCTGGACGGACTCGAGGTCACCATCGTCGGCAACATCGCCGGCCGCCTCGCCGAGGAGGGCAGCGGTCTGGACATCACCGCCGCCCAGGTCACCGGAACCGCCGCCGCCCTCTACGTGGCGGGCGCGTGTTCCGGCGCCCTGTTCTTCGGCTGGCTGACCGACCGTTACGGCCGCAAGAAGCTCTTCATGGTGACGCTCGTCGTGTATCTCGCGGCGACCGCGCTCACCGCACTGTCGTTCGAGTCATGGTGGTTCTTCCTCTGCCGCTTCTTCACCGGCTTCGGCATCGGCGGCGAGTACGCGGCCATCAACTCCGCGATCGACGAGCTGATCCCGTCCACGTACCGCGGCCGGGTCGACCTGATCATCAACGGCAGCTACTGGCTCGGAGCCATCGGCGGCGCCCTGCTCTCCATCGTCATGCTGGACACCGACATCTTCGCCATCGACATGGGCTGGCGGCTCAGCTTCGCCCTCGGAGTGGTCCTCGGGCTGGTGATCCTGCTGGTCCGGCGGAACGTGCCGGAGAGCCCACGGTGGCAGTTCATCCACGGCCGTGGCGACGACGCGGAGAAACTCGTGTCCGCCGTCGAGCGGGACATCGAGCGGGAACACGGCCGGCCGCTCCCCGCGCCGCAGAGCGAGATCACCATCCAGCAGCGCCGCAGCATCGGGTTCGGTCTGATCGCGAAGACGGTCTTCGCCCGCTATCCGCGCCGTGCCGTCCTCGGTCTGTCGCTCTTCGTCGGCCAGGCGTTCCTGTACAACGCCATCACCTTCGGCTTCGGCACGATCCTGATCACGTTCTACGACGTGCCCACGGGCAGCACCGGCTACTACTTCGCCGTCATCGCCGCCGGAAACTTCCTCGGCCCCCTGTTGCTCGGCAAGCTGTTCGACACGGCCGGGCGCCGCATCATGATCTCGTCCACGTACATCCTGTCCGGCCTGCTGCTGTTCGGTACCGCCTGGCTCTTCGACCGCGACGTGCTCACGGCCACCACCCTCACCGCCTGCTGGTGCGTGGTGCTGTTCTTCGCGTCGGCCGGCGCGTCGAGCGCGTACCTGACCGTGTCGGAGATCTTCCCGATGGAGACCCGGGCGATGGCCATCGCCTTCTTCTACGCCATCGGTACGGCCGCCGGCGGCATCAGCGGCCCCCTCATCTTCGCGAGCCTCACCGAGTCCGGAGTCCCCTCCGAGACCGTGCTGGCCTTCCAGATCGGCGCAGGGCTGATGTGCGCGGCCGGGCTCGTCGCCGCCTTCCTCGCCGTGAAGGCGGAACGCCGCTCCCTGGAGGACATCGCCGAGCCGCTGTCGGTGGCGCACGGCACGACGCCCACGAAGACCCCGAGCGGCACGGGCACGAGCGGCCCGACCACCACGAGCGGCTCGGCGGGCTCCGGCGGCGCTACGGGTCACGGTCCCCATGGGGCGTCCCAGGGCGGCGACTCCGCCGCCCCTCGCTGACGCCCGCGCCGTTTCCCGGCCGACGGTCGTGCCCTCCGCGCGCGATCAGGACAGCATGCGGCCGAGCGTGAATACTTGAGGGGGCGGGGGAACGGAGGCGAAGCACTCGCCCCCTGGGACCCGGAGCGGTATTGAGGCGGTCGCCATGAGTCACCCCGCGGATGACCAGCGCATACTTGCCGAGATCGAGCATGACCTCAGTCGGGACGATCCGGCACTCGTGGCCTTGGTGGACGCGCTGAACAAGCAGTTCCCCGGGCAGCCCACACCGTCCACACCGCCCGGCGAGGTCCGGGCGCCGCGACATCGCGCGCGTCTCATGGTGGCGGTCGTGCTGGTCGTCATCGCCCTCGTGGGGCTCATCCTCATCGCCGTCCTGGGCGGCGGTCCGTCCACGCCGCCCGACGTGAACGACGGAGTGCCCACGACCTGGTGACCGACCGCACGCCGGGCGCGAGAGACGGGCGGGCTGTCAGGCCATGAGAGCGGCGTGGCGCGCTCGTGTCCCGAGCCATGTGCCCGGTCCTTTAGGGGGTGTTGGGGGCGCCCCCGCGTACCAGCGCCCCGGCGGCCGTCCGGTGCTCCGCCCTTCGGCTCGGCCGCATCCTGCCCCGAACTCCCCTTGAACGGCGTCCACTCGGGCTGCCGTGCCTCCGCCCCGCAGGGTTTCGACTCGTCGAATCGCTGAGCGTCGCATCGCTGAGCGTCGCACCGCGTCCCGATGACCGCCGTCGCCGACGGCTCGTCAGCAGATCGACGTCTCCTGGTATGGACCTGACAACCCATCCCCGTTAGCGTGACCTCCGGAAGCGTTCTGAGAGCGCTCTCATGCGTTCGACTCCCCCACATCTGGAGGCTTCGTGAAACGCACCACCTTCCCCCTGCCCGCCGCTCTCGCGGCTCTGCTGATCACCGTCGGGTTAGGCGCCACCCACGCACCGCCGGCCCGGGCCGTCCCCCCGCCCGTACCCCCTTCCGCCTCCGCCGGGCTCCTGGAGGCCCTGCGGCAGGACCTCGGCCTCACGGCCGAGCAGGCGGAGGAGCGGCTGCGGGCCGAGAAGACCGCGGCGGGTGTCGAGCAGGACGCCCGCCGGGCCGCGGGCGCCGACTACGGCGGATCGTGGTTCGATCCGGCGGCCGGACGGCTCGTCGTCGCGCTCACCGACCGGTCGGAGGAGGCCGAGGTGCGCGCGCTCGGCGCCGAGACCCGGCAGGTCCGGCACAGCGCCGCCGCGCTGGACCGGGCCAAGTCCCGACTGGACGCGCTCGCCGCCCCCACGGGCGTCGCCGGCTGGCACGTCGACCCCCGGGCCAACAGCGTCGTCGTCACGGTCGTGCGGTCCGAGCGTTCCGCACCCGCCGTACGCGCCTTCGTCGAGCAGGCCCGTTCGAGCGCCCCCGTCACCGTCGCCGAGACGGCGCAGGCACCGCGCACGTACGCCGCCGGCACGGTCGGAGGCGACCCGTACTACACCGGGAACGTCCGCTGCTCCATCGGCTTCTCCGTGTACGGCGGATTCGTGACGGCCGGGCACTGCGGGCAGGCGGGCGCCGCGGTGCGCGGCTGGGACGGCTCCGCGATGGGAACCTTCCAGGGTTCGTCGTTCCCCGGCAACGACTACGCCTATGTGAGCATCCACAGCGGCTGGTGGACCGTGCCCGTCGTGCTCGGCTGGGGCACCGTCCCCGACCGGCTCGTGCGCGGCTCCGCGGTGGCTCCGGTGGGCTCGTCGATCTGCCGCTCCGGTTCCACGACGCGGTGGCACTGCGGCACCGTCCTGGCGATGAACGAGACCGTCAACTACAGCCAGGGCGCCGTCCACCAGATGACCAAGACCAGCGTCTGCGCCGAGGGCGGCGACTCCGGCGGTGCGTTCATCAGCGGGGACCAGGCGCAGGGCGTCACGTCCGGCGGGTGGGGCAACTGCTCGTCCGGCGGCGAGACGTGGTTCCAGCCGGTCAACGAGATCCTCGGCCGGTACGGGCTGACGCTGCACACGGCCTGACGGCCCGTCGACCGGTCACGCGTCGACCGGCCTCACATCGACCGGCTTCGCGGCGACCCAGTCACACGTCGAACGGGTCTCACGTTGAGCCAGTCACACGTCGAACCGGTCACGCGTCGAGGGCGCCACCGGCCAGGGCTTCCCGGGAACGCTCCCCCGTTCCCGGGATGCCCGTGGGCGGCGACGGTGACGGTCAGGCGTCGGGAGGCCTTGGGCCGCCCGGCGCACGTCAGGCACCGCGAGGCCCTTGGGTCACGCCTGTCAGGCCTCCTCGCGCTCACCCCGGCTCCCGCACCGCCTGCACCGCCTCCCGGACCTCCTCCCGGGGGTCGTCCGCCATGGCGTTCAGCAGCTCGCCGACGCCCGGGGTCGACCAGCCGGCGACCGCCCACACCAGGTCCTCCCGCACCCCGTGGTCGGGGTGGGCGGCGAGGGGGGTCAGTCGGTCGAGCGGGCCCCGGCGGCGCATGCCGAACCAGTGGAGCACCTCCCGCAGCACGACCGGGTCCCCCGGCTCCCCCGCCGCCGCGACCCTGGCGAGCAGCACCCGGACCGGTGGCGGCGGGCCGTCCAGCGGGTGCGGCAACCGTTCGCGCAGCCGCCGCGCACCGTATCCTCCGCGCACCCGGCAGCCGAAGCAGGTGCAGGGCCGCGTGCCGTGGGCGTCCGGCCGGTACCGCCAGCCCGCCACCTGCGGCGCGGTGCGCATGCGGTGCACCTCGCGCGGCCGGATCGCCCGGGGTACGAACACCTCCCACCCGCGCGGATCGTCCAGTGCCGCGATCCGCCGCACCGCCTGGGCGGCGGGGAGGGTGGACTGGGCGTTGCGCGCCCGGTCGGCGTAGTGCCCGACCAGCACGTCCTCGTCGTCGTCCAGCCGTACGTGGACGGCCACGAGCCCGCCCCGGCTGCCGAAGCGGGCCAGCTCACGTAGCCACTGATGGGTGAGGGCGTACGAGGGCAGCACCGGGAAGCAGTAGACACCGCGCTCGTCACCCTGTCCGTGGCTCACCGCCCGGATTCCGGACCGCCTGATGCGCGGCGCGTTCGCCGCGGACGTCACGTGCACGAACATCGCCATGACCTGGCATGTTAGGCGACCGCTGACGGACCCGGGGCGGCAGTGGTCGGGGGGCGGGAGCGGCTGCGGAACCCGCCCGGTGCGCCGCGCGCCGCGTGCCGGGCGCGCCGGGGCGGGTGATGCTGGTGGCATGGGTGGCGTTCCCAAGCTGCGGCTGCCGGCCGCCTACGCGGCGACGGCGCGGCGGTCGGTGAGGGTCACGCTCGCCGCGAGCGCCGGCTTCTACCTGTTCCTGTACGGCTTCGACTCCTCCGTCGCCGCCACGTACGCGCTCTTCGCCGCCATCTCGATGGCCGGTCTGTCGCACATCCCCGGCACCGGCCGGCAGCGGGCCAGGGTCCTGATCCCGGTGGTGCCCGCCTGCTGGGTGCTGATCACGATCGGCACGTACCTCTCTGTGCGGACGTGGAGCGCCGTCGTCGGGATGCTGGTCATCGGTTTCGTGCTGGCCTTCACCGCGGTGGGCGGCCCCCGGCCGGCGGGCGCCGCGCCGGGGCTGCAGCTGATGTACATCCTGCCGTCCTTCCCGCCCTACGACCCCGGTTCGCTCGGCGAGCGGCTGGTGGGGGCGACGGTGGGTCTCGCTCTGCTGATCCTCGCCGAGGCGTTCCTGCTGCCCGATCACCCGAAGACCGTTCCGTACCGGGAGCGCGCCGCCCGGGCCGCCGACTGCGCGGAGCGCTTCGCCGACGCGCTGTCCTCGCCCCCGTACGCACTGTCCGACACGACCGTGCGCGCGGCGCGGCCGCTGAGCAGGGATCTGCGGTCCTCACAGGTTCCGGAGGCCGATCGGCCGGCGGGGCCGAGCGTACGGGACCGGGCCCTGGCCCATACGGGGCTCGCGGCGCGCACCCTGCTGGCCCGGCTGGCGCTGATGCCGCCGCTGCCCGGCGGCCCCACGTCGCCGGGCGCCGGGCTCGATGTGCTGCGGGCGGTCCGGGACAGCTCGCGGGAGACGGCCGAGCGTCTGCGCGGCCGTAAGGCCGAGACGGCCGCACACGCCGAGCTGTGGCGGGTGCGGCAGGCCCTGGCTGCGGGCCCGCCGGACGGAGCCGCCGCGCCCGCCGTGTTGCGCCGCCATGCGGTGGCCCTTGAGGTGGCGGACGCCGCGCTGGCGATGTCCACCGCCGCGGACATAGCCGTACGGGGCCGGGCGGGCGCGGTGACGGCGGCGCCGGGGCGGTTCTGGTACGCGGGGATGCGGGCGCCGCAGCTGTGGTGGCGGCGGCTGTCGGGACACCTGGGGCAACGGTCCGTGTTCTTCCAGAACGCGGTACGCATCAGCCTCGCGCTGGCGGCGGCCCGGGCGATCGCCGGCATCGACACCCTCCCGCACGGTTTCTGGCTGCTTCTCGCCACGCTCAGCCTCACCCGCACGACGGCTCGGGGGACGCGGTCCGCCGTGCGGGTGGCGCTCATCGGGACCTTGGCCGGGGCGCTCGTCGCCGCGACGCTGCTGGCGCTCGTCGGGACGGACATCGAGGTGTACGCGGCCGTGCTGCCCCCGCTGATGCTGGTCACCTTCACCGTGGGGCCGGTGAGGGGCGTGGGGTGGTCGCAGGCGATGTTCACCGTCGTCGTCGCCCTGGTCTTCGCGCAGCTGGCGCCCGCGACCTGGCAGCTCGCGGAGTTCCGGCTCCTGGACGTGATGGCCGGCAGCGCGATCGGCGCCGTGTTCGGGCTGCTCGCCTGGCCCCGGGGCGCCCATGACGAGCTGCGGCGCGCGGCGGCGACGCTGCTGCGCCACGCCGCGGAGACGGCGGTGGACACGACGGCCCAGGTCGCGGCGGGCGGAACACGCGTACCCCTGCTGACCGCTCCGGGGCACAGGTCGCTGCAGCACGCGCTGATCATGGCGGAGTCGGCGTACGCGCAGTACCAGAGCGAGCCGAAGGGGCTGGGGGTGCCGGCCGGCCGGTACGACTGGCAGGCCACGCTCATGGCCGGCCATCACACACTGTGGGGCGCCGACCGGATGCTCGTACCGCCCGAACCGGTCGAGGTACCGCCCCTGGAACGGGGCCCGACCGAGGCGGTCACCCGGATCGGCGACCGGGTGGCGGCGGGCATGCTCCTGGTCTCCGCCCGGCTGGATCCGACCGGCGACACCCCGGACACCACGGTGCCGCTGCGCGCCCGGACGTTCGACGACTTCTCGGCCGAACCGCCCGGCGCGCCGTGGCAGTACTACGCGGCCGTCTCGTGGCTGGACGCGCTGGTGACGGACCTGGAGCGGATCACCGGCGAGCTCGGGGAACGCAAGGACGCCGAGAGCACCGTCACGCCGCCGGGCCCGTGACGGCTCATCCTGTCCTCGCGGCTCCCCCCACCGCACGAGGCGTCCGCGGCGGGAGGGATACGGTGGTGTCGTGACCGGCCCCGGACGACCCCTGCTCTTCCTCGACGTCGACGGACCGCTCATTCCCTTCGGCGGGCCGCCGCGGGTGTGTCCGGCGTACGAGGACGGCCCCGCGCTGCGGGAGGCCGGGGCCAACCCGCTGCTGGCCAGGATCGATCCCTCGCACGGGCGCCGGCTGGCGGCGCTGCCGTGCACGCTGGTGTGGGCCACGACCTGGATGGACGACGCGAACGACGCCGTCGCGCCACGTCTGGGTCTGCCCCCGCTACCTGTGGTGGAGTGGCCGGAGCCGTCGGTGGAGGACGAGTGCGCCGAGCGGAACGGTCTGCACTGGAAGACCCGTGCTCTGGTCCACTGGGCGGCGGGGCGCCCGTTCGTCTGGGTCGACGACGAGATCGGCGACCGCGATCGTGCGTGGGTCGCCGCGCACCATCAGGGTGATGCGCTGCTGCATCGGGTGGATCCACGACGGGGGCTCACCGAGGCCGATTTCGCCGTCCTGGACGGGTGGTTGGGCCGGGCGCGCGCACTCGGCGCGCTCTGACCCGGACGGGGCGGCCCGGCGTACGTACCCGCCCCCGGGTCGCGGCTCGTCGCACGTCGGATATCGGCCGTGCCGGTCCGCTGGGGAGCGAATCCACGGCCTTCACGCTACCCTCCGGCGCATGATTGGCATGAGCATGCTGCGGACGGGAGCCTCTTGGCGCCTCCCGAACACCGCACCGACACCAGGCCGTTCGGCCGTCCACGCCGCGCCCCTGCGAAGAACCGGGCGATACTCCTTCGTACTCGTCCTCCTGTTGACCCTCCTGGGCACCCCGACCCTCGCGACCGCCTCGGTCCCCACCGCCCCTCCGGCCCCCTCGGCCGCTTCGGCCTCCTCGGTCCCGGCGGCCGCCCCCTCCGCCGGGGCCGCCTCGGCCGACGCACGCTGGGGCGACCGCCGGCTGGACGAGGTCTCCTTCCTGACCACCCACAACGCGTTCACCAACTACGAGGACTCCCGCTGGAGTTCGGTGAACCAGTCCGAGTCCGTGCGCGCCCAGCTCGACAACGGCGTCCGCGGGCTGAGCCTGGACACGCACTGGTACGAGCGCAGCACCTGGCTCTGCGTCATCAGCTTCGGCAGCGACTGCTACCCCAGCGACGTGTATCTGTGCCACGGCGAATGCAAGACCTTCGCCGGAGCGACCTACGCCCTGCCCCGGCAGTCCTTCCACGGCACGATGCAGACCGTGGTGGACTTCCTCGCGGCTCACCCCCAGGAGGTCGTGACCGTCTTCCTGGAGGACTATGTCGGCGCCGACCAGTTGCGGAACTCCCTCAGCAGGGTCCGGGGGCTGCCCGAGCTTCTGTTCCGGCCCGACGCGTGGAACGTGCGCCAACAGGGCTGGCCCAAGGTGGCCGACCTGGTCACGGCCGGAAAGCGGCTGCTGATCTTCTCCGACCGCCCGGACCGTGAGCACCTGGGCGTCATGTACGACCGGTCGTGGACGGTCAGCAACTACTGGAGCCTCGGGGACATGGGCAACGACCTCGCGTGCGTCACCCGCTGGCCCGACGTTCCGCTGGACCGTCAGGAGCCGGGATTCCGCAGGCTGTTCACGATGAGCCACCACCGCAACGTGCCCACGGTCCTCACGGCGGCCCTCGACAACGGGGCCAAACTGAGGAACCGGATCGCCGAGCAGTGCCGGCCCGCGGCCGGTGGGCGCGACCCGAACTTCGTCTCCGTCGACTTCCACCGGCTGTCGGACAACAGCGGTCACACCCCCGCCTCGATCGTGGCGGAACTCAACGCGCGCCGCTGAGGCCCGCCCGACCCGAATCCGGTGAGCCGCCCGACCGCCCGCCGGTCGGGCGGCTCACCGCCCGGCGCGGGATCACCGACTGTCCGATCGGGATCGCCCGGTCTACGGCTCGTCCGGTGTCAGCGCGTCGAGCGCGTGGTCGAGGGCGCCGAGGAGTGAGGCCTGTTCGGCGGGTGCGTAGAGCATCCGCAGCGCGAGTCCGTCGCTGAGCGCGATCACGGCGTCGGCGGTGGCTCCGGCGCCGGGGCAGCCGACGCCGTCGAGCCATGCCGCCAGGACCTGCCTGACGTCGTGGTCGACCTGGCGCCGGATCGCGGCCAGGCGGGGGTGATGGGCCGCCTGCACGGCGAAGGCGAGCTGCGCGGCAGCCTCGGCGCGGCGTTCCTCGTCCAGAGGGAGCGTGGTGAGGATCAGCTCGCGCAACGCCTGGCGCGGCGGAAGGCCGGTGTCCACGAGCGCCATGCGCTCCTCGACACGCTCACCGGCGAGCTCGGCGGCGAAGACCAGCATCTCCTCCTTGGAGTTGAAGTACTTCTGCACCGCCCCGGCGGACCGGCCGCTGGCCGCGGCCACGGTGCGCACGCTGACCTGGTCAAGGCCGCGCTCGGCTGCGAGGCGCAGCAGCGCGGCCCCGATCTGCCGGCGCTGTTCCGACCGGTCGACGGTCTTCGGCATGGCCACCTTCCCTCTTTGAGATACAGTCGTATTCTAACTATGGCGACGACGAACGGGGAAGACGATGGAAGACGACCGCGGCAAACCCGCCGCACCCGCGGTGCTCATCTCGGACGCCGACCGCGATCGGGCCCTCGGCATCCTGGCCGCGGCGCTGGCCGAAGGCCGGCTCGACGCGCCGGAACACGCGAGCAGGGCCCAGGCGGCCCTGCGGGCACGCACCGCCGACGACCTCGGCCCCCTCACCGCCGACCTGCCGGCTCCGACCCCGACCCGGGCCGAGAAGGACCGCAAGGACATGGCGGACTGGCTCGCGGAGTGGCGGTACTGGCTCGGCGGGCTGCTGATCATGTCGGCCGTGTGGGGCGTGCGCTGCCTGCACAAGGGGGAGTTGACGTACTACTGGCCGGCCGCCCCGCTGGGAGTGTGGGCGGCCGTCCTCCTCGCCATGGCGGTCTGGCCCCGCAACGGCGAGGAAGACGCCACGCGCTGACCGCGCCGGGCGGGACCGCGGGACCGGTGGGGCGTGCGACACGCCGGGGCATCGCGCGCTTGGCGGGCCGGGGACGGCGGCTCGGCGCGATCGATGCCGACGGCCGACAGGCCTCCTAGCTGCACGTTTCCCGATGGTGGGCCCGCCCGGCACCAAGAGCCGGCCGGTCGGGGCCATGGGCGGGGCTATCGGCCAGGCAGGTGGTTGCGCGCGTCCGCACGGACCGCCTACCGCGTTTCGCAAGATCTTTGGCTTCTGATGGACGGCGGTCGATAAGTATGACAATCACCCCGGCTTCAAGGAGTTCAGCATGATCCTGTCCACTCCCCTGCGCCTGCGGGGCATCCGCACGGGTACCACGGCGGCCGCACTCGTCGCCGCCGCCGGAGCCACCCTGGTAGGCGCGCCCGCCGCGCACGCCGCTCCCGGAGACAGCGGCGATCTCAACGTCCGCTCGGCCGGGTGGCACTCGCGAGGCCAGGACGGAGTCGAGGTCTGTGCGTTCACTCTCGTCGCCAGCAACTTCGAGTCCTTCCCCGCGGTCCCATGGACGATCGCCGCGCAGCCGCCGACGGTGCCGCCCGGCGACACCCTGGTCAGCACGCTGCCGCTCGTCAACGGCGCGGCGGTCAGCGAGCGGTACCTGCTCCCGGAGGGCACGTACCGGCTGGAGTGGACGGTCCCGGCGGGCACGAAGAACAGGACCTTCAAGGTCGACTGCGCCACGCGCGCCGGGGACCAGGGCCCGAACCGGCCGTCGGCCGACCGTCCCAGCAGCCGTCCCAGCAACGGCCCGGCGCAGGAGATCGACCCCGGGACCACCTACCGCGAGCCGTCGGGCGCGGTGCCCGCGGGTGCCGGCGGTGTTCCGGACCTGGAGAACCTCAGCGCCGCCGAGGGCGAGTCCGGCGTCGGGACGACGGCTGCGGTGACTGCCGGCGTGGCCGGTCTCGCGGCGCTGGTCCTGATCCGCCGATCCGCCCGGCGCCGTGCCCGCAACGAGGCATAGTTCGCCCCGCCCACGGCCCCACCGACGGCCCCGGAGGCGTGGACCGAGCCGCGCCTGCCGACTCACGATCACGCTGTCCGTGACGTTCGCGCTGCTGACCGGCATCGTGTCGGCCTGTTCGGGCCCGTCCGAGGAGACCGGTCCGGTGGTCGCCGCCGTCCCCGCAGATGATGCGGCGGGCGGCGGCGCCACGCCGGCCCGACCGGCCGCGCACGCACCCCAGGTGCGCTCGCGGCCGGTCAAGGTCGCCGTCCCCGCCATCTTCATCGAGGCCGCGGTCACCCCGCTCGGCCTCGACAAGAAGGGGCAGCTCGGCGCTCCGTCGCTGAGCGCGCCCATGACGGTGGGCTGGCACCGGCACGGTCCGTCGCCCGGCGATGCGGGAACGGCCGTACTGGTGGGGCACCGTGACACCGCCACCGGCCCGGCGATCTTCCTCAATCTCAAGATGCTGCGGCGCGGCGACGCGGTGAAGGTCACCCGGGCGGACCGACGCGTCGCGGTCTTCACGGTCGACGAGGTGAAGACGTACACCAAGGACAAGTTCCCCAACAGCAAGGTGTACGGGCACGTCGGCCGTCCGGAGCTCCGGCTCATCACCTGCGGCGGGCGTTTCGACAAGAAGCACGGCTACTCGGCCAACGTCGTCGTGTTCGCCCACCTGACCTCCCTGAAGAAGCAAGGGGCCTGAGCGCGGCCGCCGGCGGGCGCGTCCGGTCAGCGGACGACGTCGAACACGTTCTTCTGCAGGCCGTTGGCGTACACCTCGTGCTCGACGAGCTTCAGCTTCTGGGCGTCCTTGTCCGTGGCGCTGAAGAGGCGCTTGCCCGCGCCGAGCAGGAGCGGGAAGACGAGCAGGTGGTAGCGGTCGATCAGGCCGGCGTCGGAAAGAGCCTGGTTGAGGGATGCGCTGCCGTGGATGATGATCGGACCGCCCTCGGTCTCCTTGAGCGCGGCGACGTCGTCGAGCGTGCGCAGGATCGTGGTGTCGCCCCAGTTCGTGACGAGGTCGTCCTCAGTGAGCGTGGTGGAGACGACGTACTTCGGCATCACCTTGTAGTCGGCGAACTCCGCCATGTCGGGCCACACCGCGCTGAAGGCCTCGTAGCTGGTCCGGCCCAGCATCATCGCCGCGGCCTCCTTCTGCTCACGGCCCTTGATCTCGTACGCCTCGGGGACGAAGTCGATGTCCTTGAAGGTCCAACCGGTGTTCCGGTAGCCGGGCTCGCCGCCCGGGGCCTCGACGACGCCGTCGAGCGAGATGAAGGCGGTGCTGATCAGAGTACGCATGATGGCTTCCTCGGTGTCTCGTCGGCTTCTCGGCGGGCTCGTTCGTCGCCAGCCATGATCTATGACCGTGGATCACGCCGGAACTCATCGGTCGCATCCGTACGGAGTCCGGGCCGCCTTCGCCTCGCGTGCCCGCCGCCTTCGACGTCCCGTGCTCACTCCTCCGGCGGGACGCAGAGCACCGGGACGGTCGACATGTGCAGCAGTTTGTGGGGCGTCGAGCCCAGGAGGGCGCCGCGGATGGGGCTTTCGCCCCAGCTGCCCACCACGATCACGCGTGCGCCATGGCGGTTCGCCGCGTCGATCAGGGCCGGGGCGGGTTTGTCGTCGATCACCTCGACGGTGGTCGGGACACCCGCGCGGTCGGCCTCCGTGACCGCGTGTTCCAGACCGATCCGGCCGGCCTGGCGGACCGCCTCGCGGTGGGACGCGGTCTCCTCGCCCGTGGGGCCGGGGGCCGCTGCGCCGTAGACCAGGACGAGACGCTCGTCGAAGGCGGCGGCCACCTCGACCGCGATGCGCAGGGCACGGGCGGCGCCGGGGGATTCGTCGTAGCCCAGGACGACCGACATCTCAGGCCTCCTTGCCGGGGGCCGCGTTCCCGGATCCGTGGCCGTGGACCAGCTCGGGGTCCGCCACGCCGGGGCGCTCCCGCCAGTAAGCGGGCGCCCGCAGACGCCATACCAGCATGATGATCACACCGGCGACGGCGATGCCGATCCCGATGACGAGCGGTGGTCCGAGGCCGAACCACGACGTGCCGCTGTAGGAGTTCTCCGGGTCCGACATGTCCATCACGGACTTCACCAGGAGCCAGGCCAGCAGCCCGGCGCCGATCAGCGGGCCCAGGCCGATGAGCAGGAAGTTGTGGACGCTCTCGAAGAGATGGCGGCGGTAGTAGACCGCACAGGCCAGCCCCGTCAGCGCGTAGTAGAAGGCGATGAGCAGGGAGAGCGCGGTGAGCGAGTCGAAGAGCGCGTTCTCGCTGATCCGGCTCACCACGAGATACCAGGCGATGGCGATCCCGGCGACCCACCACGTGCTGACGTCGGGGGTACGGAAGCGCGGGTTGATGTGCCGGAAGTGGGCGGGCAGCGCCTGGCGGCGTGCCATGGAGAGCGCCGTACGCGAGGCCGGGATGATCGTCGTCTGCGTGGAGGCGATGGCGGAGGTGGAGACGGCGAGGAGCAGGATCCAGTCCCAGCCGCCCAGCACGTCCCCGGCGAGCTGGGCGAAGATGAACTCCTCCTCGCCGGCGTTCTCGGCCAGGAAGGTCGGCCCGGCGTAGGCCACGACCGCGAAGCCGACGGACACATACGTCACGAGCAGGATCACGGTCGACCAGAGTCCGGCCTTGCCCGGGGCGGTCGCGGAGTCCTCGACCTCCTCGGTGAGGTTGACCGCCGATTCCCAGCCCCAGTAGATGAAGACGCCCAGGAGCAGGCCTCCGCTCAGCGCGGCGCCGCCGGCACCGAACGGATTCAGCCAGCTGAGTTGAGGATCGATCGCCGGGTACTTGCTCGTGCCCGCGTAGACGCTGTAGAGTGCCACCCCCACGAAGATCAGCAGGCAGGCGACCTGGGCCAGGATGAGGACGTTCTGCACCTTGGCCGACAGTTCGGTGCCGATGACACATACGGCCGTCATCACCAGGATGACGAGCACGGTGAGCAGTTGGCGTACGAAGGTGTTGTCCACCCAGCTGTCGAGTCCGAACGCGAGCAGGGCGAAGCTCACGGCGACGTCGGCGAGAGAGCCGACGACCAGGACGCCGGTCATCGCGATGGCCCAGCCGCCCAGCCAGCCGGCCCAAGGACCCATCGCGCGCGTGACCCAGGAGAAGGTCGTACCGCAGTCCTGGTCGACCTTGTTCAGGTAGTAGAACGCCGATGCGATCAGCAGCATCGGCACGAAGGACGCGAACATCACGCCCGGGGCGTAGATACCGACCAGGGCGACGATCGGGCCGATGACGGCCGCGAGCGAGTACGCGGGTGATGTGGAGTTGAGCCCGATGACGAGCGCGTCGACGAAGCCGATCGCGTTGGCCTTCAGGCCCACGGGGCGCCCCGCGGGCGCTCCATCCTCAGCGGCCATGTTCCCTCGCTCCCGTCGAGCCAGACAGAACAGCGAGACCTACGCCTACATCGTAGGGAGGGTGGTCCGCCCCTGCATGCGCAGGAGCGGCCGACGGGGCCGGGCGCCCCGTCACTGCTCGCGCATGTGCCATGGCGACCCGTACTCCGTAAGTCGATCGAGGAAGGGCTGCGGCGGCAGCGCCTCGGGGCCGAGGACGCCCCGGCCGTGCCAGGCGCCGGAGGCGACGAGTTCCAGGGCGACGACGGGGTTGACGGCGGTCTGCCACACGACGGCCTGGGAGCCGTACTCGCCCATCGACCACTCGTTGTCGACCACGTGGTAGAGGTAGACCTCCCGGGGGCTGCCGTCCTTGGTCCCCTTGACCCAGGTGCCCGCGCAGGTCTTGCCGCGCATCCGGTCGCCGAGGGTCGCCGGGTCGGGCAGACAGGCGGCGACGACGTCACGCGGCGAGACGGCGACCTTGCCGTCCGCTCCGTTCACGGTCACCGGCTCCGTGCGGTCCAGCCCCAGTTTATTGAGGGTGCGCAGGACACCGATGAACTCGTCGCCGAGACCGTACTTGAAGGTGACGCGGCGGGCCTTGAGCCATCTGGGGACCAGCAGCACCTCCTCGTGTTCGACGTTCACGCACTCCACCGGTCCGATGCCCTCGGGGAAGTCGAAGACCTCCGGCTCGCTGAAGGGCGCCGTGGTGAACCAGCCGCGGCCCTCCTCGTAGACGACGGGCGGGTTGAGGCACTCCTCGATCGTCGTCCAGATGCTGAAGGACGGTGCGAAGTCGTAGCCCTCCACCGTGAGGTTCGCGCCGTCGCGGACGCCGATCTCCTCGATCTCGTCGAAGAGTTCGTCGGCCGCGTACCGGGCGAACACGTCCGCGAGTCCCGGCTCCACCCCCATGCCCACGAGCGCGAGCCGGTCGGCCGCCTCCCACTCGGCCGAACGGGCGAACTGCTCGTCGCCCAGCTTCACGCCGCATTCCTCGTACGGGCGCGACGGGTGGGGCCGGGACAGGGACATGGCCATGTCGAGGTAGTGGGCGCGTTCGGCGAGCGCGGCCTCGAAGAGGGGCAGCACGAAACGGGGATCGGTGGCGTTGAGCAGGACGTCGCAGCGGTGCTCGGTCAGGGCCGCCCGTACCGCGCCCGTGTCCGAGGCGTCGAGCCGGGCCGCCGTGAACCGCCGCTCGTCCGCACCGAGGGCGGCGACGGCCGAATCCGCCCTGGCCGGGTCGTAGTCGGCGACGACGATGTGTTCGAAGAACGAGCGGCGGGCCGCGATCCTGGTGATCGCCGTGCCCACACCTCCCGCCCCCACCATGAGGATGCGCACCGTGCGGCACTCCTTCGTTCCGGCTCCGCGCCGGGCCGACACGACCCAGGCGTCATCTCCGATCATGCAGCGCCGTCCTCGATGCGGCGCGCGGGACGCGGCGTGGATCCCGCCGGTGGTGTTTGGTCGCCGTGGGCGGTGGACGACCCGATTCCGGGTACGGGCGCTCAGTCGACCCGGACCGCCAGCAGGCACGCGTCGTCCTCCTGGCCCGCGATCTCGGGGTCGGCCACCAGTGTGTCGACGAGCTGGGCTCCGACCAGGTCACCTTCCCCGAGAGCAGGTCCCGGTTGCCCCACCCCAGCGACGCCAGGTACTGCGCGTCGATCGTCAGCAGTTCCGCCTGGCTCTGCACGGGACGCCAGGTCGCGAGCACCTGTTCGCCGCAGCGGGCCGCGGAGTAGAGCAGCGGAGTCCGGTGGATCCGGCCGAGCCGCTCCTCCGTGTAGTCGACCACCCGCCCGTCCAGAGGCCTGCCGGTGTCCACCACGTCCGCCAGGCCGCGATGGAAGCCCGCCGCACAGGGACGCCGGCGCACTTCGGCTGCCGGGGCTGGGAGGCCTCGGCACGGTCGCAGCCGCGTGCGGCCTCATGCCGTGCCGGGTGCGGCGGCCAGACTCCGCTTCACGTACCGGGTGGTCTCGTCGGCGAGGATCTCGGTCAGGCCCGCCTCGATGCCGAGCAGCGCCTGGGCGGCGACGTCGGCGGGGTCGGTCTTCTGCTCGGAGGGGACCGCGGCGGCCATGTCGGTGTCCATGTAGGCGACGTGGAGCGCGGAGACGGTGATGCCGTGCGGTGCCAGTTCCTCCCGGGCCGCGCCGGTCAGCGCCCAGGCCGCCGCCTTCGCCGCCGCATAGGCCCCGAGGCCGGCCGGGTGGAGCCAGGACAGTACGGAGAGGACGTTGAGCACGGCGCCGCCGCCGTTGCGCTCGACGACCGGGGCGAAGGCACGCGTCACGGCGAGCGGACCGAAGAAGTTCGTCTCCATCTCCAGGCGTACGGCATCCAGATCGCCCGCGAGCAGTGGTGTGGAGGTGGAGATCCCCGCGTTGTTCACGAGCAGCGTCGCGTCGGACGCGATGCGGGCGGCGGAGCGGATCGACTCCGCGTCCGTCACGTCCAGCCGCAGCGGGACGGCACCCGGCAGGTCGACGGTCTCGGGGCGGCGGGCGGCCGCGTAGACCTTCGCCCCCCGCTGGAGGAGCTGCTCGGCCAGATGACGGCCCAGCCCCCGGTTGGCACCCGTGACCACGGCGACGGCGTCCTTCAGTTCCATGTCTGCACTCCCGGTGTTGCGGGTCCGGCAGCGGCCGGCCGCTCATTAGATGATGGTGGCAATCTAAGACGGGTGTAGAATAGATGTCAATCGACATCCAATACGGAGGTGGCCGATGGGGCGCGTGTCGCAGGCGCAGGCCGAGGAGAACCGAAGGCGGGTCGTGGCGACCGCCTCCCGTATGTTCCGGGAGCAGGGCACGCAGGTCAGCGTGGCGGACCTCATGAAGGCGGTCGGCATGACCCACGGCGGCTTCTACAAGCAGTTCGCCTCCAAGGAGGCGCTGATCGACGAAGCCACGGCCCAGGCCTTCGAGGAGTTCGCACAGCGCCGCCTCGCCGGACCGGAGCAGCACGCGGGGCAGCTGGACACCGCCCGGCAGACCCTGATCGACACCTACCTCTCCCCCGCGCACCGCGACAACGCCGCGCGGGGCTGCCCGGCAGCGGGCCTCGCCACCGACATGGCACGGGACCCCGGAGACCGCGACGCCCACCGCGTCTACCGCGAGGGCGTGGCCGAGTTCGCCGACTGGCTCGCCACCGACGACCAGGACGGCATCGCCCGCCTGTGCACGATGGTCGGCGCCCTCGTCCTGTCCCGCGCCACGACGGGTTCCCCGCTCTCGGACGAGATCCTTGCCAGGGCACGCGCCGCCCTGACGACCACGGACTGAGCAGCCGCGGCAGCGCGGTGCCCCGGTGACGACACGGTGGCGGTCGTGAGTGAGCCGGGTCCCGGGGAGCGTGCTCCCCGGGACCCGGCTCCGTTCCGGTCGTTCCGGTCGTCTATTGGGCGGCGTCCGGGATCCAGGAGCCGTGGATGCCGGCCGTCACCCGGCGCGGGAGGTGGACCGTGGCGATCCGGTCGAGACCGGAGGCGTCCAGGACCAGGAGCTGGGACGCGTCCTGCTTGAGGTCGGAGACGACCGTCAGCAGGTAGCCGTCGTCCTCGCGGGTGCCGCCCTCCGCCGGCACGAAGACCGCCTCGCTGGGCAGGCGCGCGTCGCCGGCCTCGTGGATCAGGCGGGCGCCGGTGGCGCGGTCGTACTTGACGATGCCGTAGCCGCCGAGGCCCCGCTGGTCGGGGAAGGAGACCGCGTACTGATAGCGGTGCTCCGAGCCGAGGTGGTCCTCGTTCAGGGTGGGGAACTCGACGGCCAGGTCGTCGACGATGCGCTCGTCGACGCTGCCTGCCACCAGGTCGATCATCCAACGACGCGTGTAAGAAAGGGCGTTGGGCTCGGTGCCGCGCTCCGGGGCACCGACCCACCAGTTCCAGGAGAGCTGGAAGCCCTCCCGGTCGACGGTGGGCCCCTCCAGGACGATCCGGCCCTGCGCGTCCTCGTAGGCGTTGGCGGCGTGGAGCATGCTCCCGGGCTCGATGGGGAACCAGCGGATCTTGCCGGCGCCGTCGGCCCCGCGGGGCATGACGCCGATACGGGCGGGCTGGTCGTCCTTCCAGGCGTACGGGATCCCGGAGTGCTCGGTGGGGTCGAAGGTGACGGAGCCCTCGACGAAGACGACGTGGTGGCGGGTGAGGGCGAAGTCGTGCTTGAGGGCCGGGCTCGCAGCGGGGATCTCGGCGGTGTGGGTGACCTCGCCCTTCGCGTCGGCGACGTAGTACATGAGGAAGGGAGGGAAGGGCGAGGAGCCGAAGAAGTGCAGCTCGCCGGTGACCGGGTCGGTCTTGGGGTGCGCCGTCATCGCGCCTCGCAGCGTGCCGCCGAAGTCGTAGGCACCGACGGTCTCCAGGTCCCTGGTGAGTTCGAAGGGGAGGTTCGCCTCGCACAAGGCCAGCAGCCGTCCGCCGTGTTCGATGACGTGCGTACCGGCGGTGCTGGCCGTCAGGTCGGGGCCCTGCTCGGTCATGTAGGGCGCGCCGTCGAGGGCCGGGGTGTGGACCCACCGGTTTCGGTACCACTCGGCGCGGCCCTCGCGCAGCCGGATGCCGTGGACCATGCCGCTGCCCTTGAACCAGTGGGTGGGGGTGACAACCGGCTTGGGGTTGTGGCTGTTTCGGATCAGCCGGCCGGTCAGCTCCGGCGGCAGGGTGCCCTCGACGGTCAGGTCGGTGGCGGTGATCTCGTCCACGGCCGGGGTGTAGTGGCCGGTCAGGTAGGGCTTCTCGGTGTTCGTGTGCGCGGTGTGGTTCGTGGTCGTGTTCGCGGCCATGACGGGAGCCTCGGTTCCGTGGCAGGGAGGACAGGGAGGATGCGGGTGGCTTGAGCGGGGTCGGAGGAGGGACCTCAGACGGACTCGGGCTACTCAGGCGCTCTGCTCGGCGCGTGCCTTGAGAGCGGCGAGCCAACTGGTCAGCGAGGCGTTCAGGGCCTGGCCGAGCTCCTCGGTGGCGGCGTCGACGGGGGCGCCGCTCCAGGACTCCTCGGTGCGCACGGTGGTGACCTCGTCTCCGGTCCGCTCGAAGGTCCAGACGTGGATGCCCTCGATACCGAGGGCGGGGCCGCCCCAGACCACGCGCTCGCCGGGCACGACCTCGCGGATGGTGGACGTGATGTCCATCCCGTGGGTCAGCCAGGTGAAGGAGTTGCCGGGCAGCAGCGGGCCGTCGAGTTCGGCCCGGTCGATGTCCGCGTTCCAGTCGGCCCAGGCGTCGATGTCGGTGTGCAGGGACCAGACGCGCTCCAGCGGGGCGTCGATGACGATGGACAGGCGGGCGATGACGGGGGCGGTCTCGTCGATGGTGAACATGGCGTTCGTTCCTCTCGGTTGGTGCTCGGTCGATGGGCAGGGTCGTGTGGGTGCGCGTGGGTGCGTCAGTGGTCCGTCGCGGGTGTCCGGCGTGGCCCCGCCTCGCCGAGGGGGGTGGCGGGCCTGCGGCGGGCGAGGAGCGGAGCGAGGGCGGCGGCCGCCGCGAGTACGGCGGCGGAGACGGCGAAGGCGGTGCGGTAACCGGCGGTGAGTGCCTCCAGGTACGGCTGGTGGGCGGCCTCGGCCCGGCCGGTCGTGGCGCCGGCCAGGGTGGCCAGTACGGCGAGTCCGACCGCTCCCCCGACCTGGCGGGTGGTGTTGACCAGACCGCCGGCCAGGCCGGCGTCCTGCTGCGGGACGTCTTCGACGGCCAGGGCGGTCAGCTGGACGAAGGCGACGCTCAGGCCCAGGCCGATCAGGATGCCGGGGCCGAGGACGTCGGCGAGATAGCCGCCGTGGACGCTGATCCTGGCCAGCCACAGCAGTCCGGCGGCCTCCGCCAGCAGCGCGCCGGTGACCGTCGCGGTGGGTCCTGCGTGGCGGGAGATCCGGGGTGCGAGGGCGGAGCCGAGCATGATGGCGAAGGCCAGCGGGAGTTGGCCGGCTCCGGTGACGAGCGGGCTCAGTCCGAGAACCTGCTGCTGGTGGAGGGGCAGGAAGAAGAAGAGCGCGATCCACACCGAACCCAGCAGCGCCATCAGCACATTGCCGGCGGCGACCCGCCCCGTGCGGAACAGGCGGGGCGGGAGCAGCGGGTTCGGGTGGCGGCGTTCGACCAGGACGAAGACGGCGAGCAGGAGGACGGCCACGCCGAACGCGCCGAGGACCGTGGGATCCGTCCAGCCCGAGCCGCGGGCCGACGTCAAGCCCCACACGAGGGCGGTGAGCGCCAGGGTGACGGCGAGGGTGCCCGGCAGGTCGAACCGACCGGTCTCCGTGACGGGGGTGGGCGGCACGCTCGCGGCGGCGGCGGCCAGGACGACCAGGGCGCCGACGGCCACCGCGTGGAAGATCCACGGCCAGCCCCACGCCTGGGTCAGGACACCGCCGAGGAGGACTCCTGCCGCGCCTCCCGCGCCGGAGACCGCTCCCCAGACTCCCAGCGCCCGTCCTCGGCCGGCTCCCGGCGGGAACAGCACCATCACCAGAGCCAGCGAGGCGGGGGCGATGGCCGCCGCGCCCATCCCCTGAACGGCTCGCGCCGCGATCAGCAACGTCGGCGAGGCGGCCAGGCCCGCCGCGACCGAGGAGAGCGCGAACACCGCGAGCCCGGTGAGCAGGACCCGGCGCCGTCCGAGCAGGTCCGCCGCCCGGCCGCCCGCCAGCAGCAGGGCGCCGAAGGCGAGTCCGTAGGCGTTGACGACCCAGGGGGTGCCGCTGTCGGAGAGTCCCACGCCGGCGCGGATCCCGGGCAGGGCCACGTTCACGATCGAGGTGGCCAGCATGACCGTGAACTGTGCCCCGGCCAGGGCCGCGAGAGCGGCTCGCGGACTGCGGCGGCTGATGACGTCGGACTTCACGACTCCCCCTGTGTGGTTGACCACTCACAAAAATGCCCTGAAGAAGGACGGGGCCCAGTGGCCCCGCCGGTCCGCCTGTCGCGCTGCCGCGACGGGCCTCAGTAGTGCGTGATGCCGGCCGCGAGCGTCCGGGTCCAGGGAGCGTCGACCTCGTCGGCCCCCATGGAGACGATCAGATGGCAGAGCATGCCGGTCGCGAAGAACTCCTGGACCTGCCGTTCGGTGCCGCCGGAGGCGCCCCGGACGTACTCGACCAGCCGGGCGTACCCCTGACGGACCGTCTCACGGACTGCCGGCTCGGACACCGCCGCCGCCTGTGCGTGCAGCTGGATCAGCATCAGGTCGTTGTTGCTGATGAGCTGGGCGTACGCGTCCCCCATCGCCGCGAGGACCACCTCCGCCGAGCTGCCCCGCGCCTCGGCCGCGGCCCGCTCCAGACTCGACCTCACCCGCACGAAGCAGTGCTCGACCACCGCGGTGAACAGCAGCTCCTTGTTGGGGAAGAGGCGGTAGACGTACGCCTGCGAGATGCCGGCCGCCTTGGCCACCTCGGTGGTGGTGGTGCCCCAGTAGCCCCGGGCGGCGAAGGCGCCGATGGCGGTGCGCAGCACCGTCTCGCGACGCTCTTCGGCGGTGGACAACTGGCGGGGACGTTCGCTCTTCATGTGAGTACTCAACCACTCACACTTTTGCGTGTCAACCTTCCTAGGTCTCGCCCATCCGCCTCGTCGCGGTCAGCGTGGCGTAGACGACGGTGTTGGCCTGGTATCCGGTGCCCTGGGACCAGGCGCCGCCGCAGGTGATCAACCGGAGTTCCGGGCGGCCCGAGTCGCCGTACACCTTGTCGTCCGGGAACCGGCCCTTCTCGTGCTCCTCCACCGCGTCGACCGTGAAGACGGCCGTACGGCCGTCCCTGCGGTCGACCTCGATCCGGGCACCCGGCTTCACTGCGCCGAGCTGATGGAAGACGGCGGGCCCCGCGGGAGTGTCCACGTGTCCCGCCACGACGGCGGTCCCGAGCGCACCGGGCGGGGTCCCGTCGGCGTACCAGCCGGCGAAGGCGGGGGCCGTCGCGGGTGGTGGCTGCAGCACCCCTTTCGCGTCCAGCTCCAGGTGCATCAGCAAGGCGTCGACGTCGATGGCCGGGATCCGGATCCGTACGGGCGGTGAAGCCGAGAGCGGTTCGGGAGCCGGACGGCCGGAGGCGCCTTCCCCGGCGGTCCCGGCTCCGCCGGCGATCCGTGCGGCGGGCTGCCCGGTGCCGGCCGCCGGGCGCGGGGGTTCGTCGTCGCGCGTCGCGTCGGCGAGCAGCAGAGCTCCGGCGAGCGCGGCCCAGACCAGCCACCCGAACGACGGGGTGGCGCGCGGCGGCGGGGCGGGTGGCGTGCTCCCGGAGTCTCTTCTCATGGTCGTGGTGCCTTCGTTCGGCGCCCGAACGCCTCCGTCCCCAAGCATCCTCGCGAGGCCGGGGGACGGAGGCGCGGTGCGGACGTACGCTCGGCCGGGGTGGCACGGGCGTGTCCCGGCATACGGTCAGGCCGACGTCCTGGCGGCCGACGCGCGACGGCGCAGGACGATCGCTCCGCCCACGACCGCGCCGCCGAGCAGCAGCCAGCCGAGGCCGGACTCCGTCTCCTTGTCGGCGCTTCCTCCGAAGCCGGCGTCGACGGGACCGTTCGGACGGCCGGCGATCTGGTACGTGGCGGTCAGCTTCACCCGCGGCGGGCACTTGAGGGTCACGGTGTCCGTGCCCGAGGCGGCGCCGTCCGGCACCTGGAACTCGCCCACGAGGACGCCCTTGCGGTCCCCCGGGAAGAGGTGGAACTGCCCGGCGAGCTCCGACTCGCCCTTGCCGTAGGTCTCCTTGCCGCAGGCCGAGGTGCTGACGGTGACGGTGGTGCCCGGGGACACCTTCCCCGGGGTGATGCGGACGTTCGCCGACGCTTCTGCGGTGGACTCCCCCTCGGCGGCTGAGGCCGTGGGGGCGGACAGGGCGAGGGCGCCGATGATCAGGGCGACCACGGGGCCGGTACGTGCGAGACGCATGGTTTCTCCTTCGACGGAGCCTTCTCGGCCGGCGTGTCTGCGCGGCACCTGTGCTGTGCTCCGTGCACGAGGCAAGCGCCGGCCCACGGTGACCGCAACGCGAGCGGCCCGCGCGGGTGTCGCCCGGTCGGCGGCTTGATCACGATCCGGTCGCCCCGTCACCGCAGGTCACAGTGGCGGACCCGGCGCTGCAAGATCGACCGCTCGCGGGAGGCGAACGGGCGAAGGACACGCCCCAGCCGTCGGCGGCGGAGCGGGCGGCGCCGACGACGTTCGGGGGAAGCGCTGCCCGGCCGGGGGATCAGCGGTGGCGGCCCGGAACGCCCCCTCATAGCTTCGGCATATGACCAAACGACAGATCGCCTACCTGGCATGCACCGTGGCGCTCGTGGCCTCGGGGGTGGGTGCCGCCGCCCCGACTGCCGAGAAGCGAACCGTGCACCGGGTCAAGCCCGGCGAATCGATCCAGAAAGCCGTGGACGCCGCGAAGCCGGGGGACACGGTCGTCCTCTCTCCCGGCACCTACCGCGAGAGCGTCCGCATCACCACGCCGAACGTGACCCTGCGGGGCTCGATCGTCTTCCCCTCCGTCCTCGTGCCCGACACCGCCGCCACCGACACGTGTGCCAGGGCCGGCCACGGCATCTGCGTGACCGGCGCGGACGGCAGCCCCGTCGAGGGCGTCACCGTGCGCTCCCTGACCGTCCGGGGCTTCGCCAAGAACGGCCTGTGGGCGTCCCGGACCGACCGCCTGAAGGTCCAGAGGGTGACGGCGGAGAAGAACGGCAACTGGGGCATCGCCCAGGAGCGTTCCGTACGGAGCGTGCTGAGTCACAACGTCGCCCGGGACAACGGCGACGCAGGCCTCTTCGTGTCCAACACCACCGACACGGAGGCCGGTGCCGTCGACGCGCAGGGGACGGTGATCTCCCACAACCGTATGTCCGGCAACCGGATCGGCGTCACGGTGCGGCGCCTGCGGAACCTGACCGTCGAACGGAACGAGGCGACCGGGAACTGTGCCGCGGTGTTCGTGGTGGGCGACGAGTCCACTCCGCGCGCCGGGGCCATGACCCTGCGCCGAAACTACGTCCACGAGAACAACAAGCACTGTCCCAAGACCCCCCGGCTGCCCTTCCTGCAGGGCTCGGGCATCGTCCTCACCGGCGCCGAGGAGACGCTGGTGGCGGAGAACCGCATCGAGGACAACGTGGGCACCTCGCCGCTCTCCGGCGGCATCGTGCTGTTCAAGAGCTTCGTCGGCGCCCTCAACGAGCGCAACGAGATCCGCGACAACGTCGTGCTCCGCAACGGCGCGGCCGACCTGGCCAACCGGGACACCGGCAAGGGCAACACCTTCAGCCGCAACACCTGTGGAGTCTCGGAGCCCGCGGGCATGTGCTGAACGGCCGGCTCCGCTCCCCCACCCACGGCACCACAGCACAGAGAAGGCGACAGATGACGACTGTTGATCCTGCTCCCCCGCCGCCCATGCGGCTGAGGGAGCTCGTATTCGGGGCGGCCTGCGCCGCCGCCGTACGCGCGGCCGCCCGTCTCGGTGTGGCGGACGCCCTGGACGACACGCCCATGACCGTGGAGGACCTGGCGGCGGCGGTGAAGACCCAGCCGGGGACCCTGCGCCGGCTGCTGCGCGCACTGTCCTGCCAGGGCGTCTTCACGGAGCACCCCGACGGCACCTTCGCGCATACGGAGATGTCCCGGCTGCTGCGCGAGGACGATCCGCACAGCCTGCGGTACATCGCGCTGTGGTGCACCGAGCCGTGGACGTGGGACGTCTGGCCGAAGCTCGACGAGGCGGTGCGCTCCGGTCGCAACGTCTTCGAGGACGTGTACGAGCGGGAGTTCTTCACCTACCTCAACGAAGAGGCCCCCGAATCCGCGTACGTGTTCAACCGGGCCATGACGACGTCGAGCCGGCAGTCCGCGCAGGACGTGGCCGACCTGCTGGACCTGGAGGGGGTGGGCTCGGTCGCGGACATCGGCGGCGGTCAGGGGCACGTCCTGGCGAGTCTGCTGGAGAGGCACCCCGCCCTGCACGGCACCCTGCTCGATCTGCCGGGCGTGGTGGAGAACGCCGATCCCCGGCTGCGGGACGCGAAGGCTCTGGGCCCGCGGGTCCGTGTCGTCGCCGGGGACTGCCGTGAGGACATCCCCGTCCAGGCGGACGTGTACATCATCAAGAACATCCTCGAATGGGACGACGACAGCACCCGCAGGGCGCTGGCCAACGTCCGGAAGGCGGCGCGGCCCGGGGCTCGCGTCATCGTGATCGAGAACCTCGTGGACGACACTCCGTCGATGAGGTTCACCACGGCCATGGACCTGCTGCTCCTGCTCAACGTCGGGGGTGCGAAGCACACCCGGCAGAGCATGGTCGACCGGCTGACGGACGCGGGGCTCGTCATCGGCGAGATCCGCCCGGTCAACGCGTATCTCCACGCCTTCGAGTGCACCGTCCCCGCCTGACGGGACGACCGGAAACGCCTGACGGGACGACCGGAAACGCCTGACGGGACGACCGGAAACCCGAGGCCGCCCGCTCCGCTTCGTTCGCGGGGCGGGCGGCCTCGGGTTTCGCTGTCGTGCGAGCGCTCGGGGTTCAGGAACCCGCGTCGCGCTCCCAGCTGTAGAAGCACTGCGCCATGGCGTCCTTGGGGCTGCGCCATGTCGCCGGGTCGTAGGCGCTGACGTACGCCGACAGCTTCTCGCTGGCGTCCCGGAACTCGGGGTGCCCCGCGAGTTTCGCGATGGCGGGCGCCGGGTCCTGCTCGGACTCGATGAGGTGCAGGTACACGTCGCCGAACTGGAAGAGACGGCGCCGGGAGACGCCGACCAGGTGCGGGAGTTCGCCACGGTCGGAGGCGGCGAACACGTCGGCGATCGCCGGTGCCGAGCCTGGGGCCATGCGGGCGACGATCAGGGCGTGGTGCATCGAGCGTCCTTCCTGGGTGTGCGGTGTACGGGCGCCCGGGTGCGGGCGCCCTGGGTACGGATGTCAGCCGGGCAGGACCGAGGCGCTCCGGCGGTCGCGGGCGACCTGTTCGATGCGGTCCCGGATCAGCGTCATCTGGGTGCGCGAGTTGCGGTTGATGTTGTCCGTCATCCAGTCGTCGTCGACCGGGGCCTCGGGCTTCATCGCGAAGTCCTGCACCCAGCGCATGTGGACGCCGGCCGGCGTCTCCTCGTACTCCCACCGGATGTCCATGTGGGCGAACGGACCGGTCTCGACGCGGCGGGCGCGGACGGTCCGCTTCGGACGGTCGACGGTGCGCTCCGAGACCCAGCTCCAGACCTTCCCGTTGTCGTCCGGGTGCATGGTCAGGCGGAAGGTCGTGGAGTCGCCCTCCCGCGAGAGCACCTCGACGGAGGCGTACTCGCTGAAGAGGTTCGGCCAGTTCTCGATGTCGTTGGTGATGTCCCACACGAGGTCGAGCGGAGCGTCGATGGTGATGCTGTTGTCGGTGTGACCGGACACGTCAGACTCCCGTCTTGAGGGTGGTGTTGACCATGTCGACGAACTCGGCGGGCGTCTTGCAGCGCTCCGCGTCGGTGGGCAGCGCCACGCTGTAGCGGTTCTCCACCTCGCCGACGATGCCGAGGAGGCCGAGCGAGTCGAGGCCGATGGTGTTGAAGGGCGCGTCCGGCGCCTTCGCCAGTTCCTTGGGGTCGACCGTCACGCCGGCGGCCTGCTTCATCAGCGTGGCGAGCTCGTCGAAGGTCAGTGCGGTGGTGATCATGTGTGTTCTCCTTCCCGCCCGGTCCTACCGGGCGGAGTCGCCGCCGCGGCGCACGACCAGCGCCGCGTTGGATCCCATGAGTCCCCTGCTGAGGACGAGGGCCGTGCGCAGCTCGGCGGGCCGAGCGCGGGACATCACCAGATCGAGGTCGTGGCAGATGTCGAACACGTTGGGAGTGGGGGGCACCACGCCGTGTTCCATGGCGAGGACCGCGGCCGCGATGTCGAGGACGGGCGCCCCGCAGTACGCGCGGCCGATGCCGGTCTTGGGCGCCGTGACCGGCACGCGGCGGCCGTGCGGCCCCAGGGCGTCGGCGATCGCCAGCGCTTCCGCACGGTCCGCCTCCGGTACGCCGAGGGCGTCGGCGAACACGACGTCGACCTCCTCGGGGGCGCAGCCGGCCTCGTCGAGGGCGCCCCGGATCGCGCGGGCGAGTCCCTCCCGGGACTCCTCCCAGCGGGAGGCGCCGGTGAACGTGGCGGCGTGCCCGGCCACGACGGCCCGGACGGCCGCTCCCCGGTCGCGGGCGCGCGCCTCGTCCTCCACGACGAGCATGGCGCCACCCTCCGCCGGGACGAAGCCGCAGGCTCCGGCGGTGAAGGGGCGGTAGGCCCGGTCCGGCTCCTCGACGGTGCTGAGCTCGGGGTAGCCGAGCTGGCACACCATCGAGTACGGGGCGAGGGGCGCCTCGGCGGCGCCGACGATCACCGCGCCCGTGCCGCGCCGTACGGCCCGGGCGGCGTGGGCGACGGCGTCCAGGCCGCCGGCCTCGTCGCTCGCGACCACCCCACAGGGGCCCTTGAAGCCGCTCCGGATGGAGATCTGGCCGGTGCTCGCCGCGTAGAACCAGGCGATGGACTGGTAGGGGCCGACGAACTTGGACCCCTGTCCCCAGAGCTTCTGCAGCTCCCGCTGGCCGAACTCGCCGCCTCCGGAGCCCGCGGCGGTGACCACGCCGATGGAGAAGGGCTCCTCCGGGTCGTCCCGGGCGAGACCGGCGTCGTCGAGGGCCAGGGAGGCCGCGGCCATCGCGTAGTGGCTGAAGCGGTCCGTCTGGACGAGGAACCGCTCCTCGATCAGGGTCGAGGCGTCGAAGCCCCGTACCTCGCCCGCGACCTTCAGCGGGAGCTGGTCGCATCCCTCCCGGGTGATCAGGTCCAGGACGCCGAGGCCTTCCCGGACGGATTTCCAGTACGCGTCCGCGTGCTGTCCGTTGGGGGCGATCACACCGATGCCGGTGACGACCGCCCGCTGAGGGCGCTCAGTGCTCATCGTGACCTCCCACCCGCCCCGGTGAGCAGGACCGCGGACTGGAAGCCGCCGAATCCGCTGCCGACGGAGAGGACGTTCCTCAGCTTCCGCGGGCGGGCGGTGCGTGGCACGTAGTCCAGGTCGCACTCGGGGTCGGGGGTCTCGTAGTTCGCCGTCGGAGGCACCACCTGGTGCTGGAGCGCGAGGACGCAGGCGACGACCTCGATCGCGCCGATCGCGCCGAGCGAGTGCCCCACCATCGACTTGATGGAGCTCATGGGCGTGTCGTAGGCGTGCGCGCCCAGGGACCGCTTCACGGCGGCCGTCTCGTGCCGGTCGTTCTGCCGGGTGCCCGAGCCGTGCGCGTTGACGTAGTCGATCAGGGTGGGGTCGAGGCGGGCCTGGTCGAGCGTGTTGTCGATCGCCCGGGCCATCTCGAGCCCCTCGCTGGTCAGGCCGGTCATGTGGTACGCGTTGCCGTACGTGGCGTAGCCGCTGATCTCGCAGTACACGTGCGCACCGCGCGCCCTGGCGTGCTCGTACTCCTCGAGGACGAGGACCGCCGCGCCTTCGCCCATGACGAACCCGTTGCGGTGGTCGTCGAAGGGCCGGGAGGCGTGCTCGGGGTCGTCGTTGTCGGGTGACGTCGCCTTGATGGCGTCGAAGCAGGCCATGGTGATCGGCGATATCGGCGAGTCGGACGCCCCGGCGATGCAGACGTCCGCCCGGCCCTCCTCGATGGTGTGGAAGGCGTAGCCGACGGCGTCGAGGCCGGAGGTGCAGCCCGTGGAGACGGTCTGCACCGGGCCGCGGGCGCCGAACTGCTCGGCGACGACGGAGGCCAGGGTGCTCGGCGAGAACGCCAGGTGCAGCTTGGGATCGGCCGCGCGGTGGTCCACGTCCCACCGCCGGCCGCCCTCGCTGACCAGGACGTAGTCGTGTTCGAGCCGGGTGGTGCCGCCGACGGCGCTGCCCAGGGAGACGGCGACGCGCCAGGGGTCTTCCGCGCCGGTGTCGAGCCCGGAGTCGCGTACGGCTTCTCCGGCGGCGACGACGGCGAACTGGATGTACCGGTCGGCGTGCAGGCTCAGTTCAGGGTCCAGGCCGTGCGCCATCGGGTCGAAGTCGCACTCGGCGGCGATGCGGGAGCGCAGGCCGGCCGGATCGAACAGCGTGATGCCGCGGGTCGCGGTACGGCCGTTGGAGAGGAGGTCCCAGAACGCCTTCGCTCCGGTGCCGCCCGGAGCGACCACACCTATACCGGTGACGGCCACTCGCCGGGTCACTCGATGGCCCCGCTTCGCTCGGACACCTGGGCCGGGTCGTGCACGGTCAGGTGCGGACCGGCCGCGGCGAGCTCGCCCTCCTCGGTGACCTCCGTGTCGACGTGACCGAGGCTGGGACGCGGGGCGAGCGGGCCGAGGTGGAAGACCATGCGGGCCTCCACGTCGCCGACGTTGCGGAAGCGGTGCCGCATGTCGATGGGGATCAGGAGCCCCTGGTCGGGCTGGAGCCCGTACGTCTCGCCGTCCAGGTCCACCTCCAGAGCGCCCGAGACGACGTACACGAACTCCTCGGAGTACGGGTGGTAGTGCTCCCCGATGCGCTCGCCGGGCTGCACGATGGCCAGCCCCATGAAGCCGCTGGTGGAGCCCACGGTGGCCGGCGTGAGCATGGCACGCAGATCACCTCCGCGCCTGCGGTTGGGTTCCGTCTCGCTCAGGGTCACGATGCGTGGACGCTGCTTGAGCATGGTTCTGATACCTCCGAGTGTGGCAGTGACGTGCGGGGGACGGCCGCGGCCGGGGCCACGGCCGTACGTCAGGAGTCCGCCGAGCTGCGGTCGGTGACGGGCAGCATGTCGGCGTGCGACAGGAGCCGGTTGATGTTGCGCTCCGAGTCCAGGGAGCCCTCGACGCCGATCGCCGCGCCGTCGAGGAGACGCTCGAGTACCGCCGCCTTGCGGGTGCCCTTGAGTCCCAGGGAGGCGAGGGGGTCGAGATCGAGATCGCCGGTGATGTCGATGAGACGCACCACGATGTCGTCGCGCTGGAAGACCGTGCTGCCCCACACCGGGTTCTCGGGGTCGTCCGCCGCGGCCTCGTCCTGCTGTGCCAGCAGACGGGCCAGGTCCATGCCGCGGCCTTCCTTCGCCGGGTAGTACAGCGCGTGGCGCCGCAGCCCGTCCGGGGCCGGCCGCCCGGAGACCACGTGGTGGACGGCCGGGAGGGCCGCCCGGGTGAAGAAGACACGGGCCGATTCGGGGTCGGTCAGGTCCCTGTCCTGCTCCAGGTACGGGTTGATGGCCTCCTCGACCGCCCGTACCTCGGGCTGGCGGGCGACGTGACGCAGGGCCGCGAGGAGGTCGCCCTCCACTTCCACGGCGCGTACGACGCGGTTGCCGTGCATGAAGAGCGAGGTGCGGCGCAGCCGGGTGTTCTCGTCGACCTGGGCCTTCGGCGACTGGTAGCCGGCCAGGAGTTCCGCGACCTTGGACTCGGAGCCCGGCTTGACGGTGAAGGTGAGGGCGTGGCGTGCGACGCCGTCGCCGACCCGGGCCGCGACCTGCTCGCGCCGCGCCACCGGTTCCTGCGCGTGCGGCTGTCGGGGACCGGTCTCGCGGACGATGCTGTAGCGCATCGAACGGGTGTCACGGACGCAGCTGTGCATCGGCCGGACGGTCTCGACGTGCTCCTCGCTGTTCACCCAGGCGAGGAAGGGCGGAGCGCTCTCCCACTCGCTCGTGATGAGCCACTGCGAGGGGTTCTCGATGGACTGGCAGAGCTGGTCGCTGATGTGTCCGGGGACGGAGGCGACCTGCTTGCGCATCAGCTCGTACGCGTCCAGGAACTGCTCCTGGGCGCCTTCGTACAGGTCGAGGAGCAGGATCACCCGCAGCCTGGAACCGTCGAAAGCGGACTGAGATATGCGTCCCGAGTTGGTCATCCGGCGCACCTCTTCTCTCTTCACAGGAGGGTCGGGAGGGACCGCCGTGCCCGATGAGGGCGCCGGGGTCGTCATGTGCCGATCGTCGGCGGGCGCCCCGATCGACGCGAGCCCCACGGGGCGGACGAGTGAACCCCGCGTCAATCGGGTGCTCCGAGCGCGCGCGGCGCTCCCCGGAGGGAATGAATCCGCATCCCACCCCTGACTCGCGTCGCACGTGACGCTGGAGGCATTCAATGAACCGATCCGAAGACGCCGGCGAGGTCGTTCACCGCACGCCCGTCCTCATCGTCGGCGGCTCTCTGGTGGGCTTGTCCACATCGCTCTTCCTGGGGCGACTCGGTGTGCCGCACACCCTCGTCGAGCGCCATGCGGCGACCTCCATCCACCCGCGGGGGCGTGGCAACAACGTGCGGACGATGGAGCTGTTCCGGGGAGCCGGTGTGGAGCGGCAGATCCAGGCGGCCGCGTCCGTCCTGGGGCGGAACAACGGCATCCTGCAGACTCCCAGCCTGGTCGGCGACGTCGGCGAATGGCTGTTCAAGGAGATCGACCCGGGTGGCGGTCTCGCCCGCTTCAGCCCGGCCGGCTGGTGCCTGTGCAGCCAGAACGATCTCGAACCGGTGCTCCTGGAGCGCGCGCGGCAGCTGGGCGGGGACCTGCGGTTCTCCTCGGAGCTGATGTCGTTCGAGCAGGACTCGGAGGGGGTGACCGCACGGGTGAAGAGCCGCGAGTCGGGCGAGCACGTCACGATCAGGGCGGACTACCTCGTCGCGGCGGACGGTCCGCGCAGCCCGGTACGCGAACAGCTCGGCATCGAACAGACCGGCCCGGGCGACCTGTTCCACAATGTGAGCGTCATGTTCGAGTCGCAGGGCCTCGCCGATGTCGTCGGTGACCGGCGCTTCGTCGTCTGCTACCTGACGAATCCGGAGGCCGAGGGGGCGCTTCTGCCCGTCGACAACCGGGAGCGCTGGGTGTTCCACGCGCCCTGGCACCCCGAACGCGGGCAGACGCTGGAGGAGTTCACGGACGAGCGGTGCGCGGAGCACATCCGGCGTGCCGTGGGGGTGCCGGAGCTCGATGTGGAGATCAAGGGCCGCGCGCCCTGGCACGCCGCGCAGAGGGTCGCCCGGAGCTACGCGGACGGGCGGGTGTTCCTCGTCGGCGACGCCGCCCACGAGATGCCGCCCACCGGGGCGTTCGGCTCCAACACCGGTATCCAGGACGGGCACAACCTCGCGTGGAAGCTGGCCGCCGTGCTGGCCGGCTGGGCCGGTCCCGGTCTGCTGGCGTCGTACGACGCGGAGCGCCGGCCGGTCGCGGAGGCGACGAGTTCCCGTGCCGCGTCGCGTTCGGTGGAGCACAGCCACCCGGGGTACGCCCCCGAGCCGGGCGCGGGCGGTCCCGGCGGGCGGAAGGGCGGGATCCTCAACGTGGCGCTCGGCTACCGCTATCCGCAGGGTGCGGTGCTCGGTGCCGACGTGACGGTGCCGGTCGTGCCGGACGGCGTGCGACTGACGGGGGAGCCCGGCAGCCGGGCGCCCCACATGTGGCTGAATCGCGCGGGTGCCCGGGTCTCCACCCTGGATCTGTACGAGCGGTCCCTGGTGCTCCTGAGTTCCGGGGACGGCAGCGGGGCGTGGCACGCCGCGGCGGTCCGGGTGGCGGAGGAGCTGTCGGTGCCCCTGGACTCGTACCGGATCGGTGACGGTCCTGATCCGGAGCTGTCGCCCGAGAGCCTGGACTGGGCGGAGGTCCACGGTGTGGCGACGGACGGGGCGGTGCTGGTCCGCCCGGACGGGTTCGTCGCGTGGCGCTCCGAGGGGGCGTCGGCCGATCCGGAAGCGGAGTTGCGGGAGGTGCTCGCGGCCGTTCTCGACCGCTCCTGACGGTTTCTCACGCACCCCGTCGGCCCGTGCTCCGAGGAGCACGGGCCGACGGGGTATGGGGCCGGCGCGACGATGATCAGCGCGTTGAAGACGACCGACCGGTCTCCTTCGCGCCCGACGTGCCCGTGTTCATCGCCACGCCGACGTCCGCCTGCGCGAGGGCGAGGACGACGATCGAGCGGCCCTCGGGCGTCTCGTCGACGAGCGAGGAGAGCTGCGCGGTGTCGGCGACCTCGGCCTCCGTCGTCCGGCGTACGGGGACGAACTCGGCGGCCCGGCGGTTGCCGAGCGTGATCGTGCCCGTCTTGTCCAGGAGCAGGGTGCTCACGTCGCCGGCGGCCTCGACCGCGCGGCCCGACATCGCGAGCACATTGCGCTGGACGAGCCGGTCCATGCAGGCGATGGCGACGGCGGAGAGCAGCGCGCCGATCGTGGTCGGGATGAGGCAGACGAGGAGACCGCTTCTCAGCCAGGGCGCGGCCTTCGTCAACGGCTCCCATACGCCGCTCAGCACGCTCTTGACGCGTCTTGTACGAAGGTCCGGGGCGACAGCTTCCGGGTCAGCCCTCGGTGGTCGGACCTCGGTGGTCAGCCTGTGGTCAGCCGCCGGTGGTCAGCCGCGCGCACCGCGTCACCATCCGGGCGAGGCTGCCTTCGCTCGCGAGGAGTCGCCGCTGGACGCGGGCTCCGTTGCCGCGTTCGTGCAGGTGGGCGATTCCCTGGCGGACCCGCTCGTCGTCGCCGTGGTCGGCCAGCGCTTCCCGCACGTACCGGTGGAGCGCGTCGACGGCGTGGGCGGGGGACGTCTCCCGCATCGTGGCCGGATGGAGCAGCGGTCCGTCGAGGCCCGAGCGGCCGGCGCGCCAGGACGCGAGCCGCAGCAGGCTCGTGCCGACCCGGGCCGGCGGCTCACCGCCCTGCCACGCGCGGGCCGCGGTCTCCACCAGGGCGCGGATGAGCGCCGCCAGGAGGACGGGGGTCTCCGCGTCCAGGCACACGTCCGCGACCCGGATCTCCACCGTCGGATACGTGGCCGACAGCCGGGCGTCGAAGTAGACCATGCCCTCGTCCCGCAGCACGCCGGTCCCGATCATGGCGCGTACCTGCTCGTGGTATTGGTCGGCCGATCCGAAGGCCTCCGTCGGGCCCGCGGAGGGCCACCGGTTCCACACCCGGCTGCGGTAGCTGCCGTACCCGCTGTCCTCGCCGTGCCAGAACGGCGAGTTCGCGCTCATCGCGAGGAGGACGGCCAGCCAGGGGCGGATGCGGTCCAGGACGGCGACGCCCTCCTCGTCGGACTCCACGGAGACGTGGACGTGCGTGCCGCACGTCAGCTGCTCCTGGGCGGTGATCCCGAACTGCTCCCCCAGCCATTGGTACCGCTTGCCCGCGTTCAGCGAGGGCCGCACGGGCAGGGGCGATGTCGCGAGGGCCGCCACCAGCGCGCCGGAGTGCGCCGCGTGGCGGGCGGCCTCGCCGCGGATGCGGGTGATCTCGTCCTGGAGTTCGCCCATCTCCGTGACCGGCTTGGTGGCGAACTCCACCTGCTCCTTCTGAAGCTCCCCCTCGAACTCGTGGGGCTTCTCGCCGTCCCCGTCCGTCCGTCGCCACGCCTGGCGGTCGGCGGCCGCAAGGACCGCCCCCGAGACGGCGAGCGGGGCTCCGCTGCGCCCGTCGACCAGCATGAGCTCTTCTTCCACGCCTACGCTGCGCATGCCGCCACCTAGAGAGTCACCCGGCCGGTACGCCCCTACGTCTGCCCTCCCGTGCTTCGAGCATGCCGGTCTCCGGTCCCTGCCGCCTTCCGCGGCCGAGCCGCGCGCGGTGCTCGCGTCTCAGACCGCGGGCGGGAACCTGTCCCAGGCCCTGTGCTCCGCCAGCGCCTCGGCGGCCGCGGTCACGGCGGCCGTACCGCTCTCCCCCATGACGACGCCGGGCCCGCCGGGTTCGATGCCGGCGGCTTCGAGCACGGCCCGGGCGCCGTTCCAGCCTCCGACGGCCTTGCCGTGCCGGTACGCCTCGGTGAGCAGCAGCAGGACGCGCGGGTCGACGTCGCGCCGTCCGGGGGTCCCTGCCTTCGCGTCGCGGGCGCCGTGGGCGTCGGCGGCGGGCGCGGGCGCCCCGGCGAACAGGAGGGCGTCGAACTCGACGGAACGGGCCGTGGCGAAGGTCCGGCGGACCGTGATCGGGTCGCCGTCCGCGTCGAGCGTGCCACCGGCCGGGGCGATGACCAGCGGCACCATGCCTCGCTCCAGGACGGCCTGCCGGGCGGAGCGCACCCCGTCGAGGTCGGCCGACCCGTCGGCGACGATCCCCACGACGCGGCCCTCCGTGGGCCATGTCCCGCCCAGCTGGGAGAGGGCCGGACTGGCGTCCGGCTCCGCGAGGGGGACCGTGGCCTCCGGCGCGGGCAGTCCGAGGCCCGCGGCGACCTGCTCGCACAGCTGCGGGTCGATGTTGGCGAGCACCTGGAGCGCGCGTTCCTTGACCGCCTGCTCGAAGCACTTGTTCAGCTCGAAGGTGTAGGCGGCGATGATGTGTTCACGCTCCGGCGGGGTCATGCTGAGCCAGAAGAGCCGGGGCTGCGTGAAGTGGTCCGAGAACGAGGCGGGCGCCTCCCGGACCTTCCTCGCCTCGGGCACCGCGACGGGCGTCTCGACGAACGCTCCCGTGTCGGCGCCGGCCAGGAAGGGGCAGCCGCCGTCCAGGCTGTTGGGCCGGTACGGAGCGACGCCGGTGTGCACGGCGGTCTGGTGCATGCCGTCACGGAGCATGTCGTTGACGGGCGCGTGCGGCCGGTTGACCGGGATCTGGCCGAAGTTCGGGCCGCCCAGCCGGCTGATCTGGGTGTCGAGGTAGGAGAAGAGACGGCCCGCGAGCAGCGGGTCGTCCGTCACGTCGATGCCCGGTACCAGGTGGCCGGGGTGGAAGGCGACCTGCTCGGTCTCGGCGAAGTAGTTCCTGGTGTTGGCGTTCAGCGTCATCAGGCCGACGGGCTGCACGGGGGCCAGCTCCTCCGGCACGATCTTCGTGGGGTCGAGGAGGTCGATCCCCTCGAACGTCTGGTCGGGGGTGTCGGGGAAGACCTGGATGCCGAGCTCCCACTGGGGGAAGGCCCCCGACTCGATGGCGTCGAAGAGGTCCCGCCGGTGGAAGTCCGGGTCCATGCCGTTGATCAGCTGGGCCTCCTCCCAGACGAGGGAGTGCACGCCCAGCTTCGGCTTCCAGTGGAACTTCACCAGCACGGTGTCCCCGCCGGAGTCGACCAGCCGGAAGGTGTGGACCCCGAAACCCTCCATCATCCGGTAGGACCGGGGGATGCCCCGGTCGGACATGTTCCAGAGGGTGTGGTGGGTGGCCTCGGTGTGCAGCGACACGAAGTCCCAGAACGTGTCATGGGCGCTCTGCGCCTGCGGGATCTCGCGGTCGGGGTGCGGCTTGCCCGCGTGGATGACGTCGGGGAACTTGATCGCGTCCTGGATGAAGAAGACGGGGATGTTGTTGCCGACGAGGTCGAACGTCCCCTCCTCGGTGTAGAACTTCGTCGCGAAACCCCGGGTGTCCCGCACCGTGTCCGCCGAGCCCCGCGAGCCGAGGACGGTGGAGAAGCGTACGAATACGGGGGTCTCCACGTCCTTGGCCAGGAAGGCCGCCTTGCTCACCCCGCCGGCGCTGCCGTATCCCAGGAAGACGCCGTGCGCGGCGGCGCCGCGGGCGTGCACGACCCGCTCCGGGATCCGCTCGTGGTCGAAGTGCGTGATCTTCTCGCGCAGATGGTGGTCCTGGAGCAGCACCGGACCACGCGCTCCGGCCTTCAGCGAGTGGTCGGTCTCGTACAGCCGCGCGCCCTGCGCGGTCGTCAGATGGGCGCCGCTCTGCGCCATGCGGGTCTGCTCGGCCCCGGTGGCCTGACCGGTCGGGCTCACGGTCTCCGGTCCGCTCTGGTCCGCCTTCGGAGGGAGCGGCCCCGTCGGCCGCGTGGGCTCGGCCACGTCGGGCGAGACCGGACCGGGCTTACCCGGCACGTCGCCGTCGTCCGGGGTCGGTCGCGTACCGGCAGACTGGGTGGTCATGGTCTCTCCCAAGGTGGTTCGGCGGACGTATCAGAAATGGCCGGGAGGGTTCACCTGCCAAACGGGGCCGGAGCAGGTCTCACCCGCACCAGCGGGGATTCGCGGCAGATGCCCGACGCTCCCTTCGCTTCGCGGCGCCTGCCCGACACGGTGCGGCCGAACCGGGAAGAGCCAGGATTTCCCACCCGCGTTTCGCGCGGGCGCCGCCCGCGATCGGCCGCGCACACGGCCCGCGCATCGCGGCCGCCGTCCCGCGCATCGTGGCCGCGTTTCAGGGCAGCCGCGCGGGTATGAACAGCATCGCCCCCGGCTCCTACTGGACGCAGACGGCTCACCTCCCCTCGTTCCACCCCTTGACGGCCGCCGTGAAGGCGGACGCGGCGGTCGTCGGCGGCGGCATCGCGGGGCTCAGCGCGGCCTGGGAACTCGCCGGCGCGGGCCTGAACGTCGTCGTTCTGGAAGCCGATCGCCTCGCGGGTGGCGTGACGGGCCACACCACGGGCAAGGTCACCGCGCTGCACACCGCCGTCTACGACACGCTGCGCACCAAGCACGGCGAGGAGGCCGCCCGCCTGTACGCGACCTCCCAGAGCGCCGCGATGCGCCGCGTCGTCGAGGTGGCCGAGGAACTCGGTGTCGACTGCTCGCTCGAACGCCGCCCTGCCTTCACCTACTGCGAGGGACCCGACGGAACCGACGCGCTGCGGGCCGAGGCCGAAGCCGCCCGGGCAGCGGGGCTCGACGCCTCCTTCGTCACCGAGACCGGTCTTCCCTACCCGGTCGCCGGCGCCGTCCGGGTGGAGGACCAGGCGCAGTTCCACCCGGTGGCCTACCTGCGAGGCCTGGTGGACGGTCTCCTCGCGCGAGGGGTCCGGCTGTACGAGAACACGCGCGTCACCGGCGTGCGCGGGGGCGAGCCGTGCCGGGTCACCACGGCCTCCGGGGTCGGCGTCTCGGCCCGTCACGTGGTCGTGGCCACGCACCATCCGCTCTTCGACCACGCCCTCCTGGCCACCCGGCTCACGCAGCACCGCGACCTGGTCATCGCCGGGCCACTGCCCACCGGTCAGGACCCGGGCGGCATGTACATCACCGAGGAGGGCGGCAAGAGGTCGGTCCGCACAGCGCCGCTCGCGGACGGCGCCCGTCTTCTCATCGTCACCGGGGAGGCGTTCACCCCGGGTGGCGGGGAGGACACCGAAGCCGGTTACGCCCGGCTGACCGCCTGGACCGCCGAGCGCTTCCCGGGCGTCGGGATCACGCATCGGTGGGCGGCGCAGGACAACAGCTCGACCGACACTCTGCCCCTGATCGGGGGCCTGCCCACGGCCGGGAAGAACGTCTACGTGGCGACAGGGTTCGCCGGGTGGGGGATGACGGGGGGCGTCCTGGCCGGACGTCTCATCGCCTCTCTCGTCACGGGCGGCCGGGAGCCGTGGGCCGCGCTCTACGACCCCGCCCGGATCGGTCCCGCCCTCCGCTCCGCGCCCGCGCTCCTCAAGACTCAGTGGGACACGGGGAAGCATTTCGTGAAGGACCGCCTGGAGACGCTGGGCGACGGCACCAACGGGCCTGTCGACGAGCTGCGGGCGGGTGAGGGCACCGTCGTACGGGCCGGAGGGGGGCCGTGTGCCGTGCATCGCGACGACCGGGGCGAACTGCACGCCGTGTCCGCCGTCTGCACGCACATGCGCTGCCTTGTCGCCTTCAACAACGCGGAACGGACCTGGGAGTGCCCCTGCCACGGCTCCCGCTTCGGCATCGACGGCGAGATCCTGCAGGGGCCCGCGCTGAAGCCGCTGGAACGACGGGATCCCGACGAGCTCTGACAGCCGCGGCTGGCGGCTTCGGCACGGTGTACGCCGTTACCGACGCAGAGCCACAGCCGTCACAGCCCCAGGACCACAGGCACCTCGGCCTCATGTGTCCTCGCGCACGACCCGGACGCTGGTGACCGCGGTGTCGACCGCGTCGGGCACGACCATGCCGGCATCGACCCCGGACCGCAGATAGCGCAGCACGGCCTTGGTGAGCCGCTCCCCCGGCAGCGCGGCGGGGATGCCGGGCGGGTAGGGGGTGAGCATCTCGGCGACGATCCGGCCTTCCGCCTGCTCCCAGGGCACCTGCTCGGTCGGCCCGAAGAAGGCGTCGCGGGGCAGTGCCGCCTGCTCCAGCCGGAGCCCGGACGGTGACGGCACGTCGACGGGCTGCCCCGTACGGAGCTGCGGGGCATGGGCGGCCAGATCGGTCAGGCCCGCCAGCAGGGCGCCCGTCGTCTCCGTGTCGTCGGCATGGGTGAGCTGGGCGCTGATACGCCGCTGGTCGGCGACGTGGAGGTTGATCCGATGGTGGCGGCGCAGCCAGTCGGCGGCCCGGTAGCCGGTGACCTCCCAGGCGCTGATGTCGACGAAGACCTGGAGGGGGTCCATGTCCGCCGCCCTGCCGGGCCCGCAGAACTCCTCCCGCCCTTGCAGCCGGAGGCCGTCGATGCCCGCGATCCGTTCCCGGACGTCCGCGGCCAGGGCCAGGGCGTCGTCGTAGAGGGCCTTTCCGTGTTCGACCATCTGGCGTCGCCAGCCGTCCAGGGCCGCGTACACGAGAACGGAGGGGCTGGTCGTCCCGAGCAGGTCCTCCCGGCTCTTGAGCACCTCGGGCCTGACCAGGTCGCCCTGGAGGTGGAACACCGAACTCTGCTCCAGGCCGGAGCCCATCTTGTGGACGGAGGTGACGCACACGTCCGCGCCCGCGTCCATGGCCCAGGTCGGCAGGTCGGGGTGGAACGGCAGGTGCGCGCCCCATGCCTCGTCGACGATCAGGGGCTTGCCGTTGCGGTGGCAGACCTCCGCGATGGCGCCGAGGTCGGAGCAGGTGCCGTAGGGGGTCGGCGTGGTCACCAGCGCGCCGCGTGCGTCGGGGTGCTCGGCGAAGGCCGCGGCGAAGGCTTCGGCCGAGGGCGGATGGGCGAGATGGCGTTCGGGGTCCCACTGCGGGTCAACCCAGACGGGTCGGATGCCCGAGAGGATGAGTCCCGAGACGACCGACTTGTGGGCGTCCCGGCCCACGAGGAGTTTCTCGTGCGGCCCAGCGACGGAGAGCATCGCCGACTTCACGGACAGGGAGCTTCCACAGGTGGAGAAGAACGCGTGGTCGGCCCCGACCGCGTCGGCCATGAGCTTCTGCGCCTCCTCCACGACGCCGTGCGAGAAGGTCCGGTCGTCAAGGCCGCTGCTGGCGAGCACGTCCGACCGGAAGACGGCGTCGCCGAGCACCGCGCGCACCCGCGGATCGGCGCCCCGTCCCTGCTTGTGCCCGGGCGGCGTGAACGGTGTCTGACCGCTCTCGTGGTAGGCGGCCAGGGCATCGAGTACGGGCGTCTTCGACTGGTCCATGTCTCGACACCTGCCCGTCATGGTCGGGCGAAAACGGACAGCGCTCCGGTGCGGCCGTCCGGCGCGCAGAGAGTCCGTAAAACGCCGGGACGGGACTCCGTCCGCGGCCTACCGTCCCCTGCATGGAACTCCCCTTCATACCGTCGGAGGACCACCCGGCCGACGCCGTCCACGACGTGGGCTGGCCCTCGGAGGCGCGCGCCGCCGTGGGGTTCGCGGCGGTGTTGCTCGGCGTGTCGCTCGCCGTCGAGGCGGGGAACAGCAGCCTGAACGCCGTCCACGCCCTGCTGTGGTGCGGGCTCTCGTTCCTGTTGTTCGCCATCCTGCTGCCGCCGCGGGTCGAGGCGGTCCCGGGCCGGCTGACCGTCCGCGGTCCGATCACGCGGCGGACGGTGCGCACGGACCGGCTGACCTCCGTGCGCTGGTGCGACGGTGTCGCCCAACGGGTGATCCTCTGCGACACCACCGGCACCCGGGCCGAGGTCGATCCACGCGTCTTCTTCGCCAATCCACCGCTCTGGCACCGCCTGGAGGCGGACGCCCGCGTCTCCGCGGCCCGCGGCACTCTGGTCCACGGCGGCGCCGAACTGGACCTGCTGGCCCTGCGCCTCGACCGAGAGACCGCTCGTACGGTCTTCCGCATCTCCGGGCTGGACTGAGGAGTCCGGCATGTCCGCCCGCAGGCCGTCAGCGGCGTGTACGGAACCGGCCGATCGCCGTCAAGACGGCGTCAGGGAACCGCCCCGGCGGTGCGGCGCCGGGGATAGCTTCGGGGCGGGCCCCGCGTCCGCCTCACGGCGATCGGGGGCCCACCCACCGTTCACGGCTCCCCAGGGAGGCACCATGTGTCTGTTCCGGTACGACGACGATCCCGAGCCCGAGGAACAGGTCCCGGCCGGACCGCTGTACGTGCCCGTCCGGCCGGGAAGCGGCACGCAGAGCGTGATCCGGCTGTTCCGCACCCCGCTGGGCGCGCGTACCGCCGTCGGGTTCACCAGCACACAGCGGCTGACCGCCGTGCTGGGCGAGCACCAGCCGTACATCCGGCTCTCGGCGTCCGTTCTGCGGGCGCTGTGCGAGCCGCTCGGCGCGAGCCTGGTCACCGTGGACCCGGCGTTGTCGGCTCCGGCGGTTCCCCGGGGCGCCGCGCGCACGCCGGGGCTTGTCCCGGTCCGGGCCCTGCGGGCCGTCTGAGAAGGGACGAGACACATGACCGTCGTGATGGCCGCCGAGACCGCCGCGGACGCGGACGATCTGTCGGTGTGGCCGGCGTCCACGGCCCCGCTCCCCCACGGTGACCTCGCCGTCGGCGGAGTGTCGCTCGCCGATGTCGCCGCGCGGTTCGACACCCCGGCGTACGTCCTGGACGAGGGCGAGGTACGGTCCCGCTGCCGGGCCTACCGCGCCGCGTTCCCCGACGCCGACGTGCTCTACGCCGCCAAGGCGTTCCTCTCCCGCACCATGGTCCGCTGGGTCCGCGAGGAGGGCCTCGGCCTCGACGTCTGCTCGGCGGGCGAGCTCGAACTCGCCGTCACCGCAGGCTTTCCGCCGGACCGGATCGTCCTGCACGGCAACGCGAAGTCGCCGCGCGACATCGCGACGGCCCTGCGGCTCGGGGTCGGCCGGATCGTCATCGACAGCCCGTCGGAGATCGCGCGGCTGGCCGCCGCGGTGGGCCCGCACGGCCGGCAGAAAGTGCTGGTGCGCGTCGTTCCCGGCGTCTCGGCCGGCGGCCACGTGAAGATCCGCACCGGCACGGACGGCCAGAAGTTCGGCCTCTCCCTCACCGACGGCAGCGCGCAGCACGCCATCACCCGTCTGCTGACGCAGCCTCAACTCCCGCTGGTCGGGCTGCACTGCCACATCGGCTCCCAGATCACGACCGTCAAACCGTACGTCGCGGCCCTGCGCCGCATGGTCGGCCTGATGGCCCGCATCCGCGACACCCACGGTCTCGTCCTGCCCGAACTCGACATGGGAGGCGGCCACGGCATCGCGTACCGTCCGGGCGAAGCCGCCCTCGACCTCACGGCCCTGGCCCGGGGACTGCGCACCGAACTCGCGGCGAGTTGCGCGGCGGCCGGGCTCCCGGTGCCCCGGCTCACCCTCGAACCCGGGCGGGCCGTCGCGGGCCCCGCGGGGGTGGCGCTCTACCGGGTGCTCGCCGTGAAGACCACAGGCGACCGGGTGTTCGTCGCCGTGGACGGCGGCATGAGCGACAACCCGCGCCCGGCGCTGTACGGCGTGCGCTACGCCCCCCGGCTGGTCGGCCGCCGCTCCACCGTGGGCAACCGTACGGCCACGGTGGTGGGACGGCACTGCGAGGCGGGCGACATCCTCGCCGCGGACGTCGGACTGCCCGGTGACGTCCGCCCCGGTGACCTGCTCGCCGTCCCGGTGGCGGGCGCGTACCAGCTGTCCATGGCCTCCGGCTACAACCTGGTCGGCCGGCCCCCGGTCGTCGCGGTCGACGGCGGCGCCGCCCGTCTCCTGGTACGGCGGGAGACGCTGGACGACCTCCGCGGCCGGGACGTCGGCGACTAGGGCGCGTATCGAGTCGTGATCAGCGGGACACGCCTTCGTGACACGATCCGGTCCGACAGGCGGTCTTACGTGACGCGAGTCCAACTGATGCACGCGGATGGGGAGTTCAGCGAGCCGTACCTGCCGGTCGGCGAGTAGGGCCCATACCCCGCCGGACGCCAAGCGCGGGCAGGAGTCGGGTCAACGGTCGACCAGCCGTGGACGCGGGGCTTCACCCGTGGATTCCGCGTCGGTGTCGTCGGTGCCGCCCGGGCCGCGGGGAAGCGTCCGGTCCAGCCACTTCGGCAGCCACCAGTTGGTCCGGCCGAGGAGTGTCATGGTCGCCGGTACCAGCACCATGCGTACGACCGTGGCGTCGATGAAGATCGCGGTGGCCAGGCCGAGCCCGAACATTTTGGTGGAGGGGTCGTCGGCGACGGCGAAGGACAGGAAGACCGCCACCATGATGAGGGCGGCCGAGGTGATGATCCGGGCGGTGCGCGAGACGCCCTCGACGATCGCCGTGCCGTTGTCGCCGGTGCGCAGGTACTCCTCGCGTACGCGGGAGAGGAGGAACACCTCGTAGTCCATCGACAGTCCGAACAGGATGGCGAAGAGGAACATCGGGATGAACGACACGATCGGAACCGTCGCTTCCAGCCCGATGAGTGCGCCTCCCCAGCCCCACTGGAAGACCGCGACCATGATGCCGTAGGCCGCGCCGATGCTCAGCAGATTCAGCAGTACCGCCTTGAGCGGTACGAGTACCGAGCGGAAGACCAGCATCAGCAGCAGGAACGACATCGCCAGCACGGCGGCGACGAACAGCGGCAGGCGCTGGCTGGTGCGTTGGCCCACATCGGACAGGCTCGCGGCGGCGCCGCCGACGTGGGCCCTGGCCGGGCCGTGCCCGATCGCCGTGGGCAGCACGTCGGTGCGCAGCCGGGCGATGGTGTCGGCCGTCGCCTTGTCCTGAGGGCCGGTGGTCGGGAACACCACGAGGGTCGCGATGCCGGTGGCCCGATCGACGTGCGTCGGCGCGACGGATGCGATGCCCGGATCCGCCGCGACCGCCCCGACGAGTCGGTCCAGCGCTCCCGGATCACCGGTGGGGTCCGCGGCGATGACGAGGGGACCGTTGGTGCCCGGACCGAACCCCTCGGCGACGAGGTCGTAGGCCCGGCGCTCGGTACGGCTGGGGGGCAGTGAGCCGTCGTCGGGCAGGCCGACGCGCAGGCCGAGCACGGGCAGCGTCGCGGTCAGCAGCAGCCCCGCCGCGCCGATCGCGTACAGAACCGGGTGCCGGCTGACGTGCCCGATCCAGCGCCGCCAACCGGCGGCGGGAGCGGCGCCTGCCGCCGGGTCCCGCCGCCGTGCGAGTCGGCCCGGCTTCCTGGCCCGCAGGGCCCGGCCGATCCGGCCGGCCCGGGCCAGGCGCGGGCCCGCCGCGCCGAGGAAGGCCGGCAGCAGCGTCACCGACGCGAGCACCATGGTCAGAACGACGATCGAGACGGCGAGCCCGCCCACCGTCATGAACGGCACGTTCGCGACCGCCAGACCGAGGATCGATACGACGACGACGACGCCGGCGAAGACCACGGGCCTCCCCGCCGTGGCCACCGCGCGCCCCGCCGCCTCGTGGGGATCGAGCCCGCGCGCGAGGTACTCCCGATGCCTGGCGAGCACGAACAGCGCGTAGTCGATGCCCACTCCGAGCCCGACCATGCTGCCCAGGACCGGTGCGAAGGTCGGGACGTCCGTCACCCCCGCCAGTACCGTCATCGTGGCGACTCCGATGGTCAGCCCGAAGACCGCCATGCCGATCGGGAGCGCGGCGGCGACGAGCGAACCGAACGCCAGGAACAGGATCGCGGCGGCGGCGAGGATCCCGATCAGCTCGCTCGCGCCGCCGTCGGGGTCGGAGAAGGCGTAGAAGAGGTTCCCGCCCATCTCGATCCGCAGGGGCAGCTCGGCGCGCAGCCGGTCGCCGAGATCGACGAGGGCGTCGAGGTCTTCGGCCGACAGCCGGCTCTGGTCGGGGTACTGCACCCGGACGACCGCGATCCGCCCGTCTGCCGAGACGAGGCCGCCGCGCACGGCGGTGTCCCCTCCCGTGTCGAGCGCCCCCGCCGGGTCGCTCGTGCCGAGCACGTGCGGCAGCCGGTTCACCTCGGCCCGCAGCCGCGTGAGAGCGGTGCGCGCGCCGTCGTCGTCGAAGAACGTCGCACCGTCGTCGAGGGGGGTGACGACCACTTGGGCGGTCATCCCCTCCTGGCCGGTGCCTGCCCGCTCGATCAGTTCCGCGGCCCGCTGGGAGTCCAGTCCCGGAGCGGTCATCGAGTCCGCGGTACGCCCGCCGAAGGCGACGGCGGCGAGGACGGCGAGCGTGGCGGCGATCAGCCATGCCGCGATCACCCGCCAAGGATGGCGGGCGGCGCTTGCGCCCAGGCGCAACAGGACTTTCGAGAGCATCGGGTCCTCCAACCACCTCGTGGGCCGTCCTTGTACGGCCGCTGATGCCGAGGCTCGTCGCCACGGCGCTCCGCGGCATCGGCCCGCGGGCCGCGGATCCGTCGGCCCCGGGGCGGAGTGAGAACCCGTTCTTTCGGCCGATGCGCGGCACGCCGCGGTCCCTAGGCTGAGAACCGTGCTCCGAGACGACCTGCGCACCCTGTGGACCGAACCCCGGCCGCCCGACGCGCCCGCCCGGGTGCGGCGGGACTGGGCGCTGCTCGCCGCGGGCCTTGCCTCTGTGGTGCTGGAGGCCACCCTGCGCGAGAACGTCGTGTGGCGGCCGGTGGCGGTCGTGTTCGCCGTATGGCTGTGCCTGCTGCTCCTGTGGCGCCGGACCCGCCCGCTGGCGATGGTGACGCTGGCGTTCGGCTCGGTGATCCTGCTTCCGGTGGCCTCGCTCGTCGCCGCACCGCGCGAGCCCGTCGGCCTGTACACCGGCGCGGTCGTGCTCGTCCTGGTGTACGCGCTGCCCCGCTGGGGATCGGGACGCGAGATCGTGCTGGGCGGCGCGGTGATCCTCGCGGCCGGCGCCCTGTGTGTCGTCACGGACGAGACCCCGGTCGTCGAAAAGGTCGTGGGCTTCGCCTTCCTGCTGCTGCCCGGCGTGGTCGGGGCTGCCGTGCGGTTCCGGGTGACCGCTCGCGAGCGGCAGTTGGAGCAGGTGCGCTCCCGCGAGCGCGAGCAGCTCGCCCGGGAACTGCACGACACGGTGGCCCACCACGTGTCGGCCATGGTGATCATCGCCCAGGCGGGCCGGGTGCTCGCGGGCACCGACCCCTCCGCCGCCGTCGAGGCGCTGGAGGGGGTCGAGGAGGAAGGGGCCCGCACGCTGGAGGAAATGCGCGCCATGGTCGCCACGCTGCGCGACCGCGGGGTCGGCGCCGAGCTGGCGCCCCCTGCCGGAGTCGCGGATCTGGAGCGCCTGGTGCGCACCCCGGGTGGTCGCCTCAGGGTCGACCTGGGGCTCGACGGCGAACTGGACGCGCTGCCCCCGGCCGTGGACGCGGCCGTCTTCCGGATCGTGCAGGAGTCGGTGACCAACGCGCTGCGCCACGCGGTCGACGCGACCGAGCTCGCCGTTCGGGTCGCGGCGGAACGGCACACGGTACGGGTGAGCGTGCGCGACAACGGCCGGCGCACCGGCCGGGGTCGCGACGGATACGGACTTACCGGACTGCGCGAACGCGCGACCCTGCTCGGCGGCACACTACGAGCCGGCCCGGGTACCGAACGGGGCTGGCATGTCGAAGCCGAGCTGCCGAGAGCCAGGAGCGAGAGCGGTGTCCATTCGCGTCCTCGTCGCTGACGACCAGACGATCATCCGCACGGGGTTGCGGATCATGCTGAACGCCCAGCCCGGCATCGAGGTGGTCGGCGAGGCCGCCGACGGGCGGGAAGCGGTACGCCTGGCCCGCGAACTACGCCCTGACGTCTGCCTGTTCGACATCCGCATGCCCGTACTCGACGGGCTCGAGGCCACCCGGCTGGTCGCCGGCCCGGGCGTCGCCGACCCGCTGGCCGTGGTCGTCATCACCACGTTCGACCTCGACGAGTACGTCTACGGCTCACTGCGTGCCGGCGCCCGCGGATTCCTCCTCAAGGACACGGGACCGGACCTTCTGGCGCAGGCCGTTCGGTCGGCGTCCGACGGTGAGGCGCTCATCGCGCCCAGCGTCACCGTCCGTCTGCTCCAGGCATTCGCGGACCTGCCCGCCGGCCGGCCCGCGGCCCAGCCGGTCTCCCCCGTCACCGCCCGCGAGGAGCAGGTGCTCCTCGCCGTCGCTCGCGGGCTGACCAACACTGAGATCGCCGATGCACTGCACATCAGCCTCAGCACGGTGAAGACGCATCTGGCCAGCCTGATGGCCAAACTCGGCGCCCGCAACCGGGTCGAGATCGCGATGTGGGCCTATGAAACGCGCCGTGTCCTCCCCGGAACCTGAGCCGGGTGCCGGGCCGTGTCTCCTGAATCCCCGCCGGAATCAGTGCACCGGTCGGCTTACGTCGGCCCCACGTGCCTCCCCCTCCCCCTCCCCATCCCCCGTCACGTCCGGCGGACGCTGACGTGACGTGACGGGGGAGGCGGGGCGGGGCGGGGAGCGGCGCAGGGCCCGGGGCGCCGTGCCAGGCGCGCGGGTGGTGGGCTACTCGGCCATCTCGTACGCGCCCGAGAGCGCCTCGACACGCTGCCAGACGCGCTCCGAGCGCGACGCGTCGACGACCGGGCGGCGGACGGCCCCCATCGACCAGGCCTGCTGCCGCTCGGTGGCCGAGTCCTTGCCGTGCAGCTCGACCGCGTGCGCGGAGAAGTCCCGCACGAGGACGGCGAAGAGCTCGTCCAGCACGTCCTCGTCGAGGTTCGTGAGGCGCGCCTGCTCCAGGACCAGCTGGCCGTGGACGACGAGCGCGAACAGCTGGCCGACCGCGAGGAGCAGGTCGAGGTCGCGGCTCTGCGCCTCGTCGGGTGCGGCGGTGGTGACGAACTCGCAGAGGGCGTCGGCCTGTTCACGGAAGCGGCCGACGTTGGGCAGGTGCGCGTACGTGTCGTACGCCGGACGCCAGTCGTGGAAGCGGACGGAGCCCAGACCGCGGGCCGGGCCCTGGCGGAAGAGGAACGTGTCGTCGGCGTCGTCCAGGCGCGTCGGTACCGGCTCGTACGCCGCCGGGTCCAGCAGGTGGTTCCGCATGAACTTGAGGATCAGCGCCAGGTTGACGTGGACGGTGCCCTCCAGCTTCGGAAGGCCCCGGATCTCGACGGCCGCCTGGGCGAAGTAGTTGTCCTTCTCGAAGCCCTTGGCGGCGATGACGTCCCACATCAGGTCGATGACCTTCTCGCCCTCCGTGGTCACCTTCATCTTCGTCATCGGGTTGAAGAGGAGGTAGCGGCGGTCGTCGGGGCCGGCGGAGCGGAAGTAGTCCACCGCGCGGTCGCTGAAGAGCTTCATGCCGACGAGACGGACGTACGCGTCGGTCAGCTCACGGCGCACGTGCGGGAACGCGGTGACGGGACGGCCGTAGAGGATGCGGTTCTGGGCGTGGGTGACGGCCTCGTACATCGCGTGCTCGCAGATGCCGATCGAGGCGGTGCACAGGTTGAACTTGCCGACGTTGACGGTGTTGAGCGCGGCGTCGAAGGCGGCGCGGCCGGTGTGCAGGACGTCCTCGGCGGCGACGGGGTAATCCTCCAGGCGGAACTCGCTGACGAACTTCGACGAGTCGACGACGTTCTTCACCAGGTGGTACGCGGGGTGGCGGCTGTCGGCGGCGAAGAAGACGTAGCCGTCGGGGCCTTCGACGTCCGTGCGGCGGCCGAAGACGGAGACGAGCCCGGCCGCGTTGCCGTTGCCGATGTAGTACTTGGAGCCGGTGGCCCGGAAGCCGCCCGCGGCGTCGGGTTCCAGGAGCATGTCGGTGGAGTAGATGTCGGCGCCGTGGGTCTTCTCCGAGAGGCCGAAGGCGAACACCTCGCCCTGGGAGAGGAGTTCCGCGGCGCGGGCGCGGGCGGCGGCGTTGTCGCTCTGCCAGACCGGGCCGAGGCCGAGGATGGTGACCTGCCAGGCGTACCAGTAGTCGAGCCCGTAGAAACCGAGGATCTCGTTGAGGGCGGCGATACGGGCGGTGTCCCAGCGCTTGTCCCGCTGCCCTTCGGCGGCCTCGGAGGAGGGCGTCAGGAAGGTCTCGAAGAGGCCTTCCTTCGCGGAGAAGGCGAGGAAGTCCCCCAGCCAGGCCCGGGTCCGGTAGTCCTCGATGAGCCGGCGCTTGCCGCGCTGCTCGAACCAGTCGACGGTGGCGCGCAGCAGCCGGCGGGTCTCGGGATCGAAGTGCGCCGGGTCGTAGGTGTGCGGGTTGAAGAGCAGCGAGTCGGCCATGGGCTCCGTCTTTCGGTCCGTTGAGGGTGCGGTGGGCAGGGTGGCGCGGATGGTCGCGGGAGTCAGCGCCCGGAACCGAGCCGGTGGAGGGTGGCGAGGACGTCGTCGAGCCAGGCGAGCGTCATCCGTTCGTACGCGATGCCTCCGCGCAGCACGACGTGCTGGAGCTCCCTCCCGGCGTCGGACGGGTCGCCGGACGGGTCGCCTGCCGCACCGGGCGCGTCGGGCCCCGTGAAGTCGCGCTCCTCGCCCGCGAGGTAGCGTGCGAGGCGCTCGGTGTGCGCCTGGCGGTGCCGCTCGACCTCGCCGATCAGCGCGGCGGGGTCGTCGAAGGCCGCGCCGCGGATCTTCACCGCCAGGTCGTGCCGGATGCTCTCGGGCTCGATGGGCTCGTGCAGCCAGGCGGCCAGGGCGGTCCGTCCGAGGGCCGCGACGGAGTACTCCTTCTTGTCCGGGCGCCCCTGCTGCGGCACGTCCTGGACGTCGACCCAGCCCTCGCTCTCCATCCGCTTGAGCACGCGGTAGATCTGCTGGTGGCTCGCGGTCCAGAAGTACCCGATGGACCGCTCGAAGCGCCGGGCCAGCTCATAGCCGGAACCGGGCTTCTCCAGCAGGGACACGAGAATCGCGTGTTCGATCGCCACACCCGAATCCTTCTATGCAACTCGTTGCATAGGCAAGCGTGACCGCCCGGGTGAGACGCGGCTCACCCGGTGGTCACCGGAGCCCGAAGCGTTCGGCGACGGCTCTCCGGGCGTCACTCGCGGTCGGCATCCTTGTCGAGCTCCTCGTCGAGGGCCATCGCCGCCGTGATCAGGGCGAGGTGGGTGAACGCCTGGGGGAAGTTGCCGAGCTGCTCGCCCGTCGGGCCGATCTCCTCGGCGAAGAGACCGACATGGTTGGCGTAGGTGAGCATCTTGTCCATCGCGTATCGGGCCTTGTCCAGGCGGCCGGCCCGGGCCATCGCCTCGACGTAGAGGAAGCTGCAGAGCGAGAAAGTGCCCTCGGAGCCGCGCAGACCGTCGGGGGACGCCTCGGGGTTGTAGCGGTACACGAGACTGTCCGTGACGAGTTCGCGGTCCATGGCGTCCAGCGTGGAGAGCCACCGGGACGACTTCGGGGAGATGAAGCCGACCAGCGGCATGAGCAGCAGTGACGCGTCGAGGACCTCGCTGTCGTAGTGCTGGACGAACGCCGCGCGCTCGGCGTTCCATCCCCGCTCCATCACCTGGGTGAGGATCGCGTCGCGCTGCGCGGTCCAGCGCGCCAGGTCGGCCGGGCGGGCGTACTCGTTGGCCAGGCGGATGCCGCGGTCGAGGGCGACCCAGCACATCACCCGGCTGTACGTGAAGTCCTTCCGGCCGCCGCGGGTCTCCCAGATACCCTCGTCCGGACGGTCCCAGTGGTCGCAGAGCCAGTCGAGGAGCCCGGCGAACCGCTGCCATCCCTCGTAGCCTGCGAGGTCCGCCAGATCCGGGGAGTGCGTCATCGCGTAGGCGAGCTCGCCGTAGATGTCGAGCTGCAGCTGCTCGGCCGCGCCGTTCCCGGCCCGTACGGGAAAGGAGTCGCGGTAGCCGGACAGGTGGTCCAGGGTCTCCTCGGAGAGATGGGGGTCGCCGTCGATGCGGTACATGATCTGCATCGGCTCGGAGCCCGGCGCGCGGGGTGAGTGGGCGCGCAGGCTGAGCCAGCGGCGGAAGGAGTCGGCCTCCTCGACGAAGCCGAGGTCGAGCAGGACGCGCACGGAGAGGGACGCGTCGCGGATCCAGGTGTAGCGGTAGTCCCAGTTCCGCTCCCCGCCGACCAGTTCGGGCAGGCCCATGGTGGCGGCGGCGATCGGCGCGCCGGTCGGGGCGTAGATGAGCAGCTTGAGGGTGATGACCGAGCGGTTGACCATGTGCTGCCAGCGCCCCCGGTAACGGCAGCGCCGGATCCAGCGGTGCCAGAAGGCGTGGGTCTCCTTGACGTCCGCCTCCAGCGCCCGTTCGGTGACGGGGGAGGGCTCCGCTCCGGAGGAGGTGGTCTCCAGCGCGATTCCGGCGATCTCGCCCTGCCGGAGGGTGACGGTGGCACGGACGTCCTGGCCGTCGGCCTCCAGAGGCACGGTGCCCCGCAGGTGCACATCGAGGACGGGGCCGTGGAAGGTGGCGGCCGCGCCGTCGAGGCTGAGCGTGTGCGGTGCGCGGCCGTAGTCGAAGCGCGGCCGGCACTGCACGTGGAAGGTCAGGGTCCCGCGCACCACGCGCATCGCGCGCACCATGCGGTGCCGGTCGGTCGCCACGTCGGGCTGCTCGTTCACCGGCATGAAGTCGACCACCTCGCCCACCCCCTCCGGGGTGAGGAACCTGGTGATCAGGACGGCCGTGTCGGGCAGGTAGAGCTGGCGGACGGTCACGTCGTCGGCGACGGGAGCGATGGTGAAGTGGCCGCCGCGCTCCTGGTCGAGCAGGGAGGCGAAGATGCTCGGCGAGTCGAAGCGGGGTGCGCAGAACCAGTCGACGGCGCCGCCGGCGGAGACGAGGGCCGCGCACTGGAGGTCGCCGATCAGTCCGTGGTCCGCGATCGGTGGATAGCCGGGCACCCGGGACCTCGCTTCCGCCGCGGCTCGGGCCTTCCGGTGCCGCGCGCCGTCTCGGTCCCACGCAACCCGCAGCGGGCCGGTTCGGCAACAGGAGCCGCCCGAGCGGGCGAACAGGCCGCGGCGGCGCCCGCGGCGGCGGCTCCCTTCCCACCGATCCGACCAGTCGGTATGTTGCTCGCAACCGCCGAGGCCCCCAGGAGGACGTCATGCCCGCGCCCGATCCGCTCCGCTCGCCGGCCCCCGCGATCGAGGGTCACTGCGATCCCCGTTTCGGCGCCGTACGGGAGGCCTTCGAGGCCAACTTCCGCACGAGGGACGAACTCGGCGCCGCGGTGTCGGTCCGCCTTCACGGCGAGCCCGTGGTCGATCTGTGGGGCGGCTGGGCGGACTCCGCCCGCACCCGCCCCTGGGAACGCGACACCGTGGTCAACGTCTGGTCCACGACCAAGGGCGTGACCGCGCTCTGCGCCCATCTGCTCGCGGACCGCGGGCTGCTCGACCTGGACGCGCCGGTCGCCTCGTACTGGCCGGAGTTCGCCGCGGCGGGCAAGGAGACCCTCCCCGTGCGCCACCTCCTCTCCCACCGCGCGGGGCTGTCCGGCCTGCGCGAACCGCTCAGCCTGGCGGAGTTCTACGACTGGGAGGTGACGACCGCCCGCCTCGCCGCGATGGAGCCGTGGTGGGAGCCGGGCACCCGCTCCGGATACCACGCGATGACGTACGGCTTCCTCATCGGCGAGGTGATCCGGCGGATCACCGGCGAGCTGCCGGGCGCCTTCCTCCGGCGGGAGATCACCGGACCGCTCGGCATCGACTTCACCATCGGCCTGCCCGAGAAGGAAGCGGTCCGGGTGGCCGAGCTGGTGCATCCGCGGACCTCCTCGGCGAGCGAACAGGCTGCGGTCTTCGCCCAGTTGGAGCCCGTCGCGCAGGCGGCGCTGGCCAACCCGCTCGTCGGCGCCGGCCACGCCAACAGCCCTGGGTGGCGCGCCGCCGAGCTGCCCGCGGCCAACGGTCACGGGACGGCCCGGGCGGTCGCGCAGCTCTACGGCGTCTTCGCGGGGCGCGGCCTCCTGGGCGAGCACCGCGTCCTCTCCGGACCGGCCGTCGAACGGGCCCGCGAGGGGCAGGGGGCCGGCCGCGACCTGGTGCTCGGCACGGGGTTCGCCCACGACACGGAGTGCGCCCTCGGGCTGTGGCTGAGCGGCCCCAACGGCTCGTACGGGCCCAACCCGAGGGCCTTCGGCCACGACGGCTTCGGCGGCTCCTGCGGCCTCGCGGACCCGGAGTCGGGGATTTCGCTCGGGTACGTGATGAACCGCATGGGCCCGGCCATCGCGGACGACCCCCGCAAGATGGCCCTGGTGACCGCCGTCTACGAGGCGCTCTGACGGCAAGACACGGAATCCGGACACCGGGTCGGCGGGACGGAACGAACGATTGCGGCATTGGGGGGCGCCGGGCACCTGTACCACTCGACGCCCAGCGGTCCGGGAGGGACCGTCCCACCACCCCGCGCCCGCACCGTTCCCACACCGTTCCCGCCTCGGCGCGACGTCGATCCGCGGCCGGATCTGTGCGCCCGCTACCGCTCCCGCCTACACCCGAGGGCCCGTCGGCCGGTGCGCCGCCGCCGGGCGCGCCCCGGGCGCGGAACGAGTGAGCCCGGGTGAGTGAGCAGGAGAAACGGTGCGACATCTTCCGCTTCCGCATCGCACCCCCGCGACGTCACATCGTTTCCGCGTGAACAAATCTGAAAGCCCATCAGTAAACTGTCGCAAGCATTTGCAGCAGCCGCTTCCTGCAACCCGGCGGCGACCGCCGACCCACCCGCACACCCATGCCGCCCGAGCTCCGGACCACATGAACGCGCGTAGATCGGCCGAAAGGCACGCTTGTCGCCGACGCCTTCGGATTCGAGGATTCCCCTTGTCGAGCTTGACAGGTCCATGGCGGAGATCCCGGGTGTCCACCCGCCGCCCCCTGAACCTGCCGGCTCCGCGGCAAGGGTCCGCCCACCCAGCGGGTCCCCCCACCACTCCCCCACCGGAGGATGTAGTGAACCTCAAGCGCCTGTCCCCCCTCGGCGGCGTAGCAAAGGGCGCACGGCTGATCGCCGTGGCCTCCGCGCTCCTCGCCGCCTCAGCGCTTGCCGCCCCCATGTCGTCCGCCGCGACGGTCGACGACGGCCGGGCCACCACCGCCCAGCTCGCCGCCGCCGACCAGGCCGTACGCGGCGCCGACGTGCCCGGCACCGCGTGGTACACGGACGCGGCTACCGGGAAGATCGTCGTCACCGCCGACTCCACCGTCTCCGCCGCCGAGATCGCCAAGATCAGGAAGGCGGCGGGCGACCGCGCCGCCGACCTGGAGATCAAGCGGACCCCGGGCACGTTCAACAAGCTCATCGCGGGCGGCCAGGCCATCTACGCGGGCGGCGGACGCTGCTCGCTCGGCTTCAACGTCCGCAGCGGCTCGACCTACTACGCCCTGACCGCGGGCCACTGCACCAACATCGGCAGCACCTGGTACACCAACTCGGCGAACACCACCGTGCTGGGCACCCGCGCCGGTTCCAGCTTCCCGACCAACGACTACGGCATCATCCGGCACTCCAACGCCTCGGCCGCCGACGGCCGGGTCTACCTCTACAACGGCAGCTACCGCGACATCACCGGCGCCGCCAACGCGTCCGTGGGTCAGTCCGTGCAGCGCAGCGGCAGCACGACCGGGCTGCGCGGCGGTACGGTCACCGGTCTCAACGCCACCGTCAACTACGGCGGCGGCGACATCGTGTACGGCCTGATCCAGACCAACGTCTGCGCCGAGCCGGGCGACAGCGGCGGCGCCCTGTTCTCGGGCACCACCGCGCTCGGGCTCACCTCGGGCGGCAGCGGCAACTGCACCAGCGGCGGGACCACGTTCTTCCAGCCGGTGACGGAGGCCCTGAGCGCGTACGGCGTGAGCGTCTTCTAGCCCGCGCGGAGAGGCCACACGGGCCGGCGGCGTCCCTTCGGGGGGCCGCCGGCCTCGGCACGCCCGGCGCCGTCCTCTGCTCCGACGGAGCCGCCGGAGTCCCGTCGGCGTTCCGCCGTGCGACCCCGGGGCGGGCCCCCGGCAGGTCCGAGCGAGCCCGGGCAGTCCGATCGGACGACCGCCTTCAACGCGACGTGAGGTCCCGGCCGGGGCCCTTCAGCCGCTCGCTGAGGGCCTGACCGAGCGCCAGCACGCTGAGGGCGAACATCAGGGTGCCCAGCGGAACATGGAGCGCCGGCATGTGGGCGATGCCCAGCACCACCTGCACCGACGCGAGGACGAGGAAGCCGCTCGCGTACAGGATCGGGCGTGGCGACCCTCCGCCGGGCCGCCACGCCAGGACGGCGGCGAGCACGTACAGCATCGAGGCCCCGTACATCACGCGCGCCCCCACGCTGTGCAGCACCTCTCCGTGGGACGAGGACAGCAGCAGTCCGGCGGTGGCCGCCTGGAAGAGGAGGGAGAGGGTCTGCAGGGCGATCGCGGTCCTCACGAAGGCGGTGCCGTCCCGCCGCGTCGCCGTCACCGTGGCTGTGGTCATGTCGCCAACCCCTTTTCTGCCTCTCGGCACTTGATCGGTACTGTCTCGACTGTTCGACGACGTGGCCCCGCGAAATGTGAGGCGGTGTCGTCGGAGGAGGCGGGGGCGGCGGGAGCGGACGCCGCCCAGGGCGGCGAGGAGCGGTCACGAGCATGAGCAGCACACCCTTCGAGCCGGAGCAGGGCGCGGTCGTCGGCGAGCGGCGCCGGCTGATCAACCTGGCCTACCGGCTGCTCGGTTCGCTCGCCGAGGCGGAGGGCGCCGTGCAGGAGGCCTACGCCCGCTGGTACGCGATGTCGCGGCGGCAGCAGGAGGCGATCGAGTCGCCCGGCGCCTGGCTGACGACCGTGGCCGGCCGGGTCTGCCTGGACGTGCTCGGCTCCGCGAGGGCCCGGCGTGAGCGGTACGTCGGCGCGTGGATACCCGAGCCGGTGCCCGACCGTACGGAGTGGGTCGGCGGGCGGGCCGGGGACGGCGGGGCCGAATCGGCGGACCCCGCCGACCGGATCACCCTGGACGAGTCGGTCAGCATGGCGTTTCTCGTCGTCCTGGAGTCGATGACCCCTGCCGAACGCGTGGCGTTCGTCCTGCACGACGTCTTCCGCTATCCCTTCGCCGAGGTCGCGGCGATCGTCGACCGGACGCCCGCCGCCTGCCGGCAGCTGGCGTCGTCGGCCCGGCGGCGCGTCCGTGCCGCGAGCGCCCCGGCGGCCGCGACGGCCGGGCAGGCCGGACTGGTACGGCACTTCAAGGAGGCGTGGGAGGCCAGGGACATCGGGGCGCTCGTCACCCTCCTCGACCCCGAGGCCACGATGACCGCCGACGGCGGGGGCCTGGTCGGCACGGTGCTCCGGCCGGTCGAGGGCGCCGCGCGCATCGCCCAGTACCTGATCCACATCGCCGACAGGGCGCCCGGGCTGACGCTCCTGGAACGGACGGTCAACGGCCGTCCCGGCCTGGTCGCCCAACACGCGGGCGTGACCGTGACCGTGGCCGCGTTCGATGTCACCGAGGCGCGCGTCACCCACATCTGGGCGGTCCGGAACCCGGAGAAGCTCCGGGGGTGGAGCGCCGACGGAGAGGGGTGATCCGGCCAGGTTCCGACGGATCGCCGGACACGCCCGGGGCTGGACACCGCTCTTCGGGGTGACTTTGGTTAGCCTTACCTTAGTCCGAGCCGGGTCTCCGTCCGCGCCGGACGTGCCCCGACGCCCACCGTCCCGCGAGGAGTTCCGTTGAACGCCGCCACCGACACCGTCCCGCACGAGCAGGCCGCGGCGGAGCTGGTCCGCTCCGTGCTGGCCCGGGCGGTCTCCCTGTCCCTGACCACGGACGCGCAGTGCTACGACCTCATCGGCATGCACGCGATCGACCGCAACGGACGGATCACCCTCACCCCTCAGCCGGACAGCCCCCTGGAAGCACAGGTCGCCTCCGCCCCGCGCGGCAGCCTCGCCGCCCTCCTGGAGTTCACCGACATCGCGCCGACACCCCTGCGCGACCGGGTCCGGGCCAGGGTGACGATCTCGGGCCGGCTGACCCCGGCCGGTCCGGAGGGCGAGGGGCTCCGGCTCGACCTGGCACGCGTCACCCTGCGGACCCCGGCCGGCACCCAGGACGTCGACCTCGACCGGTTCACGCTCGCGCAGCCCGACCCGATCGCCGTCCAGGAGGCCGCGATGCTCACGCATCTCGCCGACGCCCACGAGGACATGGTCGCGGACCTGATCGTCCTCGCCGGCTCGCGCCTTCCCTTCGGCGTGGTCCGGGCCCTTCCGCTCGCCGTCGACCGGCACGGCATCACCCTGCGCTGCGAGTACCGCGAAGGACACTGCGACCTCCGCCTGCAGTTCCCCGCCGAGGCGCGGGACGCGGCCGAGGCCGGGGAGCAGGTCCGGCGGCTCCTGACGACCCCCTCCTGCTCGCATCACCGGCGCCCCTCCACGAGGCCGTGACACCAACTCGGCCTACCAGAAGGCCAGTTGTTCCACCCCGGGCATGACACTTAGGTTAGGCTAAGCTAAACCACACACGAGAGGTGGCGGCGCGGACACGCGCACGCCATCCGGGGGGGGAGGAACCACCATGGGCCTGCCGACCGTCGGCCCCTACCCCCTGCCCGAGCGGGCGGCCCTCCCCCGGTCCTGCGCCTCCTGGTCCGTCGACCCCGGCCGCGCCGCGCTCCTGGTCCACGACATGCAGAACCACTTCGTGGAGGTGTTCCCGGCCGGACAGAGCCCGGTCGTGGAACTCGTCCAGAACATCGCGGCCCTGCGCGAACTCGCCGGGGCCCTCGGCATGCCCGTCGTCTTCAGCGCCGAGCCGGCCGCCCAGCGGCCCGGCCAGCGCGGGCTCGTCGCCGACATCTGGGGTCCCGGCATCGGCGACGAGCCCGACGCGGCCGCGATCATCGCGCCGCTCACTCCCCGCACGGGCGAGCATCTGCTCCCCAACGTGCGCCAGAACGCCTTCCTCCGCAGCCATCTCGGGAGGCTGCTGCGTTCGGAGGGCCGCGACCAGCTGATCGTCTGCGGGGTGTACGCCCATCTCGGCGTCCTGCTGACCGCCGCGGACGCCTTCATGAACGACATCCAGCCCTTCGTCGTCGCCGACGCCGTGGCGGACTTCTCCCCCGAGGAACACGCCATGGCGCTGCGCTGGGCCGCCCGCAGCGGTGTCGTCTGCACGACCGAGGCCATGCTCCGCGACCTCCTGCTCAACAGGGTTCCACCAGCCGTTCACCGGGACGCGTGACCGGGTCCCCCTGACGGCGACCTGCGGCGCCGACTCTGTCACCGCAGCCCCACACGCACAGGGAGAGACGAAGAAGATGACCGTACGGGTCGCCGTGGCCGGTGCCAGCGGCTACGCGGGCGGAGAGATCCTCCGCCTGCTGGACGCCCATCCCGGAGTGGAGATCGGCGCGCTCACCGCGCACAGCAGCGCGGGCCGCCCGCTCTCGTCCGTACAGCCGCAGCTGGCCTCGCTCGCCGAGCGGGTTCTCGACAAGACCTCGGCGGAGACCCTGCGCGGGCACGACGTGGTCTTCCTTGCCCTGCCGCACGGAGAGTCTGCCGCCCTCGCGCGGGAGCTCCCTCCCGAGACGGTGGTCGTGGACTGCGGAGCGGACTTCCGGCTCCGCGACCCCGCGGCCTGGGAGCGGTTCTACGGCTCCGCCCACGCCGGCACCTGGCCCTACGGACTGCCGGAACTCCCCGGGGTCCGCGAGGAGTTGAAGGGCGCTATCCGGATCGCGGTGCCCGGCTGCTACCCCACGGCGGTCACTCTGGCGCTCTTCCCCGCCTACGCGGCCCGTCTGGTGGAGCCGGAGGCGGTCGTCGTCGCGGCCAGCGGCACGTCGGGCGCCGGACGCGCGCTCCGGACGCATCTGCTCGGCGCCGAGGTGATGGGGTCCATGAGTCCGTACGGAGTGGGCGGCGGCCACCGCCACACCCCCGAGCTGACCCAGAACCTCTCCCTGGTGGCCGGCGAGCATGTCACCGTCTCCTTCACTCCGACGCTTGCCCCGATGCCGCGCGGCATCCTCGCCACCGGCTCGGCCCGGCTCCGCCCCGACGCGGCCGCCGCACCGGAGGACGTGGTGCGCGCGGTCTACGAGGCCGCGTACGCCGACGAACCCTTCGTCCGTCTGCTGCCGCCCGGACAGTGGCCCTCGACCGCGGCCGTCCTCGGCTCCAACACCGCCCAGGTGCAGATCGCCGTGGACCCGGACGCGGGCCGCCTGATCTGTGTGAGCGCCATCGACAACCTGGTGAAGGGCACCGCGGGCACCGCGGTGCAGTGCATGAATCTCGCCCTCGGCCTGCCGGAGTGGCTGGGCCTGCCCACGAATGGAGTGGCTCCGTGAGTGTGACCGCTGCCCGTGGATTCCTTGCGAGCGGCGTGGCCGCCGGCATCAAGGAGTCCGGTGATCGCGATCTCGCCCTCGTGGTGAACCGAGGGCCTTCGCGCGCCGCCGCCGGCGTCTTCACCTCCAACCGCGTACAGGCCGCGCCCGTACGCTGGTCCCGCCGCGCCCTGGAGGACGGCCGCCTCACGGCCGTCGTCCTCAACTCCGGTGGAGCCAACGCCTGTACGGGTCAGGCGGGCGCGGTCGACGCGCTGCTGATGGCCGAGCGCACCGCGCGGGCCCTGGACGTGGACCCGCACGAGGTCGCGGTGTGCTCCACCGGCCTCATCGGCGTCCGGCTGCCGATGGAGCGGGTCACAGCCGGCATCGACACCGCCGTGGACCGGCTGACGGACGGGGGCGGAGAGGACGCGGCCGTCGCCATCAGGACGACGGACTCGGTGCACAAGACCGCCGTGGTGTCCGGGGAGGGCTGGACGGTGGGGGGCATGGCCAAGGGTGCGGGCATGCTCGCGCCCGGCCTCGCCACGATGCTGGTCGTCCTCACCACGGACGCGGACCTCGGCGCGGACGCGCTCGACGCGGCACTGCGCCGGGCGGTGCGCACCACGTTCGACCGGGTGGACTCCGACGGCTGCATGTCCACCAACGACACCGTACTGCTGCTGGCCTCGGGCGCCTCTGCGGTCGCCCCCGGCCTCGCGGAGTTCGCCGAGGCAGTGCACGCCGTCTGCCTCGATCTCGCCCGGCAACTGGTGGCGGACGCCGAGGGGGCGTCCAAGGAGATCGAGGTGACGGTCGTCGGCGCGGCCTCGGAGGAGGACGCCGTCGAGGTCGGGCGGTCCGTGGCACGGAACAACCTCCTCAAGTGCGCCCTGCACGGGGAGGACCCGAACTGGGGCCGGGTGCTGTCCGCGATCGGTACCACGTCGGCGGCCTTCGACCCCGACCGGCTGGACGTGGCGATCAACGACGTCTGGGTGTGCCGGAACGGCGCGGCGGGCGAGGCCAGGGACAAGGTCGACCTGTCGGGACGGCGGATCACGATCACGGTGGACCTGCGCGCCGGGGACGCCTCAGCGGTGATCTGGACCAACGACCTCACCGCCGAGTACGTCCACGAGAACAGCGCGTACAGCTCATGAAGGGGCAGGGGACCACACGGATGAGATCGCTCTCCCCCGAGCGCGCCGACGCGCCCGCCGGCCGGACGACCGGCACGGCGACCGGCCCGCGTGCGGCCGAGACGCCCTGGCTCGAGGAGCTCCAAGGCCGCACGGTGGTCGTCAAGTTCGGCGGCAACGCCATGGTGGACCCGGCGCTCCACCGGACGTTCGCCCAGGATGTGGTGGAGCTGTGGCACGCGGGGGTGCGCCCGGTCGTCGTGCACGGCGGCGGGCCGCAGATCAGCGCGATGCTCGACCGTCTCGACCTCGAGACCCGCTTCGAGGCGGGTTTACGCGTCACGACGCCCGAGACGATGGAGGTGGTCCGCATGGTGCTGACGGGCCAGGTCCAGCGGGACCTCGTGGGCGCCCTCAACGCCCACGGGCCGTTCGCGGTGGGCATGTCGGGCGAGGACGCGCACACCATGACGGCGGTGCGACGCCCGGCCTGGGTGGACGGACGCCCGGTGGACATCGGCCTCGTGGGTGAGGTCGTCGCCGTGGATCCCGGAACCGTACGCACGCTGCTCGACGAGGGCCGCATCCCGGTGGTGTCACCGGTGGCACGGGGCGTGGACGGGGAGATCTACAACGTCAACGCCGACCTCGCGGCCTCGGCACTGGCCGTCGCGCTCGGTGCCGAGCGGCTGGTGGTGCTGACCGATGTCGAGGGTCTGTACGCGGACTGGCCGCGCAGCACCGAGGTGATCCCCCGGCTCACGGCCGCCGAGCTGGGCGCCCTGCTGCCGGGTCTCACGAGCGGGATGCTCCCCAAGATGGAGGGGTGCCTGCGGGCGGTCCGCGAAGGGGTCCGCCGGGCCCATGTCCTGGACGGCCGGGTGCCGCACGCGCTGCTGCGCGGCGTCTTCGCGGAGGCGGGACCGGGTACGACGATCGTCCCCGACCAGAACGCCGGGGCCGAGGAGCCCCAGGAGTCACAGCGATCCGGGGAGACCCGGGTGACCGAGGAGGCCCGCGCATGACCGCCGCCGACGGCGCCGTACCCCTCGCGCACCGCTGGAGCGAGGTCATGATGGACACCTACGGCACGCCGCCGCTGGCGCTCGTCCGGGGTGAGGGCAGCACCGTCTGGGACGAGTCGGGCCGCGCCTACACGGACTTCACCGGCGGGATCGCGGTCACCACGCTCGGCCACGCACACCCCGCCGTCGTCTCGGCCGTCACGGCGCAGATCGGACGGCTGGCGCACGTGTCGAACCTGTTCGTCTCCGAGCCGCCGGTGGCGCTGGCCGAACGGCTGCTCGCCCTGCTGGGCCGGCGGGAGCGCGGACGGGTGTTCTTCGCCAACTCCGGTACGGAGGCGGTCGAGGCCGCCTTCAAGATCGCCCGCCGGACGGGGCGCCCTCACCTCGTCGCCGCGCGGGGCGGTTTCCACGGGCGCACGATGGGGGCGCTGGCTCTCACCGGCCAGCCGGCGAAGCAGGTACCCTTCCTGCCGCTGCCCGGCGATGTGACCCACGTGCCGTTCGGGGACGTCGAGGCGCTGCGCGCCGCCGTGACGCAGGACACCGCGGCGGTCGTGCTCGAACCGGTCCAGGGCGAGGCCGGAGTCGTCCCGGCACCGGAGGGGTATCTGCGGGCCGCCCGCGAGATCACCCGGGCGGCCGGGAGCCTGCTCGTCCTCGACGAGGTGCAGACGGGGATCGGTCGCACCGGCCGCTGGTTCGCGCACCAGGCGGACGAGGGGGTGGATCCGGACGTGATCACCCTCGCCAAGGGGCTCGGCGGCGGGCTTCCGATCGGCGCGACCGTCGCCTTCGGCCGGGCCGCCGAGCTGCTGGTGCCCGGACAGCACGGCTCGACGTTCGGCGGCAACCCGGTGGCGTGCGCGGCCGGTCTGGCCGTGCTGGAGGCCATCGAGGCCGAGGGGCTGCTCGCCCGCGTCGTACGGACGGGTGAGCGGCTGCGCCGCGGCATCGAGACGGCGGCGCACCCCAAGGTCACCGAGGTCCGGGGTGCGGGCCTGCTCCTGGCGGTCGTCCTCACCGAGCCGGTCGCCGCGTCCGTCCAACGGGCCGCGCAGGACGCCGGGTTCCTGGTCAACGCGGCGGGACCGGGTCTCGTGCGCCTCGCTCCGGCCCTGACGGTGACGGAGCATCAGGTCGACCAGCTGGTGAAGGCGTTCCCGTCGATCCTGGACGCCGCCTGACGCCCACCGCGCCACCTGCACGCGGGCGGCGGGCCCTGAGCCGTACCGGCCGGCGGGGGCGCCGCCCGCGAGCGGTGATCAGGGGCGGCTGGGCGGACGGTCGAGCCGTTCACGGACCGCGCTGAGGCGCCGGGCGAGCTCCGGGGCTCGCGGCGAACTGCCCCGCATCAGGTTCGCCGCCCTCGCGTGGCTCAACGGCCTGGGAGCCCTGCTCGCCGGGCTCGTCGGGTTCGGCCTCGTGAAGGGCCGGTCCGACGTCGGCCGGCTCGCCGAGGGCTGGTCCGAGGCGGTCGGCGCCATGCTCCTCGCGGCGCCGGCCTGCGGCGGCTGTGGCGCGGCCCTGCTGTTGCGGGCGGCACACGGCCGCTTCGGCGTCGTCCCGTTGCGTGACCTGCCACCTGCCGCCGTCCGCGCCCACTCAGAGGCACTGGACTCGGTGGTCGCGCTCAGGCGCGGCGTCGTCGCCACCTCCTCGTGCGCGGCGCTGCTCGTCGCAGCGGTGGCCACCACCTGGTACGGGCCGCCGCGTGACGAGCCGGCGCTGCGCGTCGAACACGGCTCCACGACGACCTGCGGGACGGTGGTGCGGATCACCGGGGGAACGCTGGTCCTCTAGGCGGAGAGCGGCGAGGTGCCGGTGCCGTTGAAACTCCTCGGCGCGGCCAAGCCGGTGGCGTCGCGCGCCCCCGAGCAGCGACGTCAGGAATCGGACCGGACGGCACGGGCGAGGATCCGGGCATTGCGGCGGGGGTCGAGGGATCGGGCCCAGGCCGCCGGCGCGAGGTCCGCGCGGGACGGTGCGAAGCCGTGGCGGAGGAAGAGATGGCCCCCGCCGGTCGTGGCCGTGAACAGGGATCGGAGGGACTCGTTCCTGGCCCGCGCGAGGGTGGCGGTCAGCAGCTGGGCTCCCAGGCCGCATCCCTGACGGCGGCCGGCGACGCAGAAGTTGTAGAGGACGCCCGCGCCGACCGGGTGGACGCGGAGGCCGATGCAGCCGTCGAGCGTGCCGCCGGGGGTCTCCGCGACGAGGAAGTCGGCGGCCTGGTCGGCGTACAGGGAGAGCGGGCGGGCGCGGAGGGCTCCGGAACGGACGAAGGGCCGCGAGAGCGCGGCGAGTGCGGAGGCGTCCTCGGGCCGGGCGGGTCGCAGGGAGAGCGGGGGGAGGCCGGGAGTGGCGGGTACGCGAGGCGACAGCGTGGCCTGGCGCGGCGGGGCCGTGGTCAAGGCTTTCCTTCCTCGGTTCCACCGTGCGCGAAGGGACGGTGGGGTCGCCGCCCAACCCGGTGGAACAGTCGAACTAAGGCTAGCCTTGGCTAAGTTGAGGGCCAAGTCGACGCGTCCGGAGCCGGCCCGCCCGCCGACCGGACGGCGCACGCCGCCGCGTATCCGGGAGGCACCGGCACGTCGCTCACCGACCAGCCGGGAACAGCGGCGGGAGTGGCCCCCGCCCCCACGCAGGTGACGGAGGGATCCTCGCCGAGGCCGATGCCGACGCCCTTGAGGTACGCCTCCTTACGGGCCCAGCAGCGCCCGGTGGCGGAGGCGCGGGCCGGCTCCGGCAGAGCCGCGAGCTCCGCGCGCTCGACCGGGTGGAGCAGCTCGGCGACCTCGGCCGCCACGTCCGGGGCCGGTACCGCCTCGACGTCGACACCCACCGCCGTGTCCGCGAAACCCAGCAGGACGACGTCGCCGGAGTGGGAGAGCGAGAAGTGGAGCGGTAGGGACCGCAGGGCGGGGGCCACGGCCGGGCGGCCGTGCGGGCCGCCGCACCCGGGGCACGCCTCGCGGACGTAGCCCACCTTCGCCGGGTCCGTGTCCAGGTACGCGCCGAGCAGCTGCCGCAGAGCGACATGGGCGACGCGGTAGCGGGCGCGGTCGGCGGCCCGTACGAAGCCCTGGAGGCGGGTCCGCTCGCCCTCGTCGAGCAGCTCGCGCAGCCCGTCCGACCGCTGCCCGTACGCGCCCACGGGCACGATCCAGAGCCGCGGCCCCTGCCCGGACCGCCAGGGTCCCGGCAGCGGGTCCTCGCCCAGGCGGGCCGCGGTCGCCCCGGTCAGCACGGACGGCCCGGGTAGTCGTGGCTCTCGGGCGCACCGGCCTCGCGCATCCGGCGGACGACCTCCGCCAGAGCGGCGTCGTCCACGTCGACCGGTATGTTCAACTCACGGTCGAAGACGAGGACTTCACCCTCGCGGACGTGCCAGACGACCCAGCGGGGCGGAACCGCGGGGACCTCCCACAGGTCGGAGTGGACTGCCAGGGCGTCGGTCCGCCTGCTCACAGCTTCCGCCCCTCCGTCGCCTCTCGTCCGTCCACGAAGGTCGCGAGGACCTCGATGTCGCCGATCCGCGAGGAGTCGACGCGGTGCGGGTCGTCGCCGAGGACGACGAGGTCGGCGCGCTTGCCGGGGCTGAGCGTGCCGGCGCTGTCCTCCCAGTGGCAGGCGTACGCACCGGCGACAGTGTAGGCGCGCAGCGCCTCGTCGACCGTGATCGCCTCGTCGGGGCCGATGAGACGCCCCGAGACCGAGGCGCGCTCGACCATGAACTGGACGGCCCGCAGAGGCGATCCGTCGGTGACGGGCCGGTCGGAGCTGCCGACGAGCGTCACCCCGTGGTCGAGGAAGCCCCGGCCGCGGTACATCCAGGGCGCGCGCTCGGGGCCCATGATCGTCGCGTAGTCGTCGCCGAAGTAGCGCAGGAAGTTGGGCTGGACGACGGCGCTGAGCCCGAGCCGGGCGAAGCGCGCGAGCTGGTCGGGCCTGATGAGCCCGGCGTGCTCGATGCGGTGGCGCGCGTCGGTGCGGGGGCGCAGCTCCTGGGCCCGTTCGATGGCGTCCAGGGCGAGGTCGGCGGCCCGGTCGCCGATGGCGTGGACGGCGAGCTGCCATCCGGCGAGATGGCCGTCGACGATGAGGGAGGTGAGGCGGTCGGGGTCGTCCTGGAGCTGGCCGGTGTGGTCCATGCCCTCGTACGGGGCGGTGAGCGCGGCCGTACGGGCCATCATGCCGCCGTCGGTGTAGATCTTCAGGGCGCCGACGGAGAGCCAGTCGTCGCCGAACCCGGTGCGCAGGCCGAGGTCGAGCGCGCGCGGGATGCCGTCGCGCTCGTGCGCGCCCTGCGGCCGAAGCGTGTCGCCGCCCGGCATGAGCTGGACCCGCAGCGGCAGACGGCCCTGGTCCCGCAGGAGTTGGTACGCGCCGAGCTCGACCGGACTGTGGCCGAGCAGCCCCCCGCCGATCCCGGCCTCGGCACAGGCGGTGACGCCCTCGGCGAGGCAGACGCGGCCCGCGTACTCGATGGCGTCGGCGAGCTCCTCCTGCGCGTACGGCAGCCGGAGCCTGCGCACGGCGCCCATCGCGCTCTCCACGAGGACCCCGTTGTCGTGCGGGACCTCCGGCGGGAGCAGGTCGAGCACGGCGCTGCTGACGACGCAGGCGTGGCCGGAGTCGTGCATCACGAAGATCTTGTGGCCCTGGCCGACCCGGTCGAGTTCCTCGGCCGTCAGGTGCCGCCCCAGGATCCGCTGGTCGTACCCGCCGACGCTGACCCACGCGCCGGGGGTGTTCCTGCGGGAGGCGGCCTCCGCCACGACGCCGAGGACGTCCTCGACACGGTCGAGGCCCGCGATGCTCGGGGAGCTCGCCCTGAGGCCGGTCCAGGACAGGTGGACGTGGTTGTCGATGAAGCCGGGCAGGACGGTGGCGCCCTGCAGGTCGACGACCTCACGGACCGGCAGGGAGGTCACGGCCTCGTCCAGGCCCACGATCCTGCCCTGCCAGATACCCAGGTCGTGGGCGACGGGGTGATCGGGATCCATGGTGAGGATGCGCGCGTTCGTCAGCCTCGTGCAGAGCATCATGCGCAGTCCGTCCTAGGGGGTCTCGGCGAGTACGGCGTCGTCGGCCGCGTCCCGGGCGGGGGCGGCGTCGGCCTCGAAGCGCCGGGGCGCGGCCGGGATCATCAGCGGGGTCCCGGTCTCCGGGTCGTCGATGATCCGGCAGGGCAGCCCGAACACGTCCTCGACGAGGTCGGCGGTCATGACGGTGGCCGGGTCGCCCTCGGCGGCGATGGTTCCGCCGGGACGCATCACGATGAGGTGCGTCGCGTAGCGGCAGGCCTGGTTGAGGTCGTGCAGGACCGCGACGACGGTGTGGCCCTTGCGGGCGTGGAGCTCGGCGCAGAGGTCGAGCACCTCGACCTGGTGGGCGATGTCGAGGAAGGTGGTCGGCTCGTCGAGCAGCAGGATGGACGTCTGCTGTGCGAGCACCATGGAGAGCCAGACGCGCTGCCGCTGACCGCCGGAGAGGTCGTCGACGGGACGGTCGGCGAGCTCCAGCACACCGGTCTGGCGCATCGCCTCGACGACGGCCGTCTCGTCCTCGGCGGACCACTGCTTCAGGAGCCGCTGGTGCGGATAGCGACCGCGGGCCACCAGGTCGCCGACGGTGATGCCGCCGGGAGCGCTGGAGGTCTGCGGGAGCAGACCGAGCCGCCGGGCCACTTCGCGTGAACGGTACGAGGCGATGGCCGCGCCGTCGAGGTAGACCTGCCCGGCCTTGGGCCTGAGCATCCGCGCGAGCGCTGTGAGCAGCGTCGACTTGCCGCAGGCGTTCGGTCCGACGATGACCGTGAAGGAGCGGTCGGGGATGTCGACGCTCAGGGACGAGGCGACGGTCCGCTGGTCGTAGGAGAGCGTCAGCTCCTCGGCGCGGAGCCGGGGCTGCGGGGCGTTGGTTCCAGTCATGCGCGGCTCTTTCGCGACTCGGTGATCAGCAGCCAGATGAGGTAGAGCCCCCCGATGGCGCCCGTCGCCGTGCCCACCGGGAGGAGCGCGGGCGCGAAGACCCGTTGCACGACGAGGTCGCTCACGACGAGCAGGAGGGCGCCCATGAGGGCGGACGACAGCAATGAGGGTGCGGAGGACCCGGTGAGTCTGCGGACGACCTGCGGCGCGGCCAGGGCGATGAACCAGATGGGGCCCGTGACGGCGGTGGCGAACGCGGCGAGAGCGACGCCGATGACGAGGAGGGCCGTGCGCGTGCGGGCCACGTTGACGCCGAGGGCCGTCGCCGTGATGTCGCCCATCTCGACCATGGCGAGCCGGCGGGAGAGCAGCAGGGCCGGAGGGAGCAGGACGGCGAGGGCGATGCCGATGGCGTTGGCGTGCGTCCAGAGCCGGTTGCCCAGGCTGCCGATCAGCCAGGCCTGGGCCTCCTGCGCCTCCTGGAAGGTCGCCCGGGTGATCAGGTACGAGTTGGCGGCGAGCAGCAGGGCGCTGACGCCGATGCCGATGACGATCAGCCGGAAGCCCTGCAGCCCGCGGCCGATCATCAGGAGATGGACGGCGAGGGCCGTGGCGAGGCCGCCGACGAGCGCGCCGAACGCGATCTGGGTCATGCTGCCGTGCAGCAGGATGATGACGACGAGCGCGCCCACGGCCGAGCCGTTGGTGAAGCCGATGATGTCGGGGCTGCCGAGGGAGTTGCGGGTGAGGCTCTGCAGGATCGCCCCGCTCACGGCGAGGGCCGCGCCGACGAAGACCGCGGTCAGCAGGCGCGGCATCCGCAGCGTGTTGACCACGAAGTCGGCGGCGCCGGAACCGTTTCCGGTCAGCGCCCCGACGACCTCGCCGACGGTGAGCGGGAAGTCGCCGGTGGTCAGGGTGATGCCCATGACGACGACCAGCAGGGCGGCCAGCAGGGCGGTGACGGCGACGGTACGGCCCTGGACGCGGAGCGAGACACCGCCCGTCCGGACGACGCGGCCGCTGATGACCCGGGGGGCACGGGGAACGTGGTCCTTGGTGGACACGGGCACGGAGCCGGTCGACTCCCCTACGGCGCTCACAGCATGACCAGCTTTCGACGACGGCACAGCGCGATGAACAAGGGGGCCCCGATGAAGGCGGTGACGATGCCGACCTGCACCTCGCCCGGCGCGCCGAGCACCCGGCCGATGACGTCCGAGCCGATGAGCAGGACCGGGGCGAGGAGCATCGAGTAAGCGAACACCCAGCGCTGGTCGGCCCCCACGATGAAGCGGGCGATGTGCGGGACGGCCAGGCCGACGAAGCTGATCGGACCGGCGGCCGCGGTGGCCGCCCCGCAGAGCAGCATCACGGCGACCGCGGCGAGCACACGGGTACGGCCGACGTGGACGCCGAGGGCGCGGCCCATCTGGTCGCCCATGGCCAGGGCGTTCAGGGACGGGGCCAGCAGGAAGGCGACGACCAGCCCGACGGCGACGAACGGCACGACGAGCAGGACGATGTCGTAGTACCGGCCCGCGAGGGACCCCACGGTCCAGAAGCGGAACTGGTCGAACGCCTCCGGGTCGAAGAGCAGGACGGCCCAGTTGAAGGCGTACAGGACGGCGGTGACCGCCGCGCCCGCGACGACGAGCCGGTCGGGGGTGGCCAGTTTCCGCCCTGAGGAGCCGAGGAGGTAGACGCCGACCGACGCGACGGCGGCGCCGGCGAGGGCGAACCACAGGTAGCCGAGCGGCGCGGCGACGCCGAGGAAGGCGATGGCCACGACGACGCCCGCGGAGGCGCCGAGGTTCACGCCGAGCAGTCCGGGGTCGGCGAGCGGGTTGCGGGTCAGTGCCTGCATCAGGGCCCCGGAGAGTCCGAGGGCCACTCCGACGAGCAGTCCGAGGAGGGTCCGGGGGATCCGGTACTCATGGACGATGGTGGCGGCTTCCGAGGCGTCGGGCGCCCAGAGGAGGTCCCAGGTCGCGGCGAACGGGATGCCCCGGGTGCCCACCCAGACACTGAGCAGCGAGACGAGGACCAGTGCGCCGAGCGACACGAGGAGTCCGAGGCTCCGCAGGGCCACCGCGGCCGGACGTGCCGTGGGCGCGGCCGGATCGGCGGGACCCGCACTCTCGCTTCCGGGCGCCGCCCGGGTTTCGACGGACAACGACCACTCCCCTGGCGGCGGAATCGAGCGCTCCGCGAGCGGCGCGAAGCGTGGAACACGGTGGTGCGGCACACGACATGACACACCGCCGATCGAACTTAGGTGAGCCTAACCGTACAGCCGCGAAGAGGTCAACGTGGCTGCGCAGCATGGCATTTCGGCCATCCGCACGCGTGCCTGGAGAGCCCCCGGGCACCCTTGGCACCACCGGTGTTTAAGGTAGCCTTACCTAACAATCCAGCTCTGTTTCTGTGGAGGCGTCGCATGCCCGCTGGAGGACCAACGGGAGGCTTCGTCCTCCGCAGAGCACTCGCCGATCAACGGCGCCGTGTCACCGGAGCCTCGCTCCTCGGCATGGCGCATCAGGTGTGCGAGGCTCTCGTCCCGGTCGTCATCGGTCTGGTCATCGACGAGGCGGTGGCGACCGGCTCCTCCGGCGCCCTGCTGCGGTGGCTGCTCGTGCTCGCCGGCCTCTTCCTCGTACTCTCCACCTGTTACCGCAACTCGGCGCGGCTCGCCGAGGGCGCGGGCGAGTCGGCGGCGCACCGCATCCGGCAGGACCTCGCAGCCCGGGTGCTCGACTCACGGGGCGGCGCCGACAGCGGGCGGCTGCCCGGAGCGCTGACCGCCGTCGCGACCGGCGACGCCAAGCGGGTCGGATCGGTCGCCGCCGCGCTCCCGTACACCCTGTCCGCCGTCGCCGGACTGGCGATCAGCGCCGTGGCCCTGCTCCGCATCTCCGTACCGCTCGGCCTGCTGGTCCTCCTCGGCGTCCCGCCGCTGCTGTGGCTCGGCCATGTCATCAGCCGCCCGCTCGAACGGCGCAGCGAGGCGGAGCAGGAGCACGCCGCCCACGCCTCCGGGGTCGCCGCCGACCTGGTCGCCGGCCTGCGCGTGCTGAAGGGCATCGGGGCCGAGGCGGCGGCGGTCTCCCGGTACCGGCAGACGAGCCGCAGCTCGCTGGCCTCGGCGCTGCGCGCCGCGACGAGCCGGGCCTGGCACGACGGCGCGATCCTCGCCCTGACGGGCATCTTCATCGCGGCGATCGGGCTCGTCGGGGCGCACCTCGCGATGAACGGCAGCATCACCGTGGGCGAGCTGGTCGCGGCCGTCGGCCTCGCCCAGTACCTCCTCGGCCCCTTCCAGCTCCTCACCTACGTCAACGGCGAGTTCGCCCAGGGCCGGGCCTCCGCCGAGCGGATCGCCGAGGTCCTCGCCTCGCCGCCCGCCGTCCCCGCCGGCACGGCCCCCCTGGCCGACCCGGTCGCCGGGCGGCTGCGGCTGCGGGGGGTCACCCAGGGCGCGCTGCGCGGGGTCGACCTCGACATCGCGCCCGGCAGCCTCGTCGGCGTGGTCGCCCGTGACGCGGCCGCCGCGAACGACCTGCTGCTCTGCCTGGGCCGCGAACTCGACCCCGCCGAAGGGAGCGTCGAGCTCGACGGCGTACCGCTGACCGACCTCGGCCCGGACGACGCCCGCCGCGCGATCCTGGTCGCGCACCACGACGCCGACCTGTTCGAGGACAGCCTGCTCGCCAACGTGCGCGCCGGGGCGGAGCTCGACGGCGCGGCCCTGGGTCCGGCACTCGCGGCCTCGGCCGCCGACGACGTCGCCCAGGCGCTGCCCGACGGCGTGGACACCGTCCTCACCGAGCGCGGCAAGTCGCTCTCCGGCGGTCAGCGCCAGCGCGTCGCGCTCGCCAGGGCTCTCGCCGCCGACCCGCCGGTCCTCGTCGTCCACGACCCGACCACGGCCGTCGACACCGTCACCGAGGCCCGCATCGCCGGCCGGCTGCGGGACCTCCGCCGCGGCCGCACCACGGTCCTGGTCACCACGAGCCCCGCGCTGCTCGCCGGGACCGACGTGGTCGTCATGCTCGACGACGGCCGGGTGACCGCCGAGGGCAGCCACCCGGAGCTGGTCGCCGAGCACGAGACGTACCGCTCGGCGGTGCTGGCATGACAACCGCCCCGGACCGAGCCGGCCAGGACCGAGACCCGCAGGACCGAGACCCGCAGGACGAAGGACGGACGATGAGCGGACCCGGCACACCCGAACGCGAGCTGCTGCCCACCGCGAGCGGCGCCCGGACCCTCGCCGTCGTCCGCGAGCTGGTGCGCCGTCACCGGCTCCTCGCCGTGGGCGCGGTGACCGTCCTCGTCGTCGGCACGGCCATCGGGCTGCTGACGGCGCCGCTGCTGGGCCGGATCGTGGACCTCGTCGTGGAGAAGAGCGGCGCGTCCGCGCTGACCGTCCCGATGCTGCTCCTCCTCGCGGTCGCCGTCGCCCGCGGCATCGCGACCGCGATCGGCAAGTCACTCGTCGCCAGGCTCGGCGAGACGGTCCTCGCGGACCTGCGGGAACGGTTCATCGCGCGGGCACTGCGGCTGCCGCTCGAACGGGTCGAGCAGGCCGGTTCGGGCGACCTCACCTCGCGGGTGACGGGCGACGTGACCCTGATCGCTCGGGCGGTACGGCAGGCCCTTCCCGAGTTCGCCGGCGCCTTCCTCACGATCGTGCTCACCCTCGTGGGTCTGACCGTCCTCGACTGGCGCTTCCTGCTCGCCGTGCTGATCGCCGTCCCGGTCCACGTCCTCACCGTGCGCTGGTACATCCCGCGCGCCGCGAGCATCTACGGCGAGCACCGGGTGGCGACGGGCGCGCTGCAGCACCAGTTGCTCGACAGCATCGGCGGCGTCCGTACGGTCCGCGCGTTCCGTCTCAACGGCCGGCACGCGGAACTCCTGGAGCAGCGCTCACAGACGGCGGTGGACCTGGCGGCGCGGGGCATGCGCCTGGTCTCGGGTTTCTTCTCGCGCCTCAACATCGCCGAGTTCATCGGTATGACGTCGATCCTCGTCACCGGCTTCTTCCTGGTCGACCACGGCTCGGTGAGCATCGGTACGGCGACGGCGGCGGCGCTCTACTTCCACGGTCTGTTCAACCCGATCAACGCCGCGCTCTTCCTCATCGACGACGCCCAGTCGGCCGGCGCGAGCCTCGCCCGCCTGGTCGGCGTGTCGAGCCTCCCGGCCGAGCGGGAGGCCGACGAGCGGGCCGCCGTGCCGGTGGACGGCTCGGTCAAGGTGACGGACCTCGGCCACGCGTACGTGGACGGCCACCCGGTGCTCGCCTCCGTGGACCTGGAGGTCCGGGAGGGCGAGCGGGTGGCCCTCGTCGGTGCCAGCGGCGCGGGCAAGACCACGCTGGCGAAGCTGATCGCGGGCGTGCACGACCCGTCGACCGGCACGATCTCCCTGGGAGGTGTGGACTCCCGGGAGCTGGGCCCGGCCGGGGTCCGGCGGGCGGTCACCCTGATCAGCCAGGAGGTCCACGTCTTCGCCGGGCCGCTCTCCGAGGACCTGCGGCTGGCCCGCCCCGGGGCGACGGACGAGGAGCTGCGCGCCGCGCTGGACCGTGTCGGCGCCCTGGAGTGGGTCGACGCGCTGCCCGAGGGGGCGGCCACGGTCGTGGGCGAGGGCGGCCACCGCCTCACGGTGACCCAGGCCCAGCACCTGGCCCTGGCCCGGCTGGTCCTCACCGACCCGCCGATCGCGATCCTCGACGAGGCCACCGCCGACGCCGGCAGCGCGGGCGCCCGCGTCCTCGAGACGGCCGCGCTGCGCGCCCTGGAGGGCCGTACGGGCCTGATGGTGGCCCACCGCCTCCCCCAGGCGGCGACCGCCGACCGCGTCGTGGTCCTGGACCGGGGGCGGGTCGTGGAGACGGGCACGCACGAGGAACTGGTCGCGGCGGGGGGACGGTACGCGGAGCTGTGGTCGGCGTGGTCGGACAGCCGGCGGGAGCCGTCGGTCCCGGCGTAGGCCTCGCGCCGCATGGAGAAGGCTCCCGCCCGGGATTCCGGTCGGGAGCCTTCTCCATGCGGCAGCCCGCCCCGCCCCGTCGTGGGCAATCCGCCCCGTCGTGGGCAATCGTCCCGCTGGGCAGGGCGATTGCCCACACGGAACGGGACACTCGGCAAGACGCCGCCGCCCGGGAGCGGGGCTCCGGGGCGGCGGCGTCGGGTCGTAACGGTCAGGACTGCCGGGCCGCCAGGCCGGCCGGGCGGAGGTCCGTCCAGTGTTCCTCGACGTACGCCAGGCACGCCTCGCGCGTCTCCTCGCCGAAGACCGTGCGCCAGCCGGCCGGTACCTCGGCGAACGAGGGCCACAGCGAGTGCTGGTTCTCGTCGTTGACGAGGACCAGGAAGCGGCCCTGCGGGTCCTCGAACGGGTTGGTGCTCATGCGTTGTCACTCCTTGTCGAACGCGCGGTCACGGCGGTGAACAGCTCGGAGAGCGGCTGTCCGGGATCGGCTGCCACGGCGTGCAGCAGCCTCTGAAGTTCGTCGGCGAGTCGCCGCGCCTTCGCGGTGCCGAGCAGGTCGGTCGCGTGGATCAGTCCGCAGTGGACGGGCCCGTCACCCTGCGGCTCGTAGAAGCTGAGGGTCAGCCGCGCCCTGGTGGACCCGGTCGGTACGGCTTCGAGGGAGCCGACCCCGCCCTCCAGCTGCTCCAGGTCCGCCTGTTCATGGTGGATCACCATGACCTGCGGGCCCTCCTGGGGCAGTCCGGCCACCCGGACGACCTCGTCGAACGGCACGTCCTGCCGGTCGAGGGCGCCGAGCGTGGTCTCCCGTACGCGGGAGAGCAGCTCCGCGAAGGTCGGGTCGCCCCCGGTGTCGGTGCGCAGCACGACCGTGTTGAAGAAGCAGCCCACCAGGTCGGCCAGTTGGTCGTCCGTACGGCCCGCGACCAGGGTGCCGATGGGCAGGTCCGTGCCGGCGCCGTGGGCGGTGAGCAGGGCCGCCAGGGCGGAGTGCAGCACCATGAACATGCTGGTGCCGGTCGTCCGGGCGAGCTCGTCCACGGCGGCGTGCAGCCGCTCGTCCAGGACGAAGCCCACATGGTCCGCGCCGGGCGTGGACGAGCGCGGGCCGTCCGCCGGGAGGGCCAGCTCGGCCGGTGCGTCCTTCAGCGTCTCGCGCCAGTAGGCGAGCTGCCGGCCGCCGCGGCTGTCCGGGTCGTCGAGGTCGCCCAGGACCTCGCGGGCCCACCGGGCGTAGTCGGTGTACGACACCGGCAGCGGCCGCCACGCGGGGGCGCCGCCTTCCGTACGCGCCGCGTAGGCCGCCGTCAGGTCACGGAAGAGCGGGACCACCGACCATTCGTCCACAGCCAGGTAGTGCATGGTCAGGAGCAGCGCCTGCGCGCCGGTGGGCGCCGTCAGCAGGCGGGCGCCGAGCGGTGCCGCACGGCCGGGATCCGGTGCTCCGGCGGCCAGTTCGGTCAGGCGCGCGTCCAGGTCGGCGCACTCCTCCAGGACGAGCACCGGGGGCTGGACGGCCCGGTGGTGCAGCGCGCGGCCGCGTTCCGTGAACGCCGTGCGCAGCGGCTCGTGCCGGGCCGCCACGTCGGCGAGGGCGGCGGACAGCACGTCCGCGTCCAGGCCTCCGGCCGAGCGCAGCACCAGCGCGTGGTCGAAGCGGGGTGTACGGAGGTACGCGTCCCACTGCCAGCGCTGGACGGGCGCGGCGAGGAGTTCGTCCTGACGCTGGTCCTCCTGCAGGTGCGGCTCCTGCCGGTCGGACTTCTGCCGGACTTCCGCCGGGCGCAGTGCCGGGCGGGCCGTCGACGCTCCCTTGAGCTTGCCCTCGATGCCGGCGACGGTCAGCGCGTCGAAGACGTCCCTGATGCTGAGCTCGACGCCGAACTCGGCCCGGATGCGGCCCAGGAGCCGCATGGAGGCCATGGAGTGGCCGCCGAGCGCGAAGAAGTTGTCGTGGACGCCCACCCGCTCCAGCTTGAGGATCTCGCCGAACAGGGCGGCCAGCCGGCCTTGCGTCTCGTTGGCGGGCGACGCGTCCCCGGTCATCGCCGCCCAGTCGGGCGCGGGCAGCGCCTTGCGGTCCAGCTTGCCGTTCGGGGTCAGCGGCAGCGGGCCGTCCAGCGGCACGACGAGCGCGGGGACCATGTACTCGGGCAGCAGCCCGGCCACGTGGGCGCGCAGCTCCTGCGGGTCGAGCTCCACGGACTCCCCCGCCTCCGGGACGGCGTAGCCGACGAGGCGGACGATGTCGCCGTCGCGGTCGGGCAGCACGGCTGCCTGGGCGACCGAGGGGTGACCGGCGAGGGCAGCCTCGATCTCGCCCAGCTCGATGCGGAAGCCGCGCACCTTGACCTGGGTGTCGACGCGGCCGAGGAAGTCGAGGTTGCCGTCGGCGCGCCAGCGGGCGCGGTCGCCGGTGCGGTACATCCGCGCGCCGGGCTCGGTGGCGTACGGGTCGGCGACGAACCGCTCGGAGGTCAGCGCGGTCTTGCCGAGGTAGCCGCGGGCGAGGCCGCGTCCGGAGACGTACAGCTCGCCGACGACTCCGGGCGGGACCGGCCGCAGGTGCTCGTCCAGGACGTAGGCGCGGGTGTTCGGGTCGGGCCGGCCGATGGGCACCCGGCCGGACGGGCGGCCTCCGTGCTCGCGCGAGGGCCAGAGCGTGGAGTTGACCGTCGCCTCGGTGAGTCCGTAGGCGCAGATCAGATGGGCCGTGGCACCGAACCGCTCGAAGACGTCCGGCGGCACGGTCTCCGTGCCGACGAGGACGGTCGACCCCTCCGGGAGCTCGCAGCCGGGAGGCAGGGCCGACACGAGGGACGGCGGAAGGATCATGTGGGTGATCCGCTGCTCGGCGAGGAAGTCGGTGAGCGCCGGCCCCGCGACCCGTGCTTCGTCCGTGATGAGGACGAGCCGGCCGCCGTGGCAGAGCGCCATGGACAGTTCGAAGGCGAAGACGTCGAAGCCGATCGAGGCGAACTGCAGGACGTGGCTGTCGTGTTCGAGACCCATGCGGTCGACGGCGGTGGCGACGAGGCTGGAGATTCCCTCGTGCGGGACGACGACGCCCTTGGGCCGTCCGGTGGAGCCGGAGGTGTAGATGACGTACGCCGCCTGGTCGAGGAGGACCGGCCTCCCGTCGACCGCGGTCTGCGGCAGGGTCTCCAGCTCGGCGGCCACCGACGATTCGTCGAGCAGCACCACCGGCACGCCCGCCACCTCGGGGATCTTCCCGGCGACCGGCTCGGTGCCGACGACGAGCGCCGCCCGCGAGTCCTCGATCATGTACGTGAGGCGGTCGGCCGGGTGGACCAGGTCGAGCGGGAGGAACGCGGCGCCCAGCTTCAGCGCGGCGAGCACCGTGGCGACCATGTCGACCGAGCGGGGGACGGCCACGCCGACCACGCTCTCGGCGCCGGCTCCGCGTGCCGCGAGCAGCCGGGCGAGGCGGTTGGCTCGGGCGTCGAGCTCCGCGTAGGTGACGGACCGGTCTCGGTCGACGACGGCGACCGCGTCGGGGCGCTCGGCGAGCCGCTGGGCGAACAGGGCCGGGAAGGACTCCTCGTCGACCTCGCGGGAGGTGGCGTTGAAGCCGTCCAGGACCAGCCGCCGCTCGTCGTCGCCGAGGATCTCGGCCCGCGAGACGGGCAGCGCGGGCGCGGCGACGAGGGCCGCGACGAGGGCGCGGAGGCGCTCGCCGAGACGCTGGGCGGTCCGGTGGTCGAACAGCTCGGTGGCGAACTCCAGACGGCAGCCGAGGGAGCCGGTGCCGCCGTCGGCCGGCGTGTGCTCGGTGAAGCTGAACACGAGGTCGAACTTGGCCGAGCGGATGCGGAAGGGGACGTACTCGGCGCCGAGGCCGGTCAGTTCCAGGGCGTCGCCCGTACGGGCGTGGTAGCCGACCATCACCTGGAACAGCGGGTTCCGGGAGAGGGAGCGGGTCGGGTTGAGCTTCTCCACCACGGATTCGAAGGGAACGTCCGCGTGCGAGAAGGCGGCCAGGTCGGTCTCGCGCACCCGGGCGAGCAGCTCGGTGAAGCTCGGGTCGCCGCTCAGGTCGGTGCGCAGCACCAGGGTGTTGACGAAGAAGCCGACCAGGTTGTCGAGGGCCTCGTCGCCGCGCCCGGCGATGGGCGAGCCGACGGGGATGTCCGTACCGGCGCCCATGCGGTGCAGCAGGGCGGCCACGGCCGCGTGGACGACCATGAACATGCTGGCGCCGCTCTCGCGGGCGAGCCGCTTCAGGCCTTCGTGGACGTCGGCGTCGAAGGCGATGTCCAGTTCGGCGCCGGTGAACGCCGGCCGGGCCGGGCGGGGCCGGTCCGTGGGCAGTTCCAGCTCCTCGGGTGCGCCGTCCAGGGTCGTGCGCCAGTACTCCAGCTGGCGGGCGGCCAGGCTCTCCGTGTCCGCCGGGTCGCCGAGCAGCCGCTGCTGCCACAGGGCGTAGTCGGCGTACTGGACGGGCAGCGGCTCCCACTGCGGGGCCGCGCCGTCGACGCGGGCCGCGTAGGCGGCGGCCAGGTCGCGGAGGAAGGGGCGGTCCGACCACTCGTCGGTGGTGATGTGGTGGAGCAGCAGGACGACCACGTGGTCCTCGGGTGCCAGCTCGACGACCGTGGCGCGCAGGGGAAGTTCGGCGGCGAGGTCGAAGGGCCGGTTGACGGCGGCCTCGACGAGATCGGGCACCTGGTCCTCGGTGGCGTGCAGCCGCTCCACGACGGGACGTGCCTCGTCGACGGGCAGGACGCGCTGGACGGCCTGGCCCTCGTGTTCCACGAAGACCGTCCGCAGGGCCTCGTGCCGGGCGGTCACGTCGGCGAGCGCCGTCTCCCAGGCCGCCACGTCCAGGGCGCCGCGCAACCGCATGACCAGCGGGAAGTTGTACGCGGCCGAGGTGCACTCGATCTGCTGGATGACCCACAGGCGCTGCTGGGCGTGCGAGAGCGGGAGTTCGTCGGGCCGCTCCCCCGCGGTCAGAGCCGGCCGTGCGGCGCCGCCGGAGCGGTCCGCACGCTCGACCAGCTCGGCCACCGTGGGCGCCTCGAAGAGGTCGCGGATGGCGAGTTCGGCGTCCAGCGCGGTACGGGCCCGGCTGACGAGCCGGGTGGCGAGCAGCGAGTGGCCGCCGAGCTCGAAGAAGTCGCTGTCGATGCCGACGCTGCCCTCCGGCAGGCCGAGCACCTCGGCGAAGAGCGCGCAGAGCGTCTCCTCGCGCGGCGTGCGCGGGGTGCGGCTCGTGCCGGTTCCGGCGAAGTCCGGTGCGGGCAGGGCCCGTACGTCGAGCTTTCCGTTGACGGTGAGCGGGAGGGTGTCCACGGGGACGAGCGCGGAGGGGACCATGTAGTCGGGCAGCGCGGCCTTCAGGTGGTCGCGGAGCCGCTGGAGCAGCTCCTCTCCGGGCGCGGTGCCGTCCTCGGGTGCGAAGTAGCCGACGAGACGCCTGGTGCCGGTGCTCTCGTTGACGACGACGGCCGCGTGGGCGACCTCGGGGTGCGAGGACAGAGCCGTGGAGATCTCGCCGAGTTCGATCCGGTAGCCGCGGATCTTCACCTGGTCGTCGGTGCGCCCCAGGAAGTCGAGGAGCCCGTCGGGCCGCTGCCGTACGAGGTCGCCGGTGCGGTACATCCGCTCCCCCGGCTCGCCGAACGGGTCGGCCACGAACCGCTCGGCCGTGAGACCGGGCCGGTCGTGGTAGCCGCGGGCCAGGCCGGTGCCGGCGATGTACAGCTCGCCGGGGCAGCCGGGCGGAACCGGGCGCAGCATGGCGTCCAGGACGTGGGCGCGGGTGTTCCGGATGGGCATGCCGACGGTGGAGGTCGCGCTGTCCGTGGTGGAGCCGCCGAGGGTGTTGATGGTGTACTCGGTCGGCCCGTAGAGGTTGTAGCCGTAGGTGCCCTCGGTGCGGCGCAGCGTGCTCCACACGGTGTCGGACACGGCCTCGCCGCCGAGCAGGACCAGCGCGGGGCGGTGCTTCCCGGCCGCCTCGTCGTGGTCGAGGAGGCCCTCCTCGATGAGCAGCTGGGCGTATGTGGGGGTCACGTTGACGACGTCGACCCGGTGCCGGTCGCAGTAGGCGACCAGCGCCTCCGCGTCGCGGCGCAGCTCCTCGTCGCAGACGTGGACCTCGTGGCCCTCGACGAGCCAGAGCAGCTCCTCCCAGGACATGTCGAAGGCGAAGGAGACGGTGTGGGCGATGCGCAGTCGCCGGCCTCCGGCCGAGGCGATGGCCGGGTCGAAGATCTCCTTCTGGTGGTTGAGCTGCATGTTCGTCAGACCCCGGTAGGGGGTGACGACGCCCTTGGGCCGGCCGGTGGAGCCGGAGGTGTAGATGACGTACGCCGGGTGTTCGAGCCGGTCCTCGACGCCGTGGGCGAAGGCGGGCCGCTCGGCGTCGGTGATCTCCCCGCCGGGGAGGGCGGACAGCTCGGCGGCCACGGTCTCGTCGTCCAGCGGGAGCTCGGGGGCGACGGCGCCCTCGGGACCCCGGAGGGTGGGGGCGACGGCGGTGGTGGTGACCAGGCAGAGGGGTCCGGTGTCCTCGACCATCAGTCGGAGCCGGTCGGCCGGGTGGTCCAGGTCGAGCGGCAGATAGGCGGCGCCGGTCCGCAGGACGGCGAAGAGCGCGGCGACCATGTCGATGGAGCGGGGCAGGGCGAGCGCCACGACCTTCTCCGGGCCCGCTCCCCTGGCGAGGAGCAGCCGGGCGATCCGGTTGACGTGCGCGTCCAGTTCGGCGTAGGTGAGGGCGCGTTCGCCGAAGACGAGCGCCACCGCGTCCGGGGTGCGGGCGACCTGGGCCGTCAGCATGTCGGCGATGGTCTCGTTCGGCACCGGCTCCCGGCTGCCGGCCACCCCGGCCGCCAGGGCGGCGCGCTCGGAGGGCAGCAGGAGGTCCACGCCGACGGTGCGGGCGGTGACGGCGTCCGGGCGGGCGAGGATCTCGCCGAGCCGCTCCAGGACGGTGGTGAACCGGCCGAGGATCGTGTGCGCGGCCTCCGCGTCGAACAGGTCGGGCCGCGCCGCCAGCGTGACCCGCAGCCGGGTCTCGGGAGTGACGATCAGGGTGAGCGGGAAGTGGGTGCCGTCCACGTTCGAGACGTCGGTGATGCCGTGCCGCTGCCGGAGCTCCGCGGCACGGTCCTCGCCGTCGGCGGAGCGCAGCACGAAGAGGGTGTCGAACAGCCGCCGGTGGCCGGTCTCCTGCTGGAGGGTCCCGAGGCCGACGTACTCGTACGGCATGACCGAGGCGCGCTCGGACTGCATCCGGCGCAGCAGGTCGAGCAGCGGCTCGTCCGGGGCGAACGCGACGCGCGCGGGGATGGTGTTGAGGAACATGCCGATGATGCCGGCGACGTCCGGAACGTCCGCGGGGCGGCCGGCGACCGCGGTGCCGAAGGCGACGTCGCCTCGGCCTGTCATCGCCGAGAGGACCAGGCCCCAGGCGGCGTTGAGCACGGTGTTCAGGGTGAGACCGTGCTGCCGGGCCAGCGCGCGGAGGCGGTCGCTGGTCTCCTTGCCGAGCACGGCGTCGAAGTCGGCCGGGATGACCGGGCCCGCGTCGCGGCCGGTCGGTGCGACGAGGGTCGGCTCGTCGAAGCCGGCGAGCGCGCCGCGCCAGGCGTCGAGGGCCTGGCCGGTGTCCTGACGGTCGAGCCAGGCCAGGTAGTCGCGGTACGACCCGGGCGCGGGCAGACCGGTGGTGTCGCCGGCCCGCTCGTACAGCGTGAACAGCTCCTCCAGGAAGAGCCAGGCGGACCAGCCGTCCCACAGGATGAGGTGGTGGGTGACGACGAGCCGGTCTCGCCCGTCGCCGAGCCGGATCAGCTGGAGGCGGCAGAGCGGCGGGGCGGACAGGTCGAAGCGCTGCCGGCGGTCGGCGGCGAGGAGCGCGTCCACGCGGGCGCGCCGCTCCTCGGCGGACAGCCCGGAGAGGTCGGTCTCCGTCAGCGGGATCTCGGCGCCGTCGGCGATGAACTGGACGGGCCGGGGCAGGCCGTCGCTGGTGAAGCCGGCGCGCAGGCTCGCGTTGCGTTCCAGGAGCGCCCGGCAGGCGGCGCGCAGCCGGTCGGCGTCCAGGGGGCGGTCGAAGTCCAGGGTCTCCTGCGACAGGTAGACGTCGAGGGCGTCGCCGGTGTCGTAGGTGGCGTGGAAGTACATGCCCTCCTGGAGCGGGGAGAGCGGCCAGACGTCGGCGACCGGGAGTCCCGCGACGGCTTCGACGCGGGCGGTCTCCTCGGCGGTCAGTTCGAGGCCGCCGAGCGGCGCCGGGGCCGGGGGCTCGGCGGGGGCGCCGGCGGTCAGCCGGGCGAGCAGCGCCTGGAGGGCCGGGTCGACGGCGGCGCCGGACTGCGCTTGCGCGGCGAGCATCGCCTGGAGGGCGGCGGCGGCCTGCCCCGCGTCGGCGGCGGTCATGCTCACCCCGGCGGCGGGCTCCTCGGGAGCGGTCTCGACGGCGGGTTCGTCCGGCACGTCCGCGGCCGTCGCGGCGAGCGCGGCGGGCGTACGGTGCTCGAACACATCGCGCGGGCTGATGGTCAGTCCCCTTTCACGGGCCCGGGTGGCGACGGCGATCGAGGTGAGGCTGTCGCCGCCCAGGACGAAGAAGTCGTCGTCGGCACCGATCCCGGCGATACCGAGGACATCGGTGAAGATCTCGCAGAGGGCGCCCTCGCGTTCGTCGCGCGGCGCGCGTCCACCGGCCCTGGGGGCGACGGTCGGCGAGGGCAGGGCGTTCTGGTCGAGCTTGCCGCTGGGGGTCAGCGGCAGCGTGTCGAGGGCCATGACGGCCGTCGGCACCACCGCGGCGGGCAGCGCGTCGGCGAGCGCCGCGTGGAGGGCTTCGCCGTCCAGGGCGGTCACGGGACGGGAGCCGCCCGGCGCCGGGACCGCGTAGCCGAGGAGCGTGCCGTCGCGGACGACGACGGCGGCGCGGGCGACCCCCGGGAGGGCGGCAAGGGCGGCCTCGATCTCGCCCAGTTCGACGCGGTTGCCGCGCACCTTGACCTGGCGGTCGGTGCGGCCGAGGTAGTCGACGGCGCCGTCGGCGCGCCGGGCGACCAGGTCGCCGGTGCGGTACATGCGGGCACCGGGCTCGCCGAACGGGTCGGCGACGAACCGCTCGGCGGTCAGCCCGTGCCGGTCGTGGTACCCGCGGGCCAGCTGGACGCCGGCGAGATACGCCTCGCCGGGGACGCCGTCCGGGACGGGGCGCAGGAAGGCGTCGAGGACGTACAGGCGGGTGTTCCAGACGGGTCGGCCGATCGGAACGGCGAGTTCGTCGTCCCCTTCGTACGGGAAGTACGTGACGTCGACGGCGGCCTCGGTGGGGCCGTAGAGGTTGTGCAGCGGCACCGGGCCGTGGCCTCGGCGGGAGGTCAGTTCCGCCCAGCGGCGGGCGTCGGCTCCGGTGAGGGCCTCGCCGCTGCAGAAGACGCGGCGCAGGCTCCTGGCCCACTCGGGGGTTCCCGGCGCGGCCTCCATGACCTGGACGAACGCGGCCAGCATCGAGGGCACGAAGTGCGTGGTCGTGATCCGCTCGGTGGCGATCAGCTCGGCGAGGTACGCCGGGTCGCGGTGGCCGTCGGGCCGGGCGAGGACGACGGTCGCGCCTTCGACGAGGGCCCAGAAGAACTCCCAGACGGAGACGTCGAAGCTGGACGGCGTCTTCTGGAGCACGCGGTCGTGGACGGTGAGCCCGTACTCGTCCTGCATCCAGGCGAGCCGGTTGACGATCGCGCGGTGGGTGACGGCGACGCCCTTGGGGCGGCCGGTGGAGCCCGAGGTGTAGATGAGGTACGCGGGGTGGTCGGGTCCCCCGTGCACGACCGGTGTGTCGGCCGTCTCCTCGTCACGGTCCACCAGGACGTGGGCGAGTCCGGGGACGTCGGGCAGCCGGCCGGACGCGTCGGCGGTGGTCACGACCGTACGGGCGCCTGAGTCGGCGAGCATGAACGCGACCCGGTCGGCGGGGTAGTCGAGGTCGAGGGGCAGGTAGGCGGCGCCCGCCTTGTGGACGCCGAGCAGCGCGACCATGAGCTCCGCGGAGCGGGGCACCGCGACCGCGACGAAGTGTTCGGGGCCCGTGCCCCGCGCCCGCAGCCGCCGGGCCAGCGCCTCGGCGCGCCGGTCGAGTTCGGCGTAGGACAGTGTGGTGCCCTCGAATACGACGGCCGGGGAGTCCGGCGTCCGTGCCACCTGTGCGGCGAAGAGGGAGGCCAGGGTGGCGTCGGGGTCGGGGAGCGGGTGCGTCGTGGCGTTCAGCGCGGCGAGACGCTCCTCCTCCCGGCCGGAGAGCGTCCCGACGCGGGCGACGGGCCGGGCCGGGTCGTCGACGAGCGTCCGCAGCAGGGCCTCGAACCGGTGGGCGACGACGGCCACGGTCAGCTGGTCGAGGCGGGCCGCGTCGTACTTGAACCGCAGGGCGAGGTGGTCCCCGTCGTGCTCGACGATCAGGGCGAGCGGGTAGTGGACGGCGTCGAAGACCTCGGCGCCGGTGACGCGCAGCGTCTCGGGGCGCGGTGCCGGGGCCAGCTCTCCGGAGGGGAAGTTCTCGAACACCACGAGCGTGTCGAAGAGTTCTCCGCCGCCCGCGATCCGCTGGATCTCGGCGAGCCCGAGGTGCTGGTGGTCAAGGAGGGCCGCGTGCTCGTCCTGGACGCGCCGCAGCAGCTCGACGAGGGTCTCGCCACCGTGCAGGGTGACCCGGGCGGGGACGGTGTTGATGAACAGGCCGACCGCCGAGTCCAGCCCCCTGACCTCGGTCGTACGTCCGGAGACGGTGGTGCCGAACACCACGTCCCGGCTGCCGGTCAGACCGCCGAGGAGCAGGGCCCAGCCTCCGTTCAGGACGGTGCTGAGGGTGAGCCCGTGACTGCGGGCGCGGGCCGCGAGGTCGGCGGTGAGCGACTCCGGCAGCCGGACGTCGACGTGCTCGGGCCGGGCGGCCGGCGCTGCCTGGTCGCCCGCGGCGGAGGCGAGGGCGGGCAGCCGGGTCGGACCGTCCAGGCCGGCCAGGGCCTGGCGCCACGCGTCGCGGGCGGCGTCGAGGTCCCGGCTCGCGAGCCAGGTGAGGTACGCGTCCGGGGCGGGCGGTTCGGGCAGGGCGTCGCCCGTGCAGGCGGCGGTCAGTTCGCGCAGCAGGACCGAGACCGACCAGCCGTCGGCGATGATGTGGTGCAGCGTGAGCAGCAGGCGGTGGCGCTGCCCGTCGCGAATCAGGGTGGCCCGCATCAGCGGGGGCCGGGCGAGGTCGAAGCCCTCGGCACGGTCCTGCCGCAGGATGTCCGCCACCGGGGTGCGGGCCGTGTCGGCCTCGCTCCAGGGCAGGTCGGTGCGGTCGGCGATCCGCTGGACGACCTCGCCGCCGGGGAGCTGGCGGAAGGAGGCGCGCAGCAGCGCGTGCCGGTCGAGGAGCAGTTGGAGCGCGTGCCTGAGCCGGTCGGGGTCGACGGTGCCCTCGAGGTCGAGGAGTTCCTGGACGACGTAGAGATCGGCGGCCTCCCGGTCGAACTCGGCGTGGAAGAAGAAACCTTCCTGGAGCGGGGAGACGGGCAGCGCGTCCGCGTCGAGCTCCACGGCCCGGGGGGCCTCGGAGGCCGCCTCGGCGGTGACCGGCGCGGCGGTCCGGGCGAGCGCCGCCACGGTCCGCTGCCGGAACACGTCGCGCGGGGTGATCACGAGCCCGGCCTCACGGGCGCGGTTGACGAGCTGGATCGCGACGATGCTGTCGCCGCCCAGTTCGAAGAAGCTGTCGTGGACCCCTACCGACGGCAGACTGAGCACCTCGGCGAAGAGCGCGGCGAGCGCGGTCTCGGCCGGGGTGGTGGGCGCGTCGCCGCCGGCCGTCGCTGTCCAGCGGGGCTCGGGCAGGGCGCGGCTGTCGAGCTTGCCGTTGGGCGTCAGGGGCAGCGGACCGTCGAGCCGGACGACGGCGGAGGGGACCATGTAGTCGGGCAGCGTCCCGGCGGTCCGGGCCCGTGCCTCGGCGACGGAGGCCTCCGGGTCCGTACCGGCCTCCGCGACGAGGTAGGCGACGAGCCGCTTGGCGCTCCGGTGGTCCTCACGGACGAGGACGGCGGCCTGGGCGATGCCCGGGCAGGCCATGAAGGCGCTCTCGATCTCGCCGGGCTCGATGCGGTGGCCCCGGATCTTGATCTGGCCGTCGGCGCGTCCCAGGAACTCCAGGTTGCCGTCGGCGCCCCAGCGGACGCGGTCGCCCGTGCGGTACATCCGCGCGCCGGGCTCGTCGGCGTACGGGTCGGCGACGAAGCGCTCGGAGGTGAGGCCCGGCCGGCCCAGGTAGCCGCGGGCGAGGCCGCGTCCGGAGACGTACAGCTCGCCTTCGGTGCCGACGGGGACGAGGCGGAGCGCCGCATCGAGCACGTAGGCACGGGTGTTGGGGTCGGGTTCGCCGATCGGCGCGGGTCCGGGCCGGTCGGGCGTCGCGACCCAGAGGGTGGAGTTGACGGTCGCCTCGGTGAGTCCGTACGCGACCACGACCTGGAGGCGTCCGGCCCAGCGGGCGATCAGCTCGCTGGGGACCGCCTCGGTGCCGACGATCAGGACGGCGCCGTCCGGCAGTTCGCAGTCCTGCGGCAGGGCGGAGACGAGGGACGGCGGCAGGATCATGTGGGTGGCGCCGTGGCGGGCGATGTACTCCGTGAGCGCGGGACCGGCGACACGGCGCTCGGTGGGGACCACGATGATCCGGCCGCCGACGCACAGCGACATGATCAGGTCCCAGACCGTCACGTCGAAGCCCACGGAGGCGAACTGGACGACGCGGCTCTCGGCGGTGATCCCGATGCGGTCGGTGGCGGTGGCGACGAGGCTGCCGACGCCGTCGTGGGAGACGACCACGCCCTTGGGGCGGCCGGTGGAGCCCGAGGTGTAGATGACGTACGCCGCCCGGTCCAGGGCGATGTCGAGGCCGAGGTCGGAGCCGTCGAGGGCGTCGCGTTCGGCCGTCAGCGACGGCTCGTCGAGAAGCAGGTGGGCGACGCCGGGGGCGTCGGGCAGCGCGCCCGACAGCTCGCGGGTGGTGAGGACCGTGCGCGCGCCGGCGTCGTCGAGCATGTAGGCGATCCGGTCCTGCGGGTGGTCGGCGTCCAGCGGCAGATAGGCCGCACCCGCCTTCATCACCGCGAGCAGGGAGACGACGAGGTCGGCGGAGCGCGGGACGGCGACGGCGACGATGTCCTCGGCGCCGACGCCGCGGGAGGCCAGGAGACGGGCCAGCCGGTTGGCGGTCGCGTTCAGTTCGGCGTAGGTGAGCTCGCGGTCCTCGCAGACGAGGGCGACGGCGTCCGGGGTACGGCGGACCTGCCGCTCGAACGCGGCGGGCCAGGAGAGCTCGGGCGACTCCCGGGGCCTGTCGCCGAACTCGTCCAGGAGCCGCGTCCGTTCGGGGGACGAGGTCAGGTCGATGTGGCCGACCGGGCGGTCGAGGTCCTCGACGAAGGCGTCGAGCAGTGCGAGGAAGCGGCGCTCGTGGTCCCGCAGCGTCGCCTCGTCGCAGACCTCGGCGTCGGCGTCGAGGTGGACGCACACGCCACGCCCGTCGCCGCACTCGGCGAAGCTGAGGGCCAGGTCGCTGACCGGGCCGAGCCAGACGGGTTCGAGCTCGGTCGCGAGGTCACGGAACCGCAGGTCGTCCGGGCGCGGGAGGACGTTGACCGTGGGGCCGACGAGTTCGTGCACCCCGTCGGGCAGACCCAGTTCCCTGGCCAGGTCCTCGGCACGGTAGCGACCGTGGGCGACCGCCTCGCCGACCGCGCGCCGTACCTCGGCGAGGAGTCCGGCGACGGTGGTGCCGGGGCGGACGGAGAGCCTCAGCGGCACGATGTTGGAGACCATGCCGGGGACGTCGGCGGAGACCGCGTCCTGGCGGGCGGCGATCGGCAGGCCGAGGACGAGGTCCTGCTCGCCGCTGACCCGGTGGAGGTAGGCGGCGACGGCCGCGACGAGAAGGCGGGACGGCCGGGTGCCGGCGCGTTCGGCGGCGGCGTGCAGCCGCTCGGCCTGCCCGGAGCTCAGTTCGGACGTACGGCGCACGCGCCGGGTCATGGGTACCGGGGCGCGCTCGACGAGGCGTACGGGCTCGGGCCGGTCGGCCATGCGGGCCAGCCAGTAGGCGCGGTCCTCCTGGTGCGAGGCGGAGGCGCGGTAGGCGAGGTCGGCGTCGACCAGGCGGGAGACCGCCCAGTCGCGCGGGGCGGGCGCCTCCTCGCCGGCGGTGTACAGCTCACCGGCCCGGCGGGTGACGAGCGCGACGCCCATGCCGTCCACGACGATGTGGTGGTAGCGCTGGTACCAGACGACGTGGTCGTCGGCGAGGCGCAGCAGCGCGTGGCCGAAGAGAGGGCCCCGGGCGAGGTCCATGGGGCTTTCGCGGTCGGCGGCCATCCAGTCGGCGGCGGCCCGCTCGGGGTCGGCGGCACCGCGCAGGTCGACTACGGGCAGGTCGACGGGGGCGGGGGCAGGGGTCTGACGGGGGCCGCCGTCGCCCGCGCGGACGCGCACGTGCAGGCTCTCGGCCTCCTCGACGGCCTGCCGCACGGCGGCGGTGAGGCGCTCGACGTCGGCGTCGCCGTGCAGGTCCAGGGCGAACACGATGTTGTAGGCGGAGCTGTCCGGGTCGATCTGCTGGGCAAGCCAGATACCGGATTGCCCGCCCGTGACGGGTATGCCGGAGGTGGACGTCCGGTCCGACTCGACGTCAAACATCGTTCGAATGGGCCTTTCCCTGGTGTGCGTCGGTGAGGTGTGTCCGGCGCGCCCCGCTCCCGGGCCCCGCGCCGGGGAGGGGGCCACCGTGTGTGCGGTGGCATGGCGCGGTGCTGCCGGGAGCGGGGCGCGGTTCCGCCGGGAGGCGGACGGGCCGGATGCCGGTGACGGGCGCTACTTGACGGCCGCGATCAGCGGCTCGACCTCGTCGATGGCGTACGGGATCGACAGGACGGTGTTGAAGGAGAAGGCCGCGCCGATGTCCGGGTCCTGGTAGGGCACGAACAGGTCGCGCTTCGCCGAGTTGACCTTCAGCTTCTTGTAGAGCGGCTCGGCCTTGATGCGGTCGTTGGCCTCGGTGCTGGAGGTGACCCAGACGAGCCGGTCGACGTCGAGCACGTTCAGCTTCTCGGCGCTCAGTTCGGCGACGTTCCAGCCCGGCTTCGCCAGGGTGTCGATCTCGGGCTTCAGCTTGAAGCCGAGCTCGGAGAAGAAGATCGCCTTCGGGTCGGTCTTGGTGAAGGCCGAGTACTTGCCGGCCTCGAAGCTGTCGGCGACGGCGAGGGTCTTCGTGGCGAACTCGGGGTGCTTGTCGCGGACGGCCTTGAAGCGGGCGTCGATGCCGGAGATCAGCTTCTCGGTCTCCGCGTCCTTGCCGAGGGACTTGCCGATCTGCCGCGTCATGACCTGCCAGGACGCGCCGTAGTCGGGCAGGCCCTTGGGCTGGGCCACGACCTTGGTGAACTTCGAGAGCGTGTCGTACTGCTCCTTCTTCATCCCCGAGTACTGCGCGATGACGAGGTCGGGCTTCAGGGCCGCGATCTTCTCGATGTTGTACTCGTCGCGCTCGCCGACGATCTCGGGCTTGGCGGACCCCCACTTGTCCTTCGTCCACGGCCACTTGCCGTACGGCTGCTCCTTGAACCAGTCCACCGCGCCGACCGGCTTGATCCCCAGCGCCAGCACCGCGTCCTGGTCCGAAAGCCCCAGGGTGACGACCCGCTTCGGCTCCGCGTCGATGGTGGTGGAGCCGTACTTGTGCTCCACGGTCACGGGGAAGGCGGCGGACGAGGAGCTGCTCGCCTCGCCCGAGGGCTTGGACTCGGACTTCTCGGTGCCGCCCCCACAGGCGGACAGCGCGAGCGCGGCGACGGTGGCGACGGCCACCTGCGGGAAGTGTCTGACGAACCGCGTCAGAGCGGGGCGCGTACCAGTGGACACGGAGGTTCCTTTCACGGGGATCACACGGTGCGTGCCGCGACCGCCGCGTACGAGGACGCTACGAGACAGTCGGGGCGGGTGGGGCTGGTGGGGCGATGGGGGGTGGGGTTCTGGCAGGCGGAGGAAGCCTGGCGGAGAGGGGACGGGGTCAGCGGACCGAGCCGATGCCGTCGGCGACCGGCCGGGGCTCGTCCAGGGCGGACTCCTGACCACGGTCGAGGATCGAGTCCAGGATCTCGCCGACCCTGATCGCGGTGTTGGAGAGCAGGGACGAGGTGATGCCGTGGGTGTGCTCGGTACCGCCCTGCAGGTAGATGCCGCAGCGCACCGCGGGGTCCGTCGAGATGCGGTAGTCCCGCTCGACGCGGACCCGGCCCTGCTCGTCCCGGTGGCAGCTCTTCGCGACCTCGCCCAGGAGCCCCAGGGGCTCGGCGGGGCTGTAGCCGGTGGCGAGGACCACGACATCGGCGTCCAGCACGTTCTCCTCGCCGGTGACCAGGGAGGTGACGGTGGCGCGGACCGTGTCCGGGGTCTCCTCGACGCCGGTCAGGCGCGAGATGTTGAGGAAGCGCAGCCGTTCGGCGCCGAGCACCTTCTCCTGGTACGCCACCCGGTAGAGCTCGTCGATCAGGTCGATGTCCACGACCGAGTAGTTGGTGTTCCCGTGATAGTCCATCAGCCGGCGCTTGATGTCGTCGGGAGCCGTGTAGTACTCGTCGACCGCCTCGGGGTCGAAGATGCGGTTGGCGAAACTGCTGTCGTCCGCCGGGCTGTAGCCGTAGCGGGAGAAGACGGCGCAGACCTCGGCGTTGGGGAAGCGGCGGTGGAGGTACGCCACGTTCTCGGCGGCGCTCTGGCCGGCGCCGACCACGATGAAGCGCGTGGGGTCGGTGCCCTCCAGGCCGTCGACCTTGGCGAGCAGGTCGGAGTTGTGCCAGACGCGGTCGCCGCGCTCGACGCCTTCCGGCATGAGGGGCCGAAGTCCCGTGCCGATGACGAGGTTCCGGGCGCGGTGGACGACGGTCTCCGAGCCCGAGCGGGCCGTGACGTCGAGGTACTCCACGACTCCGTCGCGTACGACGGGCTCGACGGAGACGACCTCGTGGCCGTAGGAGACCATGTCGTCGACCTTGGCCGCCGCCCACTCGAAGTAGTCGTGGAACTCCACGCGGAGCGGGAAGAGGTTCTTGTGGTTGACGAAGTCGATCAGCCGGCCCTTGCTCTGCAGATAGCGCAGGAAGGTGTACTCGCTGGACGGGTTACGGAGCGTCACCAGGTCCTTGAGGAAGGACACTTGCATCGTGGCGTCGTCGATGAGCATGCCGCGGTGCCAGCCGAAGTTGGGCTGGCGCTCGAAGAAGTGAGCAGTGACCGCCTCCTGCCTGCCGACGCGAGCGTTGTGCTCGCTGAGCGCGATCGCCATGGCCACGTTGGACGGCCCGAAGCCGATTCCTATGAGGTCATGGATCAGAGGTGCGTCGCCAGGAAGAACCTGTGACATGTCACTCCCATCGTGCGGGACAGCCGCCTGTCAGGCGAGGATGAAAAGTACGAGACGCCGAGCCCGCCGGTGGCGTCGGCCAGGGGCGAACTTAGGTAAAGCTAACCTGACTTGCCCCGAGCTGTCGACCGGACGAATCGGTCACGCGCGAGAAAGCGGCACTGAACACGCTTGAAAACAGGGGCCGTTGCATCCTTAGGTAAGCCTTGCTTTACTTGGCGGCGGTCATTCGCTCTTCCGAGGAGGAACTCCATGCGGGTCGTCATGTTCGGTTACCAGACCTGGGGGCATCGAACCCTGCAAGCTCTCCTGGACTCCGAACACGACGTGGTGATGGTCGTGACGCACCCCAAGAGCGAGCACGCCTACGAGAAGATCTGGAGCGACTCCGTCGCCGACCTCGCCGAGGAGCACGGCGTCCCCGTCGTCATCCGCAACAGGCCTGACGACGAGGAGCTGTTCCAGCGGCTCAAGGAGGCCGACCCGGACATCATCGTGGCCAACAACTGGCGCACCTGGATCCCGCCGCGGATCTACACCCTCCCCCGCCACGGCACGCTCAACGTCCACGACTCGCTGCTGCCCAAGTACGCGGGCTTCTCGCCGCTGATCTGGGCCCTCATCAACGGCGAGCGCGAAGTCGGCGTCACGGCCCACATGATGGACGAGGTACTCGACGCCGGCGACATCGTGGACCAGCGCGCGGTGACCGTGGAGCCCACGGACACGGCGACCGACCTGTTCCACAAGACGGTCGACCTCATCGCCCCGGTCACGGTCGGCGCCCTGGACCTGATCGCCTCCGGGCAGACGGAGTTCACCAAGCAGGACCGCTCCCAGGCCAGCTTCTTCCACAAGCGGTCCGAGGAGGACGTCCGGATCAACTGGGACTGGCCCGCCGATGCCCTGGAGCGTCTGGTCCGCGCCCAGTCGGCGCCCTACCCGGCCGCGTTCACCTTCCACAAGGGCCGGCGGCTCGAAGTCCTCTCCGCCGTGGTGTCCGAGGGCCGCTACGGCGGCACTCCGGGGCGCATCTTCTACCGTGAGGGCGAGGGCGTGGTGATCGTCGCCGGCGCCGACGCCCGCACCGGCCGCAACCACGGCCTGGCGATCACACGTGTACGGACCGAGGACGGCCGGGAGCTGTCCGCCACCGACCACTTCACCTCGATGGGCGGCTACCTCACCGGCCGCCCCTGACGGCCTCCGCCCCGCGTCCCGCTGAACTCCGGCGCCCCCAGACGGTCCTGGGGGCGCCGGCTCCCCTTCCGGAACGAGTAGGTTAGGGTCACCTAACTTGAACTGCGAACAGGTACATCGATGCAACCACGGGTTACCTCCGGCACCGCGCACGATGCGAACGGCACACGGTTCGCCGTCGTCGGCATATCGAACATGCCGACCGACTGGGCTCAGGTCTTCAGCTCCCTCGCCGACGCCGACCTGACGATCGGCACCCTCGACGTCGACATCACCGCCGCGGCCCACGCCTCGGCACCCGCCATGAGTCCCGGCAACGACACGAGGGGAAGGGCCGACGGTGCCGGGACATCCGGTGACGACGAGCCCCGCACCCCCGTCGCCTCCGGCCCGCCCTCGCTCAGTACGACACCACCGAGCGTGCTGAACCTCAACGCCTACCTGATGTACGCCATCGGCAAGGCCGCGCGCCGCAGACTCACGGACCGGCTGACCGCCCACGGACTGCGCCTGTGGCATCTGACCGTGATGGCGATGGTGGCCGACCTGGGCCCCCAGATGAAGACCGTCCTCGCGTCCCGCCTCGACATGAACGCCAGCGACCTGGTGAAGATCGTCAACGATCTGGTCAGAACGGGCCATGTCGACTGCGGCCGGGACCCTGCCGACCGGCGCCGCGTCGTCGTACGGCTGACGCCCGAGGGCCGCTCGTTCCTCGATCTGCTCAACGCGGACATCGCCTCGACCGACGACGACATCCTGGCCCCGCTGAACGCGGAGGAACGCGACCAGCTCGCCTCTCTCCTCCGCCGTGTCCACCGTCACCTCGAACCGGCACCGGCGAGCGTCGTCCACGAGCCCACGCGGTACGACTCCCGGACGCGTACGGACTCCGTCGAGGACGGCCGGATCGACTGGACGCACCCGGCCGAGCGGATCGCCCGGCTCGTCGAGGCCCGGCGCGACCGCTTTCCGACCGCCTACACCCACCACCAGGGCCGGCGTCTGGAACTCCTCGCGGCGACGGTCTCCGAGCGGACCTACTCCGGCGCCCCCGGCCTCGTGCTCCACCACGAGGACGAGGGCGTGGTGATCGTCACGGGAGCCGATGCCCCCACGAGCGGCGAACACGGGCTCGTGCTGCGCCGCTTACGCACCGAAGCCGGCCGGGAGATGTCGGCGGAGGAGTACTTCCCCTCCGAGGGGGAGCTGCTCGCCCACCAGCCCTGACGGGGCGGGCCACCCGGCCCCCGCCGCGCCCGGCCCCGCTACCGCCAGTCGTCGTCCCAGGGCGGTGGAGCCATCTCCTCGTCCGGGTCGGCGGGCGGCTCGTCGTCGAACAGGTCCGGCTCCGGCTCCGGGCCCCGCCGGGCGGACCCGGACGGAGCGGACACGGACGGAGCGGACCCGGACGGCGCCGGGGGCGCGGACGACGGCGCGGCGGCCGGGGGCTCTCCGGGAGCGCGGCACTCGCCCAGGGTGTCCAGGACGCCCTGGGCGTACTTGGCGAGCTTCGCCTCCCCGACGCCGCCGACGGTGCCCAGCTCCGCGGCCGTCGCCGGGAACCGGGTCGCGATCTCGCGCAGGGTGGCGTCGTGGAAGACGACGTACGCCGGGACGCCCTGCTCCTTGGCCGTCGCGGCCCGCCAGGCGCGCAGGGCCTCGAAGACCGGGACCGCCTCGGACGGCAGGTCGACGGGTACGCGGGCACCCTTGCCGGAGCGCGAGCCCGAACCGGTCCGGGCCGCGGCGGCGGGGGCCTTCTCCTTGCGCATCGGTACGGGACGGCGTCCGCCCAGCACCTCGCCGCTGGCGTCCGTCAGGACCAGAGTTCCGTAGTCGCCCTCGACCGCGAGCAGCCGCTGGGCGAGGAGCTGGCGCACGACTCCGCGCCACTCCGCGGTGCCCAGGTCGGCGCCCACGCCGAACACCGACAGCGCGTCGTGGTCGAACTGGATGACCTTGGCGGTCTTCTTGCCCTGGAGGATGTCGATGATCTGGCCGGCGCCGAACTTCTGGCGCCGCTCCTTCGCCAGCCGCCAGACCGTGGACAGCAGCTTCTGCGCCGCGACCGTGCCGTCCCAGGACTCGGCCGGGGTCAGACAGGTGTCGCAGTTGCCGCAGGGTTCGCCCGACTGTCCGAAGTACGCCAGCAGCCGCACCCGGCGGCACTCGACCGTCTCGCACAGGGCGAGCATGGCGTCCAGATGCGCGGCCAGCGAGCGGCGGTGCGTCTCGTCGCCCTCGGAGCCGTCGATCATCTTGCGCTGCTGGACCACGTCCTGCAGCCCGTACGCGAGCCATGCCGTGGCCGGCTCCCCGTCTCGTCCGGCCCGGCCGGTCTCCTGGTAGTAGCCCTCGACCGACTTCGGCAGGTCGAGGTGGGCGACGAAGCGGACGTCCGGCTTGTCGATGCCCATGCCGAAGGCGATCGTCGCCACCATCACGACCCCGTCCTCCCTGAGGAAGCGGGCCTGGTTCGCCGCACGCGCCCGGGCGTCCATGCCGGCGTGGTAGGGCAGGGCGTCGATCCCCTGCTCGACCAGGAAGGCCGCGGTCTTCTCGACCGAGGCGCGGGAGAGGCAGTAGACGACTCCGGCGTCCCCCTCGTGCTCGGTGCGGATCAGCTCCAGGACCTGCTTCTGGGCGCTGTTCTTGGGAACGATGCGGTACTGGATGTTGGGCCGGTCGAAGCTCGCGACGAAGTGCCGGGCGTCCTGCAGACCGAGGCGCGTCGCGATCTCCGCGTGGGTGGCCTCGGTGGCCGTCGCGGTCAGCGCGATCCGGGGGACCTTGGGCCATCGCTCGTGCAGCATCGACAGCGCGAGGTAGTCGGGCCGGAAGTCGTGTCCCCACTGCGCGACGCAGTGCGCCTCGTCGATCGCGAAGAGCGACACCGTGCCCCGGTCGAGCAGCCGCTGCGTCGCTTCGGTGCGCAGCCGCTCGGGGGCCAGGTAGAGCAGGTCGAGCTCACCGGCGAGGAAGGCCTGCTCGACCGTCTGCCGCTCGTACGGATCCTGGGTGGAGTTCAGGAATCCGGCCCGCACCCCCAGGGCGTTGAGCGCGTCCACCTGGTCCTGCATCAGCGCGATGAGGGGCGAGATCACGATGCCCGTGCCCTCTCTGACCAGCGCCGGGATCTGGTAGCAGAGCGACTTGCCGCCGCCGGTGGGCATCAGGACGAGGGCGTCGCCGCCCCCGACGACCTGCTCGACGATCTCCTGCTGTTCACCGCGGAAGGAGCTGTATCCGAAGACGCGGTGAAGCACCTGGAGAGGGTCGGAGATCGCGGGGGAAGCTTCCGGAAGGGCCATTGGACAAGCCTAACGGCGGGCGCGGACACCCCCGGCCCGCCCGCCGGATCTGTGGAGAACCCGGCGGGCGGGGGCTCGTCCGCCACGGTTCAGCCCGCGGTCCGGGCCATCCACGCCTCGACGTCGTCGGCGGACCTGGGCAGGCCCGCGGACAGGTTCTCGTGGCCGTCCTCGGTGACGACCAGGTCGTCCTCGATGCGGACCCCGATGCCGCGCCACTCCTCGGGCACGGTGAGATCGTCGGGCTGGAAGTAGAGACCGGGCTCCACGGTGAGCACCATGCCGGGCTCCAGGACTCCGTCGACGTACTCCTCGTTCCTGGCGTGCGCGCAGTCGTGCACGTCAAGGCCGAGCATGTGACCGGTGCCGGCCATGGTGAAGCGGCGCTGGAGTCCGAGTGCGTACGCGCGCTCGGCCGGGCCCTCGATGAAGCCCCACTCGACCAGCCGGGCCGCCAGGTGGCGCTGGGACGCCTCATGGAAGTCGCGGTACGAGGCGCCCGGCTTGACGGCGGCCATGCCCGCCTCCTGCGCCTCGTACACGGCGTCGTAGACCTGGCGCTGCACCGGGCTGAAGGTGCCGCTGATGGGGAGCGTGCGCGTGACGTCGGCGGTGTAGAGCGTGCGGGTCTCGACGCCGGCGTCGAACAGGAGCAGCTCCCCCGGGCGCACCGGTCCGTCGTTGTCCGTCCAGTGCATGATCGTGGCGTGCTCGCCCGCGGCGCAGATCGATCCGTAGCCGACGGAGTTGCCCTCCACGCGCGCCCGGCGGAAGAAGGTGCCCTCGATCCAGCGCTCGGAGGACGCGACCGCCCGGGAGAGCTCCCCGACGGCGTCGGTGAATCCGCGGACGGTGGAGTCCACGGCCTTGCGCATCTCCGCCAGCTCCCACGCGTCCTTGACGAGCCGGAGATCGCTGAGCGCCTCCTCCAGCGCGTCGTCGCGCTCCTGGTCGGTGGTGACGGCGGCCTCCAGCGACGGGTCGACGCCACGGACGATACGGGTGGGCACGCCGGAGGAGGCGGCCAGGTCGTCGGCGGCGGTGCGGACGTCGCGGCAGGCGAGTCCGAGCACGCGCTCGGCCTCGGCGAGGGAGCGGCGCCGGCCCATCCACAGCTCCGCCGTGGCGCCCGTCCAGAACTCGTCGTCGTCCCTGCCGTCCCGCGGCAGCTGGTAGCAGTAGGCGTCGTGGCCGCCGTCCGCGCGGGGTTCCAGGACGAGCGCGCCGTCCCGTGCCTGGTCCCCGGTCATGTGCACATAGCCGGAGTACGGCCGGAAGGGATAGGGGTCGTCGTTCGAGCGGACCTTGAGATTCCCCGAGGGGATGACGAGGCGCTCGCCGGGGAACCGCGCGGAGAGCGCGGCGCGGCGGCGGGCGGCGTACGGAGCCTGTTCGTCGAGCGTCAGATCGTGCCGCTCCGTGTCGGCCCACCCCGTGCGCATGAGGGCGGACAGCTCCTCGGAGATCCCTGCGTACAGACCGTTCTTTCGGCCCTTGGCCACGGCGTTCCCCTTCTTCCCGTCGGTACCGGTGGGTGGTGCGTTCCTGGACTGCGCCCCGGACGGTAGTCCGGGAGGCGCGCGCCGGGTGCCCAGGAGTGCCACTGGCACGGATCGGCCATGAAGAGGGGGTGGGTACGGTCGATAATGCGTCCATGACGAACGCGAAACTCGGCGAGGCCCTCCGGATCCTGGGCGTCGGCGAGTCCGCCTGCCGGGTCTACCTGGCGCTGCTCGAACAGGCGCCCGCTCCGCTGAGCGCGATCGGCGGAGCGGTGGGCCTGAGCGGCGCGGAGCTGGTCGTGGCGTACGCCGAACTCTCCGACGCGGGGCTGGCCGGCGCCGCGGAGGGGGATGCGGACGTGGTGGCTCCGGTGTCGCCGGCCGCGGGCCTGGAGATCCTCGCGCGGCACCGGGCGGCCGAGCTGGAGGAGTCGCGGATCGCCGTCGGCGGCGCGTTCGAGTCGTTCCGGCGGCGGTCCGCCGCGTACGACGACCACCTCGTCGAGGTCGTCACCGGGGACGCCGTGGGCCCGAGGATGCGCCGGGCCTGGTCGAGCGCCCGCGAGCAGATCCGGCAGCTCGAGTCGCCCCCGTACTTCCCGCACTCCGGCGCGACGGAGGACGCGCTGGCCACGCTCGCCCGCGGGGTGACGCAGCGGGTCGTGTACGCGCGGGAGTCGCTGGAGTACCCCGGCCGGCTGAGGGAGGCCATCGAACCGTGCGTCGAGGCCGGCGAACAGGCCAGGGTGCTGCCCTCGGTGCCGGTGAAGCTCCTGATCATCGACGACGCGTACGCGCTCGTGTCGCTCTCGATCAGAGAGGCGGACGTGGTCAACACGCTGCTGGTGGTGCAGCCGAGCGGGCTGCTCTCCGCGCTCGTGGCCCTGTTCGAGCAGTCCTGGACGAACGCCCTTCCCTTGCACGGCCGCACCACCCGACCGAGCGGTCTGCCTCCCGGCGACCGCCGCCTGCTGTGGCTCCTCGCGGGCGGTGCGACGGACGACGTCATCGCGCGGGAGCTGGGCGTCAGCCGCCGCACGCTGTTCCGCCGGCTGGAGGTCCTGATGGCCCGTCTGGGAGCCGCGAACCGCTTCCAGTTGGCTTTGCAGGCGCAGCGTTCCGGTTGGCTGTGAGCCGGGTTCCGCGTGCGGAGTCGTCGTGAGCGGCCGATCTCACACGAGGGGTCGGGCAGGTATTGAGGGCAATGGGCCGCAGTCGTCCCCATATTGACGATCGGTCACCTGTTCGCGCCCGGTGATAAGATCACGACGCTTGCGGAGCGGTGGATGGATGCAAAACGAACATCTCCGACCACGGCGACCATCCGGGCATGCACCCCCGGTACGGACGGTCCGCCGGTCCACCCGTATTGACGGAATTCAGCAACTGACCGTCAGTCGCCTGAAGAGAGCCTTATGACGTCTTACGCACAGAACCCAGCACTCTGGGTCCTCCTGATCGCCGTGCTCGGCGCTGTGGCCGTAATCGTTCGCCAGCGCAAAGCGATACGGACTTTACGACAGGAGACCACAGAGCTCAAGGCCCACTACGCCGAGTTGGAGAACAGTTACTCGAAGTCCGTCGAGGACGAGAAGGAGCGGGCCCAGGACTCGACGAAGACGGTCCTCAAGTCCGCCATGCGGACGCTCCAGGGCCTCGCCGCCGAGCAGCAGTTGGTCATCTCGGGTCTGCAGAACAAGTACGGCGATTCCGTCATTCTCCACGACCTCCTGGAGATCGACCACACCAACTCCCAGTTCGGCCGGCGCGCCCAGTCCATCGCCGTCCTCTGCGACGGGTGGCTGGGACGGCAGCGTGACGTCGCGTCGGTGTACGACGTGGTCCGCAGCGCCCAGGGAAGGATCCGGCACTACCGCCGGGTCGAGATCCTGTCGCAGGTCGACTTCGGAATCACCAGCCGGGCCGTCGAACCGGTGGCACTCGCTCTCGCCGAGCTGCTCGACAACGCCACCAGCTATTCGAGCCCCGACACCGTCGTCGAGATCAATATCCGTACCGTGCCCAAGGGCATCTGCATCGTCGTCGACGACGCCGGTGTCGGTATGAACGACGAGGAACGGGCCCGTGCCGCGAAACTCCTGACGAGCGAGCGCGTCTCCGGCGTCTCCGGCCTCGGCAGCCCGCCGCAGTTCGGCTTCGCCGTCATCGGCGTGCTCTGTGAACGCTTCGGATTCGAGGTGTCCGTGGACTCCAGCTCCCCCTACGGAGGCGTCCGTGCCGTCCTCCTCCTGCCGCACGAGATGCTCACCGGCATGCCCGAGAAGAAGGCCCCGGCGCCGTCCGTCCCGGCCGTCGCCGTGACCGACCCGGGCGGTCCGACGCCCGCGGTCACCGCGTCCACCACCGACGACGGTCTGCCGCGGCGCCGTCGCAAGCGGCCGATGGCCATCGTGAGCGGCACCCAGGCGCCCGCACCCGCCGCCACGCGATCCGGCGCGGAGACCGCCGCGATCATGGGCGCCTTCCAGCGGGGCACCCAGTCCGGTCGGGCCACGCGCCCGGACGCGGCGGACCAGACGATCAGCACACGTGATGCGAGCAGCGAAGGGCCTGAGATCTCGTGAACGACGATCTGTCATGGATGCTTGACAGTGCTTTGGAGATACCGGGGGCGCTGCACGCCGTCCTGGTCTCCGCCGACGGTCTGCTGATGGCCCGGACGAGGGACTTCGGGAAGGACAACGCGGACACGGTCGCCGCCGCGATGAGCGGCATGCAGTCGCTCAGCCGCTCTCTCGGGTTCTTCGTCCAGGAGGGGCGCCTGCAGTGGCGCCAGACGCTGGTCGAGTTCGACGGCGGCTGGGTCTTCCTGATCTCCGCCGGAGAGGGCGCGTACCTCGGCGTCTCCGCCTCGCCGGACGTCGACATGCAGGACATCACGTTCCGGATGCAGCAGCTCGTCGGTCAGCTGGGCAAGGCGCTGACGACACCGCCGCGCGAGAACCTCGGCGTCCGCTCATGAGCGGCTTCGACGAACTGGGCCCCGAGGCGGCGGAGTTAGTCCGCCCGTACGTCATCACCAAGGGCCGCGGCCTGCCGGACGAGGCACAGCTGTCGCTGGTCACCCTGGTCACCGCGGCCGAGGAGGGGCAGCAGCGGCGCCCGACGCGGCTCTCTCCCGAGGAGCAGAGCCTGCTGGACCTGTGCACCGCCGGCTACCTCTCGGTCGCCGAGGTCGCGGGCCACACGCGGCTGCCCATCGGGGTGGTGAGGATCCTGCTCTCCGCCCTCGACGAGGGCGGCTACCTCATCACCCGCCCACCCGTGCAGCGTGCCGCGCTCGCGGACCGAGACATTCTCGAGGAGGTCCTGAATGGGCTCCGCGCCAAGTTTGGATGAGCAGGCCTATGTGCGCGGCGGAGCGACACAGACCGCCGTGAAGATCCTCGTCGTCGGTCACTTCGCCGTGGGCAAGACCACCTTCATCGGTGCGATCTCGGAGATCCCTCCGCTGACCACCGAGGAGACGATGACCCGCGCCGGGGAGTCGTACGACGACCTCAAGGGGGTCCGGAGCAAGACCACCACCACGGTGGCCATGGACTTCGGACGGCTGACCATCAGCGAACGCGTGGTGCTGTACCTGTTCGGGACGCCCGGTCAGCAGCGCTTCGTGCAGATGTGGGAGGACATGGCCCGCGGCGCGCTCGGGGCCCTGGTGCTCGTCGACCCCGAGCGGCTCGCCGACTCCTTCGCCGTCATCGATCTGATCGAGCAGTACGGCCTCGACTACGCCATCGCCGTCAACCACTTCGACGGCACGCAGGACCGCGAGGAGCGGGCGCTGCGCGAGGCGTTGGACCTGCTCGACGACACCCCGGTCGTCACCTGCGACGCGCGCGACGAGAAGTCGTCCGCCGACGCGCTGATCACCCTCGTCCGCTATTTGCTGGACCGCGCTCACTAGAAGCAGAGAGAAATCATGGACGCTCGTTCCACCGCACCCGTACCCCCGCCCGGGTGCCCCGCGCACGCCGACGGCGGCCGGGTACCGCTGTACGGGCCGGAGTTCCAGGCCGATCCGCAGGCGTACTACGCCTACCTGCGCCACTTCGGTCCGACCGCGCCCGTGGAGCTCGCTCCCGGGGTGGAGGCCACCCTCGTCACGGACTACGCGACCGCGCTGCAACTGCTCCAGGACTCGGGCTCCTTCCGCAAGGACGCGCGCCGCTGGCGGCACCTCAACGAGGGGCTCATCGGCCCGGACAACCCGGTCGTGCCCGTGCTCGCGTACCGGCCCAACTGCATGTTCAGCGACGGCGCCGAGCACCTGCGGCTGCGCCAGGCGGTCACCGACAGCATGGCCCGGATCGACGCGCGCAAGCTCAGCCGGACCACGGAGCAGGTCTCCGCGTACCTCGTCTCGCGGTTCGCCGCACGGGGCTCCGCTGACCTGCTCGGCGACTACGCGCGACAGCTGCCGCTCTTCGTGTTCAACGAACTCTTCGGCTGCCCGGCGGACATCGGCGACCGTGTGCTGTTCGGTATCACCGGCATGTTCGACGGCGTCAACGCCGAGCGGGCCGTGGAGGTGCTGTTCGGCGCTGTCGGTGAACTGGTGGCGCTGAAGCGGGCCAAGCCGGGTGAGGACGTCACCACCTGGCTGATGCAGCATCAGGCGCGGCTGACGGACGAGGAGATGATGCATCAGGTCGCCCTGCTCCTGGGCGCGGGAACCGATCCCCTGGGCAATCTGATCGGCAACACGATGCACCGGCTGCTCACCCACGACCGGTACGCCGACGGCGGGGGCCTGATCGACGAGGCACTCGACGACACTCTGTGGGACAACCCGCCGATGCCCAACTACGCTCCTCACTACCCGGCCACCGACATGGAGTTCGCCGGGACGAAGGTCCAGGCGGGCGACCTCATGCTGGTCAGTTTCGCGGCCGCCAACACCGGGCCGAACCTGACCGCCGCGCGCGCGTCCGGCAGCAACCGGTCCCATCTGGCGTGGAGCGCGGGCCCGCACGCCTGCCCGTCGAAGGAGCCCGCGCGGCAGATCACCGTCACGGCCATCGAGAAGCTGCTCAATCAGCTCCCCGATGTCGATTTGGCCGTGCCGGAGGAGAGTCTCGTCTGGCGCCCGGGCCCGTTCAACCGGGGTCTCACCGCGCTGCCCGTCCGGTTCACGCCAACCGAGCCCGCAGGCCGGACCGCCGAGGTGCCCCAGGCACGGCCCGCGGCGGACGCCGCGGCCGAGCCGGGTGGCCGCAAGCGCGGCGGAATGTGGAGCCAGTTCCTCACCTGGCTGGCGAAGTGATGAAGGCAACTCCCGCCGGAGCGCCCGGCACAGCATGAACGCCGACCGTAGGGGGTAGTGAGCACCGCGTTGTTCAAGCGTGCTCATGAGGCTGAGGAGGTGTCGTGGAACAGATATCCACCGACCCGGATGTCCTGCTCCATCTCGCCGAGTTCGGCACCCCCGATACCCGCCCCGCCGGGCGGGTATCTTCTTGGCCGCCCCCACGGCGGGAGACGCTCGGGGGGCATACCGCGAGACAGGCCCTGCGGCTCTGTGAAGCCGCAGGGTTGAGCGGTTCCGACTCCGCGGAGTACGCTCGGACGCTCCTCACGATCCTGGGCCCGGCCGCCGAGCGCCCCCTCGACCTGCCGCCGCCCTACGACTCCTTCCTCTCCGACGACCACACGCCGGTGGAGTTCTCGCTCACCTTCACCGCCTGCTCGGGGCCGACCCTGCGGGTCCTCCTGGAGCCGGGGTGCGAGGCGGCGGATCTGGCGGAGAACGGGCGCGTCGGCCTCCAGGCCGTGCGCGCGATGGGGCGGCGCTGGGGCTTCGACACCGCGCGGCTCGACGAGCTGGAGGACCTCTTCTTCCCTCCGGACCCCGAGGGGCCGTTGGCCCTCTGGTGCGCGCTGGAGCTGCTCCCCGGCGGCGTACCCAAGGTGAAGGTCTATCTGAACCCGGCGGCCTCCGGGCAGGAACGTTCCGCCGAGACGGTACGGGAGGCGCTGCGGCGGCTCGGCCACGACCAGGCGTTCCCGGCGCTCCCCCCGAGCGACCGTCATCTGTTCCTCGCCCTCGACCTGGGTGACTGGAACGAACCCCGCGCGAAGGTCTACCTCGTGCACGACGATCTGTCGGCCCGCGAGGCGGCTGGCCTGTCCCGGATGGCCGGCGGCCCGGGACGCGGGGCCGTCTCGCGCTTCTTCCGCACGGCGGTGGGGCTCGACACCGCCATGGGCCCGGATGCAGGCATGGATGCCGACGGGCTCGCCGCCCTGGACGGGCTCGGCGGACCGGACACCCTCGACGTGCCGCTGGACCGGCGGCCGGGACTGACCTGCCACTCCTTCACGGAGACCGGGGCGGACCGGCCCAGCGGGTTCACCCTGCACATCCCCGTCCGCGACTACGCCCGGCACGACGGGGAGGCCCTCGACCGGGCGGTGACCCTGCTGCGACGCCAGGGCATGGACCCCGCGCCGCTCGTCCGGGCTCTGCGCGCCGTCACCGGGCGGCGGCCCGAGGACGGCGTGGGGCTGATCGCCTATCTGGCCCTGGCCCATCAGCGGGGGAAGCCGACCCGGGTGACGGCCTACATCTCCTCGGAGGCGTACCGCGTCAGGCCGCCGGTCGACGCACCCCTTCCGCGCGCGGTGCAAGCCGTCCACTGACCGCGCGCCGGCGGACGGACGTCACACCTCCTGCAGCTCGCGCAGGTAGGGGCCGACGTCCACCTGGACGGAGGCTCCGCCCTCAGTCCGCCCGTAGCGCGCCTCGATGTCCTTCAGGTAGCCGTCGATCTCCTCACACATGAGATCCGCGGACGGCAGCGTGGCGTCGCCGTCGACGATCCCCGCCACCCATCGCGCCTGCGCCTCCACGAGACGTGTGATCGAGCCGACAGGGCGGATGAGTCCGACGAAGTACAGGCCGGTCCGCTCGGGTGCGACCACCCGCCGGTACAGCCGGACCGCCCCGTGCTCCTCGGAGGTGGGACAACCGGCGGGCAGGAAGGGAAAGTCCATCCGGAATCCGGTGCAGTGGACGATCGCGTCGGCCTCCTCCACGCTTCCGTCGGTGAAGGTGACCCGCCCGCCGTCGACGGAGCCGATCGCGGGCCTGGGGATCACGCCGCCGTGCCGGATCCGGCTGAGTATCTCGTCGGAGATGGTCACGGCGGAGGCGAAGATCGCGTGGTCGGGCTCGGGGAGACCGTAGTCCGAGAGGTTCCCGCGTGCCACGAGCAGCGCCTGCTCGACGAAGCTCCGCTGCTCGGTGAAGGACATGTCCTGCCACCACGGCGCGTCGGCGATGAGGTCGACGGACATACCGAAGAGCTGCTTGGGGACGACGTGCAGCCCACGGCGGACGGAGAGCACGGTCCGCTCGGCATGGCGGGACAGGTCCGACGCGATGTCCACGCCCGACGCCCCCATTCCCACGACGACGACGCGCTGCCCGGAGAAGTCGGCGCCGTCATGGAAGTCGAGGGAGTGCAGCATCCTGCCGGTGAAGGAATCGGAGCCCGGCGGCAGCGGGTTCGGCGCCGCCGCCACCGTGTTGTGGCCGGAGGCGACGACCACGTGCGTGAAGCGCCGTTCGCTCACCTTGCCCCGCGCGTCCCGGCTGGTGACGGTCCAGGAGCCGGCACCACCGTCTACCTCGTCATCTCCCCCGTCGTCCCCTCCACCATCCTGTCGTACGGAGAGCACTTCGGTCCGCGTCTCCACATGCGGCAGCAGCCTGGCCCACTCGGCGAACGCCCGCAGATAGGCGGCGACCTCGGTGTGCCCCGGGTAGAGCGGCAGGTCGGCCGGCATTGGGAAGTCGCTGTATCCGGTCAGCTGCTTGGCGGTATTCAGGTGCAGAGATCGGTAGCCGGGTCCCCGCTCACCCGCCCCCGGCTGACGCCAGATCCCGCCTACCTCGGGCGCCTTCTCCAGACAGACGAAGTCGATGCCCTTGAGCGAGAGCGCGTGTGCGGTCGCCAGTCCCGACAGGCCCGCACCGATGACACACACGGTCGCGGCACAGGAACCGCCGACCGCCCGTGATCCGCCCTTGGATCGCTTCACAGCACACCATCCGTCCTCGCGCCGGGGGCGGTTCGCACCACTGTCTCCCCGTGCGGGAGCCCGGAGTCCTCACGATACCGATCACCGTTCGGAAGTGATCTTCGGAGGTGCCGGGCAGCCGGGGGCCGCCGTATGCGAGAACGTCACGGAAAAGCCTTCTCCGGGTTACACATTCGGCCACCGCCCCGTGGCACGCTCCCGCTGGCGGAAATTCAACACGCGTAGATCACACCGCTGTTGAGCCGAAGCCCCACGCCATGCGTGTCCCCATCCCCCCGAAAGGTCCCCCCATGTCCTTTGTGCCCAACGGCAGATGGAAGGCTGTGGCCGCGACCATATCCGCGGTCCTCATCGGTCTCACCCTCCCGGCGGTCGCCGCGACCCCGGCGAGCGCCACGACCACGGCGTACGACAGCACGTACTACAAGAACGCGATCGGCAAGACCGGTACGAGCCTGAAGTCCTCGCTGCACACGATCATCGGCAGCCAGAGCCGGATCTCGTACGACGCGGTCTGGAACGCGCTCAAGGTCACGGACCAGGACCCGAACAACAGCGCCAACGTGATCCTGCTGTACAGCGGCACCTCGCGCAGCAAGAGCCTCAACGGCGGCGACGTGGGCGACTGGAACCGCGAGCACGTCTGGGCCCAGTCCCACGGCAGCTTCGGCACCTCGGCCGGCCCCGGCACCGACCTCCACCACCTGCGCGCGGCGGACGTCCAGGTCAACAGCATCCGCGGCAACAAGGACTTCGACAACGGCGGCAGCGCGGTCAGCGGCGCGCCCGGCAGCTACACGGACTCCAACTCCTTCGAGCCGCGCAACGCGGACAAGGGCGACGTGGCCCGCATGATCCTCTACATGGCCGTCCGCTACGAGGGCGACGACGCCTGGGCGGACCTGGAGCCGAACGAGTCGACGTCCAACGGCAGCGTGCCCTGGCACGGCCGGCTCTCGGTCCTGAAGCAGTGGAACGAGCAGGACCCGCCGAGCGCCTTCGAGGAGCGCCGCAACGACATCATCTTCGGCACCTACCAGGGCAATCGCAATCCGTTCATCGACCACCCGGAATGGGTCGAGGCGATCTGGTAGACCCGCGCGGTCGGCCGGGCTCCGCGCCCACGGGCGGGGAGCCCGGGCCCCGGGACCAACGGGGTGACCGGGGCCGTGCTCCAGGACACCAACCGGGTGCGCGCCGGGGCGGTACTCCGGGGCGTACGCCGTCGCCGTGTCCCTGCCCCACATGGGCGGGTCTCGGACCGTCCCCGGAGTGTTCGGCCGCCTTCCCGCCGGGCTCCCTCCATAGTGCGGTTCATGACACGCACCCCCTCCCCCACACGCACGCCCGTCCGGGCGCGTGCCCGCCGGGCGGCCCTGCTCTGTGCAGCTCTCCTCGCCGTCACGGTCCAGACCGCCGCTGTCGCACCCGCGTTCGCCGAAGGGCCGGGCGGCTCCGGCGGGCGGGACTGCGTGAGGACCGCACGCCCCCTCGACGGGCCGGGCCGTGAGGTCCTGGACATCGCCCGCAGGGCCAAGGACGACCTCAGGCTGAACTCCGTGGAGCTGCGGGTCACCGTCGGCGGACGCGAGGTCGTCACCGACGCGCTCGGCGAGTCCATGACCGGCGTCCCGGCCCGGCCGGACATGCACTTCCGCGCCGGCTCCGTGGCCTTCGCCCACATCGGCACCGCCCTCCTCCAGCTGGTGGAGGAGCGGAAGGTCCGTCTGGACGACACCGTGGAGCGCTGGCTGCCCTTCGTACCGAAGGCGGACCGGATCACCCTGCGGATGCTGGCCACCAACACCAGCGGCCTCCACGACTACGTCACCGACCCGGCCTTCGGCGCCGAGCTGGGGCCGCATCCGTTCCGCCAGTGGACCCCGCAGGAGCTGCTCGCGTACCCCTTCGGCCACTCGTTCTGGTACGAGCCGGGCACCAGTTGGAGCTACTCCCACGCCAACTACCTGCTCCTGAGCATCGCCCTGGAGAAGATCACCGGCACCCGGATCGACAGGCTCCTGGAGGAGCGGATCTGGCGCCCCCTCGGGCTGCGCAACACGCAGAACAACTTCACCCCGGACATCCCCGAGCCCGTCCTGCACGCCTTCACCTCCGACCGCGGTCTCTACGAGGAGTCCACCTTCTGGAACCCCTCGTGGACCACGGCGCCCGGGGCGGTCATCACCACCGACATCTGCGATCTGGCCCGTTCCGCGCGCGCCATCGGCGCCGGCGAGCTGCTCTCGCCCCGCTCGTACCGCACCTTCGTCAATCCGGGCACGGTCGGCCTGGGCGGCGGGACCGCCACCTGTCCCGAGACGATCTGTCTGCCGCAGACCGAGGGCTGGCACTTCGGGCTCGGGGTCATCGTGGCCAACACCTGGCTGGTCCAGAACCCGTCGTTCTCCGGCTACGCCGCGATCCAGGCGTACCTGCCCTCGGAGCGTCTCGCCATCGCCGTCTCCACGACCAAGACCGCGGACACGCCCGCCGGCAACACGGCCGAGGTCGTAGCCGAGCGCATCGCGGCCGAACTCGCGCCGGGTACGCCGCTGACGCTCAGCTGAGACCGTGGCCCCGGCCCGGACCACGATCCGCTGGGACACCACACCTTCACGCGCTTTCTCCGACGATCAGGAGTCGGCGCGTGACGGCTGTCAGGCAGCATGGTGACCATGAACTCGGAACAGCCGCCGTCGCACGGAGCGACAGACGTCCCCACGGCCACCCTTCCGAACGAGGCCGACGTCAGGAACGCGAGGACGACCCTCCTCGGACTCCTCGCCCGCACGGGCGTGCCCGAGGACGAGACGGGGCGGCTGATCGCCCTCGTGGAGGCCGGCGCCCTCGCGGAGGCCCACGGTGAGGTCACCCGGGTCGTGGCGAGCCCTCCCGAGGACCGGGGAGAGCGGTTCCGCCTCGGCTGGCTCGACGGCGCCCGGGCCGTCGACGAGGCGCTCCTGCGCGCCACCGAGCGCGCGCTGCGGCGGGCGCTCGGCTCCGACGAGCCGGGCGGCGCCGAGGGACCGACGGAGACGGCGCACGTCCACCCCCCGGTCGCGGGGGTGGACGTGGAGCGGGCGAAGGTGGCCGTGACCCCGCTCTACCTCGCGTTCACGCATGTCTCCGACCTCGACCCGGAGGTGTCGGAGGACGTGCTCGTCGCTGTCCTCGGCACGATGAGCACCGCGGAGCGGGCGGGGTACGCCGGACATCTGGACACGTTCGCCGGCTCCTGGAGCGAGCGGCTGAGCCGGCTGTACGCGGAGTACGGCCCCGGCAGCGACGTCTCGATCCACGGCCGCTACTCCCTCCTCCACTCCCCCAGCAGCGTCGCCGTACTGGAGCGTCTCGTCTCGGCGCCCGACGCGCTGCGGGAGGAGTGGGACCGGGTGGAGCTCCCTCCCGTCTGGCTGGAGGGGCTGGCGAAGGCCTGGGACGCCCCGCCGGGCGGGTGAGCCGCGGCGGGGCGGCGGCCGGGCCTCGCCGCGTGGGTACCGACTACGACGCGTAGGTCTCGAACTCGGCGACTCTCGGAGTGGCGGTGGAGCCGGTGATCTCGAAGGTGACCTTCTTCAGCGAGGTCGCGGGGAAGGTGATGACGCCCGCCCCGCTGCCGGACGTCAGGACCGCTCCGGTGTCGCCGTCGAGGACCCGCCAGGAGCCGATCGCGCCGGCCGAGCCCGCCGCCTCCCGTACGACGATCCGGGACACGGTGGTCGCCGAGCCCCACTTGATCGAGACGGCACCGGTCGCGCCGACCGGTGACCAGTACGTGCTCAGGTCGCCGTCCCGCACGTTCCCGTAGCTCGTGCCGTCCGCCTTGCCGGAGCCGTCGGAGCCCGCCCCGATGGAGAGGTTGGTCCCGGCGGGCCCGGTCGGGGTCGGAGCGGGGGTCGTGGGAGCCGGGGTGGTCGGCTGCGGGGTGGTCGGGGTCGGCTGCGGGGTGGTCGGCGCCGGTGTCTGCGGGGAGCAGCTGCCGTCGGAGACCCGCAGGCCGTTGTTCGCGCCGGCCGTCCTGCTCACGACGTCCGGTACGCAGCTCGCGTTGTCGAGGCTGTACGCGTAGGGGATGGCGACCGTCGTGTTGGACTGCGGGTTCGGGCCGGCGGGGTTGTTGTCGGCGCCGGGACTCGACCAGGTCACGTTGTCGAAGATGTTCCCGCCGACCTGCCAGTACCCGGCCGCGTCCGTGTAGAAGGTGCCGAGGACGTCCTTGGAGTCCTCGAAGTAGTTGTTGTCCACCTTGGCGCGTGCCCCGGCCCGGGAGTTGATGCCGGACTCGTTGAGGCTCACGTAGTGGTTGTTGTAGATGTGCGCCGTGCCGCCGCGCAGCAGGGGCGCGCGGGAGTCGATGTTCTCGTACAGGTTGTGGTGGTACGTGATGAAGCCGTTCGAGAGATCGCTCTCGCTGGAGCCCACCAGACCGCCGCGGCCGGAGTTGCGCAGGGTGCTGTAGGAGAGGGTCACGTACTGGGTGCCGTCCTTCATGTCGAAGAGGCCGTCGAACCCCTCCGACTCCCCGCCGGACGCCTCCAGGCTGACGTGGTCGACCCACACGTTGCGGACGTCGCTCTCCATGCCGATGGCGTCGCCGCCGTTGGAGACGGGCGAGCCCGACTTCTTGACGTTCCGTACGGTCACGTTCTGGATGATGATGTTGCTGGATTCACGTATGTGGATGCCGAGTTGGTCGAAGACCGCACCGGCTCCGACGCCGACGATCGAGACGTTGCTGATCTGCTTCAGCTCGATCACCCCGTCCGCGGTGTTGCAGCCGGCGCCCGACACCTTGGCGGTGTTGCCGTGGTCGATCGTTCCCTCGACCTCGATGACGAGGGGGGTGCTCGTGGCGGGGCGGGCGCAGAGCGCCGCGTGGATCGCGGTCCCCGTGGTGGCGCGTACGGTCTGCCCGCCCGCACCTCCGGTGGTCCCGCCGTTCTGGGTCGCATAGCCGGTGGCGCCGCCGGCGGCCGCCGATGCCTCCGGCGCCGACAGCGCCGTGGCACCCGCCGCCACCAGCGCCGCGGCGGCCAGCGCCGCGCCGAGTCGTGGTGCGACTGCTCGTCCCATTCTCGTCTCCCATTCGTCTTCGGCACGCGTCGTCGCATGCCGGATCGGCGGCGACTCGTCGGTCGCCTCCGCCGGGTGTCCCGTGCGAGGAGAAAGCGCTTTCTGCCGTGCGACGATAGGGCGCGGTCCGTTCGGCTGACAAGGTTCGAGCCGTCGCGAAATTCAGTGATGTGAACACCGACCGCTCTGCGGACCGGTCCACGTGCCCTTCCGGGGCGTGTCGTTCAGTCGGGCAGGGAGCGGTCGTCGTCGCTCCGCGCGTCCACCGTCGCCCGTGCGCCGCTCAGGCCCCGGAAGGCGACGCAGGAGGCGACGACGACGAACGGCCACATCGACTGCATGCAGGTCACCAGCCGTTCGGCGAGACCGGGAGCGCCCTGACGCTCCGTCTCGATCAGGTACCAGGCCGCGCCGACGCACATCAGGACGGTCGCCGCGATCGAGGGCGCGAGCCGCAGCCCCCAGGGCGCGGCCGGGGTCCGGACGGCGGCCAGGACCGGCCACACCGCGAGCAGGACGAAGCCGACGACGGCGACCGAACCGTGCTCAAGGGACCCGCCGCTGCTGGGCGCCGGGAGCATCGTCACGACGAAGGCCGCCACGCCGCCGGCCGCCAGCGCCACCCGTCCGGCGAGCGCGGCGGGCCGGAGCCCCCAGGCGGTGACCAGGTGACAGACACCCAGCGCGAGGAGCGCTCCGGTCATCACCCAGAAGCCCTTGGCCCCGTAAGCCCCCAGCACGCTGATCGTCTGGGTGACGGGATCGTAGGCGGGCCCCTCCAGATGGGCCGCGAGCATCCAGCCGCCGACCAGCAGGACAGGGGCGCACCCCGACGACACCAGAGCCCACCGAGGAACAGGTCGCATCGGCCCACCGTAGGCCGCTCGGTGGCCTACGCCGCGTGTACACGGGCGGGTGGAGTCCGAATGGGGGTACGGAGCGCGGCGCGCCGTCGGGGACGGGACGGTCAGACGGTCACCTTCCTGTCGAACCAGCCCGTGAACACGTCCGCCTCGTCGGCCGTCCGGCGCTGCTCGGCCTCCACCAGGACCCTCTCGGCCTGCGCCCGCCAGGTCGCCGCGTCCGCGCGCGGCGGGGGCAGGAACGGACCGCGCTCCGGTGCTTCGGCCGCGGCGCCGAAGAAGTCCCCGCCCTTGCGCTTCACGTCGTCCGTCCCCCAGGCGCGCCCGTTCCCGTCCCGGGGCACCTTCTGCAGATGGGGGATGTGCTTGGCGCAGTGGATGTACGCCTCCTCCACGGCGACCTCGACCCAGACCTGGGCGCGGCGGCCCGGGACGGAGTCGTACGGGAGACCCTCGTGGGCGCGGCGCATGGCCTCGTCCGACACGACCCGGGCCCGGCCGTTGACGTGGAGCCCGATGCGGTCCCGGACGAAGTCCATCATGAGGATGCCGACGTGGGGGTTCTCCTCGATGTTGCCGAGGCTGGCCTGCACTCCGTTGCCCCGGTACTCCGGATACGCGAGGGTCCGGTCGTCCACGACGTGGAGGAAGCCAGGGGGGCCGGCCCGGAAGGTGTTGTCGCACTCGCCGTGCCGGTCGGCGGTGGCCAGGAAGAACATCTCCTGGCGCGCCACGAACTCCCGCATGCGGGTGTTGAGCCGCTCGAGGACCTGGTCGGCGTAGAACCTGTCGGCCCGCTCGGTGGTGCCCATGCGCTGCTGGACGAGATGCTCGCCGTCGCTCCCCGGGCGGACGGAGCGCACCGGCGTCGGCTGCCGGTAGCCGGTGTGTTCGAAAGTGCTCAATTCCTTGCCCCGACCAGTTCCTCGATGGAGTCGTGCCGTATGCGGTCGGTCGGGATGCCGATGCCGACCAGGGTGTCGACGCCGAGCCGGATCATGCCGGGCGGGCCGGAGAGATAGGCGTCGTAGGTGTGCCACGGCCCGTACTGGCAGATGGCGTCGGGCAGTTGGCCGCACAGCTCGCCGCCTGCCGCGTCGTCGACGACGGGACGGACGGAGAGCCAGGGGTGCGACTGCTGCATCCGGAGCATGGTGTCGATGTCGTACAGGTCGTGGTCGCGGCGGGCGCCGTAGAAGACCTGCACGGAACGGCGTCTGCCGTGCTGGGCGACGTCCTCGACCAGTGCCTTGATGGGGGCGATCCCGGTGCCGCCGCCGAGGCAGAGCAGACCGTTGTCCGTGGTGTGGTCGACGGTCATGGATCCCGCGGGCGCGCCGAGCCGGATCACGTGCCCCGGACGGGCCCGGTGCACGAGGGCGTTGGAGACCCATCCCGCCGGCACGGCCTTGACATGGAAGGAGAGCAGTCCGTCGGATCGGGGCGCGGAGGCGAAGGAGTAGTGCCGCCAGACGCGCGGCCACCAGGGCGTCTCCACCGAGGTGTACTGGCCGGCGAGGAAGGAGTACGGCTGGTCGGGCCGGACCGTCACCACGGCGATGTCGCGGGTGCGCATCTCATGGGCGACCACCTCCGCCTGCCACCAGGCGGGGGCGCGGAGTTCGTCCTCGGCCGCCGCGTCGATCATGATCTGGGAGATCGCGGTGTAGGCCCCCACCCAGGCCGCTTCGGTCTTCGGCCCCCAGCTCTCGGTGGCGTATTGGGAGAGGGCGCCGAGAAGGGCCTCGCCGACGGCCGGGTAGTGCTCGGGGAGCGTGCCGTACTTCCGGTGGCCGCGACCGAGCCCGGAGAGGTACGCGGTGAGGGTGGCGGCGTCGTTCACGTGGGTCGCGGCGGTGAGCAGCGCCGTGAAGAGCCGGTCCCGCTGGGTGTCCATGGCGGCGGGGAACAGGGAGCGCAGGTCGGGGTGCTTGAGGAAGAGCAGTGCGTAGAAGTGCGAGGTGACCTTGTCGGCGATCGGCTCGATCTCGGCGAGGGTACGGCGCAGCAGCGCGGCGTCGGACGTGTCCTCGGGGGCCGCGGCGGGGGAGGATCCGAACGCCCGGAACGGCGCGGAGGGTGCGGTCCGCTGCCCCGGCACGGACGGTGCGCTCGGCGTACTCGGTGCGCTGGATGCGCTCGGCATCGACGGCGCGGGGGCTACGGGCGCCGAGGGCGCGGAGGGCCCGGTGGCCGTCGCGGGCCTGGTGGGCGGTGCCTGGGGGGTGGGTGCCGGACCGCCCGGGGTGTCTCCCGGGCCGCGACCGAACCAGCCCCCCTCCCGGCTGTTCCCGCCGGAGTTCGCGCCGTCGGCCGACATGGTGGTCGGACCATCCATCGGTTTGCCTCGCCTCGAACGTCTTTCGGTCGGTCTTCGCACATGGGGTCCGAGTGTGCCCCGATTTCCCTCTCCGTATCGGAATTCGACGTAAGCGCACCCGTCACTGCGAAATGGTGGTATATCCCGCCCTCCACATGGGGCACGAGTGTGCGAACGGGCATGACCCTACCCCGCACCCGGGATTCCATGAAGGTTCGATTCAGCCCTCGCCGCCCGACCGGGGTTACCCCTGGTCAGAGCGGCTTTTTGGACGATGGGCCGAGAGATTTATGGTGAGTTGACGACGAATCGCGACCCTTCTGGCGCGAATGCGTCACACAATGTGCGCGGGTTCTTCACTTCGTGAGAGGTGCTGCCAGAGGAAGGCGTACATCAGGGCGTTGTTGTGGGCGGACTGTTCATTGTCGCTGGCGCCCGCGTGGCCACCGCCGGTGTTCTCGTGGAGCAGCACCCGGTGCCCGAGTTCCCGCAGCCGGGCGGCGGTCTTCCGGGCGTGCCCGGGATGGACGCGGTCGTCCCGGGTGGAGGTCATCAGCAGGACCGGCGGATAGACGCGGTCGGCGGCGAGCCGGTGGTACGGGGAGAGAGCGCGCAGATGGGGGCGGTCCGCCTCGTCGTCCGGGTCGCCGTACTCGGCGATCCAGGACGCGCCGGCGAGCAGCCGGTGGAAGCGGATCATGTCGAGCAGCGGCACCTGGGCCACGATCGCACCGAAGAGTTCCGGGTACCGGGTGAGCATCGCGCCCATGAGCAGGCCGCCGTTGCTGCCGCCGGCGGCGCCGAGCATGGCCGGGGTCGTGACGCCCCTCGCGACGAGATCCCCGGCGACGGCCGCGAAGTCCTCGAAGGCCCGCGGCCGGTCGGCCCCGAGAGCGGCCCGGTGCCAGTCCGGTCCGTACTCACCGCCGCCCCGGATGTTCGCGATCACGTGGGTGCCGCCGCGCTCCAGCCAGGCCCGGCCCCGCACCGCGCCGTAGGAGGGGGTGAGGGAGACCTCGAACCCGCCGTAGCCGTAGAGCAGCGTGGGACCCGGGCCGGTGAGGGCGCGGTCGGGGCCGATCACGAAGTACGGCACGCGCGTGCCGTCGGCGGAGGTCGCGAAGAACTGCTCCACCGCCAGGCCGGCCGTGTCGAAGCGCTCCGGGGCCCGCTTGAGGATCTCGGTCCCGGCGCCGATCCGGCCCCGGTAGAGAGTGGAGGGCTGCAGGAACCCCGACACGTCGAGGAAGTACTCGTCGGAGACGTCCGGGTCGGTGTCCACCACGGTGACCGCGGAGAGCGGCGGAACATCGGTGAGCGGTTCGCGCGCCCAGCCGCCTCCTCCCGCGGTCGGGGTGAGGACCTCGATGCGGGTGCTGACGTCGCGCATCGTCTCCAGGAGCAGATGGTGCCGGGTCCAGCAGTGTCCGGCCAGCGCGGTCCGCTCGTCGGGGGTGAAGAGCACCTCCGCCGTACGGTCGCCGGCCAGGAAGGCGTCGAAGTCGAAGGCCAGCAGCGAGCCGGCCGGCCGGCCCAGCCACGCCGACCTCAGGGTGACGATCAGGTACCGGCGATGCGCGTAGGCCTCGGCGTCCTCGGGAACGTCGATCTTCACGAGGTCCCCGCCGGAGGTCAGGAGGAAGGTCTCACCGCGGTAGAAGTCCCTGGCTCGGCCGACGAAGTCGCGCTCGAAACCCGGTGTCGTGTCGCGCAGCCCCCAGGCGGACACGTCCGAGGACTCGGCCTCGAAGACCACCGCCGCCTCCTCCAGCGGCGTGCCCCGGCGCCACCGGCGCACCGTGCGCGGATAGCCGGCGTCGGTCAGCGAGCCGGGTCCGAGGTCGGTGCCGACGAAGACGGTGTCGGCGTCGATCCACCCGATCCGCGTCTTCGCCTCCGGCACCACGAACCCCCCGGCGACGAAGGACCGGGTGGCGAGGTCGAACTCGCGGACCTCCACGGCGTCGCCGCCGTCGCGCGAGAGACACACCAGCGCCAGGTCGTCCTCGGGCCGGCGCACCCGCGCGCCCGCCCACACCCAGGCGACGCCCTCCGCCTCGGCGAGCGCGTCCAGGTCGAGGAGGACCTCCCACTCGGGCTCGTCCTTGCGGTACCGCTCCAGCGTCGTGCGCCGCCACACGCCCCGTACCCGCTCGGCGTCCCGCCAGTAGTTGTAGAGGAACGCGCCGCGCCGGGTGGTGTACGGAATGCGGTCCGAGGCGTCCAGGGCGTCCCGCAGGCGCTGTTTGAGGGAGGCGAAGCCGTCGTCGGCGGCCAGTTCGGCCGCCGTCTCGGCGTTTCGCTCGGCCACCCACGCCAGCGCGGCCTCACCCTCGACGTCTTCCAGCCACAGATACGGATCGTCATCGTTCACACACCGCATTGTGCCGCCGGTCCCCGCCCGCGTGCCTGCCGAAAACCTGCACATCGCGAGCGTGTTGGAGGCGGCCCCCTTCACGATTCCTCGACCGGAAGGCACCGGAAGCCGTCCGGGTGGCCCGGTTATGTCCGTTATATTCCACCCGCGTTCAGTGGCTCCGGAATCTGTTACTCGTTCCTGCGAAGAAGGTGTCGGCATTCCGTGAATATGGGGTCACGGACGTCGCCTCAGGTACACAAACGTCCGCGACGAAGCGTCAACTGAATTGGTCCGGTAACCCGTTCGCATGCTTTGATCGGCCACCTGCGGCCGCAGAAACGGATTCCCCCCAACAAATGAAGGGTGCGCATCATGCGTCACGACCTTGAGACGGTAGAGATCTCCGACGCCGACCTGGACGCCGTGTCCGGCGGTCTCGTCTCCGTCTCCGGTGGCCTCGCCGGCGCCGTGACCGGCGACGTCACGGGCCTGCTCGGCACCGTCGGTTCCCTCAACACGGTCCAGGGTGTCGAGAGCCTGGCCACCGGCGTCCCCGGCCTGGCCCAGGGCATCACCGGCGTCTCGGTGAACACCGCCGGCATCACCGGTCTCGCCGGTCTCTGAGCCGAATTTCGCCCGTGAACCCCGGAACCCTCACCGGTTCCGGGGTTCACGGGCTCCCCGTATCCGAACGATTCGAATGCAGTCGAGGGAATAGTCCGTGCAGTTCCGCCAGAAGGCGCTTTCCAAGCTGCAATCACCCGAAGAACTCGATGTGCCGGTACGGTTCGCGCGCCCTCAGGGGCGCCTCGTGCTGGCCGTCACCGTCGTCGTGATCGCCGTCGCGGGCTACTGGGCCCTCACCGGCACGGTGGCGGCCAAGCTCAACGCACCCGGTGTCCTCACCCACGGCGAGGGCAGTTATCTCCTGCAGAGCCCCGTCGCCGGGCAGGTGACCGACGTCCTCGTCGAGGAGGGCCGGTCCGTCTCTCCCGGCACACCGGTGCTGACCGTCCGTACGGACGACGGCGACCGGCCCGTGCGCGCGGTGGCGGCCGGCCGGGTGACCACCCTCTACGCCCGGATGGGCGCGGTCGTCACGACCGGCGCGGACGTGGCGACGGTGGAGCGCGTGACCGGTCCCGAGGACCCGCTGGTGGCCGTGTTGTACCTCCCCGGCGAGGACGCCACGACGATCCAGGCGGGTGCGCGGGTCGACCTCGGCGTCCAGTCCGTCCCCCGCGACCGTTACGGCCTCCTGCGCGGCCGTGTCGAGGCCGTGGGCCGTACACCCCAGACACGGGACCAGATCGGCGCCTTCCTCGGCGACAGCGCGCTCGCCGCGCAGCTCTCCGGGCAGGGCAACCCGGTCGCGGTGGTCGTCCGCCTCGACCGCTCCTCCTCGACGGCCTCCGGCTACGGCTGGTCCTCCGCGGACGGCCCCCCGCACCCGGTCGACTCCGGTACGCCCGTCACGGGCGCCGTCCATCTCTCCGCGCAGCGCCCCGTCGACTGGCTGCTGCCGTGACCGCCCCGCCGGAGTCCGCCCGCGACCGGAGCCGCTCCCGTTCCCGGGCCTCGGCGCGCCGGCTGCCGCCCGCCCGACGCCGTCGCGGGCCCGCGCCCAAGGGCCGCCGGCCGCGTACCGTGCGCACCCCCACGGTGCTCCAGATGGAGGCGGTCGAGTGCGGCGCCGCCGCCCTGGCGATGGTGCTCGGTCACTACGGCCGGCACGTGGCGCTCGAAGAGCTGCGCATCGCCTGCGGCGTCTCCCGCGACGGCTCGCGCGCGAGCAACCTCCTGAAGGCGGCACGCGGTTACGGACTCCAGGCCAAGGGCATGCAGATGGACCTGGCCGCCCTCGCCGACGTGGCGGCCCCGGCCGTCCTGTTCTGGGAGTTCAACCACTACGTCGTCTACGACGGCATGGGGCGCCGCTTCGGCCGCAGGGGCGTGTACGTCAACGACCCGGGCAAGGGACGCCGGTTCGTGCCCATGGACGAGTTCGACACGAGCTTCACCGGGATCGTGCTCACCTTCGAGCCCGGGCCCGGCTTCCGCCGCGGCGGCCGCAAGCCGGGCGTCATGGGCGCCCTGCCCGCCCGGCTGCGCGGCACCTCCGGCACGATGGCCGCCGCGGTGATCTCCAGCCTGCTGCTCGTCGTCGTCGGCGCCTGGGTGCCCGCGCTGAGCCGTACCTACATCGACATGTTCCTGATCGGGAACCAGACGTCGCTGCTGGGCGTGCTCTTCGCGGCGATGGCGACCGCCCTCGTCCTCACCGCGACCCTCACCGCGCTGCAGCAGGCCAACCTGCTGCGCGGGCGCATCATCGCCTCCACACTGGGCAGCGCCCGCTTCCTGAGGCATCTGCTGAGACTTCCCCTCACCTTCTACGCCCAGCGCAACCCGGCCGACCTGGTCCAGCGCCTGCAGTCCAACGACGCGGTCGCCGAGACCCTCGCCCGCGACCTGGCCGCCGCCGGCGTGGACGCCGTCGTGGTGCTCCTCTACGCGGTGCTCCTCTGGACGTACGACCCGCAGCTCACCGTCGTCGGCGTGCTGATCGCGCTGCTGAACGTGCTCGCCATGCGGATCGTGATCCGGCTGCGGGCCACCGACACCCAGAAGCTGCGCGCCGAGAGCGCCCGGCTGACCAACACCTCGTACAGCGGTCTTCAGCTCATCGAGACGATGAAGGCGACCGGTGGCGAGAACGGCTTCTTCCGGCGCTGGGCCGGGCAGCACGCCACCACGCTCGACATCCAGCAGCGGCTGGGCGTGCCCAGCGCCTGGCTGGCGGTCGTCGCGCCCACCCTGGCGGCCCTCAACAGCGCGCTGATCCTGATGATCGGCGGTCTGAGGGCGGTGGAGGGCCATCTCTCCGTCGGACTGCTCGTGGCCTTCCAGGCCCTGGTGACGAGCTTCACCGCGCCGATCACCCGGCTCAACGGCGTGGCGGGAAGGATCCAGGACTTCGCCGCCGACGTCGCCCGCCTCAAGGACGTCGAGAACTTCCCCGTCGACCCGGTCTACACGCGGCGCGAGCCGCCGGCCCGCACACGTCGTCTCACGGGCCATGTCGAGCTGGACGCCGTCACCTTCGGCTACAGCCCGCTGGATCCGCCGCTCCTGAAGGACTTCTCGCTCACGGTGGGTCCCGGCCAGCAGGTCGCGCTGGTCGGCGGCTCGGGCAGCGGCAAGTCGACCGTCTCCCGGCTGATCTCGGGCCTCTACACCCCCTGGGAGGGTGCCATCCGGATCGACGGGATGCGTCTGGAGGACATCCCGCGCGGCGCCCTGGCCGCGTCCGTCTCCTTCGTCGACCAGGATGTCTTCCTCTTCGAGGGCACCGTCCGCGACAACATCGCCCTGTGGGACCCCTCCGTCCCCGACGAGGCCGTCGTCGCCGCCCTGGAGGACGCCGCCGTGTACGACGTGGTCGCGCGCCGTCCCGGCGGCATCCACAGCCGCGTCGAGCAGGACGGCCGCAACTTCTCCGGTGGGCAGCGCCAGCGTCTGGAGATCGCCCGGGCGCTGGTGCGCCGGCCCACCGTCATGGTCCTCGACGAGGTGACCAGTGCCCTGGACGCGGCGACCGAGCAGATCATCATCGACAACCTGCGGCGGCGCGGCTGTGCCTGCGTGGTCATCGCCCACCGGCTGAGCACGGTACGCGACAGCGACGAGATCGTGGTGCTCGACCGGGGCACGGTCGTGGAGCGCGGCCGGCACGCGCATCTGGTCGCCGCCGGAGGCGCCTACGCCGAACTGGTCAAGGAGCACTGAGGTGACGTTCCCTCATCAGCCGACCCATCCGGCCGCGGTCGTGGCGGACCCCGTCGTCGCGGCCCTCGGCGGCCTCGGCACGGCGGTCGACTGCACCGGTGCGCGCAGCGTCTCGCTCGAAGGCCCGCACGTGGTGTGGCTCGTCGTCGAGGGCGCCATGGACCTGTTCGCCGTCGACGCCGCACAGCTCGGACCCTGGCACTTCCTGGGCCGGCTGGAGACGGGCGCGCTGCTGCTCGGACCGGTCGAGGGGCCCGAACACACTCTGATCGGCCGGCCGTTGGAGGGGTGTCTGCTGCGTCGGGTGGAGCTGCGCGAGCTGTCGTACGCCGGGGGACAGTGGTACGACGGACAGTGGTATGCCGACCCCGATCCGTACGGCTCGGCCCAACCGCAGCTCAGCCCCCTCGAACACGCCTTCTCCCTCGGCATCGGCCGTGGTCTGCGCGTGCTCTACCAGGCTCCGCTGGACGGCCGCCCGGGCCACGACGCGGGCGGGGCGGACGACGACGTGCTCTGGATGCAGATCGCCCCCGGCAGCGTGCGCTACGGAGCGGCGTACGAGGGGTACGGCGACGACTCCGCCGGCACCCTCCTCGTCGACCCGACGATGTGGCAGGGCATGGTCGACCAGCAGTTCCGGCTGTCGTACGCCCTGGACAGCTGGATCGAGCAGCTGGAGCGGGCCCACGAGGACCGTACGGCGGCCGGGATCGAGGCGGGCCGGGCCGCCAGGACCGAGGCGGACCAGGCGCTGCTCGCCTCCATCGGCCGGTCCGGCCCGGGTGGTTCGGGCGCCGCCGGCCGTGGCCCGCACGGGCGGGCGGGCGACGACGCGACGTACGCCGTGTGCCGGCTGGTGGCCGACGAGGCCCGGATCACGCTGGCCGGTCAGGCGGAGGCGCTCGGCCTGCCCGGGCGCCTCGACCCCGTCGAGCGGGTCGCGCTCGCCTCCCGGATCCGTACCCGGGACGTACGGCTCGGCGGCCGCTGGTGGCGGGAGTACAGCGGGCCGCTGGTGGGGCGCCGCGAGGAGGACGCGAGCCCGGTCGCGCTGCTGTGGCGGCGCGGCCGGTACGAGGCCGTCGACCCCGCCACAGGTGAACGGGAGCGCGTCGGCAGGGCCAACGCGGCGGCCTTCGAGTCACGCGCCGTGATGCTCTACCGTCCGCTGCCCGACCGGCCGTCGAGCCTGCCGTCGCTGCTGCGGTTCAGTCTGCTCGGCACCCGCGCGGAGCTGCGGACCCTGCTGCTGAGCGGGCTCGTCGCGGTCGGCCTGGGTGCCCTGGTGCCCATCGCCACGGGCAAGGTGCTGGGCGAGTACGTGCCCCGGGCGGAGAACGGTCTCATCGTGCAGACGGCGCTGGCCATCGTCGCCACGAGCGTCGTCTCGGCCGCCTTCATGCTGCTGCAGAACATCTCCGTCCTGCGGATGGAGGGCCGGATCGAGGCGACCCTCCAGCCCGCGGTCTGGGACCGGCTGCTCCGGCTGCCGACGCGGTTCTTCACAGGCCGCTCCACCGGTGAACTGGCCAGTGCGGCCATGGGCATCAGCGCCATCCGCAGGGTGCTGTCCGGCATCGGACCGGTCGTCCTCCAGGCGGGCACCGTCGGCACGGTCAACCTGGTCCTGCTGCTCGTCTACAGCGTGCCGCTGGCCCTCGCGGCGCTCGCGATGCTGATGGCCGTCGCGGCGGTGTTCCTGGGCCTCGGGCTGTGGCAACTGCGGTACCAGCGACAGCTGATCCGGCTCGGCAACCGACTCAACAACCAGGCGTTCCAGACCCTGCGCGGCCTTTCGAAGCTGCGGGTGGCGGCGGCCGAGAGCTTCGCGTACGCCGCCTGGGCGGGCGAGTTCGCCAGGACCCGTGAGCTGCAGCAGCGCGTCGGGCGGATCAAGAACGTCCTCACGGTGCTCGGTGCGGTCTGTCTGCCGCTGTGCACGCTCGTGATGTTCATGCTGCTCGCCGGTCCGGCCCGGGGGTCGATGTCCGCCAGTGAGTTCCTCACCTTCAGCACGGCGGTGACGATGCTGCTGTCGTCGGTCACGCAGCTGACCGGCGCGCTGTTGTCGGCCGCCGCCGTACAGCCGATGTTCGAGCAGGTCAGGCCGGTGCTCCGGGAGGCGCCGGAGGTCCGCGGCTCCAGCGCCCAGCCGGGCGTGCTGAGCGGGGCGATCGAAGCGGAGAACCTGTCCTTCCGCTACTCCGACGACGGTCCGCCGGTCCTCGACGGCGTCGGCTTCCAGGTGCGCCCGGGAGAGTTCGTGGCGATCGTCGGCGCCAGCGGCTGCGGCAAGTCGACGCTCCTGCGGCTGCTCATCGGCTTCGACGCACCGACCTCCGGCGGTGTCCGTTACGACGGCCAGGACCTGGCGGCACTCGACCAGGCCGCGGTGCGCCGTCAGTGCGGTGTCGTGCTGCAGAACGCCCAGCCGTTCTCCGGCTCGATCCTGGACTGCATCTGCGGCGCGGAGACGTTCCCCCTGGAGGACGTGTGGGCGGCGGCGGCGATGGCGGGTCTGGCGGAGGACATCAAGGCCATGCCGATGGGCCTGCACACGATGCTCTCCGACGGCGGCGGCACCATCTCGGGCGGGCAGCGCCAGCGGCTGATGATCGCCCAGGCGCTGATCCGCCGGCCCCGGATCCTCTTCTTCGACGAGGCGACGAGCGCGCTCGACAACGAGGCCCAGCGGGTGGTCATCGAGTCGACGCGCGCGCTGAACGCGACCCGTGTGGTGATCGCCCACCGGCTGTCCACGATCATGGACGCCGACCGGGTGATCGCGATGGCGGACGGCCGGATCGTCCAGCAGGGCACGCCCGCGGAGCTGCTGGCCGACACGACCGGCCTCTTCCACGAACTGGTCCGCCGCCAGCTGAGCTGACGGGTCGGGCCGGAGCAGGAGCGGGCCAGGGGCAGGACGACCGGACCCGGGCAGGACGAGCGGGTCAGGGCAGGACGAGCGGGTCAGGGCTCCGCGTGGCGCATGCCGCGGGCCAGGTGGAGGCCGGTGGCCGTGGCGAGGAACGTCACGCAGCCGGTGAAGACCAGTCCGGCGGTGTCGAGGCCGACCCACTCGGTCAGCGCGCCGACCCCGACGACCGGCAGGGAGATGCCCGCGTAGGCGACGACGAAGAACGAGGAGACCGTCGCCGCCCGGTGCGCGGGCGGGGCCGCCTCGCCGACGGCGATCAGTCCGGCGCGGAAGGCGAGCCCCTGGCCGATCCCTCCGCAGACCGCTCCGGCCACCAGGAGCGGCAGCGCCTCCGCCCAGAGGGATGCGCCGACCAGGAGGAGACCGACCACCAGCACGAGACAGCCGAGGGGCAGGGCGACGCGCACGGCCATCCTGGACGTCCACGACTGACCCACGGTCGAGGAGAGGAAGACCGAGAAGACCACGAGGCCCGAGACGGCCAGGTTGGTGATCCCGAGCGTCTGCGAGACGAAGCTCGGTGCCACCGCGGTGAAGAGGCCGAGGAGCGAGAACCCGGCGAAGGCGGCGAGCGCCGAGGGCGTGAAGACGCCGCGGACCTCGGCCGGTACGTACAGGCCCTGCGGCCTCGGCCGGGTCCACAGCCGCGGCTCCGCGACCGTCTCCGGCAGGAAAAGCACCATGAGGCAGCCCACGGCGACCATGGCGAGGTGCGCCAGGAACGGAAGCTCCAGCGGCCTCGGGGCGTACTGCGCGAGGAAGCCGGAGATCAGCGGTCCGCAGCCGAGGCCGCCCATGTTCGCGGCGGTCGCGGCGAACCCCGCGCGGGACTTCCGGTCCGGCCGTGCCAGCTCCAGGACGGTGACCGTGCCCGCCCCGCTCAGCAGCCCGGCGGAGAAACCGGACAGCAGGCGTCCGGCGAACAGGTACGGCAGTCCGTCCTCGAGGAGGAAGCAGACCGCGCTCACCGCGGCCAGTCCCAGCGCCGTCCAGAGCACGGGGCGACGCCCCACCGTGTCGGAGTGGTTGCCGACGAGCAGGAGGGTGGCGATGACGCCCACGGCGTAGCTGGCGAAGATCACCGTCACCATCAGCTCGGAGAATCCGAGCTCCTCGCGGTACAGCCCGTAGAGCGGCGTGGGCAGCGTCGTGCCGGCCATGCCGATGGCGAAGACCACGGCAGCCGCCACATAGCCGAGGTGCCGGTCGCGGCGAGGGGCGCTCCGGGACGGAGCGGACGCGCGGCTCATCCCGACACCCCGGCCCGTGCGAGGGCGAAGACGCCGAAGACGATCAGACCGACGCCCAGCAGCTCGGGAACCAGCCACCATCCCATCCGTACGTCCTCCTCGTAGATGAGGATGCCCAGCATCAGGCTCACCGTGGCGTCGCCCAGGGTCAGCGCGGGCTGGGAGGCGACGAGCGGCCCGCCCTGCATGGCGTGTTCGAGCAGCAGGAGGGCCGCGATCCCGGCCGCGCAGAAGGCGTACGTCTGCCAGGCCGTCAGGAAGCCGGTCAGACCGTCCTCGTCCAGGATGTGCATGGAGGTCTTCATCAGTCCGGCGGTGAGCGCGTAACAGATCGCCGTGGCGGCACCGAGACACCCGGCACGGGCCCGGCCGGGCGGCCTGCGCAGTCCGGCGAGGGTCAGGGCCACCACGGCCGCGGCGCACACCACGAGGGCCGGGACCCAGCGGTCCAGCGGCACGTGCGTGCGGTTGCCGTCGGGCGAGGCGGCCATGAGCGCCACACCGAGGCCCGCCACCACCGCGGCCACGGCCAGCCACTGCGCCGACGGCAGCCGCTCCCGTGACATCAGCGAGGCGATCAGCAGCGCGAGCGGCAGCTCCAGGACGAAGAGCGGCTGCACGAGCGACAGCGGGCCCGTCGCCAGGGCCGCCGCCTGCCCGACACCGGCGACGATCACCGCGAGGATGCCGGCGAGCCAGAGCGGGCGCTTCAGCAGATCGAGGATCAGACCGGGCCGGAACGAGTCGGTCTGACGGACGGTGAGCGCGGCACGGCGCTGCAGCACCGTGGCGAGCGCGTTGCTGAACGCGGCGCAGAACGCGAAGAGGACCGGCAGAACGACGCCCATCCTCCGATCCTCACCGGCACCGGTCGGCGGTCCGGCGCCGACACCGGCCCGGGCCCCGGGTTCACCCTGTACGCGCCCCTCCTGAGCCCGGTCGGCCGAATACCGGGCCTCTTGCGTGGCCCGCACGGCCCAGGGTGGTACGTCGTTGGCCATGCAAGGCACTCCGCCGCACGTGACCCCGTTCCTCCGTACCGCCGCCGCGTACGCGTGGCGGCTGCTCGTCGTCGGGGCGGTGATCTACAGCATCTTCGCCGTGCTCGGGCGCTTCCACGAGATCGGCGTGGCCGTGTTCCTGGGCCTGGTGGGCACCGCGCTGCTGCGCCCGGTGGCCGACCTGGTCGCCAAGGGGCTGCCCCGGCCGCTGGCGGTGACCGTCACGATCCTCGGCAGCATCGCGCTGGTCCTGGGGATTCTCGCGCTGGTCGGCGAGGCGGTGGAGCACGACCGGACCACCCTGGTGCGCGAGTTCCGGGACGGCGTCGACCGGATCGAGGACTGGCTGGAGCGGCCCCCGTTCCGGCTGAACCCGGAGGCGCTCTCGGACGTCCAGGGCAGGATCGGCCAGTTCCTCTCCAGCCATCGCTCGGCGCTGCTCAGCGAGGCGATGAGCGGCGCACACCGGCTGGTGGAGGTCCTGACCACGCTGGCCCTCGCACTGTTCTGTTCGGTCTTCTTCATCCACTCGGGCGACCGGCAGTGGGCGTGGCTGAGGGAACAGCTGCCCGGGTCGGTGCGCGTGCGGATGGACATCGGCGGCCGGGCGGCCTGGCGTACGTTCACCGGCTACACGCACGGCATCGTGCTGGTGGCCGCCGTGAACGCGGTCCTCGTCGGTCTCGCCCTGTGGCTGCTCGGCGTTCCGCTGGCCGTCCCGCTGGCGCTGCTGGAGTTCGCGGCCGCGTTCGTCCCGCTGATCGGCTCGCCGATCGCGCTGGCGGTCGCCGCCGTCGTGGCGCTCGCCTCGCAGGGCCCCTGGGTGGCGGCGATCGTCATCGCCCTGATCGTGATCATCGGGCAGATCGAGGGCCATCTGCTGCATCCGATCGTGATGAGCTGGGCCGTACGGCTGCACCCGCTCGTGGTGGCGATCTCGGTGATCGCGGGGGCGATCGCCGCGGGTGTCGTGGGGGCGGTGGTGGCGGTGCCGCTGGTGTCGGTGGTCTGGTCGGTCTACACGGAGCTGCGGGACGCGCGCGAGGCCGCCGAGGGCGAGCCCGGGGCGCCGGCCCCGGCCGTACGGGAGTGAGGGCATGGACGTCGAGCAGGTCTGCGACGAGCTGTACGGGGTGGCACCGGACGAGTTCGTGGCGGCCCGTGACGCGCGTACGGCCGAGGCGCGGAAGTCCGGGGACGCGGCCGGGGCGAAACGGATCTCCGCACTGCGCCGCCCCACGCTGGCCGCCTGGGCCTCGAACCGGTTCGTACGGGAGCGGCCGGAGGACGTCGGGCGGCTGCTCGCGCTCGGCGAGACGCTCCGCGAGGCCACCCGGCTGCTGGACGCGGCGAGGATGCGCGAGGCCTCGGGTGTGCAGAACAAGGTGATCGCCGCCGAGGTCCGGGAGACGGCGGCGGTCGCCGAGGAGGCGGGCCATCCGCTGAGCGCCTCGGTCCGCCAGGAGGTCGAGCAGCTCTTCCGCGCGGTGCTCGCCGACCCCGGCATCGCGGCGGAGTGGTCGTCGGGCCGTCTGGTGAAGCCCCCTCAGGGCCCGGTCGGCTTCGGCGCGATCGCCCCGGATTCCGTCCCGCCGCGCCCCGAGCCCGCCGCCACCCGTGCCGCGGACGACGAGGCCGCGGCGGAGCGAGCGGCGGAGAAGGCGGCCAAGGAGACGGCGAAGGAGACCGCGGAGGCGGCGCTCGCCGAAGCACGCCGCAGGGACGAGGACCTCCGGGCGGCGGAGGCCCGGGCGACCGAGGCGGACGAGCAGGTGGCCGCACTCGAAGAGCGGCTGCACGAGGCGAAGTCGGCCCAGCGGACGGCCCGGAGGACGGCGAAGGAGGCGGCGACGGCGGCCCGCAGGGCCCACCGCGACGCGGCCGCCGCGGAGCGGGACGTATCAGGGCACCGGTGACTCGGTCACCCCCGACGAGGGGCTGTGGCCTTCCTCGCCGGAACCCTCAGCCCCCGAAGGCGGTGCCCGGCAGGCCGTGGCCCGCGTTGCGCAGGACCAGGAGCGAGCCGGCCGACGGGTGGGGGCGGGGGATGCCGGTGCGGGCCGTGGTGATGTACAGGTCGCGGAGGTCGGCGCCCCCGAAGGCGCAGGCCGTGGGGCGCGTCACGGGGAGGGGGACGACACGGTCCAGATCGCCGCGCGGGGTGTAGCGGCGGAGTCGGCCGCCGTCCCAGAGAGCGACCCAGACACAGCCGTCCGCGTCGACGGTGAGCCCGTCGGGGTACCCCGCGCCAGGCTCGACGGTCACGAACGGGCGGCGGTAGGTGGCCAGTTCCGCTCCGGCGGGGCAGACGTCGATGCGGCGCGTGGGGCTGTCGACGTAGTACATGAGGGAGCCGTCCGGGCTCCAGCCGATGCCGTTGCTGACCGTCACCCCGGAGAGCGCCTCGCGGGCGGTGCCGTCGGGGGCGAGGCGCACCAGGTTGCCGCCGCCGGGCGCCTCGTCGTACCGCATGCTGCCCGCCCACAGCGCGCCGTCCGGGGCCACGGCGGCGTCGTTGCCGCGCCGTCCGGGCCGGGGGTCGCGCAGGAGCCAGCCGAAGGCGCCCTTGGCGTCGTAACGCCCTATGCCGTCACGGAGGTTGACCACGAGCCCGCCGTCAGCACAGGGCTTCGCCGCGCCGACGTGCTGCTCGGTGGCCATGACGGTGCGCCGGCCGGTCGCCGGAGCGTAGGTGTGGACGCGCGAGCCGAGGATGTCGACCCAGATCAGCCGCTGTCCGGTCGCGTCCCAGGTGGGGCCCTCGCCGAGTGCCGCCTCCGCGCGGACCGCGACCGCGAGGCCCGCGCTCATCGCGTGCCGCGGTGGCCGAGCCGTACGGAGAGGTCGGCGGCGCCCTTGGCTGCCAGTGCGGCGAGCTCCCGTTCCCGGCCCTCGCTCCAGCGGATCACGGGGACGGAGACGGAGAGCGCGGCGACGACCCGCCCGGAGCTGTCGCGGACGGGCGCGGCGACGCAGCTCACGTCCGGGTTGGACTCCTGGTGTTCAACGGCGACGCCCCGCTCACGGATCTCGGCGAGGGCCGAGCGCAGGGCGTCGTGCCCCGTGATGCTGTTCGGCGTCATCGCGACCAGCTCGCGCCCGTCGATGCGGCTCTCCAGCTCGGCCGGCGGCAGCGAGGCGAGCAGCATCTTGCCGACGGCGGTGCAGTGCGCGGGGAGCCTGCGGCCCGCCGCGGAGACCATCCGGACCGCGTGGGTGGAGTCCACCTTGGCGACGTAGATGACGTCGGTGTCCTCCAGGAGCGCCACATGCACGGTCTCGTCGCAGATCGACGCGACCTCGCAGGCCACCTGCCGGCCCTCGGCGGCGAGATCGAGCTGCTCCGCGTACCGGCTGCCGAGCTGGTACGTGCGGACGCCGAGGCGATAGCGTCCCGGCTGGTCGGGGACGGGCACGAGATAGCTGCGGGCCGCCAGTGTGGTGAGCAGTTCGTGCACGGTGGTGCGCGGGAGGCCGAGCCTGCGGACGACGTCCGGGGCGGAGAGCGTCTCGTCGCCCGTCAGGAACAGCTCCAGTATGTCCAGCGCTCGGCCCACCGCGGGCACCTGTCGTCCCATCGCCGCTCCCCCACATCCCTCGTGTCCGGCCGTGTTCGGTATTCCGGCCGACGGCCGGCATCGCGAACACAGGCTAACCACAGGGCACTTCGTCCGGCAACGGCCGCGCGATCCGTTGACACGTCCCCGACCAGCCCCTACGGTCACGCCTACATTTCGAACGTGTGACGAAATTTCGAACGAGACTGAGGGGCAACTGCCGTGCGCATCACGGGAATCAGCACTCATGTCGTCGGAACGCCCTGGCGCAACCTCACCTATGTGCTCGTCCACACCGACGAGGGGCTGACGGGCGTGGGCGAGACCCGCATGCTCGGCCACACCGACGCGCTGCTGGGCTATCTCCGCGAGGCGGAGGCCAACCACATCGCCGGGTCCGACCCGTTCGCGATCGAGGACCTGGTCCGCCGGATGAAGTACGGCGACTTCGGACGGGCAGGCGAGATCGTGATGTCGGGCATCGCGGTGGTCGAGACGGCCTGCTGGGACATCAAGGGCAAGGCGCTCGGAGTACCGGTGTGGCAGCTGCTCGGCGGCAAGGTCACCGACCGGGTCAAGGCGTACGCCAACGGCTGGTACACCACCGAGCGGACCCCGGAGGCGTACCACAAGGCGGCCCGAGCGGTGATCGAGCGGGGCTACCAGGCCCTGAAGATCGACCCGTTCGGCACCGGGCACCTCGAACTGTCCCACCAGGACACGCTGTACGCGGTCTCGCTGATCGAGGCGGTGCGGGACGCCATCGGACCGGACGCCGAACTGATGCTGGAGATGCACGGGCGCTTCTCACCGGCCACGGCGATCAGGCTGGCCCGGGAGATGGCGCCGTTCCGCCCGGCCTGGCTGGAGGAGCCGGTCCCGCCGGAGAACCTGAAGGCGCTGGAGAAGGTGGCGGCCAAGGTGGACCTCCCGATCGCGACGGGTGAACGGATCCACGACCGGATCGAGTTCCGTGAGCTGTTCGAGAGCCAGGCCGTCGACATCCTCCAGCCGGACGTCGGTCATCTCGGCGGCATCTGGGAGACCCGGAAGCTCGCCGCGACCGCGGAGACGCACTACATGATGGTCGCCCCGCACAATGTGGGCGGTCCGGTGCTCACCGCCGCATCCCTCCAGGTCGGCTTCACCGCACCGAACTTCAAGATCCTGGAGCACTTCAACGACTTCGCGGATGCGGAGATCAAGAAGGTGGTCAAGGGCGCGCCCCAGGTGGTGGACGGCTACTTCCACCGCTCGGACGCGCCGGGCCTCGGCGTCGAGCTCGACACGGACGCGGCGGCCGAGTTCCCGCAGCAGCAGGCCCGCTTCGACCTGTGGGCCGACGGCTGGGAGCGGCGCGCCCCCGCGACGCGGGGCGGCGGGTCGTGAGCCGCCCGCCGGCCGGCCCCGGCCTCGCGGTCGTCGTCGACGCACCGGGGCGCCACCGTCTCGTCCCGCACGAGCCGCTCCCGCCCGGCCCCGGCGAGGCGCTGGTACGGGTGCACGCGAGCGGCGTCTGCGGCAGCGACCGCGAGGTGTACCGGGGCACCCGGCCCGAGGGGTTCGTGCGGTACCCGCTCACGCCGGGCCACGAGTGGTCGGGGACGGTGGCCGCGGTCGGCGAGGGCGTTCCGGAGGGCCTCGCCGGAAGGAAGGTGGTGGGCGAGGGGTTCCGCTCGTGCCAGGGATGCGAACGTTGTCATACGGGCGACACCACGCTCTGTACGGCCGGATACGACGAGACCGGCTTCACCCGGCCGGGTGCCATGGCGCCCACGCTGACGCTTCCGGCCCGGCTCCTTCATCCGCTCCCCGACGCGGCCGATCTGACGGCCGCGGCGCTCCTGGAGCCGGCCGCCTGTGTCGCGGCCGCGACGCTCGCGGCCGCGCCACGGCCCGGTGAGCGTGTCGCCGTGGTCGGGGCGGGGACCCTGGGTCTGATCGCCGTCCAGCTGCTGGCGGCCTCGTCGCCCGCCGAACTCTACGTCGTGGAGCCCCGGCGCGAACGGGCGGAACTGGCGCGGGAGTTCGGGGCGACCTCCGTCGTCCGGGCAGCCGAGGAGACGGGCGGCCGGTGCGACCTGGTCCTGGAGGCCGCGGGCGCCCCCGGTTCCGCCCGCACCGCCGTGGGCCTCGCCCGCAGGGGCGGCCGGGTCGTCCTCACGGGCATCCCCGCCCCCGGGGCGGACGGTCTCGATCCCGCGGAGCTCGTCACCCGCCGACTGACCCTGCACACCGTCTTCGGCGCGCCGCCCGCCGCATGGGCCCATGCCGTACGCGCCTTCGGGGCGGGCCTGCTCGACCTGGCCGGGCTGGTGACGCACGAGCTGCCGCTCGGAGCGTTCCCGCAGGCGATGGAGCTGGTGGGCTCGGGTGATCCCAAGGTCGGAAAGGTGCTGCTGCGGCCCTGACGACCCGGGACGCCCCACGCCCGAAGTCCGAGCGTCCACCCCGGGCCCCGCTGTCTCCGGCCCCCTACCGACCCACCCGTACCGCCGCTTCCGAACCTTGTCCGACATACCGAACACGGAGGAACGCTCGTGACCGACGCTCCGCCTTCCCCGCCCCGCCGGCCCGGCGAGCACGTCCTCGCCGTCCTCGGGCTCGGCTCCCCCGCCCCCTCCCCCGCCGACGCCTCCCCGCACGCCTTCCCGGACGGCGGCACCTGGCGGACCGAGGTGCCGTCGGTGGAGGGGCCCGAGGCGCTGGAGGCGGTCCTCGAGGAGTCCGCACGGCTCGACGTGCCGGTCCACCGGGTCAGTCAGGGCAGCGGCGTCTGGATGCTGACGGACGGCGAGATCTCGGCGATGGTCCGGGCCGCCGCCGAACGCTCCGTCGAGATCTGCCTGTTCACCGGCCCTCGTGGCACCTGGGACATCGGCGGCTCGGTCCGCAGCGACTCCCGGGGCGGAGGCCTGCGCGCCCGCGGCCACGACGCGGTAGCCGGCTGTGTGGAGGACGCCGTCCGCGCCACCGAACTGGGCGTCCGATGCCTGCTGGTGGCCGACGAGGGCGTGATGTGGACACTGCACCGGGCCCGGTGCCGCGGCGTGATCCCGGCCGGCACCACGCTGAAGGTCTCCGCGCTGATCGGCCCCGTGAACCCGGCCGCGTACGCCGTGCACGAGCGCCTGGGTGCCGACTCGGTGAACGTGCCGAGCGATCTGCCGCTCGCCCATCTCACCGAGATCCGTCGGGTGAGCGCCGCGCCGATGGACATGTACATCGAGGCGCCCGACGACCTGGGCGGCTACGTGCGGATGTACGAGGTCGCCGAGTTGATCCGCCGCGGCGCACCGCTCTATCTCAAGTTCGGTCTGTCGAAGGCGCCTTCGCTCTACCCCTCCGGCCTGCATCTGCGCCAGACGGTGCTCGCCACCGCCCGCGAGCGGGTGCGGCGTGGCCGGCTCGCCCTCGATCTGCTGGCCCGGCACGGCGCGGACGGCGGGATGTCCCCGCTGGGCTCGCGGCTGCCCGGCCCGCTGAACCGCTTCCCCGACCCGATCCACCACACCGACAAGGACTGATGCCATGCGTATCCGCAGTGCCGCCTCCGCCACCGTCCTCGCGACCGCCCTCTCCGTCGCACTCGCCGCCTGCGGCCAGAGCGGCGCGGGCGGAGCCAAGGAGGAGAAGGGCGCCGAGGAGCTGACCGTGGGCATCGCGATGCCCACCAAGTCCTCCGAGCGCTGGATCGCCGACGGCAGGAACATGGTGAGCAGCCTGGAGAAGTACGGGTACAAGACCTCGCTCCAGTACGGCGAGGACGACCCGGACCAGCAGGTCTCGCAGATCGAGAACATGATCACCCAGGGCGTCGACGCCCTCGTCGTCGCGGCCATCGACGGCCGGGCTCTCGCCAACGTGCTCCAGCAGGCCGCGGACGCGAAGATCCCGGTGATCTCCTACGACCGGCTCATCCTCGGTTCGCCGAACGTCGACTACTACGCCTCCTTCGACAACGAGAAGGTCGGCGAGCTCCAGGGCGGCTACCTCGTCGAGAAGCTGGGCCTGAAGGACGGCAGCAAGAAGGGCCCGTTCAACATCGAGCTGTTCGCCGGCTCGAACGACGACAACAACACCCGCTACTTCTTCCAGGGCGCCATGAACGTCCTCCAGCCGTACATCGACAGGAAGCAGCTGGTCGTCAGGTCCGGTCAGACCAGGCTCAACCAGGTGACGACCCTGCGCTGGGACGGCGGCCAGGCCCAGAAGCGCATGGACGACCTGCTCACCTCCTCGTACGCGAAGGAGCGGGTGGACGCGGTCCTCTCTCCGTACGACGGCATCTCCATCGGCATCCTGTCCGCCCTCAAGTCCGACGACTACGGCAGTGCGAGCAAGCCGCTGCCCGTCGTGACCGGGCAGGACGCCGAGGTCGCCTCGGTGAAGTCGATCATCGCGGGCGAGCAGACGCAGACCGTCTACAAGGACACGCGCGAACTGGCCAAAGTCGCCGCGCAGATGGTCGACGCGCTCTTCGAGCGCAGGAAGCCGGAGGTCAACGACACCACGACGTACGACAACGAGAAGAAGGTCGTCCCGGCCTTCCTGCTCGACCCGGTGAACGTCGACAAGTCCAACTACCGGGCCGTGCTGGTCGATTCCGGCTACATCAAGGCGAGCGACCTCAACTAGACCTCGACCGGAGAGGGGTGGGTGTCCCATGGCGGAACCCGTCCTGGACATGCGCTCGATCATCAAGACCTTTCCCGGCGTGACGGCACTGTCGGACGTCTCCCTGACCGTCCGGGCGGGCGAGGTCCACGCCGTCTGCGGGGAGAACGGAGCGGGCAAGTCGACGCTGATGAAGATCCTCAGCGGTGTGCATCCGCACGGGAGTTACGAGGGGGAGGTGCTCTTCCAGGGTGAGCCCTGCCGGTTCAGGGACATCGGGGCGAGCGAGAGACGCGGCATCGTCATCATCCATTAGGAACTGGCGCTGGTGCCGTACCTCTCCCTCGCGGAGAACATCTTCCTCGGCAACGAGCACGCCACCCGCGGCGTGATCAGCTGGGACCGGACCCTGCGCCACGCGGCGCGGCTGCTGCGCCGTGTGGGTCTGGACGAGCATCCGCAGACCCGGGTCGCGGACATCGGCGTCGGCAAGCAGCAGCTGGTGGAGATCGCCAAGGCGCTCGCCAAAGAGGTGAAGCTGCTCATCCTCGACGAGCCGACGGCTGCGCTCAACGACGAGGACAGCGGCAAACTCCTGGCTCTCATCGAGGAGTTGAAGGGTCAGGGCATCACGTCGATCATCATCTCGCACAAGCTCAACGAGATCGCCCGGGTGGCGGACTCGGTGACGATCCTGCGGGACGGCCGGTCGATCGAGACCCTCGACGTGAAGGCTCCGGAGACCACCGAGGAGCGGATCATCCGGGGCATGGTGGGCCGCGACCTGGACCACCGGTTCCCCGAGCGCACCCCGCACGAGCCGGAGCGGGACGCGGCGCCCGCACTGGAGATCCGGGACTGGACGGTGCACCATCCGATCGACCGGAACCGCAAGGTCGTCGACGGTGTCTCGCTGACCGTCCGGCGCGGCGAGATCGTCGGGGTCGCCGGTCTGATGGGCGCGGGCCGCACCGAGCTGGCGATGAGCGTGTTCGGGCGCAGCTACGGGCGGTACGGCGGCGGCTCGGTCCTCAAGGACGGCGTGGAGATCCGTACCCGTACGGTCCCCGAGGCGGTCGGGCACGGCATCGCGTACGTCACCGAGGACCGCAAGCACTACGGCCTCAACCTGATCGACACGATCAACCGGAACGTCTCGCTGAGCGCCCTGCCCAAGGTCGCGCGGCGGGGCATCGTCGACGAGCACGAGGAGACCCGGGTCTCCGAGGGCTTCCGCCGTTCGATGAACATCAAGGCGCCGACGGTCTTCGAGCCCGTCGGCCGGCTCTCCGGGGGCAACCAGCAGAAGGTCGTCCTCAGCAAGTGGATCTTCGCGGGTCCCGACGTGCTGATCCTGGACGAGCCGACCCGCGGGATCGACGTGGGCGCCAAGTACGAGATCTACACGGTCATCGACCGGCTGGCCGCCGAGGGCAGGGCGGTCCTCTTCATCTCCTCGGAACTCCCCGAGCTGCTCGGCATGTGCGACCGCGTCTACACCATGGCGTCGGGCCGGCTCACGGGTGAGGTGTCCCGCGCCGAGGCGACCCAGGAGCTGCTGATGCGGCACATGACGAAGGACAGGAGGGAACACGCATGAGCACCGATCTCACGGCCGGGGCCCAGGCCGAGGGCACCGGGAAGGGACCGGACCGCCCACCGGCGGAGGGCCGTCCGGGCGTCGGCCGGCTGATCCTCGACGGACTGCGCGGCAACATGCGGCAGTACGGCATGCTGATCGCCCTCGGGCTGATCGTGGCCCTGTTCGCGGTCTGGACGGGCGGCGACCTGCTGCTGCCGCGCAACGTCTCCAATCTGGTCCTGCAGAACAGCTACATCCTGATCCTCGCGATCGGCATGATGATCGTCATCATCTCGGGTCACATCGATCTGTCGGTGGGATCGCTCACCGCCTTCGTCGGCGCGGTGGCCGCAGTGCTGATGGTCGAGCACCGGATGGCGTGGCCACTGGCGGTGGTGCTCGTCCTGCTGCTCGGCGCGGCCGCGGGGGCGATGCAGGGCTTCTTCATCGCGTATCTCGGCATTCCGTCGTTCATCGTCACCCTGGCCGGGATGCTCCTGTTCCGCGGTCTCACCGAGATCTTCCTCAAGGGCCAGACGATCGGGCCGTTCCCCGACGGACTGCAGACGGTCTCCAACGGCTTCCTGCCGGAGGCCGGGCCGAGCACCGACTACCACAACCTGACCCTGCTGCTGGGCCTGGCCCTCATGGTCTTCGTCGTGTGGCAGGAGGTGCGGGACCGCCGCCGCCAGCGGGAGTACGCCCTGGAGGTCGCGCCCGCCGGGCTGTTCGCCGTGAAGCTCGGGGCGCTGGTCGCCACGGTTCTGGTCTTCACCCTGCTGCTCGCCAGCTACAAGGGGGCGCCGGTCGTGCTGCTGATCCTGGCGGCGCTCCTGGTCGGCTTCGGGTACGTCATGCGGAACGCGGTCGTGGGGCGCCATGTGTACGCGATCGGCGGCAATCTGCCGGCCGCCAAGCTCTCGGGTGTGCGGGACAGGAGGATCACCTTCCTGGTCTTCCTGAACATGGGGGTCCTCGCGGCGCTCGCCGGACTGGTCTTCGCCGCCCGGTTCAACGCCGCCTCGCCCAAGGCGGGCATCAACTTCGAACTGGAGGCGATCGCCGCCTCGTTCATCGGCGGCGCGTCGATGAGCGGCGGTGTGGGAACGGTCCTCGGCGCGATCGTCGGCGGCCTGGTCCTGGGCGTGCTCAACAACGGCATGAACCTCGTCGGGATCGGTACGGACTGGCAGCAGGTGATCAAGGGCCTGGTGCTGCTCGCCGCGGTCGGCTTCGACGTGTGGAACAAGCGCAGGGTGGGTTCCTGAGCCGGGGGCCGGACGCGGTGAAGGCCGAGGCCCCTGCCGGGAAGCGGCAGGGGCCTCGGCCTTCGCGCGTGCGCGCCGGGGGGTCCGGATCAGACCGCCGGGGCGGGGTACGTCGGGTACTCGACGCCGGAGACGTGCTGGACGACCCGGATGACCTGGCACGAGTAGCCGAACTCGTTGTCGTACCAGAGGTAGAGGATCGCGTTGTCGCCGTCGACCTTCGTCGCGCCCGCGTCGACGATCGAGGCGTGGCGCGAGCCGACGAAGTCCATGGAGACGGCGTCGGGGGCGGTGGTGAAGTCGATCTGGCGCTTCAGCGGCGAGTGCAGCGAGACGTCACGGAGGTGGTCGAGGACCTCCTCGCGGGTGGTCTCACGGCCCAGGCGCAGGCTGAGGATGGCGATCGAGACGTCCGGGACGGGGACGCGGATCGAGCTGCCGGTGATCGGCGCCTTGAGGTCCGGGAGCGCCTTGGCGACGGCGGAGGCGGCACCGGTCTCGGTGATGACCATGTTCAGCGGCGCGGAGCGGCCACGGCGGTCGGCCTTGTGGTAGTTGTCCAGCAGGTTCTGGTCGTTCGTGAACGAGTGGACGGTCTCCACGTGGCCGCGCAGCACGCCGTACTCGTCGTCCATGGCCTTCAGCGGCGGGACGATCGCGTTGGTGGTGCAGGAGGCGCAGGACAGGATCTGCTCGTCCGGCTTGATCGTGTCGTGGTTGACGCCGTGGACGATGTTCGGGACGTCGCCCTTGCCCGGAGCCGTCAGGACGACCTTGTCGATGCCGGGGCGCAGGTGCTTGGAGAGGCCCTCGCGGTCCCGCCACTTGCCCGTGTTGTCGATGAGGATGGCGTCCTTGATGCCGTGCGCCGTGTAGTCGACCTCGGACGGGTCGTTGGCGTAGATCACCTTGATCGTGTTGCCGTTGGCGACGATCGTGCTGTTCGCCTCGTCCACGGTGATGGTGCCCTGGAACTGACCGTGGATCGAGTCGCGCCGCAGCAGCGAGGCGCGCTTGACGATGTCCTGGTCACCACCCTGGCGGACGACGATGGCGCGCAGGCGCAGACCGTTGCCGGAGCCGGCCTTCTCGATCAGCAGACGGGCGACGAGGCGGCCGATGCGGCCGAAGCCGTAGAGGACGACGTCACGGCCGTCACGGCGCTCGATCTTGTTGTCCCCGGTGGCGCCGGCGACCGCGGAGGCGGTGAACTCCTCCACCGACAGACCCCGGTCGTCGCTCTTGTAGGCCTCGGCGAGCAGCGCGATGTCGATCTGCGACGGGCCGAGGTCGAGCGTGGTGAGCGCCTGCAGGAACGGCAGGGTCTCGGTGACCGAGAGCTCCTCGCCGGCGATCTGGCGGGCGAAGCGGTGGGTCTTGAGGATGCTGACAACCGACTTGTTCACCAAGGATCGGCTGTGGACCAGGACCGTGACGTCCCGCTCCCGGTGCAACTTCCCGATGACCGGGATCATCGACTCCGCGATCTCCTCGCGGTTCTTCCAGCTGGTGAACGAGTCGTCATTGACAGTCACGAGTTCATCTTTCGAGCTAGGTGGTGCTCATATGCTAACCCGTCGAACTTTTGATCTTTCTCGGGGGCCCTTCCCCGGGATCTCTCCGGGGCACGCCCCGCTCAGGACTCCTCGACGGTCACCACCACCGAGTGCCACCCCTCGGCCCCGTCCGGCATGGTGTCGGTGCGCCCCTCGGGCTGGGTCGCGCCGGTGCCGTCGGTGGCCCGGACCGTGAGGGTGTGACGGCCGGGAGCGGCCTGCCAGGGGTGGACCCACTGGCGCCAGGTGTCCACGCCGTCCGCCACGCCGAGGCGTGCCACCTCCCAGGGGCCGTCGTCGACCCTGACCTCCACGCGCGCGATGCCGCGGTGCTGGGCCCAGGCCACCCCGGCGATCATGACCGCGCCGGCCGCCGGGCGGGCGAGCGCGCGTGGGGTGTCGATCCGGGACTGGGTCTTGACCGGCGCCTGCGCCGCCCAGCCTCGCGGGACCCAGTAGGCGTCGTAGGCGTCGAAGGTGGTGAGCTCGACGGATTCGATCCATTTGCAGGCGGAGACGTACCCGTACAGCCCGGGGACGATCATGCGGACGGGGAAGCCGTGCTCCAGGGGCAGGGGGACGCCGTTCATGCCGAAGGCGAGCAGGGAGTCCCGGCCGTCCATCACGGCCTCGACGGGGGTGCCGATGGTCATGCCGTCGACGGAGCGGGCCACGAGCTGGTCGGCCGGTCCGCCTTCGGAGGGCGGGCGCACCCCCGCCTCGCGGAGCAGGTCCGCGAGGCGTACACCGAGCCAGCGGGCGTTGCCGACGAGGTCTCCGCCGACCTCGTTGGAGACGCAGGCGAGGGTGATGTCCCGCTCCACGACCGTGCGCGCCATCAGCTCCGGAAGGGTGAGGGAGAGTTCACGGCTCACGCCGGTCCCGTGGATCCGCAGCCGCCAGTCGTCGGCGTCGACCTTGGGGACGACGAGCGCGGTGTCGATGCGGTAGAAGTCCCCGTTCGGGGTGATGAAGGGCCCGATGCCCGGAACGTCGAGCTGGGCCCCGGGGGGCACGGCCGGCGCGGGCGAGGCGGGCCGGGGCAGCCGCAGGGCGTCGCGGGACGCCGTGGCGCTCTCGCCCGCGACGGATCCCGAGGCCCGGCCGAGCGCGGCGGCGCCGGTCGCCGCGAGGCCCGTGGCGGCGGCGACGACGAGGAAGCTCCTGCGGTCCGCCCGGGCGGCCGCGTCCGGCAGCTCCCCGGTGTCCGGGGCGAGGAGCCGGCCGACGAGGACGTACAGCAGGAGGGCTCCGGCCACCGCGCCGACGAGCGAGGGCACGACGTCGAGAACGGAGTCCGAGTCGGGCCGGCTCACGGCCGCGAGGGCGCCGACGACACCGAGGCCGAGGACGCCGGCGGCCGCGGCCCGGCGCCGGCGCAGCGCGAGCACCCCCAGCGCGGCGGCGAGCAGGGCGAGGACGAGCAGGATGCCCGCCAGGAGGACGGCCTTGTCGCTCTGGCCGAAGGTACGGATCGCCCACTGCTCGACCGCGGTCGGGGTCCGGTCGACGACGGCGTCGCCGACGGCCGTGACCGGGCCCGCCTCGTGGCGGATCCACCCGGCGAGGAGGTCGGCGACGGCCAGGGCGACATAGCCGGAGAGGACCCCGCCGACCGCGGCGAGCAGCCGGTCCGTTCGGGTCGGCGGCCGGAGGGGGCGAGTGGCGTTCATGCGTCCCAGCATCGGCCGGAGAGGGCCGCCGCACCGGGGATTTCAGCCGCGCGCCGCCCCGGCCTCTTCGACCAGGGCAGCCAGGGCTGCGCCGAGCGTTTCGAGGCCGGGTCCGGCGGGGCCGCCGGGCTCCGTCATGTAGACGTCGCGGCGGATCTCGATCATCAGGGCGGTGACGCGCGGATCACGGCCGTAGTGGTCCAGCGGTACGTACGTTCCCGCGAAGGGGCTGTCCGTCCCGATCCCGCCGAACGGCGCGAACGCCCTCCGCGCCGCGTCCAGCAGCGCGGGCGGTGTGTGGAAGGCGTCGGTGCCGAGGCAGAACGGGGGGCGCGGTCCGTCGCCGTGCAGCTCGTAGGGGAGCGCTTCCGTCGGGTACGAGTGCACGTCGATGATCACGGCCCGGCCGGCGGCCGCGAGCCGCTCCTCGACGGCGGCCGTCATGGCCCGCGCGTACGGCGTGAAGTAGCGGTCCAGGAGCGGCCGCGCGTCGAACGTGTCCGGCCGGAGTCCCGCGCGGTGCGTGGTGCGGGTGTAGACCGCGCCCATCCCCACCGCGCGCATCTCCTCGCGCTCGTCGGGGAAGCGCTCGGGGTCGACGACCAGCCGGGAGAGCCGGTTGACGAACCGCCAGGGCGTGGCGGCCGCGGTCCGGGCGGCGACGGCGGCGATCTCGGCCGTGTGGGCGTCGGTGATGTGGTCCAGCTCGCGCGCGAGCTCCTCGTCGCCGAGCACGATCCCGTCCCGGACGTCCGGGGGCAGTTCACGGGAGGAGTGGGGCACATGGAGGAGCACCGGCGAGTCCGGCGCTCCGGGGAGGAGCTGGAAGGGGTGCGGTGTGTCGGTCACGGCGGTCCTCGCTGTACGGCGGCGTCGGCACCAGCATGATCGACGGAGCCAGGGCCCGGACGCCAAGGGTTATGGGCGGTGGGCTCAGGGCCGGCGACGGCCTGCGGACCGGACGGGGGGGGGGGGGGGGGGGGGGCCCCCCCCCCCCCACCCCCCACGCCCCCCCCCCCCCCCCCGGGCCGCCCCCCCCCCCCCCCCCGCGCCCCCCGCCCCCGC
>NZ_JBICBL010000001.1:432836-716025 GCF_043089925.1 Streptomyces sp. NPDC013457
TTGGGGGCCCCCCCCCCCCCGGCGGCGGGGGGGGGGGGGGGGGGGGGGGGGGGGGGGGGGGGGGGCGGGCGGGGGGGGGGGGGGGGGGGGGGGGGGGGCCCCCCCCCCCCCCCCGTCCGGTCCATGAGGCCGGCCCGCGCTAGGCGGCGTCCCGTACCGAGCCCTTGAACTCCGGGCCCTCGTGCGGCTCCCAGTCCGCGTCGTACGTGATGAGCCGGCTGCGCAGGTACTCGGTCGGTTCGCGCACCGTGTCCGTGACCGTGGGAATGCTCACCTCGGCGGACGTCCGCCCGGCGGGCACCTGTACCGAGAAGGCCGGGGCCTCGCCCTCCCACAGGCCCGAGAGCGGCACCGGACGGGCCGGGGGCTCGCCGAAGTGCTCCTCCAGCCAGCTCCGTCCGACGTCCGCCGTGGACAGCTCGGCGCCGCCGGCCACCGGCAGGAGGGCGAGCGAGCCGCCCACCTCCACGTCGGCGGCGGCGGACAGGGTCAGCCGCCAGGTCAGCGGCCGGCCCTCGGTGACGTCGGCCTCGACCGGGGTCAGCGTCACCGTGGGCATCGCGTCGTCGTTCCGGGCGGTCACCCCGCCCCGGTGCGAGCCGACGGCCACGCCGCGTACGGCCTTCACGGAGACGTCCTGGGTGACGTCGTAGCCGTAGCGGGTGTTGCCCCGCACCTCGACGGGCACGTCGATGTCCTGGCTGCCGGGGCGTACCGTCACGACCGTGGACGTGACCTCCTCCGTGCCCGGCCGGGGGACGAACACGCGGACCTGTCCGCTGCCCTGGCCCGAGACGGTGACGGGGACCCGGAGGGTACGGACCCCGGAGTCGCCCTCGTCGACGGTCAGCCGGCCGATGTCGACGCGGGGCATGGCGGTCGGCCGGGCCTCCGGCGTGCCGGGGCGCCAGCCCCAGGCGTCCATCAGCCACGCGCTTCCGGCGCCGCCGCGCGGGGTCAGTTCGAGGGTCGTGACGCGGCTCAGGTCCAGGCCGGACCGTACGGCCGCGGCCAGGGGGAAGCGGAGTTCACGGGCCCAGAGGGACGTGGTCCGGTCGCTGCCGGGGAGGCCGTCGATCCGGGCTGCCGCGCCGAGGCGCGCCCGCTTGCCGGTGGAGTCGACGAGGGCTGCGTCCAGGTGCGTGCCGGTGCTGTTGGGCGGAAGGATGACGCGCAGCGCCAGCGCCTCGGAGCCCTTGAGCGAGACGGGACCGGCGGAGCGGATCGTCACCGGAGGTCCGACGGCCCCCTTCTTCCAGCGGAACGCGACGGCGTCGCGGCCCGGTTCGGGCGATGCCTCCCAGTGGGCGAAGTGCGGCGACCGGCCGCTCGCGTCGGGAGCCAGGCAGGCCCGGTCGGGGTCGGGGTCGATCTGGGCGCACACCCGGCCGCCGGTCACGGCGGTCGAGGGCCCGGGCAGGAACGCGGGGGTGCGGTGCGCGCCGACGGCGTGGCTGAGGACGCGCGCGGTGCCGGCCGAGGGTGCGCGCCGGCCGCTGCCGTCGAGGAGCGGGCGGACGCGGTCGTCGCCCGCGACGAACAGCTGGGCCGCGGCCGCGATGTAGGTCGCGCCCGCGGTCTGCTGCTGCGCGGCGCTCATCCGGGTGGAGGTGCCCGGCGAGCACACCGGGTCGCGCGAGTCGTCCTCGAAGAAGTCGTCCCAGGCGGGCGCCTCCGCCTGTCCCGGGGTCCACTCGCTGTTGAAGAAGTTGTGGTTGGCACCGGGCATGTAGACCGCGCTCTGGAGGGCGGCGCCGCCGCCCACCCCGCGCGTTCCGTCGACGTAGATCTGGCCCTGGAGGTCGGAGACGTCGCCGTCGCAGCCGGGCAGCATGGTCATCGAGGGCACGTCGGGGGCCGGGTTCTGGCCGAAGATCGTGGGTCCGATCAGCACGTTGCCGCGGATGGTCCAGCGCACGGGGCCCTGGTGTCCGTCCTGGTCGGCGGGCGGACGGTGGAGGCTGTCGAGCGCTGCGCGGTTGACGCCCTCGCCGCCCCGGGAGTGGCCGACGAGCAGCACGCGGGAGAGGTCGGCGGGCGAGGCGGCCCGTACGGCGGACGGGGCGCCCGCCGGGTTCTCGGACCACTCGGCCCAGCGGGCCAGGTGCTGCCGGACCAGGGAGGAGCGGGCCTGGGCTCCGGCGTCCTCGGCGAGGTTGTCCTGGGCGTTGATGCCGTTGGCGGAGATCGAGACGGTCACATAGCCCTGGGAGGCCAGCAGTTGCTGGGCTCGCAGATATCCCTTGTGACTGGGGATCGGCCGGGTGCCGGGGGCACAGGGCCAGGCGCCGGTCACCTCCTCGCCGGAGCCGTAGCAGGTGCTGTGACGGCCGTGGAGGAACAGCGCGAGCGGCCGCTTGCCCTCCGCGCCCTTCGGTCCGACGACCATGGCCCGCATCTCGACGGGCTCGGCGTAGCCGGGCAGCCGTACGGAAGTCAGGTCGTACTCGCCGCTGACGGTGCGGTAGCCGCCGGGCACTCCGGGGTCCACCGGGTTGGCCGGGAACGGTGGCTCCGTCAGCGCGGATCGCGCCGGGGGCCGGGCGCCGGCGGTGCGGGCCGGCGCGGGGGCGCCAGCGTCCAGGCGGCGCCCGCCGGCGACCACCTTCAGCTCGTCCGCGGAGCCGAGCCGCAGGCCGTCCGCCCGGAGCCGGTACGCCTTGCCGTCGGCGGCGGGCACGGGGATGCCGAGCAGTCGGTTCCCGGAGTGGAACTCGACGCGGGCGTCGCCCATGCGCACGGGGTCGGGTGACGTCCAGACGAGCTGCCGGTCGGCGCCCTTGCCGGTGAGGCGCCAGCCCTCGGGGAGCCTGCCCTCGTCCCCTTCCCCACGCGGGTTCCCCGCCCGCGCCAGGGAACCCGGGGACGGTTCGGCGAACGCCGTTCCGGGCGACGCCGCGGCCAGAGCGAGTAACGCCACGGCCGCGGTCACCGCGCGTGTGACACGTATCAAAGCGGTCTTCCTCACGATCGGTCGTGCGGGCACCTCGTGGTCGGCGAGTGCCTCTGTCGTGACCGGAGGACGGCAACCGGCCGCCGTGGGTTGCCTCATGGGGGCGTCCGGTCGTGGACGGGACCGGACACGTGGAGGCATCGAGGGGATTTCCCGCACGGGGGTAGGCCCGCACGGCCCCCTTGTTATACGTTCCGTCTAACAGCTTGCTAGACGCCGCATCTAACAAGCGTGCGACGTCTCGATCCAAGGAGCCGCACATGGCGAGCAGCACCGTCCGACCGGGGAGCGAGGAACGGCACGCCGAGCAGGAGGTCGCCCGGCGGCTGCTCGACTCGGCCGCGAAACTGTCGTACGACCCCGCCACCGAGGTCGACTGGGACACCCCTCTGGACAAGGACTTCCACGGCGCGAGCCCGGAGTGGAGCACCCTCTACGGCACCGCGTACTGGGGCGAGCTGACCGAGCCTCAGCGCAAGGAGCTGACCCGCCAGGAGGCCGCCTCGGTGGCCAGCACCGGCATCTGGTTCGAGATGATCCTCCAGCAGATGGTGCTGCGGGACATGTACGCCAAGGACCCGACCGAGCCCCGGTTCCAGTGGGCGCTCACCGAGATCGCCGACGAGTGCCGGCACTCCATCATGTTCGCCCGGGGCGCCGCGAAGCTCGGTGCGCCCGCCTACCGGCCGCGCCGGATCGCGGTCGAACTCGGCAGGGCCTTCAAGACCGTCGCCTTCGGCGAGGCGGCGTACGCGGCGATCCTGGTGGCCGAAGAGGTCCTCGACGTGATGCAGCGCGACTGGATGCGAGACGAGCGGGTCGTGCCGTTCGTCCGCACGATCAACAACATCCATGTCGTGGAGGAGTCGCGGCACATGAAGTTCGCCCGCGAGGAGACGCGCAGGCGGCTCCGTGGGGCGAGCCGGGCGCGCCGTCAGTTCCACGCGCTGGTCATCGCGATCGCCTCGTACGTCATCGTCACCAGCATGGTGGGCCGGAAGGTCTACGAGAGCGCCGGGCTCGACGTCGAGCGCGCCGTGCGCGAGGCCAGGGCGAACGAGCACCGCAAGTCGCTGATGCGGTCCAGCTGCGCGGGCCTGATGGAGTTCCTCTCCTCCGCCGGGCTCCTGACCCGGCCGGCCCTCGTCTTCTACAAGCGCGCCCACCTGATCTGACCACAGACCGACCGGACCGAGCCGAGCTGAGCTGAGCCGACGACATGACCTACGCCATCACCCAGACGTGCTGCAGCGACGCCACCTGCGTCGCCGTGTGCCCCGTCAACTGCATCCACCCGACGCCGGAGGAACGGGAGTTCGGCAGCACGGAGATGCTCCACATCGACCCGGCCACGTGCATCGACTGCGGAGCCTGCGCCGACGCCTGCCCGGTGGACGCGATCTTCCCGGTGGACAGCCTCTCGGCGGCGCACGCCGGGTACGCGGCCGTCAACGCCGCGTACTTCGCCGACCGGGAGCCTCCGGCCCGGTCCCCCGGGCCGAACTTCCACTCCTGGGGCGCGCCGGCCTTCGAGCGGAGCCTGCCCTCGGACTTCGCGCCGATCCGCGTCGCGGTCGTCGGCACCGGCCCGGCGGGCATGTACGCCGCCGAGGACCTGCTGCTGCACACCAACGCCGAGGTGACCCTGGTCGACCGGCTGCCCGTGGCGGGCGGTCTCGTCCGGTACGGCGTGGCGCCGGACCACCCGGCGACCAAGAAGGTCGGTGACACCTTCGCCCGCTTCCACACCCACCCCCGGGTACGGATGCGGCTGGGCGTCGAGATCGGCAGGGACGTCACGGCGGAGGAACTCGCCGCGCACCACGACGCGGTCGTCTACGCCGTGGGCGCCTCCACCGACCGCCGCCTGGGCGTCCCGGGCGAGGAGCTTGCGGGCTGCGTCTCGGCGACGGCGTTCGTGTCCTGGTACAACTCCCACCCCGAGTGCGCCCCCGACGCGATCGACGTGACCGGCGCCGAGCGGGTTGTCGTGGTCGGCAACGGAAATGTCGCGCTCGACGTCGCCCGGATCCTCGTCATGGACCCGGAGAGCCTGGCCGGCACCGACATCGCCGACCACGCGCTCACCGCCCTGCGCGCGTCGCGGGTGCGCGAGGTGGTGCTGCTCGGGCGGCGCGGCCCGGAGGACGCGGCGTACACCGCCTCCGAACTCCTCGCCCTCACCCATCTGCCCGGGGTACGGCTGGTCGTGGACGACCACGATCCGCGGACCGGCGCCGCGATCGACGGCGCCGGGCCGGGCGAGAAGGCCGCGCTGCTCCGGGACGTGGCGCGGGAGGCCGTGGACTGGACGCGCCCGCCGGCGTCGTCTTCGGAAGGTGAGCGGCGAATCGTGCTCCGGTTCCACTCCGCGCCGGTGGCGCTGGCAGGCGAGGGGGCGGTACGGGCCGCACGGGTGACGGAGGGTCCGGGCGAGCGGGAGATCCCAGCCGGTCTGGTGGTGCGGGCGGTCGGCTACCGGGGCGTGCCGGTGCCGGGGCTGCCCTTCGACGAGGCGACCGGCACCGTGCCGCACGAGCGCGGCCGGGTGACCGGGATGCCCGGGACGTACGTCGTCGGCTGGATCAAGCGCGGTCCCTCGGGCGGGATCGGCGCCAACCGGACCTGCGCGGCGGAGACGGTGGGCACGCTCCTGGCCGACGCCGTCGCGGGTGCCTTGCCCACCCCGTCCCGTACCCCGCAGGCGTTCCGGCGGCTGGTCCGCAGACGCGCCGCGGAGGTCGTCGACGCCCGTGGCCTGGCCGCGATCGACCGGGCCGAACGCGGCCGCGGCCACGAGACCGGCAGGCCCCGGGTCAAACTCGCCACGGTGGCCGAGCTGGTGGCCGCCGCCCGAACCAGCCGCCTGCGGCGCCCGGTCTGACGAGGCCCCGGGGGGCGGGGCCCCACGCGGCTCCGTCCCCCGGGCCCGTCCCGCGGCCCCGTGTCAGTCCGTGACCTTCTCCCAGGCCGTCGTGCCCAGCAGGCCCGTCTCGCCGATGTCCAGGCCGCCCTCCGGCACCACCGTCCGGCGCTCCGCGCCCGCGGCCGGGGCGATCTCGACGTAGACGCCGCTCCCCCGCAGGGTCGACGCCTCGACGGCCGAGTAGCGCCAGACGAAGACACTGCGCGCGGACTCCCCAGGCTTCAGCGCCACCGGGTGCGGTCCCGGGTCGTCGAGCGTGGTGATGGGCCCGGGCCCCTTCAGCACCGTGACGTCCATGGGCCGGCGTTCGACGTCCCGTACCCGTACGTCCGGATAGCCGTTGACGCGCTGCTCGCCCGTACCGCAGTTGGTGAGCGTCACCGGCATGGCGCGCAGCCCCATGGCCACGTTGACCATTCCGGTCGTCACCCGGACACCGGACTCCGGACAGCCCTCCGTGGCGGTCGGATCGGGCGGGGCGCCCGGGCCGGACGGACCGGGAGCGGGGACCTCCATGGGCGGCGGGGCCTCAACGGCGTGGGCACCGGTCCGTTCGGGGTCGGCCTCGCGGTCGAGTTCGGCCCCGAGGCCGCATCCGGCGGTCGTCAGGAGGGCGGCCGCCGCCAGCAGAATGCCGTACCGAGGGGATATGACGGTCATGTCGCGAACGCCCGGCTACTCGAACCGCGCGGTGTCGCCCGCTCCTCGGCGTACGACCTCCGGCTCGCCGCTCGAGAAGTCGATGACGGTCGTCGGCTCGGTGCCGCAGTCACCGGAGTCGAGGACGGCGTCCACCGCGTGGTCGAGCCGCTCCTTGATCTCCCAGCCCTGGGTCATCGGTTCGTCCTCGCCGGGCAGGAGCAGCGTGCTGGAGAGCAGCGGCTCGCCGAGCTCCTCCAGGAGCGCCTGGGTCACCACGTGGTCCGGGATCCGGACACCGACGGTCTTCTTCTTGGGGTGCAGCAGCTGGCGCGGGACTTCCTTGGTCGCCGGCAGGATGAAGGTGTAGCTGCCGGGCGTCGCCGCCTTCACGGCGCGGAACACGTCGTTGTCGACGTGCACGAACTGGCCGAGCTGCGCGAAGTTCTGGCACATCAGGGTGAAATGGTGGCGGTCGTCGAGCTCACGGATCGAACGGATCCGGCCGATGCCGTCGCGGCTGCCGATGCGGCATCCCAGCGCGTAGCAGGAGTCCGTCGGGTACGCGATGAGCGCGCCGGAGCGGATGCTGTCGGCCACACCGCTGATGGTGCGGCGCTGGGGGTTCTCGGGGTGCACGTCGAAGTACTTCGCCATGCGGTCAGTCTAGGTTCCCTGCGGGTCCGGCCCGGGACGGCGGGCCGGTGCGGTTTCACCGCACGTCCGGACGGCCGTCAGGCCGCGAGGCGCAACTCCTGGCGCAGGACGATCGCGTTGAGCCGGATCGCGTACGGCGCGATGTCCGTGATCTCCAGAGCGGCGGCCTTCTCCTTCTCCAGTCCGACGGTCACGTCGATGCAGAAGGCGATCGCGTACATGTGGTCCCCGGTCTCCTCGTCCTGCAGGGCGAAGAACAGGTCCCGGTAGTAGCTCGTCCGGTCCGGACCCTCGTCGTAGTACGCGAGTCCCGGTCCGCCCTCCTGCGCGGCGAGTCCGGTGAACGCGTCGGCGAGTTCCCGCTCCACGGTGTCCCAGAACCGGGCCTCGGCGAACTCGCCGGGCAGCGCCTGGCGCACGGCCTCCTTGAGGGAGAGCACCATGACCATGACGGGCGCGTGCTCCTGGAGCCCCCAGCCGCGCACCATCTTCACGACGGCGCTGTCCGGCACGGCGACCGCGGCCTGGTGGATGTTCTCGAAGTCGAAGTTGACGGTGGCGGGCGCGATCGCCTCCTGGAACAGCCGGTCGATGGCCCGGGCCTGGTCGAGATGGTCCGGACCCACCTCGATGACGGTCTTGAAACTGGCGGTCATGACTCTCCTCGTTCGTCGTGGTGATCAAGGGGGGTCAGTATGCCGTCTGGCGTCGGGCCGCCACACCCTTGTCGTCTTGTCGACTTCGCCGGACAGTACGGGGATGGCGATCGTAGTGCTGGTGGGCACGCTGGACACCAAGGGCCTTGAGTACGGGTGGCTGCGCGAGCGGCTGGAGCGCCGCGGGGTCGAGGTCATCGTGGTCGACACGGGGGTGATCGGGAGCCCGCGGATACCCGCCGACGTCCCGCGCGCCGAGGTGGCGCGGGCGGCGGGCGTGCGCCTGGAACGGTTACGGAGCGAGGGAGACCGTGGCGCGGCCGTGACCGCGATGGCGCGCGGGGCGGCGGAGGTCGTGCGGCGGCTGCACGCGGAGGGCAGGCTCCACGGGGTGCTTGCGCTGGGCGGCAGCGGCGGTACGTCGATCGCGACACGGGCGATGCGGGCGCTGCCGCTGGGGGTGCCGAAGGTGATGGTCTCCTCGATGGCCTCGGGCGATGTCGCGCCCTATGTCGGCTCGGCGGACATCACGCTGATGTACAGCGTGGTCGACATCGCCGGGGTCAACCGGGTGTCGGCCCCGATACTGGCGAACGCCGTCGACGCGGTGGCCGGTATGGCGCGGGGCTTCGCGACGGCCGTCCCCGGGCCCGCCGCGGACGGCGAGCGGCCGCTGATCGCCGCGAGCATGGCCGGGGTGACGACGCCGGGCGTCGACGCGGCGCGGGCGCGGCTGACCGAACTCGGCTACGAGGTGCTGGTCTTCCACGCGAGCGGGGCCGGGGGCCGGACCCTGGAGTCGCTCGCGGAGCAGCGGCTCTTCGCGGGCGTCCTGGACCTGACGCTCTGCGAACTCGCGGACGACCTCTGCGGGGGGATCCTGACGGCGGGGCCCGACCGGCTGCTCGCCGCCGGGCGCGCGGGGGTTCCGCAGGTGGTGAGCCCCGGAGCGCTCGACCTGGTGAAGTTCGGCCCCCTCGACACGGTCCCCGAGCGGGTGCTCGACCGTGACGTGCGGGTGCACAACCCGTCGGTCTCGGTGGTCCGGACGACGGCCGAGGAGTGCGCGGAGCTCGGCGCGCGCGTCGCGGCGAAGCTGCGGTCCGCCACCGGTCCCACGACCGTCCTCCTGCCGCTGCGCGGGCTGTCCACGCTCGGCGGGCCGGGCGGGCCGTACCACGATCCGGAGGTGGACGAGGCGCTGTTCGACGCCGTCCGGGACGGGCTGCGCGGCAGCGCGGTCGACGTGGTGGAGGCCGACACGCACCTCAACGACCCGTCGTTCGGCCGCGCCGCCGCGGACCTCCTGCACCGTCTGATCGAGGGGGGTTGACCCCGTTCACCCGGGCAGGTCGGCCAGCCGGCGCCGGTCGAGCGGGGAGGCGCGGCGGTCGAGCCGTTCCTCCAGGAGGTGGCGGGCCGCGTCGCTCTGACCGGCTTCGAGGAGGGCGTACAGGAGGGTCTCCTCGACGATCTCGCGCTGGGCGGCGCTGCCGCCCACGCGGCGCAGGGCCGGCTGCAGGGCACGCAGCCCCTCCACCGCGGTCGTCCACTGTTCCTCCAGGACGGCTTCGAGGGCGCGGCAGAGCGGGGCGATGACCTCGCGCTGGACGGGGTCGGCGCCGCAGGCGTGGGTGCGCAGCCTCCGGAGCGCGGGCAGATCGCCGGCTGCGGTGAGGGCTACCGCCCCGTGGAGGGCGGTGAACGCGGTCGCGGGACGTTCGAGGAGGTCGCGCTCGACGGCGTCGAGGACCCCGTCGACGGGTACGGCTCCGGTCCAGTTCCGGGTCATCCTGGCCCGCCACAGGAGGGAGCCGGAGTCGACCAGGGCGCGGACGCCGTTCACCTGCCGCGGTGCGAGCTGGGCGAACCAGCGGCGGCGTACCGCCTCGGAGTCGTCCAGGGCGAGTTCGTGGAGCGCCACGTGCCAGGAGAAGTGGGCGCGGTGCACGGCGCCGCGACCCTGGCCGCCGATCCAGCCGTCGAGCCAGTCGCGGCCCGCACGGTGGTCGCCGGACTCGTAGTGGACGTGGGCGAGGGCGTGGACGGCGTGTCCTGACGCGGGTTCGACGGCCAGGGCCGCCGTGGCGAGGGCGCCCGCCTCGTCGATGCGGCCCTGCTCCTGCCGGACGAAGGCGAGCAGCGAGGTGGGGAACCAGTGCCCGTCGTAGGCGGGCGCGGTGTGCTCGACGATACGGCGGGCCAGCGTGCCGTCGAGGTCGCCCACGCCGGAGAAGGCGATGGTGGGCACGGCGATGCTCAGCGCGAAGGCGTCACCGGGGTAGCGGTCGAGGTGGGCGACGAGTGCCCGGTCGCCGTCCGCTCCCCCGTCGCCTTCGGCCGAACCACCGGCGTCATGGGCCCGGATCCGGCGGGTGACGACGTCGACGAAGGAGCGTTCCCGGTCGTCGCCGCGCTCGGCCACGCTGCGCTGGGCGTCGGCGAGTTCGCGCTGTACGTCGAGATCGGCGCCGCACTCGTGGCCGAGCAGGGCGAGCGCGGCGTGCCCGAGGGCGAAGCCGGGGTCGAGGGCGGTGGCCCGGGCGAACGCCTCTGCGGACTTGGCCCGTACGGTGACGACCCGGCCGAGGCCGCTGCGGAAGGCGGCGGCGGCCGCGGCGTGGGTCGACAGCGGCAGCCCGAACTGGTCGGTGGGCCGTCGGCGGGTCGGCTGCGGGGTACGGGTGAGGGGTGCGAGCACGGACTCGGCGACCTCCCTGGCCTGTGCCCTGATCTCGGGGATCGCGGTCGTCTCCCACAGCTCGCCGCGCCGGGGCGCGCCGAGGGTGAACAGCGGCCTGCCGGTGCCGCCGTGGGCGTCGCGCAGCCGGCCGGCGTCGGTGGCGACGCCGATGCCGAGGGGGCCGGGGGCGGCCAGGCCGTCGGCGAGGAGCCCGCCCCACAGCGGGTCGTCCGCCGGGTCGGTCCGGAGCCCGGGGCCGGTGCAGTCGACGACCCACCCCGCCGTCAGTTCCCGGCCGTCGGCGAGCGCGACGGCGATCCGGCCGTCGTCCGTCGTGCGGACGGCGGCGATCCGGCCGGAGTGGACGCGCAGGCGGCGGGCGGCGCGGGCCCGGGCGATCGTCTCGGCGGTGGCAGGAGCCATCCGGTGGCGGTGGACGTTCCACCGGGTCGCGTCGCGTTCGAGGAACTCGGCCCGCTCCTCGTCGGTGAGCCCCTGCCAGAGCGCGGCGATGGCGGGGCGCAGTCCGTCGAGTGCGGGGCGCCAGTCGCCGTGGTCGCGCAGCGAGGCGGCGAAGTGGAGCCGCAGCGCGGTGCGCAGCCGGCGGAGCGGGAGCGCCGTGAGGCCGGGCGGAGCGGGTACGGGCGGCAGCGGCGCGACGGCGTGGGGGCGGGGCAGCAGACCGCTGCGTGAGAGGGCGTGCACGGTGCGGCCGGGCCGGTCGAGGACGAGCGCGAGGTCGACGGCGGTCAGGCCCGCGCCGACGAGCAGCACGTCGTCGTGCGGCCCCACCCCGTCGAGCGCGCCTGGCGCCCAGGGGCTTGCGACGAACCGCTCGGAGCCGCGCAGTTCGGCCGGGGCCCAGCGCGCGGTGCCCGCGGCGGGCCCGGTGGCCAGGACGACGGTGTCGGCCGTGACGGTCCCGCCGTCGGCGAGGCGCAGTTCGAACCGCCCGTCGGCCGTCTCCGCACAGCGGATCGCCCGCGTCCGCAGCCGGCGCACGGCGACGGTTCCGTGGGCCGTGATGATGGCGCGTCCGAGGGTGTCGGCGAGGTAGGAGCCGAAGCGGTGCCGGGACGCGAAGTCCCGCTCGGTGACGGTCGATTCACCGTGGCGGCAGAGCCAGCGCCGGAAGTGGCCGGGGTCGTCCGGGTAGCAGCTCATCCCGCCGACCGGCACGTTGAGCCGGTGTTCGGGGACCTCGGTGGCGTACGCCGTGCCGCGTCCGGCCTCGGCGGCGGGGTCGACGAGGACGAGGTCGAGCGGGATCCGCCGGCGGGCGGCCGTCTCGCACAGCTGGACGGCGACGAGCGCGCCGGCCGCGCCCGCGCCGACGACGGCCACGGTCGGCCGCGGACGGCCCGGGACCGTCGGCGCGGGGGCGGACGCGGGCAGGGGCACGGGCATGGGCACGAGGGACCTCCGGCCGGGGCGGGCACTGCGGAACGTTGTTCACTATGTCGATGAACAATGTGCAATGACAAGGCCGCCCCGCCCCGTGCGCCGGGGGCCGGATCGGTTTCGCGCCAGGCGTGAGACATTGAGGCGGTGAGGATCTCAGCGCGAACGGACTACGCGGTCAGGGCCATGGCGGAGCTCGCCTGCTCCCCCGACCGGCCGCTCAAGGCGGAGGACATCGCGGGCCGGCAGGACATCCCGGTCCGCTTCCTCTTCGTCGTCCTCAGCGAGTTGCGGCAGGCCCGGCTGGTGCGGAGCGTGCGCGGCCCGGACGGCGGGTACACCCTCTCCAGACCGTCCGGGGAGATCACCCTCGCCGATGTGATCCGGGCGATGGACGGTCCGCTGGTGAGCGTGCGCGACCTGAAGCTGACGGGTCTGGAGTACCAGGGGGCGGCGGCGCCGATGCCGGACGTCTGGCGCGCGGTGCGCGCGAGTCTGCGCCAGGTCCTGGAGGGGACGACCCTCGCGGACCTGGCGTCGGGGACGCTGCCGGATCTCGTCCGGGAGCGGGCCCGCGAGTACACCGACGACGTACGGACCTATCCGTAGCGCCGTGCGTGGTCACCGTCCGGGCAGGCCGAGTTCGCCGCCCCGGTAGAAGGCCTCGTTCTCCTCGACGACGAACGGCGCCATCGTCTCGCGGCGCTGGCGTTCCGCGTCGGAGGACCGCCAGGCGTCGCACGCCTCCTTGGAGTCCCAGAGCGAGACGCCGGTGATCTCCTGGCCGTCCTCGGTCCAGTAGGCGTAGGCCTTGTGCAGGCCGTCGGGAGAGAATCCGGGGCGCCAGGCCTGCTCGAACTCCTCCAGGGCGCCCGGCGTGATGCGGCGCGTGGTCACCCAGACAAAGCGCTGCTCCATCGCAGCCTCCTCGGTAACGGGATCGGTCGTGATCGCGCTGTCCGACCACGGTAGGTCCGCTGGCCCGATTCCGCCTCCGATACGGCTACGGGCGGTGACGGCGCGGACGGAAGGGCCGGGACGGGCCGGGTGGCTGCCAGAGAGCGGCGGTGACCGCGGTGGCGACGGCGACGGCCGCCAGGCGCTCGTGGTCGACGGTGTCCGGGGTGTCGGTGGGGCGGTGGTAGCGGGGGTTGCGGAAGTTCGCCGTGCCGGTGAGCAGGACGGCCGGGATGCCCGCGTTCCAGAACGCCGCGTGGTCGCTGCGGCCGAGATGGTTCACCGGAGGCACGGCGAGTCCGGCGAGGGTGCCGAGCGGGCCGTCGGGGCGGGGGTCCCGAAGGGTGACGACGGGCAGGCGCGGGTCCGTGGCCGCGGCCGCCCGGCGCCACAGGCCGGCTGCCGTCTCCGAGGACCGGCGGTGGACGACGAGGACGAAGTCGCCGCGCCGCCCGTTCGCGCGGACGGCTCCGGCCGCGCCCGGGAAGACCGTCCCGAACCCCGGCGGGACCGTCTGCGTTCCGGGTTCGGTGTCGAAGCAGCCGACGGACTCCAGGCAGAGCATCCCGGCGATCCGCTGCCCCCGGCCGGCCGCGCGGGCGACGACCCGCGCGCCGACGAACCCCAGCTCCTCCATGTCGAAGAAGGCGAGGCGCACCGCGGGTGGCCGGGGCAGCCCGGCGAGCAGCCGTGCCACCTCCAGCAGTGCGGCGACTCCGGAGGCGTTGTCGTCGGCGCCGGGGCTGCCCGCGACGGTGTCCAGGTGGGCTCCGACGAGCACGGCCGGCCGGTCGCCCCGGTCGTTCCGGACGTCCTCGTCGCCCCGGTCGTGCCGGTCGCCCCCGTCGGCTCCGTCGGGCAGCCGGGCCAGCAGGTTGGCTCCGGTGAGCCGCCGGTGCACGCGGAAGCGGAAGGGCGACAGGCGCGCGCCACCAGGACGGTCGGTGCAGCCGGGGCGCCACCGGACGTCGAACGGCCGCCGTTCGGTCAGCCAGCCTGCCTCGGCCAGCCGACGGGCCACATACGCTTCGGCGCGGAGCATGGCGTCGGGCGCGTGGGTCCGGCCGCGCGGGCGGTCGGCGAGGAAGTCGACGTCCTGCCGCAGGCGCCCCGGATCGGCCCGTCGGGCCAGCTCCCGGACGAGCGCGGACACGACGTGCGCGGGAGCGCCGGGACCGTGGTCCATGGCGTCGATGGTGGCGTACGGCGCCGGTCCGCGCGCGTTCTCGTGCGCCGTCTCGCGCTCCTTCTCGTGCGCGGCGCGTGGGTGGTGCGGCACACCGGGGCGCTCGCGGGCAACCACACTGGGGGTTCTGCCGTCCCTCTCGGTACGACCCCCTCCGACGGAAGGATCCCCGCATGCCGACGCTCGATCCGATCACCCGTAGGCTCCGACGCCTCTTCGAGGTGATGGACTCCGACGGCGACGGATTCGTCACCTGGTCCGACCACGAGCGGGTCGTGCGGGCGTACGCGACGGTCTACGGGCTGACGGCGGACGATTCCCGGATCCAGGCCCTGGAGCGTGCGTACTGGGCGCAGTGGCTGGGGCTGCTCACCCAGTCGGTGCCGGGACGGGATCGGCTGGACCAGGACGGATTCGTCGACGCCCATCGCGCGGTGGGCTACGACAGCGACCGGCCCGAACTGCTCGAAGACCTCGCGGCGGCCGTCTTCCGCATCATGGACACGAAGGGCGACAAGCGGGTCAGCGGCGAGGAGTTCACCGCGTATCTCGCCGTCTGGGGTGTCACCGGGGAGCAGGACCCGGGCGTCTTCGAGCGTCTCGACCTGGACCGCGACGCGTTCCTCTCGCAGCGCGAGATCGCCCGGTCGCTGCGGGCGTTCCACCTGCACAACGACAACCTCGACACGCCCGGAGGCATCTTCCTCGGCGTGTACTGACCGTGCGCGGGGGCCCGTGGTGTGGTCGGATCTCGTCATGGACGTCACTGAGGAGAGCGACGGTTCGCCCGGGCGCCGGGGTCCCGGAGAGCGCCGTCGTGCGGCTCGGCGGGCCGTCGCGAGCCGGACGACCGACCGGGCCGAGCTCGCGGAGTTCCTCGACATACTGGATCTGCGGCCCGAGGTCGACCACCTCTACTCCGGACCGGAGTCCGGGCGCCCCCGCCGGAACGGTGAAGGGCGCCCGGGTAAGGCCTAGAAGGTCAGGTTCCAGGCGTCGATCTTGCCGGTGTCCTGGTTGGCGTTGTCGTTCACACGGAGCTTCCAGACGCCGTTCGCGACCTCCGCGGAGGCGTTGACGGTGTAGGTCTGGAGGATGTTGTCCGTGCCGCTGCCGGTCCGGTTGTGCAGGGTGTAGACCGTGCCGTCGGGGGCGACGAGGTCGACCTTCAGGTCACCGATGTACGTGTGCTTGATGTCCACCCCGACCTTGAGGGTGGCCGGGGCGTTGCCCGTCACCCCGCTGACCGTGAGGGAGCTCTCGACGGTGGCGTTGTCGGAGATCGCGACGTCGGTGAGGTTCTCGAAGTACGCGCCGGGGGGCGGGGTGGTGCCGCCGACCGCCTTCAGCGCGTCGACGCGGCCCTCGCCGAAGAAGCTGTTGTTGGCCGTGGTGCCGGTGCACCGGCTGTCCGACGGGCAGGCCAGGTCGGTGGCCTGGACGCCCAGCTTCGTACGGATGTCCGCCGGGGTGGCGCCCGGGTTGGCGCTGGCGAGGAGCGCCGCCACGCCCGCCACGTGCGGGGAGGCCATGGAGGTGCCGCTCAGCGAGGAGTACTTGCCGCCGGGGACCGTGCTGTAGACGGACTCGCCGGGCGCCGACACCTCGATGACGTCACGGCCGAAGTTGGAGAAGGACGCCTTGGACGAGCCGTTGGTGCCGTTCGCCGCGACCGTGACGACGCCCGGCAGTTCCGCCGGGATGTCGAGGCAGTCGTTGGTGATGGTCCGGGTCACCGGGGTGGAGTCGTTGGGCGAGGAGGTGTCGGTGGTCTTGTTCGCCAGGTCGTAGTTGGCGTTGCCGGCCGCCGCGACCTGCAGCGAGCCCTTGCCCTCCGCGTACTTCTGGGCGCGGCCCACACCCTCCAGGATGGCCGCCTGGTCCACGTTGTTCGGGCAGTTGAACTGCCACGGGTCCGTGTAGTAGCTGTTGTTGGTGACCTTGAAGCCGTGGTCACCGGCCCAGACGAGCCCGCAGATGGTGTTCTCCGCGAAGAACAGCGTGCTGCCCGGCTCGGCGATGCGGACCGAGGAGATCTTCACGCCCGGCGCGACGCCGATGGCGCCCTTGCCGTTCTTGGCGGCCGCGACCGTACCGGCGACGTGCGTGCCGTGGGTGTCGACGTCACGCCACGCCCCGGCCCGGGTGTCCGTCTTGCCGTACGCGCAGGAGACCGAGTCGGCGGCGTTGAAGTTGGGCGCCAGGTCCTGGTGCTGGTCGTCCACGCCGGTGTCCAGGATGCCGACCTTGACCGTCGGGGAACCGGTGCTGATCGCCCAGGCCTGGTCGGCCTTGATCTGCGTCATGTCCGAGCGGACCGGCTCGGTGGACGGCGCGGCGGACTGGGACGGGTTGCTGGGCAGCGCCGGGTTGTAGGCGTCGGCGGGGACGTCGGAGGTGCGGGTGGCGCCGACCTGCTGGACCCCGGAGACGGCGCGCATCGCCGGGGCGAAGCCGGTCGACGTCGAGTGGGCCACCACGACGCCGATGGCGTCGTACGAGGCGAAGACGGTGCCGCCGTTGTTCGCGACCGCCGTGCGGACGGCCGTGGTGTCACCGGGAGCGGTGATGACCAGGTAGGCCCGGGTGCCGGCCGCCCAGGCCGCCGGAACGGCCGCCTTGGCCGCGCGGGCGGCGGAGGCGGCGGACGCGGCAGAGGCGGTGGAGCCGGCCTGGGCCGCGGAGGCTGCCGTGGGCTCCGGGATGGTCGTCGGCGCGGCCTGGGCGGCTCCGACGGGCACGGTGAGCGCGACGGCCGAGCCGAGAGCGGCGACGGCCACGGCGGAGAGTCTCAGCCGGCTGGGTATGTGGGAAAACAATGCGTCCTCCGATGGCCCGGTGACGCTGGTGGCGCCTGCCGGGCCCTGTGTTGTAGGGGGTGGGACGCAAGATCCCAGAGACCGGCATGCGGAAGGAAGTGTTCAACCCCATAAGCCCGTTGGCGTTACCCAGTGTTGACCTGACGGTGTGTCGGTCGGGTCGGGTTTCCCCCGCGGTGGGTGGTTCGTCGGGGTGTGGGCATGCGGATGCCGCGGGTCGTGCCGGTCGTCGGGCACAACGGGGCGCCCCCGCCTGCGTAGGGGCGGGGGCGTGCGGAAGGGGGCGTGCGGAAGGACGCTGTCCGGTGCTCGACCGGCGCCGCCGGCCCGAGGGCGCGGCGGCGGGTGTGTCACGGGGGCCCGCGCGTGGTCGGGCGGCGGGCGCGGGCCGTCAGTAGAGCCGGGGTGACATGACCTGCGGCTCGGTGCCCGGTGCTTCCAGGACGCAGCGGGGGATCCCGGGACCGGCCGCGGCGCGGACCGTCGCGGGCGTCGGCGGGTCGGTCGGCAGCTCGATGTGCACGGTCACGGGGCGGTCGTGACCGGTCGTGGCGTACCCCGTCTCCTTGCCGTCGACAAGGACCTCGACGACGGCCTTGTGGCCGGTCTGGACCGTGACGCTGACGGAGTGCCCCGCGTGGTCGATGTGAAAGTGGTGGCGTCGTCTCATGGGGTCGCCTCCGACCGGTTCGCCGTCCTCGCCCCCTGCTCCAGCGTAGCCATCCGGCCCCCGGGCAGCCTGGTAGGCGGCGGCGCGGGGCGCGTCACCCGAACAGCCGCCCTCCGGGCGTGCAACCGGCCCTCCGTCGGGTGCACTGGAAGGGCAAGAGTCCGCCGAGCATGGAGACGACCATGTACGAAATGCACGTCGGCATAGCGCCCCGTGACGGGATCTTCGTCTGGCACGTGGCCGCCATCGGCACCGCGACCGCCCTGTGCGGGCAGTCGCTCCACGAGGAGCCGCTGGAGGAGCGCGAGAGGACCGACCGTCACTGCACCCCTTGTATGAGTTCGTTCCAGGAGCTGATGAACGACCGGCGTTGACGGCCGGATTTCCGAATTCCCCCATGTCCCCCAGCCGAAGTCCCTCAGACCCCCAGTCGGTCGCGGAGCGCCGACAGCCTCGGCCGCCGCCCTGCGCGTTCGCGCGAGTGGCGGTCGAGTTCTTCCATGAGGCGGCGCCCGCGGTGGTCGAGGTCCAGCTCGTCGAGGATCCGGTCGATCTCGGCCAGGAGCGCCCCGTACAGCTGCCAGTGGCGGGCGTCGCGCTGGACGACCTGGAGCAGGAGGTCGGCCGTGTGGTCGCGGACGGCGCGCGCCGCGCGGAGTTCGCCGGCGAGCCGTTCCTCGGCGGCGTCGGCGTCCTCGCTGACGTGGGTGGAGACCAGGACGGCGAAGCTCACGAGGGTGTCGGCGACGCGGGCCAGGAGGTCTTCGAGCGCGAGCGCGAGGTCCTCGGGGAAGAGTTCCGCGCCTTTGCGCTCCTTGGCGAGGTCGGTGAGCGTGCGGGCCATGACCCGCAGGACGACGGCGCAGATCTCCAGGGTGTCGAGCCCGGTGCGCAGCACGATGCGGTACAGGACTCCTTCCTGTTCCTTGACGCGCGGGTTGAGCCGGAGGCTGTCCTCGGCCTGCCGCAGGGCCGCGTCGACGTCGGCCACGTCGTTGTCGAGCCGGCGTGCCTCGTGGAGGCGCGCGGCGGCGTGCGCGACGGTCGTGGGGGTGGCGAGTTCCTCGCCCATGCCCAGCATCAGCCGGCGCATACGGCGCGCCAGGTCCTCGATGGACTCACCGGCCGAGCCGACCCAGACCGGCGGGGCGAGGACCGTGTTGAACGTCAGACCGACGATCGCCCCGATGAGGGTCTCCAGGACCCGGTCCCAGGCGGTGTCGGTGACCTGGGTGACGCCGAGGACGAGCATCGCGCTGATCGCGACCTCGGGCACGAACTCGTCGACGCGCACGAAACGGCCCACCACCAGCGAGGCCAGGATGATCAGCCCGAGACTCCACCAGGTGAGGCCGACCAGGGCGCTGAAGGCGATGGCGATGACGACGCCGACGACCACCGCGTTGACCCGTCGGATGCCGGTGGTGAGCGTGGAGTAGAGAGTCACCTGGACGACGAGCAGCGCGGTGAGCGGGGCGGTCAGGGGGGCGGGCTCGCTGCTCAGCTGGAGAGCGACGACATAGGAGATCGTGGCCGCGACCGCGGACCTGACGGTCTGCACGACCGCCGGGTCCCGGCGCCGCGCGTACAGGTCGGCCACCACTTTTCGCAGCGCAGCGCGCACGTCCCTCACGCTTTCAGGCTTTCGTACCGGTGGGGACTTCGCACGCCGTACCGGTACGGCCCGCCGGAATGGCGATCTCTCCGGGGGTACGGTGGGATGGGAACCGATCACGCGTCCACGACGGATGGATGAAGGTTGTGTCGACCTCGAGCCATGCGGTGTCCGGCGCCCCCTGCTGGGTCAGTCTCATGACCCGCGATCTCCGCGCCGCCGAGAGCTTCTACGGGGGTGTGTTCGGCTGGGAGTTCCGTTCCACCCGGTTGGGTGAGGAGTTCTCCGTCGCCCTGCGCGACGGGGCTCCGGTCGCCGGGATCGGCGCGCTGGCGCCGCGCCTCGCGGTGGCGGTCGCCTGGACGCCGTACTTCGCCGTCGACGACGCCGACCTGACCGCGGCGCGCATCCGGGAGCGCAGCGCCACGGTGGCCGTGGGGCCGCTGCGCTTCGGGACCGGGCGGGCCGCGCTCGCCTCGGACCGGGAGGGTGCCGTCTTCGGCATCTGGGAGGGCGAGGTGATCCCCGACTGGAGCGTCGGCAAGGGCGGTGCTCCGGCCTGGCTCGAACTGCGGACCCGGAACGCCTTCGACGCGGCGATCTTCTACGCCGAGGTGCTGGACTGGGCGGGCGAGCGGCCGGGCTGCTGCCAGGTGAGCTACGAGGACGATCATGTCGTTCTCAGCCATGCGGGTGTCACGGTCGCCCGGCTCTTCGGCGGGGCGGTGGAGGCGGCCCCCGACCCTCAGGTACGGCCGCGCTGGCATGTGCACTTCCGGGTCCCCGACGTCGACGAGGCGACCGAGGCGGCCGTGCGGCTCGGCGGGAAGACTGTCTCGCCCGTAGTCCCCTCGGGCAACGGGCGGCGCATCACGCTCTGCGATCCGGACGGCGGGCTGTTCACGGTGGCGGACAGCGTGGAGTGAGGCCGGGGGCGGTGGCGGGGCTCCGCGTGCGGTCCGGCGACACGGGCCCGGTCAGTCACTCCCCCGCGTGCGCGGCGCGCCGGATGGTGGCGTCGAGGAGCGCCAGGGCCTCCTCGGCGGTGCGTCCGGGTGCGCGGTTCCAGGGGCCGATGAGCCCGGTCCAGCCCTGGGCGCGCAGTTCGGTGACGATCCAGGCGGCGGAGCGGTTCATGGTGTCGGCGCTGCCGTGGCCGAGGCGGTGGGCGGCGAGCAGCGCGCCGCAGAGGCAGCGGGCGCCCCGGGCGTCGCGGAGGCGGTACGGCCTGTTCTGCCAGCCCCACTCGACGAGGACGTGGCGGGCGTGGGCGAGGTGGACGGAGGGGCGTACGTCGCTCTGACCGATGCGGCGCCAGGTGTGCAGCCGGTCGGGCAGGACGGCGCCGAGCCGGCCCGGGAGCCGCCGTTCAGCGGGCGGGGGCGCGGTGAGGCCGGCGAGGGCGGTGGTCACGAGCTGGTCGACGGGGACGGAGAGCAGCCCGCGCCACTCGTCCTGGACGGTGGCCTGCTCCTCGTACGGAGCGTCCCAGTGGCGGACGATCTCCTGCCACGCGGCGGTGTCGTGGAGTGCGGCGGCCGTCCGGTCGAGGACGTCGGGGGCCAGGGTCGGCAGGGACATGGGTGCTCCGGTCTCGGCGGATCCTTCACTCATCAGAATGTCGGCTTTGCCCGGAACATTCTTGAGCGATCCAGCCAAAAGTTACCAATCGGTATGCCGTGACTTCCCATGCGGGCGGCAGTAGAACTCGTTCCCATTCCACCGACAGTGAGGGCTCCTCATGGCTGTTACACGCCGTGGATTCATCACGGGAACAGGTTCTATTCTCGGCACTCTCGCACTCCCCGCGCACGCCTACGCGTCGGCCACGCAGTCCCGTATCCCTGCTCTGGTGATCGGCACCGGCTACGGGGGATCCGTCGCCGCGCTGCGGCTCGCCCAGGCGGGTGTCGACGTGCGCATGGTCGAGATGGGCATGGCCTGGGACACCCCCGGCCCCGACGGCAAGATCTTCGCCAACACCACCACCCCCGACCACCGGTCCTTCTGGCTGCGCACCCGCACCAAGCAGCCCCTCAGCCAGTTCCTCGGCTTTCCGCTCGACAAGGACGTCCCCCGCCACACGGGCATCCTGGACGCCGAGGAGTTCGGCGGCATCACCGTCTACCAGGGCCGGGGCGTCGGAGGCGGCTCCCTGGTCAACGGCGGCATGGCCGTCACCCCGCGCCGGGAGAACTTCGGCGCGATCCTCCCGTCGGTCGACGTCGAGGAGATGTACGGCGTCTACTACCCGCGCGCCAACGCCGGGCTCGGCGTGAACCACGTCGACCCGTCCTGGTGGGAGAGCGCGGCGTGCTACCAGTACGCCCGGGTGGGCCGCAAGCACGCCCAGCGCTCCGGCTTCCCCTTCGTCTTCGTGCCCAACGTCTACGACTGGGAGTACATGAAGCAGGAGGCCGCCGGCGCCGTACCGAAGTCGGCGCTGGCCGGGGAGGTGCTCTACGGCAACAACCACGGCAAGAAGACCCTGCAGAAGACCTATCTCGCGCAGGCCCGGGCGACCGGGCGGGTCACCGTCTCACCGCTGCACAGGGTGACGTCGGTGTCCCCGGCGGCGGGCGGCGGCTACGCGGTCCTCGTCGACCGGCTGGACACCTCGGGGAACACCACGTCCACCGAGACGATCCTGGCGGACCGGGTGTTCTTCGCCGCCGGCAGCGTCGGCACCAGCAAGTTGCTGACCAAGCTGCGGGCCACCGGGGCGCTGCCCGGTCTCAACGGCGAGATCGGCAAGGGCTGGGGGGACAACGGCAACGTCATGTGCGGGCGCGCCAACCACATGTGGGACCCGACGGGGAAGCTCCAGGCGTCCATGCCCACGGCCGGCATCGACAACTGGGACGCGGGCGGGGCGTTCGCCGAGGTCGCGCCGCTGCCCACGGGCATCGAGACGTACGCCTCGTTCTATCTGTCGATCACCAAGAACCCGAACCGCGCCGAGTTCTCGTGGAACCCCACGGCGGGCCGGGTCGAGCTCAACTGGCAGACCTCCTGGAAGCAGCCCTCCATCAACGCGGCCAAGACGATCTTCGACAAGATCAACGCCAAGGAGGGGACGATCTACCGCACGGACCTGTTCGGCGCGTACAAGATCTGGGGCGACCACCTCACCTACCACCCGCTCGGCGGCGCGGTGCTCGGCCGGGCCACCGACAACTACGGCCGTCTCCACGGTCATCCGGGTCTCTATGTGATCGACGGCGCGCTGATCCCGGGCAACACCAGCGTCAACCCCTTCGTCACGATCACCGCGCTCGCCGAACGCAACATCGAGAAGATCATCGCCACCGACCTCTGAGTCGCCTCCGGTTCACTGGGTGGGCAGCACGCACACGGCGTCCAGGCCCAGCACCCGGTTGAGCCGGCCGAACGACAGCCAGGAGCCGATGCTCATCGTCAGCTCCACGATCTCGGGCTGACTGTAGTGAGCGGTCATACGAGTCCAGAAGTCCTCGTCGAGACCGTGATGATCCAGGGCGTACCGCTCGGCGTACTCCGCGGCCAGCCGCGTACGGTCGTCGAAGGCATCGGTGGTGCGCCACTGGGTCACCGCGTCGGCGAACGACTCCTCGACCTTCTCGCCGTCCCGGTCCGTCCTCCAGTCCAGGCAGAACAGACAGCCGTTGACCTGCGCGATCCGCAGCCGCGCGGCCTCGAACTCGCGCAGGCCCAGGGTCGTGTGGGCGTAGACGGAGAGGGAGAAGTTCGCTGCGGCGGTCCCGATCTCGGGGACGATCTCGCCCCAGACGTACTCGATCGGGTGCCTGCCCTCGGGGACGTCGATCCTCATGGCCGTTTCCTTCCCAGTCGGCCCACCGCCGGGCGCAGCGGGACGTCGAGCGCGTCGTAGAGTCCGGGTTTCGTGTCCACGAGCCAGTCGAGGGCGTTCACGAGCCTGCCGACGGCCGTGGCGTTGCCGCCCGCCGAACGGTTCTCGCCCTCGTCGGTGGCCTCGACCGTGACCTCGATGCGCGGACGGCCCTCGATGACCACCCGGTGGGCGCCGGCGCCGTCGGGCGGGGTGGGCCAGTCGGGGGCGCAGGAGGGGTGGATCCGGGTGACGTGTTCGATGACGATGCGGGGTTCGCCGTCGACGATCCCCTGGACCTCGAACCGTACGGCGCCCTGGGTGCCGGCCTCGAAGAAGCCCATCGTGCGGGTGGTCACGGTGGTGTCGAGGGCGCGGCGCTCCATGGTCTCGCGGATCTCGTCGAGTTCGACGCCGAGGGCCCGCGCCATGAGCCGGATCTGGCCGCCCCAGACCATGGTCGGGATGGAGGGGGCGAGCATCAGCGGTTCGTACTCCATGGGGTGTCCCATGCCGATGAGATGGCGGACCGAGTCCTCCTGCTCGTACGTGGAGTAGTCGAAGATCTCCTGGCAGCGGACCACGTCGACGAGGGTGCCGAGGCCGCTGATCAGCAGGGGCAGGACGTCGTTGCCCCAGCCGGGGTCGACACCGGAGACGAAGAGGGAACCGCCGCCCTCCGCCACGGCGGCGAGGACCGGGTCACGGAACTCCGGCGGGGCGCCGTGCCGGTCGTAGAGCGGGTAGAGCGCCGGGGTCACGACCACCGCGCCGCCGCGGACGGCCCGGACGACGTCGGCGAGCGCCTCGTCGGGCCTGATGTCGCCCGATGCGGCGTACACCACCGCGCGGGGGCGGCCGCCGAGCACGGCGCCGATGTCGTCGGTCGCCGCCACCCCGAGGGAACGGTCGAGTCCGGCGAGCGCGCCCGCGTCACGGCCGACCTTGCCGGGGTCGTGGACGAGGACGGCGGTGAGGGCGAGCGCCGGATGGGCGTCGACGGCCCGGATGGCCGCGCGGCCGACATTTCCGGTTCCCCAGACAACGGTCGGAATCATGCGGGGAGGGTAACCTGACGGACCGTCAGTTCCTAGGGGTGCGGCCGATTTCGGCGGACGCAACCCTCTCGCAACCTCCGGCGGTGTTCGCTGGGGACCCGGTGGACGCACGAGGAGGGGGCGGGAGATGGATCGACCCGGAGCGTGGGTGGAGTTGACGCCCGACGCGGCCGACCTGGTGCGGCGGCTGCGGGAGTCGCACGGTCCGCTGATGTTCCACCAGTCGGGCGGCTGCTGCGACGGCAGTGCGCCCATGTGCTATCCGGACGGGGAGTTCCGCACGGGCGCGGCGGACGTGCTGCTCGCCTCGCTCGACGTCGCCGGTGTCGCGGAGCCGGTGCCGTTCTGGATGTCGAAGGCGCAGTTCGGGCTGTGGAGTCACACCCGGCTGATCGTCGACGTCGTACCGGGCCGGGGCAGCGGCTTCTCCCTGGAGGCACCGGAAGGTGTCCGTTTCCTCATCCGTTCCCGGCTCGTCGACTCCGGTCCGGAAGCCGGTCACTGACGCCTGATCAGATCTTCTGGCGCGAGCGGGACAGGGGCCGGGTCGCCAGGAGGGGATCATGCGGAGTCCGGGTACGCGCAAGCGCGCGGCGGCGGCCTTCCTGCTGGCCTGCTGCGCCCTGCTGGGCCGGGCCACGCCGGGTACGGCCGACGCCACGTGGACGACGGTGGCGCCGGGCGTCACCTACCGCGCCTTCGACGTGGCGGGCCTGAAGGGTCCGGCCCGGGTCCATCTGGTCTCCGTGGACCTGCGCGATCCGAGGGTCGCCGTCGATCTGCTGACCCCCGGGGCGGTCGCGGCCCGCGCCCCGCTCTCGGCGCTCGCCGACGCACGCGGCGCGGTCGCCGGGGTCAACGGGGACTTCTTCCACATCACCGAGACCCAGCACCCGGGCGTCGAGGCGACCGGCGCTCCCGTCGGCCCCGCGATCGCCGCCGGACACGCGCTGAAGGCAGCCGTGCCGGCCGGCCAGCGGTTCGGGCCCGCGCTGCCGCCGGGCACCGACACGCGCGAGGTCCTGGGCGTGGGCGTCGACCGCCGCGCCCGGCTGGGCCGCCTCACCCTGGACGGCGCGGTCTCCACACCCGAAGGCCTGCTGCCGCTCGGCGGCCTCGACCAGTACGCGCTGCCGGTCGGCTCCGTCGGGGCGTTCACCTCCGGTTGGGGCGAGGCCTCCCGCGTCCGCGCCACCTGTGGCACGGACACCGAGCGCGCGGCGCCGTGCTCCTCGGAGACGTACGAGGTGACGGTGCGCCACGGGCGGGTCGTCGCGACGGGTGACTCCCCGGGGCGCGGCCCGATCGCAGAGGACAGCGAGGTCCTCGTGGGCCGGGAGGCGGGCGCGCGGTCACTGCGAGCGCTGGCCCTCGGCGACCGGGTGCGGGTACGGCACCGGATGGTCGCGGAGGGCTCCCGCGTCCCCTACGTCTTCGCGGTGGGCGGATATCCGGTGCTGAGGGCGGGCACGCCGCTGCCCGGTCTCGACCCGCGCACCGCCGCCGTCCGGTCCGCGGCGGGCGTCGCCGACGGCGGCCGCCGGCTGCTGCTCCTGGCGCTGGACGGCGCCCCCGGCTTCCGCACCGGGCTGACGGTCGCCGAGGTGGCGGCACTCCTCGACCAGGTGGGGGCGGAGGACGGTTTCAGCCTCGACGGCGGTGGTTCGTCCACTCTGGTGACCCGGGACCCGGGCGCCGCGTCGGTCACCGTACGCAACCACCCCTCCGGAGGCGCCGAGCGGCCGGTGCCGAACGCCGTGGGGATCTTCTCCCGCCGCTGAACCGCCGCCGGCCCTCCGCCGGCCCCGCACGGACACGGTCCGTCACCGAGCGGGCCGGGCCCGCCCTGACTAGCGTGGGACTCGGCAACCACCGGCGAGCCCCATCGATCGGAAGAGAGTCAGAGTCATGGCCGCACGACGTGAAGGCACACCCTGCTGGGCCGACGCGATGTTCAACGACTTCGAGGGCGCCAAGACGTTCTACGGCGAGGTGCTGGGCTGGACCTTCGGCGAATCGTCCTCGGAGTTCGGCAACTACACCCAGGCGTACCGCGACGGCAAGGCGGTCGCGGCCGTCGTTCCGCCGATGCCCGGCCAGGACGACTCCCAGCCGACGGCCTGGTGTCTCTACTTCGCCTCGCCCGACGTCGCCGCCACGGCCGAGAAGATCAGGAACAGCGGCGGCACGGTCATCATGGAGCCGATGGCGGTCGGCGAGTTCGGTTCCATGTGCCTGGCGCAGGACCCGGCCGGTGTCATCTTCGGCATCTGGCAGCCCGGCGTCCACGAGGGCTTCGAGCTGGAGGGCGAGACCGGCTCCTACGCCTGGGCCGAGGTCTTCACACGGGAGCCCGCGAAGTCGGACGACTTCCTGACGTCGGTCTTCGGCTACAACGCCAAGAAGATGATCGACGAGACCATGGACTACAAGGTCTTCGACCTGGGCGACGAGATGCCTGTCCTGGGGCGGATGACGATGACGCCGGAGGACTTCCCGCCCGAGGTCCCGTCGTACATCCAGGTCTACTTCGCCGTCGACAACTGCGACCAGGCGGTCGACCGGGCCGTGAAGCTGGGCGGTCAGAAGGTCTTCGGGCCGATGGACAGCCCCTTCGGCCGCTTCGCCGCGATCCTCGACCCGCAGGGCGCGGCGTTCGCCGTGATCGACACCAGGACCACCGTGGGCGACGTGCCCGACATGGTCTGAGCGCACGGCAGGCACGCGGTGCCCGGGGTCGTTCCCTCCGTCCCCGGGCATCTTCGCGCCCGCTCAGCCTCCGTCGCGGACGGCGACGATCCCGTTGAAGACGCCGACGTACGCGGTGCCGTCGGGGCCGATGGTGATCGGGGCCCAGTTGTTGTCGTACGCCGGGCCGGTGCCGGTCAGCCGCTGCCAGGCACGCTTCCCGGTGCGGAAGTCGACCGCCGTCAGATACCAGGCGTCGACGCCGAGCGGGTTCGGCCGCTTCTCGTAGAAGTAGAGCAGGCCGTTGGCGGTGGAGAGCTTGGGGACGGTGGAGGGCGAGCGCACGTCGCTCTCCCAGACTGTGTCGCAGCCGCTGCCGTCGGGCCGGACGTCGATCCGGGCGGCGCCGCCGACCACACTGCGCCCGAAGGTCAGCGTGGTCGGGTTCTCGTAGCCGTAGTTGTTCTCCACGACCAGGCTGTCACCCCAGCTGATCAGGGAGTTGTCGGTGGTGGAGGCCCCGGAGGCGAAGACCGGGACCTTGCAGACCAGGCGCCGCTCGGCCGGGACGTCGGCGCCGCGGCGGTAGACGAGGACGTTCATCCGGTCGTCGGCGTTGTCGGTGATCGCGACGTACGGCCCGGCGGAGCCGCCGTCGCCGAAGAGGTCGGGCGTGGTCCCCGAACCCTGGTTCACCGAACCCGGCTTGGTGCCGGTCCCCCGGTCGTACGTCTGGCGCCACTGGATCCGCGGGGTGCCGTCGGCGTCGGCCCGGAAGCTGTAGAGGGCGTGGTCGGAGACGATGGAGACGCCGTCCTCGGCGACGGAGAAGGAGTTCTGGATCTCCTCGCCGTTCAGCCGGACCGAGCGGAGCGCTCCGGTGGCGGGGTCGACGGTGCCGACCCGGCCGAGGCGGGTCACCCACCAGATGCGTCCGTCCCAGTCGGGCATGACGGAGGTGACGGGGTCGCAGACACCGCTCGGGAAGAGATTGGTCCAGCTGACGCAGTCGTGCGGGACGAGCGGGGTGAGGTCCCAGTCGTCCTCGACGACGAACTCCCAGTCTCCGTCCGGCTTCTGACGGTGTGCGATGCGCAGGACGTGCTGACGGGAGTCGGCCAGGACGACCCGGTCCCGGTCGTCGAGGTAGAAGTAGGCGCCGCCGGAGGTGTCCTTGAAGATCTTCTCGAAGTCGAGCCGGGTGATCGCCTCGACGGTCGAGGAACGCTGCGGCAGCTTGTACTCGGCGAGCGTGTCCAGGGTGCGCGGGTCGAGCAGCTTCAGCAGGAAGCCGGAGAAGGTTCCGCAGACGGTCAGCAGACGGCCGCCCGCGTCGAAGGTCACCGTGGCGCACTCGCCGCCGACGGCGGCGATCTTCTCGCTGGAGACCCTCGGGTCGCGCCCGAGCGGACCGGAGAAGGGGTGCGTGCCGCTGCCGGCGCCGTCGGCGTGCATGCCGCTGCGCCCGTTGGGCGCGAGGTACGGATGCTGGGCGGGCGCGTCGCCCGGCACGGGCCGGGCGGTCGCGGGAGCGCCGTCGTAGTGCTCGACGAGGCGGTGGCCGGGGGCCAGGGGTATCTCGTCGGCGACGGCGACGGGGGTGGCGAACGCGAGCGCGACGGCGCTCACCGCGGCGATCAGGGCGAGCACACGGGCTCGTCGTGGGGGCGTGGTCAAAGCGGCTCCTCGGGTGCGTGCGTCGGTCGCGCCGGCGGCCGACGTTAGGCCCGAGTGCGTGAGATGTACATGGAACTGCCGCTGGTTTCATGGCCACTTCACGGCCGTGAAACGTTACGGCGCGGCGGCTCAGGGCTTGAGGCTGCTGACGACGTTGGCGGTGGCGGCGACCCCGTTCTGGATGGTCGGCGCCATGCTCGTGCCCGCGAGGAAGAAGCCGAGCAGGGCGCAGACCAGCGCGTGGGAGAACTTGAGGCCGCCGTTGCGGAGGAAGATCACCGCCAGGACGAGCAGCAGCAGTACGACAGAAACGGACACGGCCATCGCCCACACCCTCCTTGCGCCGCGCCGGAATCGCGGCGTTCGGCGGCCAGTGTGGCGCAGCGGGAGCGCCGTCCGGCCGTACGGCATGTCGGCCGAACGGGTGGGATTCGCCGTCAGCGGTTCAGGAAGTCCCGGAGCCCGGCGAGGTCGTCGGTGTTGATGTGGTCGACACCGGCGGCGCGCAGCTCGCCCCAGAGGGCGTCACGGGCGGGTCCGGGCTGGTCGGGGGTGGCCCAGAAGCGGACCCGCTGGCCGCGCGCGTGGGCGGTCCCGACGATCGAGGCCAGCCGGGCCCGCTCGGCGGCGGGGAAGGGTCCTTCGCCTCGCCAGTCGAACGACTGGGTCCAGTTGGAGCTGATGAGCGGGATGAAGGAGGCGGGCGCGGGGGCCTGCGCCGCGAGGTCGTCCAGCCGGCCGTCGTAGAAGGCGTGGCGGACGCGCTGGGCCTCCATGGGGCCGCGGGCGGCGCGGTCGCCGGAGACGACGGGAGTGACGGCACCGAGGTGGACGCGGCCGGCGGTGACGGTGGACAGCATCCGCCGGTACGGGCGGAGTTGGCGGTCGAGTTCCCGGTAGGCGGCGACGCCGTCGGCCTTGATGTCGACGAGGAGCCGCACGGGACGGCGGTGGCCGGCGTACACGGAGCCGTGGTGGGCGCGGACCCGGGCGAGGAGCGGGTCGAGGTAGAGGGAGCGGAGGGTACGGCTCGGGTCGAGCCCGGCGGGCTCGTGGGCGACGAGCAACTCCCCTTCGACGAGGAAGACATCGGCCTCGACGCTGGTGAATCCGTGGTCGAGGGCGTCGTGGAGGGGACGGTCGTGGAGGTAGTCGTTGTGCGCGTGCGCGAGCGGCAAGGGGCGGACGCGGTGGGCGGCGAGGGCGGTGCCGGGCAGGGCGACCGAGGTCGCGGCGGCGGCCAGGGCGGCGACGGCGGTGCGGCGGGACAGGGGCGCCATGGGACGACTCCGGAGGTGTCGGGAAGAGGTACCCGCACGAGTATGTGCGGGCCCGGCTCCCAACGGACCGCGCCGGACGAAGAGTTGGCTGACGCGATGCCGTCCGGTCGCCGGAGGTTCGCCCGCCTTCCGAAGGCGTGACGGGTTGGCGGAGGCCCCCGGTCCGGCTAGCGCGTCTTCGAGCCGGTCCCGGGACCGGCCTCCGTACCGCCGCCTCCACCGCCCGCGCAGTCGGACCACTCGACCGTGCGGTCGCACCAGCGGTTCAGGAGGACACGGTCGTGGCCGACGACGAGGAGGCCCGCGCCCGTTTCGGCGCGGTACGCCTCCACCGCGGCGACCAGCGCCGCAGTCGTCGATGCGTCGAGCATGGCGGTCATCTCGTCGCAGACGAGCCAGCGCGGCCGCAGCACCAACGCCCTCGCCAAACAGGCGCGTTGCAACTGTCCGTCACTGACCTCGTGCGGGCGGCGGGCCAGCAGGTCGTCGGTGAGCCCCACGGCGGGGGCGAGTCGGGCGAGCCGTTCGGGGGCCTCGGCGCGGCGGCCGCCGGCCCGCAGCGGTTCGACGATCAGATCGGCGAGCCGCAGACGGGGGTCGGCCGACGTCCGGGGCTGCTGGAACACCACGCCGACCGCGGTCCGCAGAGCGCGCGGTGCGCCGTGCCGCCAGCCCCGCACCCGCTCGCCGTCGACGGTGACGCTCCCGGCGTCCGGCCGGTGCAGCAGCGCGGCGACCCGCGCGAGTGTCGACTTGCCGCAGCCGCTGGGTCCGAGGAGGCCGACCGACTCGCCCAGCGCGACGGTGAGAGAGGTGTCGACGAAGACGGGCGTACGACGGTCGTAGCCGGCGGTGAGGGCGTCGAGTTCAAGCACGGGGCACTCCTGGCAGGTCGGCCGGCTGCCCCGTCGGGTGGTGGCAGGCGACGCCCGCGAGCGGTTTCGGGAACGTGTCGCAGGCCGGTGTCGCCCGCTCGCAGCGCGGGGCGAAGGCACAGCCCGACGGCAGGGCGGTCAGCTCGGGGGGCATGCCCGGGATCGGGGTGAACGCGCGGTCGGGCAGGGCGTTCAGGAGGCCCCGGGCGTAGGGGTGGCGGGGACCGGGCTGTCCGAAGAAGCGGTGGGCGGCCGTCGTCTCGACGATCCGGCCCGCGTACATCACGGCCACCCGGTCGGCGATCCGTTCCGCCGCCGCCAGGTCGTGCGTGATCAGCAGCAGCGCGCGGCCCGCGTCGGCGTGGCGGCGCAGCTCGTCGACCGTCCGCTCGACGAGGTCGCGGTCGAGGCCGGTGGTCGGCTCGTCGGCGAGCAGGAGCGGGGCGTCGCCGATGAGGGCGAGCGCGGTGGCGGCGCGCTGGGCGAGGCCGCCGGAGAGTTCGTGCGGGTACCGGTCGAGGTGCCCGGCCGGGAACGCGGCCCGTTCCGCCGCCGCCTCGGCCGCGGCGCGCCGTTCCCGCCGCGGGGTGCCGGTCAGCTCGCGGACGGTCTCCTCCAGCTGGGCGCGCACGGTCCGGACGGGGGTGAGGTGGGCGGCGGGGCTCTGCGGTACGAGACCGATGCGCCGTCCCCGTACCGTACGGGCCAGGGTCCGCTCGCCGGCGGCGAGCAGGTCGACGCCGTCGAGCAGCGCCGTGCCCGAGGTCTCGGCGTTCGCGGGCAGCAGCCCGAGGAGCGCGGAGGCGAGGACGGACTTGCCGCAGCCGCTCTCGCCGACGAGGGCGAGGCACTCCCCCGCCGCGAGGTCGAAGTCGGCGTCGGTGACGGCGGCGACGTGCCGTCCGCCGCGCATCCGGAAGCGGACGGAGAGCCCGCGCACGCTGAGGACGGCCGTGTGGCCGCGTTCGGCGGTGACGGCCTCCAGGGCTCGTGCGACGCGCGGGTTCACAGCATCAGCTCCGATCGGCGGCGCGGGTTGAGGCGGTCCCGCCACACTCCGGCGAGCCCGGCGATGGCCAGGGTCGGCACGATGAGGAGCAGGCCGGGGAAGAGCGTCGGCCACCAGTCGCCGGCGAGGAGCGAGGAGCGCGCGGACTGGACGAGGTTGCCGAGGCTGGCCTGGTGGCTGGGCAGCCCGAGGCCGAGGAAGGAGAGCGCCGACTCGTGCCACATGGCGTGCGGCACCATCAGGACGGCGGCGAGTCCGGCCTGCGGCAGGACGGCGGGCAGCAGATGGCGTACGGTCACCCGCCACCGCGAGGCGCCGCCGGAGATCGCCGCGTCGACATAGGGGCGCGAGCGCAGCGAGAGGACCTCGGAGCGGACGATCCGGGCGGTCGACAGCCAGTGGGTGAGCGCGACGGAGACGATCACCGGCCACACTCCCGGCCGGAACATGGCCACGATGAAGATGCCGAGCAGCAGGTGCGGTACGGAGGAGAAGGCGTCGACGATCCGCATCACGAGCCGGTCGGTCCAGCCGCCGAGGGAGGCGGCAGCGGCGCCGACGGCCGTGCCGATGACGGTGGCGACGAGCGCGGCGACCAGGCCGACGAGGAGCGAGATCCGCAGTCCGTAGACGCAGCGCAGCAGCAGGTCGCGGCCGACGTCGTCGGTGCCGAAGGGGTGTGCCGGGGACGGGGGCAGGAGTTTCAGGGACAGGTCGACGGCCTGCTCGTCGAGCTGGACGAGCGGCGGGACGAGGAGGACGGCGAGGAGGACCGCGCCGACGATCCCGGCGGAGGACCAGAGGCGCAGTCGGCGGGTGCGGGGATCAGCCATCGAAGCCCACCCTCGGGTCGGCGAGTCCGTACAGCAGGTCGGAGAGGAGGTTGCCGAGGAGGACGGCGGCGGTGGCGAGCACGGTGAGCGCGGCCAGCAGCGGGAAGTCGACGGAGGTGGCCGCCTGGACGGTCGCGGCGGCGATCCCGGGCCAGCTGAAGACGGTCTCCACGAGCAGGGCTCCGGTGATGAGTTCGGGGACCCGGGAGCCGACGAGGGTGAGCATCGGGAGCATGCCGGAACGCAGGGCGTGGCCGATCAGGACGGTCCGGTCCCGCAGCCCGCGCGCCCGTGCGCCGCGTACGGGGTCCTCCTCCAGCGCGTCCCCGACGCCCTGCCGGACGTAGAGGAAGAACCAGGGCAGTTGGGAGACGCCGAGGACCAGGGCGGGCAGCACGAGGTGGGTGGCGACCTGGCCGGCGGTGACGGTGTCGCTCGCCGTGTCGGTGAGTCCGCCGGCCGGCAGGGCGCCGAGCGTGAGGGCGAAGAACCAGATGGCGAGCAGTCCGAGCCAGAAGGCCGGGGCGGCTTCCAGGGTGTACGCGGCCGAGCTGACGGCCCGGTCGAGGAGTCCTCCGCGCCGGCGCCCGGCGAGGACGCCGAGGACCGTGCCGAGCACGATGGCGAGGAGGAAGGCGGTGGTGGCGAGGAGCACGGACCAGCCGACGCGCTCGGTGATGACGTCGGCGACGGGCTGCCGCATGACGCTGGAGTCGCCGAGGTCGCCGTGGAGCGCGGCGGTCAGCCACTCCCACCAGCGGGTGGTGAGGGGCCGGTCGACGCCGAGGTTGGCGCGGAGCTGGTCGAGGTTCTCCTGCGAGGCGGTGAGTCCGGCGGTGCCGGCGTACGCCTTGACGGGGTCGAAGGGGGAGGCCTCGGCGACGGCGAAGACCGCGAAGGTGACGGCGAGGAGGACGGGGACGGCGAACAGGGCCCGCCGTCCCGTCATCCGGGCCATGGCCCCCCAGGGGAGGCGTCGGCTCACCGCTCGGCCTTCTCCGTGCCGCCCTTGGGCTTCCAGGCCTCGACGTTCCACCAGGGGCCGGAGGCGAGACCGTGGTCGTGGGGCTCGGTCTGGGTGTTCAGGCCGTCCCAGTCGTCGTCGACGACGTACAGGTGGTCGATGTGGGTGAGGAAGGTGTAGCCGGGGTTCTTCACCAGTTCGCGCTGGACGAGGGAGTACGCGGCGCGCCGCTTGACGGTGTCGTCGGTGCGGCGGCCGTCCTCCAGGGCCTTGTCGACGGTCTTGTTGTCGTACCAGGCCATGTTGTTGAAGCCGTCGCCGCCGAGGCGGGAGGTCAGCAGGAGGTACTGGTCGAAGTCGGGGTCGCCGGGCGAGCCGCCGCCGGCGAGGACAGCGTCGGTCTTCATCCGGGGCTCGATGACCTCCCAGGTGCCGCCCTGGGTCTTGATCGCGATGCCGGCCTTCTTGGCGTCGGAGGCGTAGGCGAGGGCGTGGTCCTGGCGGAGCTTGTCGCCGGAGAGGTACCAGAGCGGGAACTCGGCCCGTACGCCGTCCTTCACGCGGACGCCGTCGGCGCCGGGCTTCCAGCCCGCCTCGTCGAGGATCCTCTTGGCGGCGTCGAGGTCGTGGCGGCGCTCGGTGCCCTTGGCGAACCACTCGCTGTCGGTGGGGACGGGGCCGTAGGCGGGCTTGCCGGCGCCTTCGAGGATCTTGTCGACCATCGCCTGCCGGTCGACGGCCACGTCGAGGGCGCGGCGGACGGCGGTGTCCCCGGTGACCCTGTTGTGGGTGGGGAGTGTGACGGTGCGGTAGTCGTAGGTCTTCGCCGCGTACGTCTTCCTCGCCCTGTCCCCCTTGAAGCCGGCCGCGAGGTTGGGCGGCAGGACGGCGCCGTCGAGGTCGCCCGAGCGGAGCCTGGTGGCGCGGACGTCGTCGTCCTTGATGATCGCCATGGTGAACTTCTTCACCTCCGGCGCGCCGCCCCAGTAGGTCGGGTTGGCCTTGAAGCTGAGCTTCTCGCCCTTGGACCAGTCGGTGAGGACGTACGGGCCGGTGCCGACGGGCCGGGTGGTGAAGGCGCCGGTGTTGACGTCCTGCCTGCCCGCGACGTGCTCGGGGGCGATGGCGAGGACCGTGCGCTCGGCGAAGGGCGCGTAGGGGTACTTCAGGGTGAAGACGACGGTGTCGTCGCCGACCGCCTCGACGCTCTTGAGGGCGTCGAGTTCGGTGCGGGAGGGGTTGTTCGTCTTCGGGTCGAGGACCGTCCGGTAGGTGAAGACGACGTCCTTCGCGGTGAAGGGGGCGCCGTCGCTGAAGGTCACGCCCTTGCGGAGCCTGTACGTGTACGTCAGCCCGTCCCGGCCGACCTGGGGCAGTTCGGCCGCGAGCGCCGGCTTCAGCCTCATGTCGGCGTCGAAGGCGAGGAGCCCGTCGAAGATCTTGGAGTTGCCGTCCTTGCCGTAGCCGAGGAGGGGGCTCAGGGTCTCGGGCTCGTAGGCGATGCCGACGACCGCGGAGTCCTTCGGTCCGCCCGAACCCGCACCGGTCCCGCCCGGGTTCGAGCAGGCCGCGGCGGCGAGGGCCAGGGAGCCGGCGAGCGTCGCGGCCGCCATGCCGCGTATGGATCGGGCGGTCATCGTGCCCACACCCCTCTTGAAGATCAACTGTTATTGCGAACGACTCGCAATTAAACAGCATGGTGGGGGCACCTTTCCCCTCGCCCCGACCGGGCCGGGGGGACGGGCGCGGGCGGGCGGGACGAGGGACCCGTGTCAGAGGAAGCGGCGAATGGGCAGGACGGCGGCCTCGGCGACGCGCTGGAGCGCGGCCCGGCGCCGCCACCGGGCCGGGTCGACGGCGACGCTGCGCCGCAGGTCGGCGTCGAAGTCCTCGTCGAGTCCGGCGGTGAAGCCCTCGTCCAGGACGGCGAGCATGACCTCCTCGTCGTGGCTCATGGACCGGCGGTTGAAGTTCGTCGATCCGATCAGCGCCGCGACCCCGTCGACCGTCATGATCTTCGCGTGCATCATCGTCGGCTGGAACTGGCGGATCGACACACCGGCCTCCAGCAGCCGTTCGTAGTGGAACTGCCCTGCCAGCCGGCAGGCACGCTGGTCCGTGTGGGGGCCGGGCAGCAGGATCTCCACGGTCACACCGCGCCGCGCGGTCGCGCACAGCAGGTCGACGAAGTACGTGTCGGGGGCGAAGTAGGCGGTGGCCAGGCGGAAGCGGTGCTCGGCGGAGGTGAGCATGACCCGGATCAGGGTCTGCATGTCCTGCCAGCCGAAGCTCGCCGAGCCCCGGACGACCTGGACGATGCTGCTGCCCGGCTGGTCGTGCTCGACGAACCGGTCCCGCTCGTCGTACAACTCGTCGTGGCACTCGGCCCAGTTCTGGGCGAAGGCGGCGGCGATCCCGTCGACCGCGGGGCCCTGGACCCGCACATGGGTGTCCCGCCACTCGGAGGGGTCGCGGGCGTCGCCGCACCACTCCTCGGCGATGCCGACGCCGCCGGTGAACGCGGTGCGCTCGTCGACGATCAGCGCCTTGCGGTGGCAGCGGTGGTTCTGCTTCATCGGCGAGAGCCAGAGGGGCTTGCGGAACCAGGCCACCTGGACACCGGCGGCGTCCATGGCGTCGAGGAGTTCCGGCTCGATCCGGCTGGCTCCGAAGCCGTCCAGGAGCAGCCGGACCCGCACCCCGTCCTGGGCCCGCCGGGCGAGGGCCGCGGCGAAGTCGCGGGCGATCTGCCCGCGCCAGTACACGAACGTCATCATGTCGATCGTGTGCTCGGCGGCCTCGACGGCTTCGAGCATCGCGGGGAAGATCTGGTCCCCGTTGCGAAGGGCGAGGAGCTGGTTGCCTTCCGTCGCCGCGATGCCGATGAGCCGTTCCAGGCGCCGGCGCAGGCGCTGGACACGGGCGGCGGCGGGCGCGGGGGCGGAGGCGGGTCTCTGTCCTTGTTCCAGGAGCGTCACGTGGGGTCCTTCGGTCGGGAGGGGCCGTGGGGCGGGCGGTCTCCGTGCTGGGCCGGGGGGGCCGCTCAGTGCTCGGAGCCGGTGGCGTAGCGGACGCGCGCCCAGGAGGGGAGGACGAACCAGCAGAGCACGTACCAGGCGCAGACGCCGGAGACGATCCACGGCACGTGGCTGTCGTGCGTGGCGACGCGCAGGATCAGGAAGAGCGCCGACGCGAGTGTGACGAGGAGGAGCACCAGTCCGGTGAAGGTGAGGCGGGAGGCCCACACGACGCCCTCGGGCTTGATGCGCCTGCCGGAGACGATGCGGTGGAAGGCCACCGGGCCTATCAGCGCTCCGGTGGCCAGGGAGCCGAGGACGACCGTGACGAGGTAGATCGTCTTGTCCGTCGTGTCCAGGGACTGGAAGTGCGGGGTGAAGACGACCGTGAGCAGGAAGCCGAGCAGGATCTGGACGCCCGTCTGAGCGACGCGTATCTCCTGGATGAGTTCCTGCCAGCGGCGGTCCGCCCGCTCGTCCTCGGTCTCCCGGCGTCCGGCGCCACGCTCCTCGACCGTGCTCGCTCGGGTCGACCTCTCCTCGGCGATGCTTCTTCCGGCAGTGTCGTCTGGGGCCCCGGGGGCCGGCGTCGTCGTATCCATGGCGCCCGGATGCCCGGTCGCCGCGGCGGTATACGCCCTCCGCGCGAAATCGTGAACTTCCCCCGGACGCTGTCGGGGCGATCGCGGACGAACCGGGCGCGAGGCCGTCCGGCGGCGCGGAACGTCCCGCTGATCGGCGATCCACCCGGACGAAGGAGCGTGGTCCGCCCCGGCGGGGGCAGGTGAGCGCGCGGAGCCGTGGGACGACCGGGAGGGTACCGACGCGTGAGGCCGATGAGAGCGGGACGGCGAGCCGCCCCGCACGGGGCCGGGCAGGGCATGCGCCGCCCCGGCGGGAGCGGCCGGCCCGGGCCCGGAGTGCGAGGGCGCTCCGGGCGGCCGGACGACGGTGCCTCAGCTACGCGGCAGCACGGCCGTTTCGAGGTAGAAGGCGTCGATGCTCTGCACGGCGCGCTCGAACTCGTCCAGGTTGACCGGCTTGGTGACGTAGGCGTTGGCGTGGCTGCTGTACGCCCCGGAGATGTCCTCGGGGGCCGAGGACGTCGTGAGGACGACGACGGGGATGGTCTGCAGCGCCTCGTCGTTCTTCAGGACCTGGAGGAGGTCGCGGCCGCTCATGCGGGGCATGTTGAGGTCCAGGACGATGAGGTCCGGGCGGGCGCTGTCCGGCGCGCGGAGGTGCTCCAGCGCGGCGACCCCGTCGGTGACCTGGACGAGGTTGCGGGTCCCCCGTTCGGAGAGCGCCTCCTCGATGAGCATCGCGTCGGCGATGTCGTCCTCGACGAGGAGAACGTCGAAGGGACGGGAGGGGGCGGTCGTCATCGTTGCTCCGTGGAATGGTCGTGGGGGTGGTCGAGGAGTCCGGGCCAGCGGCGTCGCGCGCCCTGCCGGGTCATGCCGCAGGCTTCGCCGATCTGTGGATATCCGGCGCCCGCGCTCGCGGCTTCGGCCGCCGCGGCCCGCTGGAGCCGTTCGGCGGCCCGGCGCAGTTCCTCCAGCACGAACAGTCGCGTCAGTGCCGGTGTCCGAGCTTCCGACCCGAGCAGGGACGAGGTGTCCAGGACATGGTGCGTGAGGCTCTGGGCCAACTGATGGACTCCTGTCTCCGCGACGGAGGCAAGGTCCAGCCGCGGGGTGGGCGCGGAGGTCGTCATGCCGTCCATGCCCCGCACTGTAGGCGGGGGAACGCGCCCTCGACAACTGCCGTTGTCATCGGGGGCTCTAGAGTATGCGGGCCGTACCTCGACGGAGGACGGTGGACGATGGCTTCGGTGGAGGGGTGTACAGCGTGACCGGCAATGAGGGACAGCCGTCCGATCGGCGTTTCTCCACGTGGACGACGCGGACGTGGCTGCGTGTGGGCATCACCGTCTGGCTGGTCGTGCTGACCGCTCTCGGCCTGACGGGCGGCTGGGTCCTCAGCCGGACCACGGCCATCAGCGGCCAGCTGGTGGACGTCAGCTCGGTGGCCCTGACGGCCTCGGGCGAACTGGAGCTCGCCGTGCTGAACCAGGAGACCGGTATCCGGGGTTACGCCCTCACGGGCAGGACCGACTTCCTGGACCCGTACCGCGAGGGTCTGGGCGCGCAGGAGTCGTCCACCGCCAGGCTCTCGGAGCTGCTGGTCGACGACGCGGCCGGGCGGGCCGCCCTGGCCGAGGCCGAGGAGGCCCTGGAGGCGTGGCAGGAGCAGACCGCCCGGCCGATCGCCGCCACGGCCGCCGGTTCGTCCTCCCCGGCGGCCGTCGAGCGGGCGACCCGGGGCAAGGCCGCCTTCGACGACCTGCGCGAAGCCGTCGGCGATCTGCAGCGGCACCTGAGCGACGAGCGGGACCAGATGCGGCGGGAACTCCAGGGCGCCATGGCGCTGAGGAACTGGATCTTCACCGCCATCGCCGTCGTCGTCGCCGCCTTGGCGGCTCTCGTCTTCGAAGGGCTGCGCCGAGGCATCAAGGAGCCGCTGGAACGGCTGGGGGCAGACGCCCGCGCGGTCACCGGAGGGGACTTCGCCCACGCCATCTCCCCCACGGGACCGGCGGATCTGGCCCGGCTCGCCGACGAGTTCGACGTCATGCGCAGGCGGCTGGTCCGGGAGCTCTCCTTCACCGAGGAGGCCCGGGCCCGCCTGGACGCCCAGACGGCCGACCTGCGCCGCTCGAACGCGGAACTGGAGCAGTTCGCCTATGTGGCCTCGCACGACCTGCAGGAGCCCCTGCGCAAGGTCTCCAGCTTCACCCAGCTCCTGCAGCGGCGGTACGGAGGGCAGCTCGACGACCGGGCGGACCAGTACATCGGCTTCGCGGTCGACGGCGCCAACCGGATGCAGACCCTGATCAACGATCTGCTCGACTTCTCCCGCGTCGGCCGGATCCACAACGCCCTCGAGCGGGTGGACCTCGACAAGGTGCTGGACGGCTGCCTCGACAGCCTCAGCGTCTCCATCGAGGAGTCGGGCGCGGAGATCACCCGCTCGCCGCTCCCGACCGTCGTCGCCGACCCCACCCAGCTGGGGATGCTCTGGCAGAACCTGATCGGCAACGCCGTCAAGTTCCGCCGCCCCGGCGTGGCGCCCCGCATCTCGGTGGACGCGCGGCAAGAGGGCTCGTCGTGGCGGTTCACGGTGACGGACAACGGCATCGGCATCGCGCCCGAGTACGCGGAGAAGGTCTTCGTCATCTTCCAGCGGCTGCACACCAAGGACGCGTACCCGGGCAGTGGCATCGGCCTGGCCATGTGCAAGAAGATCGTCGAGTTCCACGGCGGGACCATCGCGATCGACACCGGCTGCACCGAGGGGACCCGGATCACCTTCACCCTGGCCCAGGAGCCCCCGACGGCCGAGGAGTTCGGGTCCGGCGCACAGGACACCCCGAGCACCGGAACGGAGAGAGCGCTGTGACCGCCACGGCACCGGCATTCGCCGCGTACGCGGACGACCAGTTGTACCGGGTGCTTCTCGTCGAGGACGACGAGGCCGACGCCCTGCTCGTGGAGGAGCTGCTGCACGACACCGGGCTGCCCTTCCGGCTGACGGTGACGACGACGCTGGCGGATGCCTGCGCCGAGCTGGCGGGCGAGCCCGCCGACTGCATCCTGCTCGACCTGCACCTGCCGGACGCCTCGGGGCCGGCCGCCGTGGCGACCGTGCGGGCGAGCGCCCCGCACACGGCCGTGGTCGTGCTGACCGGCCTGTCCGAACGGCACGCCGGCACCGACGCCATGTCCGCGGGTGCGCAGGACTACCTGGTGAAGGGCAAGGTGGAGCCCGATCTCCTGCGGCGGACCGTGCGGTACGCCGTGTACCGGAGCAGGAGCGAGCGCGCCGCCGTCGAGGCTCAGGCGGCACGGCTCCAGGCGCAGGAGAACAAGCGGCTGGAACGCGGGCTCCTTCCGCAGCCCCTCCTGGAGACCCGGGCCGTCACGATCACGACCCGTTACCTGCCGGGGCGGGAACAGGCGCTGCTGGGCGGCGACTTCCTCGACGCGGTCGAGGACGACGGTGTACTGCACGGGATCGTCGGTGACGTCAGCGGCCACGGCCCCGACGCAGCCGCCCTGGGGGTGTGCCTGCGCATAGCGTGGCGCTCGCTCGTCCTCGGCGGCCACCGCGGTGCGGAGCTGCTGCGGCTGCTCGACCGCATCCTGAGCGCGGAGCGGCGGGAGCCGCACCTCTTCGCGACCTGTGCGCTGATCACGCTCGACCAGGGCGCCCGGACGGCGACCCTGCACCTGGCCGGGCACGACGCGCCCCTGCTGAGCACGGATCAGGGCACTCTGGAGGTGTCCTCCGCGCACGGCATCGCCCTCGGCATCGCCCCGGAACTCGGACAGTGGCCGCAGACCGTCATCCCGCTGCCGGCGACCGGAGGGCTGACGCTCTACACGGACGGCCTGACCGAGGGGTACGCGGGTGACACGGACCGCCGCCTGGGGGTCGACGGTCTGCTCGGCCTGATCGACCGCTTGCCGCCGACGGATCCCGGTACGCACGTCGACCTCCTCATCAAAGAGGCGCGCGCGCTCAACGCGGGACGGCACACCGACGACCTGGCCGTGCTGCGCCTCGACTGGGGCCCTCGGGGGCCCTCGGAGGGAAGCTGACCCCGACGGGCTCACGACGTGCGGCCGGGGCCGTCCCCCACGAGGGGCGGCCCCGGCCGCGTGCGGCGGGGCGGAAGTCCTCCGCCCCCGCCGTCGCTCGTCAGGCGGGCGCGGGGAGGCCGACCAGGGCGGCGATCGTGTCCTGGTGGCGTCCTGTCGAACCCAGGGCGATCTGGTCCGACTTGGCCCGCTTCAGCGCCAGGTGCGCCGGGTGTTCCCACGTCATGCCGATGCCGCCGTGGAGCTGGACGCACTCCTCCGCCGCGTGGACGGCGACCTTCGCGCAGTACGCCTGGGCGACGGCGACGGTCAGGGGCGCGTCGGGGCTGCCGGTGGCCAGCGCGTCGGCGGCGGCGCGGGCCGCCGCCCGGGCGTTCACGACCTCCAGCCAGAGCTGCGCCATGCGGTGCTTGAGCGCCTGGAAGGAGCCGACGGGCCGGTTGAACTGGTAGCGGGTGCGGGTGTGGCGGACGGTCTCCTCCAGACACCACTCGGCGAGCCCGAGCTGCTCGGAGGCGAGCAGCCCCGCTCCCGCGAGCAGGCCGCGCCGGACCGCCGCCGCGGAGGTCTCCGCGTCGGCGAGCCGGACGCCTCCCGCGCCGGCCGCGGTCACCCTCGCGAGGGGCCGGGTCAGGTCGAGCGGGGTCTGCGGCTCCACGCCGACGGCGTCCGCCGCGACCGCGTGGAGGCCGTCGGCCCGCGGGACGAGGAAGACGTCGGCCAGGGCGGCGTCGGCGACACCGTTCGCCGTCCCTGCGGTGAGCGGCTCCGCGCCGGGCGCGGTGGACAGCGGCAGCGCGAGCACCGCGACCCTGCGCCCGGAGGCCAGCCCCGCCAGCAGCTCGGCGACCGGGGCGCTCTCGGTGTCCAGGGCGAGCAGGGTCTCGGTCGCGACGACGGCGCTGGTGAGGTATGGCGCCGGGGTCACCGCGCGGCCCAGCTCCTCCAGGACGACGGCCGCCTCGCGGTGGCTCGCGCCCTGGCCGCCCAGCTTCTCGGGGACGAGCAGCCCGGCCGCGCCGATCTCGCCCGCGAGGGACTTCCAGAGGCCGGGGACGTACGGGTCGCCGGTCTCGATCCGGCCGAGCAGCACGCTCGGGCCGGCCCGGTCGGTGAGCAGGGAGCGGACCGCCGCCCGCAGGTCGTCCTCGGTCTCGGAGTAGAGGAGGTCAGTCATCGCGCGAGGTCCTTCCAGGCGACGTCCTTGTCGTTGCGGGGCTCGGCGGGCAGTCCGAGGACCCGTTCGGCGACGATGTTCAGCAGGACCTCGGTCGTTCCGCCCTCGATCGAGTTGCCCTTGGAACGCAGGTAGCGGTAGCCGGCGTCACGGCCGGTGAAGTCGACCAGCTCAGGGCGGCGCATGGTCCAGTCCCCGTACAGCAGCCCTTCCTCGCCGAGCAGTTCGACCTCCAGACCGCTGATGGCCTGGTTGAGGCGGGCGAAGCCCAGCTTCATCGCGCTGCCCTCGGGTCCCGGCTGTCCGGCGACGAGCTGCTGGCGCAGCCGTTCCCCGGTGAGCCGGGCCACTTCGGAGTCCACCCAGAGGTCGAGCAGCCGTCGGTGCAGGTCGTGGGTGCGCAGTTCGGGACGTTCGCGCCAGGTGGTGGAGACCGGCCCGATCATGCCGCCCTCGCGGGGGATGCGGGCTCCGCCGATCGAGACCCGCTCGTTCATCAGCGTGGTCTGGGCGACGCGCCAGCCGTCGCCGGTCTCGCCGAGCCGGTGCGCGTCGGGGATGCGGACATCGCTGAGGAAGACCTCGTTGAACTCGGCCTCGCCGGTGATCTGGCGGAGCGGCCGGACCTCGACGCCGGGGTCGCTCATGTCGCAGACGAAGTACGTGATGCCCCGGTGCTTGGGGAGGTCGGGGTCGGTGCGGGCGATGAGGATGGCCCAGCGGGCGACATGGGCGCTGGAGGTCCACACCTTCTGGCCGTTGACGATCCAGTCGCCGGTGGCCTCGTCGCGGACGGCGCGGGTGCCGAGGGCGGCGAGGTCGGAGCCGGCGCCGGGCTCGCTGAAGAGCTGGCACCACACCTCCTCGCCCACCCACAGCGGCCTGAGGAAGCGCTGCTTGACCTCGTCGGAGCCGTACGCGAGGAGGGTCGGCGCCGCCATGCCGAGGCCGATGCCGATCCGGCGCGGATCGTTGTCGGGGGCGTCCGCCGCGGCGAGTTCGGCGTCGACGACGGCCTGCAGGGAGCGCGGGGCGTCGAGGCCGCCGAGGCCGACGGGGTAGTGGACCCAGGCGAGTCCGGCGTCGAAGCGGGCGCGCAGGAACTCGGTCCGACCGGTGGTCGCGGGCGGGTGCTCGGCGATCAACCGCTGTGTAAGGTCGCGCAGTTCGGCTGCGTCCGGGGCGGCGGCGGTCATCCGGTGGCTCCTTCCGGGACGACGACGAGACGGCCGGTGGTGACGCCCTCGCTCACGCGCTGTACGGCGTCCGCCGCTCCGGTGAACGGCACGCGCTCGCTGACCAGGGGCTTGATCAGGCCCTTGGCCGCGTACGCGGTGAGCGTCTCGTGGCAGCGCAGGACGGCGGCCGGGTCCTTGAGGTTGTACAGGCCCCAGTGGAGCCCGACGACCGAGTAGTTCTTGACCAGGGCGTGGTTGAGGGCGGCCGAGGGGATGACCCCGCTGGCGAAGCCCACCACCACGATGCGGCCCTCGAAGGCGACGACCTTCGTGGACTGGGTGTAGGCGTCGCCGCCCACGGGGTCGTAGATGACGTCGGCGCCGCGGCCTCCGGTGGCCTCCTTGACGGCGGCGATGACGTCCTCGGAGCGCCGGTCGACGACGACGTCGCAGCCGAGCGCCCGGGCGACCTCGGCCTTCTCCGCTCCGCCGACGACGCCGATGACGGTGGCGCCGGCCGCCTTGCCGAGCTGGACGGCCGCGCTGCCGACACCGCCCGCCGCGGCGTGGACGAGCAGGGTCTCGCCCTCCTTGAGGGCGGCGCGCCGGTGCAGCCCGAACCAGCCCGTCTGGTAGCCGATGTGGAGGGCGGCCGCCTCGGCGTCGTCGAGGGCCTCGGGGGCGGGCAGCAGCGCCGCCGCGTCCGCCACCGCGTAGTCGGCGAAGCCGCCGTACGGCAGGGCGGGCGTCGCGATGACCCGCCGCCCGTCCTCGGTCTCGCCACAGATCTCCACCCCGGGGGTGAAGGGGAGCGGGGGCCGCACCTGGTACTGGCCCCGGCAGAGCAGGGCGTCCGGGAAGTTGACGTTGGCCGCGCGGACCCTGAGGAGGAGCTGCCCCTCACCGGGGGTGGGCGCCTCCACCTCGTCGAGCTGCATCACCTCGCCCGGCTCGCCGTTCTCGTGCACTCGCCATGCCTGCATCGCGGTCCTCCACCAGCCGTCGTCCGTACTGCGCGGTCGGTCGCATACTAAGCGGTCGCTTGTGTCTGGTGGAACCATGCGCCGGGGACTTCTTCAGGACTGCCGGGGCCGGGCCCTCACATGCATCCGCTCACCCTGCGGACCGAACAGGCTCAGGAACTCCACCGGCCCGTCGGGCGTGGGCCCGAACCAGTGCGGCAAGCGCGTGTCGAACTCGGCGGCCTCCCCCGCCCCCAGCACGACGTCGTGCTCGCCGAGGACGAGGCGCAGCCTCCCGGACAGCACGTAGAGCCATTCGTACCCCTCGTGGACCCGCGGGTCCGGGTCCTCGTGCGGCTTCTCCTGCACCACCTTGTACGCCTGGAGTCCACCCGGCTGGCGGGTGAGCGGGAACATCGTCCGGCCGTTCCGCACGATGGGCCTGGCCTTGACCCGAGGGTCGCCGACCGGCGGCGCGCCGACGAGCTCGTCCAGCGGCACCTGGTGGGCCCGCGCGATGGGGAGCAGCAGCTCCAGGCTCGGCCTGCGCTGCCCGGACTCCAGACGCGAGAGGGTGCTCACGGAGATTCCGGTGGAGGCGGAGAGGTCCCCGAGCGTGGCGCCGCGATCGCGCCGGATCCGGCGCAGCCGTGGTCCGACCTCGTTCAGCACGGCGTCGATGCGGTCGTCCCCGGTGTCTGTCTCACTCATCCCTCCATTGCAGAAACGGCAAACGTGTTTGTCAACCTCGGCGGTCGGGGAGACGCTGCTGGTATGAGCGAACACACGAGCCCGCATGAGCCCGAGTCCTACGACGTGGTGGTGGCCGGCGGTGGAGCGGCCGGGCTGAGCGCGGCCCTGATCCTCGGCCGGTCGCGGCGCCGGACCCTGGTGGTCGACGCGGGCGAACCGCGCAACGCCCCGTCCGCCCACATGCACGGGTTCCTCTCGCGGGACGGGATGGACCCGGCGGAGTTCCTGGAGGTGGGCCGGCGCGAGATCGCCGCGTACGGGGTGGAGTGGACGACCGGGCAGGTGACGGGAGCGGTCCGGGAGCTCGGCGACGCCGAGGGCTTCGTGGTGACCGTGGACGACGACCACCTGGTCCGCGCGCGCCGGCTCGTCGTCACCACCGGACTCGTCGACGAACTCCCCGCGATCGACGGCGTCGCCGAACGGTGGGGACGGGACGTGCTGCACTGCCCGTACTGCCACGGCTGGGAGGTCCGCGACCGGGCCTTCGGGGTGATCGCGCACCCGGGCATGCCGACCCACCAGGCGCTGATCCTCAGCCACTGGTCCCCGGACGTGACCCTCTTCGCGCACACGGCCGGGCCGCTCTCCGAGGAGGAGCGCGCCCGGGTGGCGGCGGCCGGGGTCGAGGTCGTGACGGGCGAGGTGGCGGGCCTGGTCGTCGAGGACGACCGCTTCACCGGCGTACGGATGGCGGACGGCCGGGTCGTCGAGCGTGAGGTGCTCTTCGTCGGGCCCCGCATGACGCCCCGGGACGGGCTGCTCACCGCGCTGGGCGCCGAGACCCGGGAGACCCCGCTCGGCGACTTCGTGGCGGTGGACGAGACCGGCCGGACCAGCGTGCCCGGCGTTTGGGCCGCGGGCAACGCGATCGGCGCGCAGGAACAGGTGATCAACGCGGCGAGCGGAGGCTACCGGGCCGGTGTGGCGATCAACACGGAGCTGCTCATGGACGACCTGGACCGCAAGGTCGCGGCCGCGGCAGGCTGACAGGGCTTCAGTTCTCGCCCGTGGCGCGCTATCGATGCGGCATGACGAACACGGAGACGGATCCGCCGGGGCTGCCCGCTCCTCCCCCGCTCGGCGCGAGCGCGCTGCCACCGGGGACGTACGAGGGAAGGACGGTCCTGGTGACCGGGGGCGGGTCGGGTCTGGGGAAGGCCGTCGCGGCCGAGTTCGCCCGGCTGGGCGCGGAGCTGATGCTCGTCGGCCGGACGGCCGCCCGGCTGGAGTCCGCGCGCGGGGAGCTGGCGGAGACCGGCGGGACGCGGGTGGCGACCGCGGTCTGCGACATCCGTGAGCCCGATGCCGTGGCCGGAGCCTTCGACGCGTGCGAGGCGGTCCTCGGCTCCCGGCCGGACGTCCTCGTGAACAACGCGGCGGCCAACTTCCCCGTGCCGGCGGAGGAGCTGTCGCCCAACGGCTGGCGTGCGGTCGTCGACATCACGCTGACCGGGACCTGGTTCATGACCCGGGAGTTCGCCCGGCGCCACCTCGCGGCCCGCACGCCCGGGTCCGTCGTCAACGTGGGCGCCTCCTACGCCTGGACCGGCGGTCCCGGCTTCGCGCACTCGGCGGCGGCGAAGGCCGGTGTGAAGAACCTGGTCGAGACGCTGGCGGTGGAGTGGGGACCGTACGGCATCCAGGTCAACGGCCTGGTGCCGGGGCTGATGCCGCACGAGGACATGACGGACGACATCCGGGGCACGCTCGCGCGGGCGGCCGGCCAGGACGACCGGCAGCCCGCCCTGCGGGTGGGGTACCCGCGGGAGCTGGGCTGGGCGGCGACCTTCCTGGCCTCTCCCTACGCCCGGTTCGTCTCCGGGCACACGCTGGTGGTGGACGGCGCGAACTGGCAGCGCCGGGCCCTCGTCAACGAACCCGTGGTGCCGGTGCGCGAGCAGCTGGGCCGCGGCAGGTTCGGGGAGTGACGCCCGCTGGTCCACGCGGATGAACCCGGGCGGCTGCGGCTGCGCGGGCGAGGGAGAGCGGCGAGGATCGGCGAGGGTGACCGGACGACCTCCAGACGCGGAAAGGCAGGGCACATCACATGCTCGGTACGGACTTCACCAAGGGATCGCCCAGCTGGGTCGACCTGGGCAGCCCCGACACGGCGGTCGCCGCCGCGTTCTACACCGCCGTCTTCGGCTGGGAGTTCGCGTCGGCCGGCCCGGATGCCGGAGGCTACGGCTTCTTCCAGCAGGACGGCCGGACGGTCGCCGCCCTCGGCCCGCTGACGCAGGAGGGGGCGAGCAGCGCGTGGACGCTGTACTTCCAGACGCCGGACGCCGACGCCACGGTGAAGACGGCCGAGTCCGCGGGTGGCACCGTGCGCGCCGAGCCGATGGATGTCATGACCGCCGGACGGATGGCCCAGCTGACCGACCCGGCGGGCGCCGACTTCGCCGTGTGGCAGCCGGGTGAGACGAAGGGCCTGGACAGGACGTCCGAGAACAACACGCTGTGCTGGGCCGAGCTGCACGTGCCGGACCCGGCGGCTGCCCTGGACTTCTACGGGAGGCTGTTCGGCTGGCGCTCGCAGGAGATGGAGGCGCCGGGTATGACCTACCGGGTGCTGTCCACCGCCGAGGGGGACCTGGAGGACGCCTCCTTCGGCGGGGTCGCCGAACTCCAGGAGGGCGGGAGGGAGGCTCGCTGGATCCCGTACTTCGGCGTCGCGGACGCGGACGACATCGTCATCCGCGCCCAGGGGAACGGGGGGTCGGTCCTCATGCCGGCGGCCGACATCCCCGACGTCGGGCGGATCGCCTGGCTGGCGGATCCCTTCGGCGCCCCGTTCGCGGTGCTGAAGCCCGAACCGCCGAACTAGGGCGTGTTTCGCGCCCTTGGCCGGCGATTCCCGGTCGCGCTCCGCATAGGGTCCGGAATGTCACGGTTCACGACCGCGCTTCCCAGGGCGGCTCCGACGATTGGGCACGCATTGACCGTCGACACCGGCGCGGAGACCCGGCAGGCGGTTCCGCGGACGTCACCACGGAACCCTCTCGTCCGGCGCGCCTTCCTGTCGTACCGGCGCGCCAGGCCGGCGATCCTCTGCTACCTGGCGTGCAAGGTCCTGGGGGTCGGCTGGATCGCGGTGCGAGCGGCGGAGAGCGGCACGCCTCTCGAGACGTCGCTCGGCTACGTGTGGGATGCGCGGTGGTACCTGGGCATCGCACAGCACGGCTACGGTCACGCGGATCTGATTCCCGGCTACGGCGGCGGCCCGGCCGGCCGATGGCAGGACCTCGCGTTCTTTCCGCTGTATCCGGGTGCCGTGCGGGCGGCCGGCGAGCTGCTGCCGATGACGCTCACCGGTACCGCGCTGCTGATCACCTGTGTGTCCTCCGTGGTCGCGGCATGGGGGGTCCACGCGTTCGGAACGGCCCTGCACAGCCATCGCGTCGGGGTCCTGCTCGCCGTCCTGTGGGGTCTGCTGCCGCAGGCGTTCATCCAGTCCATGGCCTACCCGGAGGCGATGTTCACCGCGCTGTGCGCCTGGACGCTGTACGCCCTGGTGACGCGACGCCTGATCACGGCGTCCGTGCTCGCCGTGGCGGCGGGCCTGACGCGCCCGTTGGGCATCGCCGTGGTGGCCGCCGTCGTCGTCACGGCGCTGCTCGCCTCGCCGCGCGGGCGCCGCACGCTCACCCCGGTCCTGATCGCGCCCCTGGGGCTGCTCGGCTATGCCGTGTGGGCCGGGCTGTGCACCGGGCGGCCGCTCGGCTACTTCGACGTGCAGCGCGACTGGAAGACAGAGGTCGACTTCGGCGAGTCCGTGATCGCGGCCACGAGCAGGGTGGCCGCCGGCCATGTGAGCGCGGTGGAACAGGCCTCCGTGCTCATCGTGATCGCGGGCCTCGTCCTCCTGTGGGCTCTTCTGAGTTCACGTCCGCCGACGGCCGTCGTCGTCTTCACCCTGGTCCTGGTGGCCGTGGCCGTCGGCGTGAGCGGCTTCATCCAGATCAAGCCGCGTTTTCTGCTGCCCGGTTTCACTCTGCTGCTGCCCGCGGCCGTCGCGCTGGCCAGGGCGAAGCCGCTCACCCTGGTCGCGACGCTCTCCGCGCTGGCGTTCCTCTCCTTCACGTACGGGGCCTACTTCGTCACCTCCGGATACACGCCGTAGCGGGACGAGCCACATGGGGGGTGTCAGCCGCCCTCGAAGCGCGGGGCGCGGCGGGCCGCCTTCGCGGCGTAGCCCTCGCGGGCGTCGTCGGAGGTGAGGGTGAGCGCGGCGGACAGCGCCGTACGGTCGAGGGCGGCGGTCAGGCCCTGGTCCGCGTAGGCGTCGATGTTCCGTTTGATCGCGCGGACGGCGAGCGGCGCGGCGGACGCAATGGCGTCCGCCGTCTCGCGGGCCGTGCGATCCAGGTCGTCGCGGGCCGTGACGACCTGGACGAGGCCGAGCCGTTCGGCGGTGACGGCGTCGATCCGACGGCCGGTGAGGGCCAGGTACTTCGCCCAGCCGGCGCCGGCCTCGCGGGCGATCCGCAGATCGCCGCCCGCGTCGACGGCGACGCCGATCCCCGCCTCGGGCAGGGCGAACACGGCGTCGTCGGCGGCGATCCGGATGTCCGCCATGAGCGCGAGCTCGAAGCCGAAGCCGAGGCAGTAGCCCTGGACGGCGGCCACGACGGGCTGGGGCAGCCGGGCGAAGACCGCGAAGCGTTCGTGGACCCAGCGGATGCCCTCGTCGTACCGCTGCAACCTCGCGGCGGCCGTCCGGCCGGTGATCCCGCCGCCGGGTGCCGTGACGTCGATGCCCGCGCAGAAGGCCCGCCCCTCGGCCCGGAGCAGCACGACCCGCACGCGCTCGTCGAAGCGGATCCGGTCGGCCATGAGGCCGAGCTGGCGGCTGGCCTCCCAGCTCCAGCCGTTGAGTTTCTCCGGCCGGCAGAGCGTGAGGACGCCCACGCCGTCCTCGACCGTGAGCGCGAGGCGCTCCTCGCCCTCCGGGATCTCCGTGTCGAGCGTGTCGATCACAGCTTCACCTCACCCCTGATTTCTGACGTACCGTCAGACAGAGGGTCAGGCTAGGCGGTCAGCACTGCCACAGGAAGGCCGCCCGCCAGCATCCGTCGCAGGCGAAGACAGAGGCGTACCGCATCGCCCCCGCTCAGAGCGGCCGGACGAAACGCCTCCGGCACGAGGGGCAGGACTTTCGAAACACGCCCTAAAGCGTGTTGCAGAAGGCTTCGGTTCGGGCATTTCCCCTGTATGGGTGGAGTGTTGAGGGCTAAGCCATTGTGGGTGGAGACGTTCACGGGTCTGCGGATGGGGCAGTTCGAGCGGCTGCTGAAGGTCGTGCGCGAACGGGGCGGCAACGGTCCCGGTGGCGGCCGACCGTGGTGCCTGCCGCTGGCGGACCGAGTCCTGCTGGTGGCCGTCTACTACCGCACCAACCTCACCATGCGACAGCTCGCCCCGCTCTTCGGGGTCTCGACGGCGACCGTCTGCCGGGTGATCCAGCGGCTGCGGCCCGCTGCTGGCCATTGAGCCGGCCGCCCGACCGGCCGACGCGGTCGAGCGGCTTTGGATCGTGGACGGCACCCTCGTCCCGGTCCGCGACCGGAAGGTCGGTGCGTCCTCACGCAACTACCGGTTCTCGGCGAATGTGCAGGTCATCATCGATGCCGACACCAAGCAGGTGGTCGCGGCGGCCCGGCCGGTGCCGGGCAACACCGCCGATGCGAAGGCTTGGCGGGGCTCCGGTCTGGCCCAGCACTGCGAAGGCGTGACCGTGCTGGGTGACGGCGCCTACATCAACACCGGTCTCGTCGTCCCGCACCGCAAACGCCCGGGAAGGGCGCTGCTGCCGGGCGAGGAAGAGGACAACGCCGAGCACCGGAAGGTCCGGGCCAGGGTCGAGCACGCCTTCGCCCGCATGAAGCACTACAAGATCCTCCGCGACTGCCGCCAGCGCGGTAACGGCCTCCACCACGCGGTCCAGGCCGTCGCCCACATGCACAACCTCGCCCTCGCCGCATGACCAGACAGCCCTGAAACCGGTCCTGACCTGCCCCGACGCAACCTTCTGCAACACCCTTTAGCGGGAGAAGAGCTCGAAGGCGACGGTCGGCCGGTTGCCGTAGCGGGCGGCGAAGCGCTCGTTGTTCTGCGCCAGGAAGGTACGGACGTACTCCTCGGGGTCCTGGTCCGTCAGGCCCTCGATGTACGCGCGGTGGGCGAGCAGCGACCGGACGGCGCGCTCGGCGCCGGGCGTGGCGTCGACGGCGTGGGTCGGTGTGCTCGTTCCCGCGACCGCCACCCAGCGCACGCCGTTCCACGGCTCCAGCCCCTGCTCGGTCAGTTCGGGGAAGATCCAGCGGTTGCCCGCGTCGCCCGCGGCGTCGAGCGTGGCGCGGCCCACGGCCAGGTGGTCCGGAGTGTTCCAGTACCCGCCGGGGCCGAAGCCCCAGGTGTCGCGGTGGTTCAGGGTGATGACGAGTTCGGGCCGGTGCCGGCGGACGGCCGCCGCGATGTCGCGGCGCAGACCGAGTCCGTACTCGATCACTCCGTCCCGGTGGCCGAGGAACTCCACGGTCGACACCCCGACCACCTCCGCGCTCGCCCGCTGCTCCTGCTCGCGCAGCGGGCCGCAGGTGGCCGGGGCGAGCGAGTCGATACCGGCCTCGCCCCGGGTCGCGAGGACGTAGACGACCTCCTTGCCGGCGTCCGTCCAGGCCGCGACGGCCGCGGCGCAGCCGTACTCGAGGTCGTCCGGGTGGGCGACCACGGCGAGCGCGCGCTGCCAGTCGTCTGGCATGTCGTGGAGGGGTGAGCTGCTCGTGTCGATCATGGGCGCAGGATACGGGGATTCACCCGCGGATCGCGGCGGAAAGGATGACCGAGCGCGACGCGTGGCGGGGGCGGTCCGGGTTGAGGCCGCGCCGGGCGGCGAGGGTGACGGCGAGGCGCTGGGCGCGTACCACGGCGGCCAGGGGGTCGATGGCGTCGGCGGCGAACAGCGCTCCGGTGGCCTCCACCTCGTCCCGGAGACCGGCCGGCTCCGGACCGAGGCAGCACACGAGACTCGTACGGTCGCTGATGACGATCGGCCCGTGGCGATACTCCATCGCGGCGTACGACTCCGCCCAGGCGCGCGCCACGCCACGGAGTTTGTGGGCGGCCTCGTCGGCGAGTCCGACCGTCCAGCCGGTGCCGAGGAAGGTGAACTGGGTGCGACGTTCCCAGACCGTGGGCAGCGGTTCGTAGAGGGCGAGTTCGGCGTCGGTGATCGAGGGGGTGAGATCCACGCCCAGGCCCGCGCGCAGCAGTTGGAGGGCGGTGGTGGCGAACCGGGTCTGGACGACGGAGCGTTCGTCGGCGAAGTCGAGCACGATCGACCGGTCCGCGTGGTGCACGGCCCTGCTGTCGGGGACGCCGGTCAGGACGAGCGTAGGGATCCGGCCCGAGGCGCGCGCGAGCAGGGTCACCACCTCGGTGGTGGCTCCCGAACGGGTGAGGGCGACGATCCGGTCGTAGCCGCGGCCGAGCGGGGTCTCGTCGGAGGCCGGGAAGGCGTCGGTCTCGCCCGCGCCGAGGGATTCGCGCAGGGCGGCGTAGGCGCGGGCCATGAAGTACGAGGTGCCGCAGCCGACGACCGCGATCCGCTCACCCGGCCGGGGCAGCAGCCCGGCGTGGTCGGCGGCGATGTCCGCCGCACGCCGCCAGCAGTCGGGCTGTCCGGCGATCTCGGCACTGACGTGGGTGGTCATCTCCGGTCCTCTCCTCGGTGCGCTCCGGAGGAGTTCTATCCCGCCGGCCCCGCACGCACCATGAGTAATCAGGACGCACTGCTTGGACTTTTGCGCGGGGCCGGGGCGGGGATCGCTCCGCGGGTGGCGCGGACGGTCAGATCCGGTCCCGGGCGAGGGCGAGCAGCCGGTCGAGCACCCTCGGCCCTCCGGCCCGTACGCCGTCGTGCTCGAACTCGTCCGTCACCCAGGTCCGCAGCCCCCGGACGGTGCGCGCGGTCTCCAGCGAGTGGGCGGTGTCGACGTACATGTCGTCGTGGTAGACGGCCGCGGCGACGGGCACCTCGTTGGCGGCGAGACGCGCGGGGTCGTAGAGCGGTGCCCAGTCGGTCCGTTCGGCGAGGAGGTGGGCGGTCTCGCGGAGCGGGCGCAGCGCCGGATCGGTCTCGAAGTGCCAGGGGTGGACGGTCTCGCCGGTGAACAGGAGCGGCGCGTCGCCGGCGAGGGTCTTCTCCGCGTCGAACTCCGGGAACTCGGCGCGGACCCGTTCGGCGGCCCAGGCGGTCGGCCCGTGGCCCTGGGCGTAGATGGCCTCGTGCAGCACGGCGTAGAGCGGGTGCCCCGCGTACGAGAGCCGGCCCTGGACGTTCTCCAGGAAGGCGTCGGAGAGCGCGGGGCCGCCGGGCGTGGGGACGAAGGCCTCCTCCAGGAGGTAGTGGAGCTCGTGGGTCCCCTCGCCGCCGCCGAGGAGGATGCCGAGCGACTGGAAGGCCTGGACGGTGAGGAGCCCGCCGTTCGGCAGGGTCGCCGGGTGCTCGAGCAGGTGGGCGGCGATCGTGCGGGCGCGGTCGACGTCCTGCGGGTAGCGGGCGTAGTGGGCCTCGACCTTGCGCCGGACACGGGGGTAGGCGGCGCGGTAGACCTCGTCGGCGGTGGCGTGGAGGGAGGGCAGACCGCCGGTGACGAGGGCCGTGCGCAGGCCCTCGGCGGCGGTGGAGAGATAGTGCGTGGCGCAGAAGCCGCCGAAGCTCTGGCCGAGGACGGTCCAGGGGGCGCCGCGGGTGAGGCGCTTCCGGATGAGTTCGCAGTCCTTGACGATCGAGTCGGCCCGGAAGTGGGCGAGGTGGTCGGCCTGCCGGCGCGGGGTGCCGCGCAGGGGCAGGGTCTGGCGGTTGACGGGGGTGGAGTGGCCGGTCCCGCGCTGGTCGAGGAGGAGGACACGATGGTCCTGGACGGCCCGGCCCAGCCACGCCTGCCGGCCGATGAAGCGGCGGGCCCCGAAGCCGGGCCCGCCCTCCAGGTACACCAGCCACGGCAGGTCGTCGGCCGACCGGTCGCCGGCGACGACCTCACGGCCGTAGACCTCGATCTGTTCGCCGCCGGGGTCCGCGTGGTCGAGCGGAACGGCGAAGCGGCGGTCGGTGAGGACGAGGCCGGGCTGGCGGTAGCTGGTCAATGCGGCTCCTGTTCGATGCGCCCCCGCCCGCCCAGTGCATCACAGGGCAGGGGACGGGGGCGCGTCGAGGTGGGTCGGCAGGTGCGTCAGGAGGTGGTGCGGAAGGTGGGGCGGGGAGGGGTCAGGAGGTGGGGAAGTCGTCGGCGGACCTGATCCGGTCGCGGATCCAGACGCCGGCCTCCTTCAGGGACGAGGTGCCCGTCCAGGGACCGTTGCCGTCGCACGTGCCGGTCTTGAAGACCGCGCCCGAGCGGTGGTCGTCGGAGAAGTTCCAGTTGGTCCAGCTGATCTTCTTGGCGGCCATCAGGGCGATGTACTTCTGCGTCATGGTGAAGTCGTCGGCGCCCTCACCCGCGTAGTCCTGGGTGCCGAACTCGGTCACGAACACGGGGATCCGGTCGGCGGCCCGGGACAGGGTGTTCAGGTACTCCTCGCGGTGGGACATCGCGTAGAAGTGGAACGTGTACATGACGTTGGTGGCGTTGACGGGGTTGTTGACGACCTCGGTCTCGCTGCCGCCGTCCGAGACGCCCAGGGAGGACCAGGCGCGGGTGCCGAGCAGGATCGGGGCGTTGCCGTCGATGTTCCGGATGACCGGGACGATCTGCTCGTGGTAGCTCTTGATCCTCGACCAGGTCACGCTGTCACCGTTGGGCTCGTTGGCGACCTCGTAGAAGATGTTGTTCTTGTTCTTGTGCCGGCCGGCGATGTCGGTGAAGAACCTCTTCGCGTTGGCGAGATTGGCGTGCGGGTCACCCGGGTCGAGCATGTGCCAGTCGACGATCACGTACATGCCCCGGGCGGTGGCCTGGTCGATCAGCGTGTGGGCGAGGTTGGTGAACCTGACCGGGTCCGTCTCCCAGCCGTCCTCCTGGACGTAGGTGGAGACACGCAGGACGTCCGCCTTCCAGTCCTTGGCGAGGGCGTCCAGCGAACCGCCGGTGAGACACTGCGGGTACCACTGGGTGCCGTGGCTCGACATGCCGCGGAGCTGGACGGGCTTGCCGTACTGGTTGCAGAGCCTGACGCCGCAGACCGTGAGCCGGCCGTTGATCGCGACCGGGGTGGCGCCGACCGGGGGCGCCGTGGCGGTGTCGACCTTGATGTGGTCGACGTTGGGGCCGCCGTTGGCGGTGGTCGCGGTGGCGCGGACGGTGTTGGCGCCCGCCTCGAGGTTCACGGTGAGGGTGGTGGTGGCCCAGGTGGTCCAGGCGCCCGTGCCGGCGAAGGACTTGCCGGCGGCGGCGACGGTCCCGTTGACGGCGATGTCCATGGGCCGGTTGGCCGTGGTGCCGTTGGCGTACCGCAGGGTCAGGGTCGCCTGGCCGGCCTGGGCGGCGTTGACGTTCCACTGGACGTAACCGCCGGCGGCGTTGTCGTAGTTGACGAAGCCCGAGCCGGTGAAGCCCGCGTGGTCGGACTCCACCACGCCCCGCGAGACGGTGGCGGTCTCCGCCTCGTGGGTGACGGGGGCGGCGACCGCCGCGGGCGGTGCGGTGGCGAGGCCGAGGAGGAGTGCGGCCGCCGCGGTGCCGGCTCCACCCAGCGAGCGCAGCCGGAGACGTGCCGATCGTACCGATGTCATGGGGGTCTCCCGGAACGATGGATTGGAAGGAAAGTTTCCTAACGAATTGAATAGCAGCCAGGGAGAGCGGCTCGCAAGGGTCATGACAAGAGACGGCGTTCAGCGGGCTGTCGGTCCCCGGACGGTCCCGGCCCCCGTGCGCGGCGCATCCGCGCCTCCTAGCGTGGATCCATGATCCGGTTCGAGCAGGTCGGCAAGGTGTACGCGGACGGCACCACCGCGGTCGACGGCCTCTCCTTCGACGTGTCCGAGGGCGAACTGGTCACGCTGGTCGGCCCATCGGGCTGCGGCAAGACGACCACGATGATGATGGTCAACCGGCTGATCGAACCGACCTCGGGCCGGATCCTGGTCGACGGGAAGGACATCGCGAAGGTCGATCCGGTGGAGCTGCGCAGGACCATCGGTTACGTGATCCAGCAGGTCGGGCTCTTTCCGCACCGGACGATCCTCGACAACACCGCGACCGTGCCCGCGCTGCTCGGCTGGAAGAAGTCGAAGGCGCGGGCCCGCGCCGCCGAACTCCTCGACCTGGTCGGCCTCGACCCCGGGATCTACGGTCCGCGGTATCCCGCGCAGCTGTCGGGCGGCCAGCGCCAGCGCGTCGGGGTCGCCCGCGCACTCGCCGCCGACCCGCCCGTCCTGCTCATGGACGAACCCTTCGGGGCGGTGGACCCCGTCGTCCGCGAGCACCTCCAGAACGAGTTCCTCGGCCTCCAGGCCACCGTGCGCAAGACCGTCCTCCTGGTGACCCACGACATCGAGGAGGCGGTCCGCATGGGCGACCGGATCGCCGTCTACGGGCAGGGTCGCATCGAGCAGTTCGACACCCCGGCGGCCGTGCTCGGCACGCCCGCCACTCCCTACGTCGCCCAGTTCGTGGGCGCCGACCGGGGGCTGAAGCGGCTCTCGGTCACCACGATCGAACCGGACGACCTGCAACAGCCGTCCGTGGCCCGGCTCGACGAGCCGGCGCCGGACGCGGCGGCCCGGCTGCGCGGCCAAGGGGCCCGCTGGGCCGTCGTCCTTGGCGCAGACGGCGATCTGCACGGCTGGGTCGCCACCGACGTCCTCGCGCTCGCGGGCCGGGCGGGCACGGTCGGCGACCTCGCCCGCCGGATGGAGGCCTGGGTGCCGGTCGGGGCACCGCTGAAGCAGGCGTTCAGCGAGATGCTCCAGCACGACGCGGGCTGGGTGGCCGTCCTCGACGGGACCCGGTTCCTCGGGGTCCTGACCCCGGCGAAGCTCCACGAGGCCCTGCGCCGCTCCGTGGACGCCGACGCGCAGGGCGTGGCCCGGGACCAGGTGGAGTTCGACTCGGTCGCCGACGCGTGAGGGTCCGGGGTCAGCCCGGTTCGGCGGGGAGGAGCTTCTTCTCCCGGAGATAGGCCCGCGCGACGTCTTCCGGGAGGCGACGCCAGCTGTCGACCTGTTCGTTCAGGTGCGCCAGATCGGCCGTGGTCAGCACGGTGTTGAGGCTCCCCAGGGCGGCGGTGACGCGCTCGCCGCCGGCCCGGGAGCGGTTGACGACGGGGACGATGTGGTCGGCGTTCTGGAGGTTCTTGTCGTCGGCGAGCAGCACCAGGCCGAACTCGTCGAGCGTGGCGTCGGTGGTCGTGGTCAGGACCATCTGGTTCTCACCGCTCTGCACGGCCTGCTTGGCCTGGGTGGTGCCCACCCCCTTCGGGTCGACGCCGGTGACGTCGATGCCGTAGGTCTCCCTCAGACCGGGTGCGCAGTACGGCCGCTGCACGCACTCGTCGCCCGCCGCGAGCCGTACGGGAAGTCTCGCCGCGCCGACGTCGCTCAGGGTCTTCAGACCGTGCTCGGCGGCGTACGCGCGCGTGACCGCGAAGGCGTTCTGGTCGACGGCGCGGCCCGCGTCGAGGACCGTGAGTCCGCGTGGTCCGGCGAGTCCGCGCAGGGCGGTCATGGTGGCGGCCAGATCCGGCGACCCGACGGTCGGCGCGTCCGGCCCGTGGACCTTGGCGTTCAGCCAGTCCGCGAACGTGGCCGCGTACTCCGCCACGACGTCGATCTGACCGCTCTCCAGCGCCGGTTCGTAGATCTCGCGGTTGGTGACGGAGATGATCTTCGTGCCGTAGCCGGCCTCTTCGAGGAGCAGTGCGTACATCTGGGCCAGCAGATCGCTCTCGGTGAAGCCGGCCGAGCCGATCGTGAGGTCGCGGCTGTCGCCGGGCGGCGCGGTGACCTCACCCTGATTCTCGAGCGACGGGCCGGTGGCACAGCCGCTGAGAACGGAGAGGCTCAGCACGGCGGCCACCGCGCCCGCCGCGCACGCCGGGACGCGCCACCCGCTCATCCCCCGCTCCCCCGCGCCCAGGACGGGGCGAGGCGCTGCGCCCCCTCGAAGACGCCCTCGACCAGCAGTGCGAGGAGTGCGACAAGGACCGCCCCCGCGACGACCTGCGGAGTGGAGGCGAGGTTGAACCCGGCGGTGATGATCCGCCCGAGACCGCCTCCGCCCGCGAGTGCGGCGACGGTCGCGGTCGCCACGAGCTGCACGGCGGCGATCCGGACACCGGTGAGGATCAGCGGGAGCGCGAGAGGCAGTTCCACCCCGAGGAGCATCTGCCGGCCGGTCATCCCCATCCCCCGCGCGGCCCGTACGACGTCGGCGTCGACGCCGCGCATGCCGACGTACGCGTTGGTGAGCAGGGGCGGGACGGCGAACAGGACCAGGGCGATGATCGTGGGCCACTCCCCGTACGAGCCGATCGGGCTGAGCAGCAGCAGGACGAGGACGGCGAAGGTGGGCACGGCACGGCCGACGTTGGAGAGGTTCACGGCGAGGGCGCCGCCCCTGCCGAGGTGACCGAGGACGAGCGCGACCGGGAGGGCGACCGCGCAGCTCAGCGCGAGGCAGACGGCGGTCAGGAGGACGTGCTCGGCGAGGCGGTGCCAGATCCCGTTGTCGCCGGACCAGTTGGCGGCGCTGGTGAGCCAGTCCCAGCCGGCGGTGACGGTGTTCACGCGGCCTGCCTGCCGGCCCAGGGCGTGAGCAGCCGCTGCGCGCCGAGGAGCACCAGGTCGGCGGCGACGGCGATGATCACGCAGAGGACGGAGGCGGTGAGGACCTGCGCCTTGAAGTAGGTGTTCATCCCGGCGTAGATGAGGTTGCCGAGGCCGCCGTGGCCGACGATCGCGCCGATGGTGACGAGGGAGACGGCGGAGACGGTGGCGATGCGCAGTCCGGCCATCGAGGCGGGCAGCGCGAGCGGCAGCTCGACGGTGAGCAGCAGCCGGACCGGTCCGTAGCCCATGCCGCGCGCGGCCTGCCGGGTTTCCTCGGGGACGGCGCGGAGGCCGGCCAGGATGTTCCGTACGAGCAGGGTGAGCGAGTAGAGCACGAGCCCGGCGACGACGATCGAGGCGCTGAGGCCGTAGACCGGCAGGAGCAGTGAGAACATCGCGAGGGACGGGATCGTGTACAGGATCGTGGTGACGCCCAGGACCGGCCCGGCGGCCCAGCGCCAGCGGCGGGCGGCGACGGCGAGAGGGACGGCGAGCAGCACGGCGAGGGCCACGGAGACGAAGGTCAGCTGGAGATGCTGGACGACGGCGTCACCGAGGATCTCGCTCCGGGAGGTCAGATAGGCGCCGCAGATCCACTCGTTGCGCGCGAGGCAGTCGTCGGGAGGCGCGGTCATCCCCCCATTGCAGGCGCAGCCCCCGGTGTTCGCACCCCGAACGGTCCGTTCGAGCACCGCCCGCAGAGCGCTCGCGACCCCCGCGCGCCGATCGCCCCCGCCCGGCTCGTCCGCGCGTCCGCGCGTCCGAGCGGCAGGGAGACGGGCTCAGCCCGGGTAGCGCTCGTGGAGATCGTCGGGCCGGGGCTCGTGTTCCTCGCGCAGGGCCTTCTCGCTGCGTTCCTTGAGCTCCTCGCCCTGCTCGCGAAGCCGGGCCGCCTCCTCGGGGTCGGCGCTCCGCCGGGCTCGCTGGAGGAGGTTCTCCGACTTGTCGCGCTGGTACTGGGCGTGCGCGTGCGCCGCCTCGCCCTCTCTTCTGCTCTCGCGTGCCCCGCCTTCGGGGCCCCTGCCGTCGTGTCCTGACATGACACACCTCCTCGGCCCGCGGCTTCCCGTACGACGACGGGGGAAACGCGACGGCCCGGCCCCGAGCGAGGGGCCGGGCCGTGGTCGTACGGCTCGCTACTCCTGGATGACGGAGAGGACGTTGCCCGCCGGGTCCGTGAACCAGGCGATCGCGGCCGGCCCCTCGGGGCCCTTGACCACGCCCTTGGCGTCGTGCTCGAACCCCGGGTAGCGCTTGAGGGTCACGCCCCGCTTGGCCAGCTCGTCGACGGCGACGTCGATGTCGTCGACGGGGAAGTTCAGGATCGTGAAGGACGCGGGCGTGTGGTCGTCCTTGGGGTAGACGAAGACGTTCGCGCCGCTCCCCAGCTTGATCGTCAGCATCCGCATGGGTCCGCCACCGGAGTCCTCCACCTGGAGGCCGAGGGTCTCCCCGTAGAACCGGCGGGCCTTGTCCATGTCGTCGACCGAGAAGCCGCTGAACGCCTTCGACTGTCCGAACATGCCGTTGTCTCCTTCGCGTGTGCCGTTCGGGATCTCCGAGGGCACACCCAGCGGACCACCATCCGGACGCCCGCCACGCGGGCTGACGGCCGGATGGTCGCCGCCGGTCACCCTCAGGGAGCGATCGGCAGCCGGCGCTTGTGGTCGGTCAGCTCGTAGCGGCGGACGATCGAGGCGAACGCGGCCTCCGCGACCGCCTTGCCCTCCAGGAAGTCGTCGATGTCGTCGTACGTGACGCCGAGCGCGTCCTCGTCGGGCTTGCCCGGGTCGAGGGTCTCCAGGTCGGCCGTCGGGGTCTTCCACACCAGCTCGGCGGGGGCGCCGAGGGCTTCGGCGCAGGCGCGCACGCGTCGCTTGGTCAGGCCGGTCAGCGGGACGACGTCCGCCGCGCCGTCGCCGTACTTGGTGAAGAAGCCGGAGACCGCCTCCGCCGCGTGGTCGGTGCCGACCACGAGGCCGTCGTGGGCGCCCGCGACGGCGTACTGCGCGATCATGCGCTGCCGGGCCTTGATGTTGCCCTGGACGAAGTCCTGGTGGTGGGCGTCCCGGAAGGTCACCCCGCCGGCCAGGGAGGCCTCCAGCGCGGCGTCGCTGGACGCCTTGACGTCCACGGTCAGGACCCGGTCGGCGGCGATGAAGCCCAGGGCCAGCTGGGCGTCCTTCTCGTCGGCCTGGACGCCGTAGGGCAGGCGCATGGCGTAGAAGGTGGCGTCGTGGCCCGCCGCGCGGGCCCTCTCCACGGCGAGCTGGCAGAGCCGGCCCGCGGTCGTGGAGTCCACACCGCCGCTGATCCCGAGGACCAGGCTGCGCAGCCCGGTGGAGGTGAGGCGCTCGGCCAGGAAGGCGACCCGGCGTTCGATCTCGACGAGCGGGTCGAAGGTCGGGGACACCTCGAGTTCCCGGGCGATCTGCTGCTGCAGGGCGGTGGACGCCGCGTCGGTCACGGGGTGCTCCTCGGGGTGGTGCGACGGTACGGGGACGGGCGCGGTCCGGTACGCCGGTGAGGCGCCGGATCCTCGCCACAGCCGACTCTATGCGGCCCCGCCCCGTGCCCGTTTCCCGGCCCCGGCTCCGCCGGGACCCCGCATCCGAACGCGTCCGGCCCCGTTCGCCACAGATGCTGTCGCGACTCTTTACGGCCCTGTCATGCACGGGTAATTTTCGGCCCACGCAAGCGCTTGCAGCAAGTTGCCGAACGAACTTTCAACTCCCACCGCCGCCACGGCCTCCCCCGTCGTGGCCCTGCCCCGGAGAAGAGACGCATGCGACGCTCCCCCGTCCCGCGCTTCGGCCGCGCCCCGGCCGCGGCCCTGGCCGCCGCCTGTCTGATCGGACTGCTGTACGCCACACACCCGGCCGGGCCGGCCACCGTGCCCTCGGAGCCCGTCGCGGCCGCGGAGAACACGGCGACGGTCTTCTACTACACGAAGACCAAGAACTGGTCGGCCCACAACCTCCACTACGCCCCCGACGGCGGCGCCTGGACCGCCGTCCCGGGCGTGCCGATGGAGGCGGCCTGCACGGACTGGGTGAAGAAGACCGTAGCCCTGGGCTCGGCCGAGGGACTCCGGGCCACCTTCAACAACGGCGCGGGCACCTGGGACAACAACGGCGGACAGAACTACGACCTGGGCACCGGGACGATCACGGTCAGGGACGGCGTGGTCGCCCACTCCGACCCGTGCGCCGACCATCCCGGCGGACCCGCCGGCCCCGGCAACCAGGCCACCGTCTACTACTCCACCGCCGCGCTCGGCTGGACCACCGCCAACCTGCACTACGCCCCCGCGGGCGGCGCCTGGACCACCGTCCCCGGCATCGGCATGGAGGCGGCCTGCACCGGCTGGTGGAAGCGGACCGTCGAGCTCGGCGCCGCCACCACCCTGAGCGCCGTCTTCAACAACGGCAACGGCGTCTGGGACAACAACAACGGGGCGAACTACGCGCTGTCCGCCGGCACGACGACCGTCAAGGACCGGGTGGTCACCGGCGGCGCCGCGAACCCGTGCGCCGCCGAGGTCCCCGACACCCGGGCGCCCAGCGTGCCGGCCGGGGTCACCGCGAACGCCGACGGCACCTCCGTCGTCCTGACGTGGGAACCCTCCACCGACGACACGAGGGTGACGGGCTACCAGGTGACCCGTACCGGAGGCACGGGCGGCACGACGGTCACGGACGTCGGCTCCACCGTCCTCTCCGACACGGGCCTGGCGGAGAACACCGCCTACACCTACACGGTCAGGGCCCTCGACGCCGCGGGCAACGCCTCCGCCGCCTCCGCGCCCGCCCGGGCGACCACCGGCACGGCGCCCCCGGCTCCCGGCCCGGGCCGGCCGCTCGGCACCGACCCCCGCAAGGACCCGATCTACTTCGTCCTCACCGCCCGCTTCGACGACGGCGACACCTCGAACAACCGGGGCGGCAGCCAGCACACCAGGTCGGGGAACGCGGCCAACGGCGATCCGATGTTCCGGGGCGACTTCAAGGGGCTGGTGAACAAGCTCGACTACATCAAGGGGCTCGGCTTCTCCGCCGTCTGGATCACCCCCGTGGTGCTCAACCGGTCCGACTACGACTACCACGGCTACCACGGGTACGACTTCTACGAGGTCGACGCCCGTCTGGAGTCGGCCGGAGCCTCGTACCAGGACCTGATCAACGCGGCCCACGCCAAGGGCATGAAGATCTACCAGGACGTCGTCTACAACCACTCCTCCCGCTGGGGCGCAAAGGGGCTCTTCACCCCCAGGACGTACGGCGTCCGTGACAGCCAGTGGAGCTGGTACTACGACGAGCCGAACTCCTCGTTCGAGTACGACGGGCTGACCGTCGAACCGAAGTCGGGGAAGTCCTACTACAACGGCGACCTCTGGTCGACGGCCGAACCGACCGGCAACACCTGCGTCAACTGGGGAACCCCGACCCCGTACACCTCCCCGGAGGGCTACCGGATCTACAACTGCCAGTGGCCGAACCCCACGTCGGGCATGTTCCCCAAGTCGCTCTACCACACCTGCTGGATCGGCAACTGGGAGGGCGAGGACTCCCGTTCCTGCTGGCTGCACGACGATCTGGCCGACTTCGACACCGAGTCGGCGCCCGTGCAGAACTACCTGATCGGCGCCTACGACAAGTACATCGACATGGGTGTCGACGGCTTCCGCGTCGACACCGCCGTCCACATCCCGCGGACCACCTGGAACCGGCGCTTCCTGCCCGCCATCCAGCAGCGCGTCACGCAGAGGTTCGGCGCGGAGGCGGCGAAGAACTTCTTCGTCTTCGGCGAGGTCGCCGCCTTCGTCAACGACAAGTGGAACCGCGGCTCGGTCAACCACTCCGCCCAGTTCTACACCTGGAAGGAGCGCAGGGAGTACGACGCCGACGACACCAGAGCCGCGCTGGAGATGTACGACTACGAGCAGCAGCAGGGCACGGGGAACCAGCCCACGTCGAACAACGCGTTCCTCGACGGCAACAGCTACCACGCGCCGGACCACAGCAGGTTCTCCGGGATGAACGTCATCGACATGCGCATGCACATGAACTTCGGCGACGCGCAGAACGCCTTCGGCAACGGCAAGGACTCCGACGACAGTTACAACGACGCCACCTACAACGTCGTGTACGTCGACAGCCACGACTACGGGCCCAACAAGAGCAGCGAGCGCTACGCCGGCGGCACGGACGCGTGGGCCGAGAACATGTCGCTGATGTGGACCTTCCGCGGCATCCCGACGCTGTACTACGGCTCCGAGATCGAGTTCCAGAAGGGCAGGAAGATCGACTGCGGGCCCACCTGCCCGCTCGCGACCACGGGCCGCGCCTACTTCGGCGACCATCTCGCCGGGGAGGTGAAGGCCTCCGGGTTCTCCACCGTCAAGTCGGCGAGCGGAGCGGTCGCCCAGACCCTGGCACAGCCGCTGGTCCGGCACGTCCAGCGGCTGAACCAGATCCGCCGGGCCGTTCCGGCACTCCAGACGGGTCAGTACTCCACCGAGGGCATCAGCGGCTCGATGGCGTACAAGCGCCGCTACACCAGCGGTACGACCGACAGCTTCGCACTCGTCACCGTCAGCGGTGCGGCCACCTTCACCGGCGTCCCGAACGGCACCTACACCGACGCCGTCACCGGCGACCGGCGGGTCGTCGACGACGGCACTCTGAGCGTCGCCGCGCCGGGCAAGGGCAACCTGCGGGTGTACGTCCTGAACGGGCCCGGCCGGATCGGGACCGCGGGGCCGTACCTGAAGTAGCGGTACCGCGGGCGCGGGAGGGGCGGGCGGCGTCGAGGGGCGACGCCGTCCGCCCCGCTCCGTCCAGGAGACCGCGGGTCAGGCGCGTGGGCGCCGCAGCGGTCCGCGCAGGGTCCCCTCGGAGACCCGCAACAGCCGCAGGACGACCGGCGAGGGCGCGTCGATGCGGTACCGGCCGCCCATCAGGGTCCACTGGTCGAGGACGCCCAGCAGACCCGAGTCGCAGAAGGTCACGCGGGAGGCGTCGAGGACGAGGTCGGTGACCCCGGCCTCGGCGGCGGAGGCCAGTATCGCGCGCAGCGGTGCCGCGCCGAGGTGGTCGACCTCGCCCTTCAGCCGGACCAGCAGCCCCGTGGCGCCGAGGTTCCGGCACGAGTGGACCGCTATGTCCCCGGGCGCGGTGTCCGCGCCCTCGTCGCACACGACGGGGCGGGGGATGCGGGTCAGTATCGGTGCGGTGCGCTGGGTACTCACCCCTCCATCAACACCGGTCGCCCCGTCCACGGGAAAACGGCGCGCCGCCCGGTCACCCCGGAGCGCGGCAGTGATCCACTTCCGGGGGACAACCGGGCCGGAGGAGACGGGGGTGACTCCTCAGCCGTCGGGAGTCGGCGCGTCGTCAAGCAGGGCCGCGGCGAGCCGGGCCGCCCGCCGGTGCCAGGAGCCCGCGCTCCGGAGCATGCTGTGGCCGCCCTCGGGCATCCGGACGGCGACGGCGTCCGCCCCGGCCCTTCGCGCCCGGCGGGCGAACTCCCAGGACTGGGCCGCCGAGGTCACCCGGTCCCGCTCGTCGTGCAGCAGGTAGAGGCGGCGGCCGCCCAGATGGTCCACCGGCTCGCCGGGCGGGCACCAGGGGGCGAGGGCCACCACGCCCCGGACGTGCGGGGCGCCGGCCGCGCGGAGTGCCGCGCGGCCGCCCATGGAGTGCCCCATGAGGACCACGGGAACCTCGCCGACGAGCTTCCGGACGCGGGCGAGGGCAGCGGCGGCGTCCCTGGCCGCGTCGCAGCGGTCGCCGTTCCAGCCGCGGTGCCGGTAGCGCACCTCGGCCACGAGGACGTCGGCTCCGCGGGTCGCGCGCACGACCGCCGCGGCGAAGGGCCGCATCCGCAGGGCGGGGAGGTTGAGCGCGGGCGGCGGTTCCGGTCCGTCGGCCCGGCCGCCGTGCAGCAGCAGGACGGCCGCCTTCGGGGCGGCCGGTGAGGAACGGAGCACCAGCGCGCCCTCGTCGTCCGTCGGCGCTCCCCGGCGGCCGGCGGTGGCAGTCATCCGGCCCCCCGTCGTGGCGGTCTCGGGAAGAAGCCGCTGGTACGGGCGGCGTAGTCGGCGAAGCCGGGACGGTCCGCCATGTGCGCCTCCAGCAGTCGTTTGCCGCTTCCCCAGATGAGCAGCGCGCTCATCACCACCGGCGAGACCAGGGTGAGCGCCGCAGTCTGCCAGGTCGCACAGGCCAGGAGCCAGAGCCCCCACCAGACCAGGAAGTCGCCGAAGTAGTTGGGGTGTCGGGTCCAGCTCCACAGCCCCCGATCCATGATCATTCCGCGGTGGGCGGGGTCGGCCTTGAAACGGGCGAGCTGGTGGTCGCCGACCGCCTCGAAGGCCAGCCCTCCGGCCCACAGGAACAGTCCGAGCGCACCCAGCGCACCGAGCGGCTCCGTGAGGTACGCGGCGGCCTGGACGGGCAGGGAGACGAGCCAGACGAGCCCGCCCTGGAGCAGATAGATCTTCCGCAGCGCGTAGAGCCGGGGGTCGCCGGGGGCGCGGGCGAGCATGCGGGCGTACCGGGGATCCTCGCCGTGGCCCCGGCCGCGCCGCGCGATGTGGAGGGCGAGGCGCAGCCCCCACACCACCGTGGCGAGGGCGACCGCCAGGCGCCGGCCGTCGTCGCCGTCGCCCGCCGAGAGCAGCCAGGTGGCGAGGGCGACCGCGGCGAAAGCGGCACCCCAGGCGATGTCGACGATCCGGTGCAGCCCCTTGGCCGTGCCGACGGCGAAGGCGGCCAGCATGACGGCGAGCGCGACACCGGCTGCGACGCCGAGGTTCAGGGCGAAGGCACCGCCGTCGAAACCGTTCACCGGAGCCCTCGCCGCAGGTCGTCGGAGACCAGCCTGATCTGGCGCACGTCCAGGTAGCGGGAGCGGAATCCCGCTTCGGAGTAGGCGAGGTACAGCTCCCACATACGGCGGAAGACGTGGTCGAAGCCCAGGGCGGCCACCTCGTCGGCGCGTCGCACGAACTCCTCGCGCCACAGCCGGAGCGTCTCGGCGTAGTGGTCGCCGTAGCCGGTGTCCTCGGTGATCCGCAGGCCCACGGCCGCGCTCTCCGCCGCGATGGCCTCGCGCGAGGGGATGAGGCCGCCGGGGAAGATGTACTTGCTGATCCAGGTGTGGGTACGGGCGGTGCGCAGCATCCTGTCGTGCTCCATGGTGATGGACTGGAGGGCGACGCGGCCGCCGGGGGCGAGGAGACGGTCCAGGCTCGCGAAGTAGGCGGGCCAGTACTCGGCGCCGACGGCCTCGATCATCTCGACGCTGACGACGGCGTCGAATGAGCCCTTGACGTCCCGGTAGTCCCGGAGTTCGACGGTGACCCGGTCGGAGAACCCGGCGGCCGCGATCCGAGCCTGCGCCAGCTCCGCCTGCTCCTCGGAGAGGGTCACGGTCAGCACCCGGGCGCCGCGGCCCGCCGCGCGGAGGGCCAGTTCCCCCCAGCCGGTGCCGATCTCCAGGAGCCGGGTGCCCGGTCCGACGTCGGCCAGGTCGAGCAGCCGGTCGATCTTGCGGTGCTGGGCGGCGGTGAACGTCGCGGGTGAGGCGGGGAACGCGGCGAAGACGGCCGAGGAGTAGGACATGCTCGCGTCGAGGAAGAGGGCGAACAGCTCGTTGGAGAGGTCGTAGTGGCGGTGGATGTTCTCCCGGGCTCCGTCGGGGGTGTTGCGCTGGTGGGCGGGCCTGCGGCGCACCCACGCGCCGCGCAGCCTGCGCAGCGGGGCCGGGGCCAGGTCGTCGACGTGCGTGGCGAGCACGGTCAGGACGCCGACCAGGTCGTCGCTGTCCCATTCACCGGCCATGTAGGACTCGCCGAACCCGATCAGTCCGTCGGCCCCGATCCGGCGGTGGAAGGCCTCGGGGTCGTGCAGCGTGAGGGTGGGCGCGGCGCCGGGTACCGCGGGGATGCCGGGGGCGCCGGCGTCCGCGTGCCGTACGCGCAACGGGATGCGGGCGAAGGCCCGTTCGACGATCCGCCGGGCGATGGCGGTCCGCAGGGCCGAGACGCGCGGCGGCTCGGCGACGTCGGACCGGCGCGTGGGCGGGGTGGTGCCGGGCGCGGCCTCGGGGACGGGCTCGTCGGCCCTCGTCTGCGCCCGAGAGTGCGGAGCGGTCACAGCATTCCTTCGTGCGTGGGGTGGACGGGTCGGGGTTGGACGGGAAGTCCGCGGAGGTAGAGACGGATGCCGTGCAGACGGATGCCGAGGGAGACCTTCGCGGTCGACCAGGGGTGGCGCAGGGCCACGGAGAGGAGCGCGCGAGGACTCGCCGGCCGGTGGCGGCCGCGCACGGTCGCGGTGAAGGGTGGCCGGCCCGCGCCGTGGTGCAGCTGGACGGTCAGGTCGAGGGAGTCTCCGGGGACGGGCAGCCGCATGCGGTAGGTGCCCTCGACACCGTAGAAGGGCGAGACGTAGAAGTCCTTGGGTACGTCGGCGCGGCCGTGCGCGTCGGGACGCATCAGGTAGCAGTGGCGCTCCCCGTAGGTGTTGTGGACCTCGGCGACGACGCAGACGAGGGTGTCGTCGCGGTCGTGGCACCAGTAGAGCGTCAGCGGGTTGAAGACATGGCCGAGGACCCGGGCCTGGGTCAGCATGAGGACGCGCCCGTCGGCGTCGTGCGCCCCGTTCGCGCGCAGGTACCCGCGCAGAGCGGCGCCCGGTGTCGGTGCCCGGCCGTCGAAGTGGTCGCGGGTGTCGAAGCGCGCGAGCGCGCGCAGGCCGCGCGGCAGCCGGGGCAGGTCGTCGACGTCGACGAGCCAGAAGTAGGTGCGTGTCCGGAAGACGTGGCGGACGGGGGCGAGGCGGGCGTGGGCCACGGTCGACTCGTAGAGGGCCGGGACACGGGGCCGGTCCGGCTCCGGGACACGGGGCCGGGCCCCCTTCGGGGCGCGGGGCCGGTCAGGCTCCCTGGGGCGGGTGTTCACCACGTCACCCCCAGGGCCTCGGCGGCCTCGACTCCCGAGCGGCAGCCGTCCTCGTGGAAGCCCCAGCCGTGGTACGCGCCGGCGAAGGCGGTGACCGTCGTGTTCAGACCGGGCAGTTCCCGCTGCGCGGCGACGGACCGGGGGGTGTAGACGGGGTGCTCGTAGACCATGCGGGCCAGCACGGTGCCGGGGTCGACGCGGTCGCCGGCGTTGAGCGTGACGATGTGCGGGTCGGGTGTCTCCAGCCGCTGCAGCCGGTTCATGTCGTAGCTGACCTGGACCGCGTCGGGACGGGCGGTGCACGACGGCAGCCGGTAGTTCCACGAGGCGCGCGCGTGCGGCGCGCGCGGGAGCAGGGAGGTGTCGCGGTGGAGCACGGTGGGGTTGCGGGAGTAGGTGAAGGCGCCGAGGACCCGCCGCTCGGCGTCCGTGGGGTCGGCGAGCATCCGCAGCGCCTGGTCGGGGTGGACGGCGAGCACGACGGCGGCGTACGTCGCGGTGTCGCCGTCCTCGGTGGTCACGCGCGCGTGGTCCGCGGCGCGCTCGACGGCGCGGACCGGGGTGGAGGTCCGTACGGCGGTGAGGTGTTTGGCGGCCCGGGCGACGTACGCGGCCGAGCCTCCGGTCACGGTGCGCCACTGGGGCGATCCCGTGACGGACAGAAGTCCGTGGTGGGCGAGGAAGCGGAAGAGGTACCGGGCGGGGTAGAGCAGCGCGGTGCCGGGAGCGCACGACCAGACGGCCGAGACCAGCGGGATGACGAAGTGGCCGGTGAAGTAGGCGGAGAACCTGTGTGCCTCGAGGAAGTCCCCGAGGGTCGGGGCGTCGTCCCCGGAGGCGAGCAGCCGGCGGGCGGCCCGGTGGAAGCGCGGGACGTCGGCGAGCATGCGCAGGTGCCGGCCGCGCAGCACGTTTCCACCGCCCAGGAGACCGGCGGGGCCGCGCGCTCCGGCGTACTCCAGGCCGCAGCCGTCGCACCGCACGGACATGCTCATCTCGGAGTCCTGGGTGGTGACGCCCAGTTCGCGGAAGAGCCGGAGAAGGTGGGGGTAGGTGCGCTCGTTGTGCACGATGAATCCGCTGTCCACGTGGACGGTCCCGCCGTCTCCGGTGGGCAGTTCGTGGGTGTGGGCGTGGCCGCCCAGGCGGTCGTCCGCCTCGTACAGCACCACGTCGTACGCGCGGCGGAGCACGTGGGCGGCGGTCAGCCCCGCCACTCCCCCGCCGACGACCGCGACCCTCTGCCGTTCCACGTTCCTCGACCCCTCCCTGTCGGACCGCGCGCCGGGTGCGCGCGGATGTCTCAGGAGGTACTTCGGAACTGAGGGGCTGCCGGATGGGGATCTGGTCCCATGGTCCGATATTCGGGTCGTACCGCATCCGTCCCGCGCCTCGCGGGGGAAGTCGGGGGTCCGCGCGGCGCTCTCGGCCCTGGAGAGCAGTGCGGAGGGACGGGTGTCAGGTGTGCCGTGATCCGCGCAGGGCGCGTTCGAGCCCGTCCTGCGCGAGCCCGGAGAGGGCCCGCAGGAAGATCTCCTCGTATGCGGTCGAGCCGATCGTCGCGCGGGCGGTGTCCTCGTACTTGAGGCGCAGGGCGTGCAGTTCGGGCATGCCGCGCTGGGGGTGGCCGGTGGAGCGCCAGTACGACTCGCCGGTGCCGGAGACGTCGGCGGCGAGTTCGCCGTCCCCGGAGGCGGCGAGCGCGGCGGCGAGGACGTCCAGGCCGAGGGCGACGCCGAAGCCGTCGCCGAGCTTCCGCTTTCCGGCCAGCATCTCGCGGGCGTGGTCGGCCGCGGCCTCGGGCTCCCCTTCGAGGAGGCCGATGAGCGCGAGCTGGTAGTCCAGGTAGGCGCGGGTCCAGTGCTCTCCCAGCTCCACGCAGGCCGTCCGGAGGGCGTGGGCCTCCGCACGGGCCTCGTCGAACCGCCCGAGTCCGGTCAGTCCGAAGACCCGGACGAGGAGGCAGCGCAGGCGGGCGGCCGAGTCGGTCGGAGGGCCGGGGGCCGCGTCGAGTACGTGTCCGACGAGGACGAGCGCGGCCATCGGCCGGCCGGTCATGAGCGCGAGCAGTCCCGCGAGGTAGGCGGCGTCCAGGGTGTCGGTCCCCACGCCGGCCGGCCGGGTGGGCGTGGCCGCGGTCCGTGAGGCGTACTCGGCGTGCCGGGCCTCGCGCGCACAGCGTTCGCTGACGTCCTGGGCGGGGACGAAGTCGCCCTGCAGGGTCAGGACCACGCCCAGGGCCCAGAGGGCACGGGCCCGGTCGGCGCCCCTGGCCTCGCTGAGGACCAGGGCCTGTTCCAGGTAGTCGCGGGCCTCGCGCAGCCGGCCGCTGCACGACCAGTAGAAGCCGACGGCCCCGGCGAGCGCGAGTGCGGCGTCGGGGTCGGTGCGCAGCAGCCGGTCCAGTGCGGTGCACAGGTCGGTGTAGTGCTCGTCGACGGTGGTGTACCAGTGGAGCTGCTCGGGACCGAGCCATCCGGCGTCGGCCCGTCGGGCCAGGTCCAGGCAGTAGGCGGCGTGCCGGTCGGCGACCGCCTCCTTCTCGCCGAGCCTGGCGAGCCAGCCGGCGCCGTACTCGCGGATGGTGTCCAGGAGGCGGTGGCGGGCGCCCTCCCTGCGGACCACGGAGGCGCGGACGAGCGCGTCGAGGGCGGCGGGCAGCGTCTCCCGGGTCAGCGGGCCCCCGGTGCAGACGAAGACGGCGGAGTCGAGGTCGAACGGGCCGCGGAAGACGGTCAGCCGCGCCCAGAGCAGCCGTTCGAGGGGGTCGCACAGCTCATGGCTCCAGCCGATCGCGGCGCGCAGGGTCTGGTGCCGCTGGGGCCACACGCGCTCGTGGTGGACGAGGAGTTCGAAGCGGGAGTCGAGCTGTTCACGGACGGACTCGACGCCTTGGAGGCGCATCTGGGCCGCGGCGAGTTCCAGGGCGAGGGGGATTCCCTCCAGCCGGGAGCAGATCTCGGCGGCGGGCCCGGCAGCCCACTGGGCGGGGACGCGGGCGCCGCGCCTCGGGCCCGCCGCGGTGCGCTGCCGGAGCAGGTCCATGGCGTCGCGCCCGGCGGCGGCGAACGGTTCGAGGGTGAGTACCTTCTCCTCGGGCAGTCCGAGGGGCCGTCGGCTGGTGGCGAGGACGGTGAGTCCGGGAGCGGCGGCGAGCAGGTCGGTGAGGAGCCGGGCGCACGCGTCCGTGACGTGTTCGCAGGAGTCGAGGACCAGCAGCAGCCGCTTGTCGGCGAGCCAGCGGCCGAGGACGGCGGCGGGCATGCCGGGGGTGTGGAAGGTGAGGTCGACGGCGTCGGCGACCGTCGCCACGAGCAGCCGGTCGCCCTCCAGCGGTGTGAGGTCGGCCCACCACGCGCCGTCGGGGAAGCCGTCGGCGAGGCGGGCCGCGGTGTGGAGGGCCAGCCGCGTCTTGCCGACGCCTCCGACCCCGGTGACCACGACCAGGCGGCGGTCCTTCAACTGCGCTGCCAGCCGGTCCAGTTCCCTGTCGCGCCCCACGAAACTGGTGTTCTCGTCCGGGAGATGTCCACGCACGGCAGCAGTGTCCCTCATGTCTCGCTCGAGCGGACCCCCCGCCCCGGGTCATTCCACGGTGACGCGGTCCCGCCGAACGGGGAGCGGCGGTGTCCGGTCCGGCGGGAGCCGGCCTCCGATCCGACGGGACCCGGGCCTCCGGTGCGGGCCTCCGGCCGCGTGTCCGGCGAACGCATCGATTGTGCGTCGCTAGCGGGCCGCGCCCGCCGCGAGGTGGCGGTCGGGCCCCTCGCTCAGCGCGCGGCGCATCCGGTGCAGCCCGCGCCGCGCGTGGCTCTTCACGGTGCCGAGCGGCATTCCGGTGCGCTCGGCGATCTGCACCTGGGTGAGGTCCCCGTAGAAGGCCATGGCGAGTACCTCCCGCTGGACGGCGGGGAGTCTCGCCAGCTCGCGGGTGACGACCAGCCGGTCCAGGACCGCCTCGGGGCCGGGGGCCGGCTCGCCCTCGCGCGGCAGCCGGACTCCGGCCGCGGTGACCAGGTCCCGGCGCCGGGTGCGCGCGGAGAGCGCGTCGGCGATCTTCCGCCGGGTGATGCCGACGAGCCAGCCGGGGAACGGCCCGCGCTCGGGCCGGTAGCCCGCACGGCCCTTCCAGGCGGCGAGGAAGACCTGCTGGCTCACGTCCTCGGCCTCCCGCGGGTCTCCGAGGGTGCGTGCGGCCAGGGTGCGCACGAGGCCGTTCCACCGGTGGTACGCGACGGTCAGACACCGCTCCTCGCCGCGTACGAACCCCCGGGCGACGTCCTGGTCGGAGAGCCACTCGTCGACGGAGAGGCCCTCGTCGAGGCCGGGAGGCGGGGAGACGACGGGCGGTGCGGTCATGACGGTCATGACGACTGCTCCTGACGGCCGGGACCGGAGAGGATCGGTCGGGGGCGGAGCCCCGGGTGCGGGGCATCTCCAGATTCCGATCCAGCTGCCGCTGGACACCACTCGCATCGATTGTGCGTCGTATGATGGAACCATGACCGAACCCACCCCGGGCCTCACCAGCGGTGCGGTGGCCCGCCGCCTGGGCGTCGCGCCCACCACACTGCGCTCCTGGGACCGGCGCTACGGCATCGGACCGGCGTCCCGGGAGAGCGGGCGGCACCGCCGGTGGACCCCCGGCGACATCGCCGTCCTCCAGGAGATGTGCCGTCTGACGGCATCGGGAGTCCCACCCGCGGAGGCGGCGCGTGCCGCCCGTGCCGCGTCGGCCTCTCCGGCTGCGGTCGAGGACGTGCCGCCGGCGCCTCCGCTTCCGGAGAAGGGGCCGGCGCTCCCCGAGAGGCGGCCGGCGCTCCCGGACGAGTTGCGCCAGGAGCGCCGGGGACTGGGCCGCGCGGCCGTCCGCCTCGACTCCGCGGCCATGGACGAGCTGCTGGACTCCGTGCTCGCGAGGCGGGGCCTGGTCGCCGCCTGGGAGGACGTCATGGCGCCCGCCCTGCACGCCGTGGGCCGCCAGTGGGACACCTCGGAGGACCGCTACGTCGAGGTGGAGCACCTGCTGTCGTGGCACGTGTCGACCGCGCTGCGCCGGGTGGGCGCTCCCGGGCGTACGGCGCGGGCGGCGGACACTCCCCCGGTCCTGCTCGCCTGCGTGCCGAACGAACAGCACACCCTGCCGCTGGAGGCGCTCGCCGCGGGACTGGCCGAACTCGCCCTCCCCACCCGCATGTTCGGTGCCGCCGTGCCTCCCGAGGCGCTCGACCAGGCGGTGCGCAGGACCGGCCCCGCCGCGGTCGTGCTGTGGGCCCAGGCACGGTCCACGGCGCACCATCCGCTGGCCCGCCACGTGGCCGACACCTCCTGGGGTGTCAAGGGCGCCCGGGCCCGGACGACCGTCCTTCTCGCGGGCCCCGGTTGGGCGGGGCAGACCCCCGGCCCCGGAATGCTGCGCCCCGGTGGGCTCCGGGAGGCCCTGGCCCTGCTGCGCGGGCTCTGCGAGGCGGCGCGGGGTGGCGAACCGGCCGCCTCCCCCGGCTCCCCCGCCTCGCGGTCCTGAGCCTCCGGCTCAGTCCTGGCCCCGGGCGCGCCGGAACCGGGCCAGCCCGTCGGGGAGTTCGACCACGGGGTCCGGATAGTCGTAACGGGCACGTTCGAGTCCGGGCAGCTTCCACGGCTCGTGGACCGCGGGGCCTTCGAGCCCGGCGAGTTCCGGCACCCACCGTCGTACGTACGCGCCCTGGGGGTCGTACCGCTTGCCCTGGGTCACCGGGTTGAGCACGCGGTTGGGGCGGGTGTCGGTCCCCGTGCCCGCCATCCACTGCCAGTTGAGCTGGTTGTTGGCCACGTCGCCGTCGACCAGCAGGTCGAGGAAGTGGCGCGCTCCGGAGCGCCAGTCGATGTACAGCGTCTTGGTGAGGAAGGACGCGGCGAGCAGCCGCCCCCGGTTGTGCATCCAGCCCTCGTGGGCGAGCTGGCGCATCGCCGCGTCCACGACGGGGTACCCGGTGCGGCCCTCCTGCCAGGCCCGGAGGTCGGCCTCGGCCTGCTTCCCGTGCCGCCACGCGTCGGACCGGGAGCGGTAGTCGTCCTCGGCGGCCTCGGGGCGCGCCGCCAGGACCTGGTGGTGGAAGTCGCGCCAGCAGAGCTGCCGTACGAACGCCTCCGCGCCCGGCCCTCCCCGGGTCCTGGCCCGGTGGACCGCCTCGGCCGCCGAGACGGCTCCGAAGTGCAGGTACGGGGACAGCCGGGACGTGGCGTCGCCGGCGAGGTCGTCGTGGCGTTCCTCATACGCGTCGGCTCCCCGGCCCAGCCAGGCGGTGAGCCGTTTGCGGCCCTCCTTCTCGCCGCCGGTGGCCAGGCCTTCGGAGACGGAGGACACGTCGGCGCGGGCGGGGAGGTCCTCGGAGCGGATGCCCCGCGGCACCCGGACCTTGTGCGGCGCCGCGAGCGGCTCCCGCAACCGCTCGCGCGACCAGCGGTTGAAGTAGGGGGTGAAGACGGAGTAGTGGTCCGATCCGTCCGGGGTGACGGCCCCCGCGGGCAGCGCCGTGACGACGCCGTCGTGGACGTACAGGCGCCGTCCGTCCTCCTCCAGGGCATGGCGGAGCCGGTCCTCGCGGCGCCGGGCGAAGGCACTGACACCGGCCGCCATGTGCACCTCGTCGGCGTCGGCCTCGCGCACGACGGCGCGCACCTCGTCGACGGGGTCGCCGGAGCGCACCACGAGCCGGCCGCCGCGCTCACGCAGTCCGGCGTCGAGGTCGCCGAGGCAGTCCGCGAGGAAGGCGAGCCGGTTCGGGGCCGCGAAGCCCGCTCCGTCGACGGCCGGGTCCCGGACGAAGAGGGGCACGGTCTCGTTCCCCGGCCCCAGCGCGGCGCGCAGCGGCGGATGGTCGTGGACGCGGAGGTCCGAGGTGAACAGGACGACCGAGACGTTCATGGCACCGCTCCTGGCTTCGTCACCGGACGGCCGCCCGACGGGCGCCCGCGAGGGTCACTGCGCTGACCTTGCGGGTCCATTCGCCCGACGGGGCCGCGCCGGATGCGGCGGCCCGTCCGCCGGTCACCGGTCGCCGTCCGTCTCCGTCGTGGCGGGCGCGGCGCTGCCCTGAGGTGCGGGGTGAGGAGTGCCGGCCGGAGTCGGTGTGGTCTCGGTGGCCCGGGCCTGCTCGGCGATGTTGCGGGCCATGCCGCCGAAGACCATGGCGTGGAACGGCGACACGCTCCACCAGTAGAGGTGTCCGGCGAGGCCCCGCGGGTGGAAGAGGGCCCGTTGGCGGTAGCGGGTCGTCCCGTCCGGGTCCTGCTCGGCGTACATCTCCAGCCAGGCGAGCCCCGGGAGCCGCATCTCGGCGCGCAGCCGCAGCAGCCGGCCGCGCTCGATCTCCTCGACCCGCCAGAAGTCCAGCGAGTCACCGACCCTGAGCCGCGTGGCGTCGCGCCTGCCCCGGCGCAGCCCGACGCCGCCGGCGAGCCGGTCGACCCAGCCTCGTACGGCCCAGGCGAGAGGGAAGGAGTACCAGCCGTTCTCCCCTCCGATCCCCTCGACCACCCGCCACAGCGCCTGCGGTGACGCGTCGACCGTCAGCTCGCGCTCGTCGGTGTACAGGCTGCCGCCCGCCCAGTCGGGGTCGGTCGGGAGCGGGTCGCTGGGGACTCCCGGGAGGGCCGCGGAGGACCAGCGTGTGGTGACCTGGGCGTCGCGGACCCGCTGGAGCGCGAGGGAGAGCGCCCTGCCGAAGGTGAGGGGGGTGCCCGGCGGATCCGGCACCCAGTCGGCGATGTCGTGCTCGTCGCAGACGACCTCGTACTTCAGCGACTCCGCCAGGGGGCGGGCGATGGACCGGGGCACCGGTGTGACCAGGCCGATCCACAGGCTGGACAGACGCGGTGTCAGGACCGGGACGGGAAAGATGAGCCGTCGCGGCAGCCCGGCGACCGCCGCGTAGCTGCGCATCATCCCGAGGTACGTGAGGACGTCGGGCCCGCCGATGTCGAAGGCCCGGTTGACCTCCTCGGGCATCCGCGCGCTGCCGACGAGATAGCGCAGCACGTCCCGGACCCCGATCGGCTGGATCCGGGTGCGCACCCAGCTCGGGGTGACCATCACCGGGAGGCGCTCGGTGAGGTAGCGGAGCATCTCGAAGGAGGCCGAGCCGGAGCCGATGATGACCGCGGCGCGCAGGACGGTCGTCGGGACCCCCGATCCCAGGAGGATGCGTCCGACCTCGGCACGCGAGCGCAGGTGCGGCGAGAGGTCACGGTCGGGGACGCCGCGCGGAGCGAGCCCGCCGAGGTAGACGATGCGCCGGATGCCGGCGGCGCGGGCCTCCTCGGCGAAGGTCGTGGCCGCCCTGCGGTCGGTGCTCTCGAAGTCGGACCCGCCGCCCAGCGCGTGCACCAGGTAGTAGGCGACGTCGACGTCCCGGAAGGCGGGGGCGAGGCTCTCGGCGTCGGTGACGTCGCCGCGTACGGTCTCCACCTGGTCGGCCCAGGGGTGGTCCCGCAGTTTCGCGGGGGTACGGGCCAGGCAGCGCACCCGGTATCCGGCCGCCAGGAGTTCGGGGACGAGGCGGCCGCCGATGTAGCCGCTGGCGCCGGTCACGAGGCAGAGCGGCCCCGGGGTGGGGGGCTCGTGGGGCTCATGTCCTGGTGCGTCCGTCATCGAGGTGCTCCGTTCCGCCGGTCGGGGGACGTGTGGCGTGTGCCGCGCTGCCCCGACGGCCGGGTGTTGTTCGTCCGACTCTTCCCGGGGCACGGCCGCGGTGGATGCACGGACCGGTTTCTATAGGCTGATCGTGTGGCCAGCACAGAGGAATCCGAGACCGGGGACACCGCGTCCGAGCGCGCACCGGGCGATCTGCAGAGTTTCGCCGTCGAGCTGCGGCGGACGAACGGAGAGATCAACCGGCTGGTCCACGGTTTCGCACTCGCGCAGGGTCTGCATCCCACGGACGTGCAGGCGCTCTCGGTGGTCCTGGACAGCAGCGAGCCGCTGACGCCGGGCCGGCTGCGGGAGCGTCTGGGGCTGACCTCGGGGGCGGTCACCGCCTGTCTCGACCGGCTCGAAAGGGCCGGACACATCCGCCGTTCCCGTGAGAGCGCCGACCGCAGGGTCGTCCATGTGCACTACGTGGAGGGGGCGAAGGCCGCCGCGCGCAGCTACTTCATGCCGCTCGCGCAGGCGACGGAGCGGGCCCGGCTCCGGTTCGACGAGGACGAGCTGGCCGTGGCGCTGCGGTTCCTGAGCGCGCTCAACGACGAACTCGGCGAACTCCGCGTGCCCCGTCGCTGAACGCGCCGGTGCATCCGGACGGGCTCGCGCGCCGGAAGGGGGTCCGGAGCGGGACTCCTCGGAGCCGGGGATGCCCCGTGCCGTCGTGTCCTAGATCCACCATGGTTCAATCTCTCTCAATCATTGAGATTCTTTTCCTTCGAGATACCTTCTGCCCGTGAGAGACCTCGTCCCTGGAGTCCGCATGTCCAGCCCCACACGATGGGCAGGCCGTCTGCTGCCCCTCGTCCTGCTCGTCGTCTGGCTCGCCGTCGGAGGCGGGCTCGGCCCGTACGCGGGCAAGCTCGGTGAGGTGGCCACCAACGACCAGGCCGCCTTCCTCCCCCGCAGTGCCGAGTCGACCCGGGTGATCGAGGCCCAGCGAGCCTTCCGGCAGGAGGAGACGCTCCCCGCGCTCGTCGTCTGGACGGCGCCCGGCGGTGGCACGATCGGCGCGGAACAGCGGTCCGCCGCCACCCGCGCGCTGGCCACGCTCGCCGGAGAGCCGGGAGTCGTCGGTACGCCGTCCCCGGCCCTGCCCTCCGAGGACGGGGAGGCGCTGCGCGGAGTGGTCCAGCTGCGCCCGGACCTGGGCGAGGAACTGGCGCCCACGCTGAAGTCGGTCGACCGGGCGGCTTCCTCGGTGCCGGGGACCACCGTCTGGCTCGCGGGACCCGCCGCCACCCAGGCCGACCTGTCGGACGCCTTCGCCGGCATCGACGGACTGCTCCTCGCGGTCGCCCTGGTCACGGTGCTGCTCATCCTGCTGCTCGTGTACCGCAGTGTGCTGCTGCCTCTGGTCATCATCCTGGGCGCGGTGTTCTCGCTCGCCCTGGCGTGCGCCGTCGTGTACGTCCTCGCCGACCACGACGTCGTCCGTGTGGACGGCCAGGTGCAGGGCATCCTGTCGATCCTGGTCATCGGTGCCGCCACCGACTACGCGCTGCTTCTCGCCGCCCGGTACCGGGAGGAGCTCTCCCGCCGCGACGGCGACCGGTTCCCCGCCATGCGCGCCGCGCTGCGGCGGTCCGCCGGACCGATCACGGCCAGCGCGGCCACCGTGGCCCTCGGCCTGCTCGCCCTGCTCTTCAGCGATCTGACGAACAACCGGGCGCTGGGCCCGGTGGGCGCCATCGGCATCGTCTGCGCCGTGCTGAGCGCCCTGACCTTCCTGCCCGCCGTCCTCGTCCTGCTCGGCCGCGCCGCGTACTGGCCCGCACGGCCGCGCCCGGCGGACCCCGGGAGCGGTGACTCCGGGAGCGGCGGCCACGGCATCTGGCGCCGGGTGGCCGCGCTCGTGGACCGCGCGCCGCGCAAGGTCTGGGCGGCGACGCTCGCGGGGCTCCTCGCCTGCGCCGCCTTCGCACCCACCCTGCAGTCCCAGGGGGTTCCGCTCGACGAGATCTTCGTGAACGACGCCCCGTCCGTCGCCGCGCAGGAGACCCTCGGCCGTCACTTCCCCGGCGGCGCGGGCAATCCGGCGATCGTGATCGCCGACGCCGCCGCGCTGGACGGCGTCACCTCGGCGGCCGAGGGCGTGGACGGCGTGGACTCGGTCACCGCGGTCACCGCCTCCGGCCGGCCGGGGGCGGGCGCGCCGCTCGTCGTCGACGGCCGGGTCCGGATCGACGTCACCCTGGCCGACGCCGCGGACGGCGAAGCCGCCAAGGACTCCGTCGCCCGGCTCCGTACGGCCGTGCACGCCGTGCCGGGGGCGGACGCCCTCGTCGGCGGCTACACGGCTCAGCGGTACGACACCCAACGGACGGCCGAACGCGACCGGATGCTCATCGTGCCGGTGGTGCTCGCGATCATCCTGGTCATCCTCGTCGGCCTGCTCCGCTCCCTGCTGATGCCGCTGCTCCTCGTCGCCACGGTGGCCCTGAACTTCGTCGCCACCCTCGGCGTCTCGGCGCTGGTGTTCCAGCACGTGTTCGGCTTCACCGGCACCGACTCCTCGGTCCCGCTCTACGGGTTCGTCTTCCTGGTCGCCCTCGGCGTGGACTACAACATCTTCCTGATGTCCCGGGTCCGGGAGGAATCGCTGCGGCACGGGGTACGTGAGGGCGTTCTGCGCGGGCTGACCGCGACCGGCGGTGTCATCACCTCCGCCGGTGTCGTCCTGGCCGCCACCTTCGCGGCGCTGGGCGTCATTCCGCTGGCGTTCCTGGTGCAGATCGCCTTCATCGTCGCCTTCGGCGTCCTCCTGGACACCCTCGTCGTCCGCTCCCTGCTGGTGCCGGCCCTCGTACGGGACCTCGGCCCCGTCGCCTGGTGGCCCGGCGCGCTCAGCCGCCGCGAGGACCGGGCCACCTCCGGATGAGGCCGTGGCCGCCACCCGGCCCGGGGCGGGGTGGCGGCCACGTACGGCGGGAGCACGGCTCGGGTACGGCGCGAGTGACCGCGCGAGCAGGGCTCGGACTACTTCGGCATCAGCACCGTGTCGACGATGTAGACCGTGGCGTTGGCGGTGGGCACGTTGCCGCACACGACCTTCGAGGAGTCGTTGACGGTGTAGCTCTCCCCCGAGCCCGAGGTGGTGAGCGTGCTCTTCTGAAGGGTCTCGAACGAGCCGTTCTCCATCTGCTGCGGCGTCAGCTTCTGGCCGACGACGTGGTAGGTGAGGATCTTGGTGAGCTGCTCCTTGTCGGCGAGGACCTTGTCCAGGTCGGCCTTCGGGATCTTGGCGAAGGCGTCGTTCGTCGGCGCGAAGACCGTGATGTTCTCCGCGTTGTTCAGGGTGTCCACGAGGCCGGCCTGCTTGACGGCGGCGACCAGCGTGGACAGCTCCGGGTTGTTCGAGGCGGCCGTGGCGACCGGGTCCTCGGCCATCCCGTCGAAGGACCCGGCGCCCTCCTTCGGCACCGAGGCACAGGCGGGGCCGAAGGGCTCGTCGGCCGTCGTGCCGCCCGAGGCCGGCTGCGAGGTGGCGGCGTCCGGCGCCGCCGCGGCCTCACTGTCCGACCCGCCGCCCGCGCAGGCGGAGAGGCCCAGCGGCAGCAGCACGGCGGCGGTGACGGCAACGGCGGCGCGGCGGTAGCTCTGGCTGTTCATGATCACTCCTGAGTCGGGGGGCCCACCGGTCGGTGGCCCACGCCGCTTATTCGTCACGCGAGCGCCTCCGGATGGCTCTCTCACCCGAAAGAGTCATGAGGAACGGTTGTCGCCCTCGGTGGCACGGGCCCGCGCCCGGACACGTCCGGAACGCGACCCGTCCGGCGGGCCGACGGCTCCGAATACTCCTCGAACCCGAGTGCTTCTGGAGGCCTTCCCGGTGAGAGAGAACGTGCAGATCGGCAGGGCCCCGTCCCCGGCTCCGGACCTGCCCGAGGTGATGGGCCGCGTGGCCCACGGGGACCAGCAGGCGTTCGCGACGGTCTTCGAGGCGGTCTCCGGGCCGGTGCTCGGCCTGGTCCGCACGGTGCTGCGGGACCCCGCGCAGTCGGAGGAGGTCGCGCAGGAGGTGCTCGTCGAGGTCTGGCGGACGGCGGCCCGCTACCAGCCCTCGCGGGGTTCGGTGATGACCTGGGTCCTGACGCTCGCGCACCGCAGGGCGGTCGACCGGGTGCGCTCCGAGCAGGCGGCGAGCGACCGGGAGGCACGGGTCGCCCTCCTGGAGCACACACCGGCGTACGACGAGGTGGTGGAACAGGTCGAGCTCCGGCTGGAGCGGGAACAGCTCCGGCGCTGTCTGCGGGGTCTGACCGAGCTGCAGCGCGAGTCGGTGACGCTGGCCTACTACCGCGGCCTCACGTACCGGGAGGTCGCGGAACTGCTGACCCTGCCGCTGGGAACCGTCAAGACGCGGCTGCGCGACGGTCTCATCCGGCTCCGGGACTGCCTGGGGGTGGGCGCGTGAACGCGATGGATCCGCACACCTTGACCGGCGCGTATGCGCTCGACGCGCTGGATTCCGGGGAGCGCGAGGCCGTGGAGCGGCATCTGACGGGGTGTCCGTCATGTGCCGAGGAGGTACAGGAGTTCTCCGAGACGGTGACCAGGCTCGGCCTCGCCGTCGCCGTGGCGCCCACCGCGTCGCTGCGGACGGGGGTGATGGGCCGGATCGCGACCGTACGCCAGGATCCGCCGGCGACGTCGGCGGGGCGCTCCCTGCCGGGGCGTCGCGGGCTGCGCCGGCTGTCCCACTGGGCCCTCGCGGCCTGTCTGGCGGGCGCCGTCGGGCTGGGTGGCGTCGCGGTCTGGCAGTACGGGCAGGCGGAGGAGGCGCGGCAGGAGGCCCGCCAGGCGCGCGGGGCGAACGACGCGGTCGCGGCGGTCCTGGCCGCTCCGGACGCCCGGATCTCCACCACCCGCGTCGAGGGGGGCGCCGTGGGCACGGTCGTCGTCTCCCGCTCGCTCGACCGGGCGGTGTTCGCGGCGGCCGGCATGGCGGCGCCGCCGAGCGGAAAGGTCTACCAGCTCTGGTACGACGACGCCGGCACCATGCGCCCGGCCGGGCTGATGGACCCGCGCGCCACCACCGAGGCGACCCTGCTGGAGGGCCCCGTGAGCGGGGCGTCGGGCATGGGCATCACCGTGGAACCGGCGGGCGGCTCGCCCCATCCGACCTCGAACCCGGTGGCCGTACTCGCCTTCCCCCAGGGCTGACGCGTCGGGCGGCTTCCCCGTGGGAGGGGGCGCCGGGCCTTCCCACGGGCCGGCGCCGATCCCCCGGGCCGGCGCCCCGGGGGGGCGCCGCCCGAGGGCCGGTAGCCCGTCACTTGGTCTCGTCGGCGGGGCCGACGTGTTCGCCGGGGGTGGCGAGTTCCTCCACCGCGCCCGCTCCGACGACCGCGCCCGTGGACCTCTTCGCGCGGCGCAGCCGGCGCTCAAGCCAGCCGGCGAAGGTGGTGAGCGCGAAGTTGAGGATCACGAAGATGACGGCGACGACGGTGAAGCTGGCGATCGTGTTGGCGCCGTAGTTGGCGCTCATCGGGCGTACGGACGCGAGCAGCTCGGAGAAGCCGAGCATGGCTCCGCCGAGCGCCGTGTCCTTGACGATGACGACGAGCTGGCTGACGAGCGCCGGGAGCATCGCGGTGACCGACTGGGGCAGCAGGACGTACGCCATGGTCTGGCCCTTGCGCATGCCGATCGCCTTCGCGGCGTCCGTCTGGCCGCCGGGCAGGGCGAGGATGCCGGCCCGGACCACCTCGGCGAGGACCGAGGCGTTGTAGAGGACCAGTCCGGTGACGACCGCGTAGAGGGGGCGGGTCTCCGGACTGATGTCGGTGAACTCGGAGTAGGCCGCGTTGGCGAAGAGCATCAGGATGAGCACGGGAATGGCGCGGAAGAACTCCACGACCGTGCCGGCCGCGCCCCGTACCCACCGGTGGTCGGAGAGCCGGGCGATGCCGAAGAGGGCGCCGAGGGGCAGGGCGATGAGCATGGAGAGCGCCGCGGCGATGACGGTGTTCTTCAGGGCCGGGAGGAGGAACGTCGTCCAGACCCGGGAGTCCGTGACGAAGGGCTCCCACTTGTCCGCCGCGAGCTGGTTCTTGTCCGCGAGGCTGACGAGGACCCACCAGATCACGGCGGCGAGGGCGATCAGGAACAGCAGCGTGTAGAGGACGTTGCGGCGCTTCGCGCGCGGTCCCGGGACGTCGTAGAGGACGGTGGGCCGTTCCTTCATCGCTTCACCGCCACCTTCTTGCTCAGCCAGCCGAAGAAGAGCCCGGTGGGCAGGGTGAGGCAGATGAAGCCGAAGGCGAAGATCGCCGAGATGAGGAGCAGCTGAGCCTCGTTCTCGATCATCTCCCGCATCAGCAGGGCGGCCTCGGCGACGCCGATCGTGGCGGCGACCGTGGTGTTCTTGGTGAGGGCGATCAGGACGTTGGCCAGCGGTCCCACCACGGAGCGGAAGGCCTGCGGAAGCACGATGAGACGCAGGACCTGGGGGAAGTTGAGCCCGATGGCACGGGCGGCCTCGACCTGACCGAGTGGGACGGTGTTGATGCCCGAGCGCACCGCCTCGCAGACGAACGCGGCGGTGTAGGCGATCAGTCCGAGGACGCCGAGCCGGAAGTTGATGGTGGTGAAGTCCTTGGCGCCCATGTTGACGCCGAGGGTCTGGAAGAGCCCGAGCGAGGTGAAGACGATGATGACGGTGAGGGGGATGTTACGGACGATGTTCACGTACACGGTGCCGAAGCCCCGCATCAGGGGGACGGGGCTGACGCGCATGGCGGCCAGCAGCGTCCCCCAGATCAGGGAGCCGATCGCGGAGTAGACGGTGAGCTGCACCGTCACCCAGAACGCTCCCAGCAGGTCGTAGCCTTCGAGGAAATCGAACACGGAGGCCCACTCACTTGACGACGACGCCGATCTCCGGCGCGGGTTCGTTCTGGTATTCGGCAGGACCGAAGTTGTCCTTCACCGCCTTGTCCCAGGAGCCGTCCGCGACCATCTGTTCGAGCGCGTCGTTGATCTGCTCCTTGAGTTCGCTTCCCTTCTGCACGCCGATGCCGTAGTTCTCGTTGCTCATCTTGAAGCCGCCGAGCTTGAACTTGCCCTCGAACTCGGGCTGCGAGGCGTAGCCGGCGAGGATCGAGTCGTCGGTGGTCACCGCGTCGATCACGCCGTTCTCCAGACCGGTCAGGCACTCCGAGTACCCGCCGTACTCCTGGAGCTGGGCCTGCGGGGCCAGCTTCTCCTTGACGTTCTGCGCGGACGTCGAGCCGGTGACCGAGCAGAGCCGCTTGTTGTTGAGGTCGGACGGCTGCTTGATGGAGTCGTCGTCCGCGCGGATGAGCACGTCCTGGTGGGCCAGGAGATACGGACCCGCGAAGTCGACCTTCTGCGCCCGCTCGTCGTTGATGGAGTACGAGGCGGCGATGAAGTCGACGTCGCCGCGCTCCAGCATCGTCTCCCGGTCGGCGCTCTTGGCCTCCTTCCACTCGATGTCGCCGGGATCGCGGCCGAGCTGCTTGGCCACGTAGGTGGCCACGTCGACGTCGAAGCCGGTGTACGTGCCGTCCGGCGTCTTCAGTCCGACGCCGGGCTGGTCGTACTTGATGCCGACGGTGATCTTCTCGTCGTCGCCGCTCGACCCGTTCCCGCTGTCGTCGCTGCACGCGGCCAGGGAGAAGGAGAGGGTGAGAGCGGCGGCGGCCGCCACGACGGCTTTGGTGCGCTTGCGCGGATTCATGTGATCACCCCTGGGGCTGCTGGGCACGGCGACCGCGGTCAGTGGTGAAGGATCTTCGAGAGGAAGTCCTTGGCGCGGTCGCTGCTCGGATTGCTGAAGAACTGGTCGGGCGTGGTCTCCTCCACGATCCTGCCGTCCGCCATGAACACCACACGGTTGGCCGCGGAGCGTGCGAAGCCCATCTCGTGCGTGACGACGACCATGGTCATTCCGTCACGGGCGAGCTGCTGCATGACCTCCAGTACCTCGTTGATCATCTCGGGGTCGAGCGCGGAGGTCGGCTCGTCGAAGAGCATCACCTTCGGCTCCATCGCCAGCGCGCGGGCGATGGCGACACGCTGCTGCTGGCCGCCGGAGAGCTGCGCGGGGTACTTGTCCGCCTGGGACGCGACCCCGACACGGTCGAGCAGCTCACGGGCCCGCTTCTCCGCGGCCTTCTTGTCCTTCTTACGGACCTTGATCTGGCCGAGGGTGACGTTCTCGAGCACGGTCTTGTGCGCGAAGAGGTTGAACGACTGGAACACCATGCCGACGTCGGCACGGAGCGCGGCGAGCTCGCGGCCCTCGGCGGGCAGCGGCTTGCCGTCGATGACGATCTCGCCGGAGTCGATGGTCTCCAGACGGTTGATGGCACGGCAGAGGGTCGACTTCCCGCCACCGGAGGGCCCGATGACCACGACGACCTCGCCGCGGCCGACGGTCAGGTCGATGGACTGGAGCACATGGAGGGCGCCGAAGTGTTTGTCGACGTCCTTCAGCACGACGAGCGCGTCGGGCATGGCAGCCTCCTGGTTCGCCGCTCCCACCCTCCTCACGTTCATGCTCCGCCCTCGGCCGATGGACCGCACGCCGGGCGTCCGCCACACGGCGGAGTCCACGCGAGGAACGGACACAATGAAAACGATTGTCACATCGGCCCGGAGGTCGGCGGTGGTGGGCGGCGGGCGGCGGAACGGTCAGTCCCCGGGCGCGGACTCCTCCGCGAGGACGCGCTGGGCCACGGCGAAGGCCGCGTTGGCCGCCGGAACACCGCAGTAGACCGCCGTCTGGAGCAGGACGGCCCCGATCTCCTCCGGCGTGAGGCCGTTACCCCGGGCCGCACGCACGTGCATCGCCAGCTCGTCGAGGTGACCGCGGGCCACCAGGGCCGTCAGGGTCACCAGGCTCCGCTCGCGCCGCGAGAGCGTGGGGTCGGTCCAGATCTCGCCCCAGGCGTAGCGCGTGATGAAGTCCTGGAAGGGCGCCGTGAACGCCGTCCGGTCCGCCTGCGCACGGTCCACGTGCGCGTCGCCGAGCACCTGGCGGCGGACCGCCATGCCCCGTTTCGCGCCGCCGTCCGTGAAGTGACCGCGCAGTGCGGCGAGGACGGCCTCGGGCCGTTCCGCCGGGGCCAGATGCGAGGCCCCCGGGATCTCGGTGAGCGTCGCGCCGGGGACCGCGTCCGCGATCTCCCGCAGATGCGCAGGCGGGGTCGCCGGGTCCTCGCGCCCGGCGACGAGAAGCGTGGGGGCGGTGATCGAGGCGAGCCGGTCCCGCAGGTCGAAGGCGGCGAGGGCGTCGCAGCAGGCGGCATACGCCTCGGGGTCGGCGCGGCGGTGGTCGTCGACGAGACGCGGAACGGTGAAGCCCGGGGTGAACCAGCGCGCGGGTGCCGTCTCCGCGAGTGCGGCCAGACCCTCGCGACGGACGGTCGCCGCGCGGTCGGCCCAGGGCGCGGCGGGCCCGAAGTGCGCGGAGGAGCAGAGCACCGCGAGCCGCTCCACCCGCCCGGGGTGGTGTGCGGCGAGGTGCAGGCCCACCGCGCCGCCGAGGGAGACTCCGGCGTACGAGAAGCGGTCGGCGCCGAGCTCGTCGGCGAGGTCGCCTACGAGACGGGCCAGGTCGGCGACGGTCGCTCCGGGGCCGATGAGGGAGGCGGGTGAGCCGCCGTGGCCGGGCAGGTCCCAGCGGACGATCCGGTGGGTGGCCGACAGCTCGGGTGCGACCGCGTCCCAGAGGGCGGTGGACGTGCCGAGCGAGGGGCCGAGGATCAGCACGGGCGCGCCGGGCGGCCCCTCGACGCGGTGATGCAGTCCCGCGTACGGCGGCGGGGTGGCGGTGACGGTCACGGTCGCTCCAGGGCGCGGTCGGTCAGGGCTCGGGCGGAGCCGGTGTAACGGGTGGGGTCGGCGAGCTCGTCGAGGTCGAGGCCGAGGTCCCGGAGCTCGGGTACTCCGGCGAGCAGTTCGGCGAGCGGGAGCCCCTCGGCGCCTGAGCGCCGGGCGAGTTCGGTCAGGAGTTCCTTCGCACGGGGGCGTCCGAGCACCGGGGCGAGAGCTGCGGAGAGGCGCTCGGAGACGATCAGCCCGCCGGTGAGGTCGAGGTGGTGACGCATGACGTCGGCGTGGACCTGGAGCCCCGAGGCCAGTTCCGCGGCGTCGCGGGCCGCCCCGCCCGCGAGCCGGAGCAGTTCGCGCAGCGGTTCCCACTCGGCGTGCCAGGCGCCCGCGGGCCGCTCGTCCTCGGCGGCCAGCGAGCCGTACAGCGCGGCGGCCAGGTGCGGGGCCCGCCGCGCGGCCGCGGCGACGAGCGTCGCCCGCACGGGGTTCGCCTTGTGCGGCATGGCGGAGGAGCCCCCGCCCGCCCCCTCCGCCACCTCCGCGATCTCGGTACGGGAGAGGGTGAGGACGTCGGCGGCGCACTTCCCGAGGGCCCCCGCGGTGAAGGCGAGGGCTCCCGCGAGGTCGGCGACCGGGGTGCGCAGGGTGTGCCAGGGCAGCGCGGGCTCGGCGAGGCCGGTCTCCCGCGCATAGGCGGCCACGAGCCGTTCGGCACCCCCCGGCAACCCTTCGCCGTAGACGTCGAAGGCGGCCAACGTCCCTGCCGCACCACCGAGTTGGGCGGGCAGTGCGTCCCGTACCGTACGGATGCGATCACGCGCGTCGAGTACGAGCGCCCGCCAGCCGGCGGCCTTGAGGCCGAAGGTGGTGGGCACGGCGTGCTGGGTGAGGGTACGGCCGGGCATGGCCGTGTCCCGGTGCGCGGCGGCGAGTGTGCGCAGCGCCCGCTCCGTACGGTGGAGTCCGTCCAGGACCAGGGCCAGCGTGCGGCGCGCGACCAGCATCGTCGCGGTGTCCATGATGTCCTGGCTCGTCGCCCCCCGGTGGACGTACGGACGCCACTTCTCGGGCACCGCGTTCGTGAGGTCCGCGACGAGCGGGATGACGGGGTTGCCGCCGGACCGGGCGCGCAGGGCGATGTCCCGTGCGTCGAAGCGGGTGGTGTCCGCCGCGACCGCCGTCACCGCCTCGGCGGCTCCGTGAGGCGCATGTCCGGTGGCGGCCTGGGCGCGGGTGAGGGCCGCCTCCGCGTCGAGGAGCGCCCGCAGGAACGCGGTGTCGCCCGTCGCCGCCTCGACCGGTGAGCCCGCGCGCCCCGGCGCGAGGAGGCCCACGTCGATCAGGTCGGCCGTCATGCGAACTCCAGGAAGACCGTCTCACCCTCGCCCTGGAGGCGGATGTCGAAGCGGTACGCGCGGGGCGCGGTCACCGTCGCCCCGTCGGGCCTGGCGACCAGGGTGGCGCGGCGCTCGGGCGGGAGGGCGTCCAGCAGCGCGTCGGGGCCGTCCCTGAGGTATGCCCGGGTGAAGAGGTGGTGCAGCAGGCCGCGGGCGAAGACGCAGACGCTGATGTACGGCAGACCTGTGTTGCCGGGGGGCAGCGTGGCCAGTGCGTAGTGGCCGTCGGCGTCCGTGGCGACCCGGCCGAACCCGGTGAAGCCGGTTCCGCCGCGCCCGAGATGACCGCCGGTGACGGGGTCGCGGCGCATCGAGCCGGGCGCACCGGCGAGGGATCCGTCGGGCGCGGCCTGCCAGAAGTCGAGGAGCGCGTCGGGGACGGGTGCGCCCTCGCCGTCGTAGACGTGTCCGTGCAGGACGATCCGGTCGGGATGGCCGTCGGGCGCTATGCGCTCCCCGTCGGGGAAGGGCAGGGCGTACCCGTAGAACGGACCGACGGTGTGGGAGGGGGTGGGGAGAAGCGTCATCGCGGGTCAGCGCCCTTCTTCGATCCAGGTGGCGGAGGGACCGTCGAGAACGATGTCCCAGGCGTAGCCGAGGGAGAACTCGGGCCGCGACAGCGTGTGGTCGTAGCGGGCGACGAGCCGTTCGCGGGCCGCGGGGTCGGTGACCGAGCGCAGGATCGGGTCGTGGGCGAGGAGCGGGTCGCCGGGGAAGTACATCTGCGTCACGAGGCGCTGGGTGAAGGCCGTGCCGAAGACGGAGAAGTGGATGTGGGCGGGGCGCCAGGCGTTGGTGTGGTTCCGCCACGGGTAGGCGCCGGGCCTGACGGTGGTGAAGGTGTAGCGGCCCTCGCCGTCGGTGAGGGTCCGGCCGACGCCGGTGAAGTTCGGGTCGAGCGGCGCCGGGTGCTGGTCGCGCAGATGGGCGTACCGGCCGGAGGCGTTGGCCTGCCACACCTCGATGAGCTGTCCGCGTACGGGGCGGCCCGCCCGGTCGAGGAGGCGCCCGGAGACGGTGATCCGCTCGCCGAGGGGCTCGCCCGCGTGCCGGCGGGTGAGGTCGTTGTCGGTCTCGGTGATGTCGGTGGGGCCGAAGACGGGGCCGGAGAGCTCGACGGTCTCGGGGTCGCCGCCGTCGACGGCGACGAGCGGCAGCCGGGGGTGGCGGAGCAGGGAGCTGCGGTACGGGGCGTAGGCGCGGGGCGGGTGGACGCGGGGCGCGGCGCCGGCGGCCAGTTCCTTGTCGTAGGCGTTCTGGAGCTCGTCGATCTCGGTGTCGATGTCCGACTGGGTGAGGGCCATGGATGTTCCCGGAGGTGTCAGCGGGCGGAGGCGGGGGTGGCGAGGTGGACCGTGGCCGCCGTCCTGGCGAGGAGGTCGGCGGGGTCGACGCCGGGCGCGGTCTCGGTGAGGACGAGGCCGTCGTCGGTGACGTCGAGGACGCCGAGGTCGGTGACGATCCGGTCGACGCAGCCCCGGCCGGTCAGCGGGAGGGTGCACTCCTCCACGATCTTCGGCGTTCCGTCCTTGGCGGTGTGGGTCATCACGACGATGACCGTCCTGGCGCCGTGGACGAGGTCCATCGCGCCGCCGATGCCGGTGACGAGCCTGCCCGGTACGGCCCAGTTGGCGAGGTCGCCGCGGGCGGAGACCTGCATGGCGCCGAGCACGGCGACGTCGATGTGCCCGCCGCGGATCATCCCGAAGGAGAGTGCGGAGTCGAAGTAGGAGGCACCGGGCAGGACGGTGACGGTCTCCTTGCCCGCGTTGATGAGATCGGGGTCGACCTCGTCCTCGGTGGGGTACGGCCCGGTGCCGAGGATTCCGTTCTCCGACTCCAGGATCACCTCGACGCCCTCGGGGAGGTGGTTGGGGATCAGGGTCGGCAGTCCGATGCCGAGATTCACGTACTGGCCGTCCCTCAGCTCGCGCGCGGCGCGGGCGGCCATCTGCTCGCGGGTCCAGCTCATCGCGTGGTCCTCCTCTCTATGCGCTTCGCCCCGGCCTGTTCGGGGGTCAGGGCGACGACGCGCTGGACGAAGACGCCGGGGAGGTGCACGGCGTCGGGGTCGAGCTCGCCCGGCTCGACCAGCTCCTCCACCTCGGCGATCGTGACCTTTCCGGCCATCGCGGCGAGGGGGTTGAAGTTCCGCGCCGACTTGCGGAAGACGAGGTTGCCGTGGCGGTCCCCGCGCGCGGCGCGGACGAGCGCGAAGTCGGTGCGGATGGCGCGCTCCAGGACGTGGGCGACGCCGTCGAACTCCCGTACCTCCTTGGGCGGCGAGGCGAGAGCGACGCCGCCCTCGCCGTCGTAGCGCCAGGGCAGGCCGCCGTCGGCGATCTGGGTGCCGACGCCCGCGGGGGTGTAGAAGGCGGGGATGCCGCAGCCGCCGGCCCGGAGCCGCTCGGCGAGCGTGCCCTGCGGGATCAGCTCCACCTCCAGCTCGCCGGCGAGGTACTGGCGGGCGAACTCCTTGTTGGCGCCGATGTACGAGCCCGTGACCCGGGCGATGCGGCCCGCGGAGAGGAGGACGGCCAGGCCGGTGTCCATCGCCCCGCAGTTGTTGGAGACGATGCGCAGCCCGGTGGAGCCGCGTCGGTGGAGGGCGTCGACGAGCACGGCGGGAACGCCGCTGAGGCCGAAGCCGCCGACCGCGAGCGAGACCCCGTCGCCCACGTCGGCCACCGCGTCGGCTGCGGTGGGGACGACCTTGTCCATACGGAGAGCCTCCGGAGTCGAGTCGAGGAATCGAGAGAAACAGTCCAATTAGTCAGTGCACTGAGCATCTGAGCGATGCCGCCATGCTGGCACCGGCACTCGTGCGCGTCAATAGCCACCGGAGACAGGGGCGTATCGTTCAGTACACCGACGAACTCAACCGGAGGCAGACGATGGCCGCGGTCGATCTGACCACCCATCCCGGGCACCTGGCCCGACGGCTCCAGCAGGCGCACCACCTGCTGTGGACGACGATGGTCTCGGAGGAGATCACCTCCCCGCAGTTCGGCGTCCTCAACGCCCTGACCGCCGAGCCGGGGCTCGATCAGCGCACGGTGGGCGAGCGCGTGGGCCTGGACCGCTCCACGATCGCCGAGGTCGTCAGCCGGCTCACGCGCCGCGGCCTGCTCGACAAGGTGCGCGACACGGAGGACGGTCGCCGCTTCCTGCTGCGCCTGACCGAGGACGGCCGCCGGACGCACCGCCGGCTGACGGTCCGCACGGCGCGGATGAACCAGGTCTTCCTGGCCCCTCTCTCGGCGGAGGAGCAGGCCCAGTTCATGAGCCTGATGCTGCGGGTGTCGGACGCGGCCGAACGCCTGCGGGACCCGTCGGAGACCACGGGCTCCTGACGGCTTCCAGGGACGGTGGCGACAGGACGCGGCGCAAGCGACCCGGCCTGTCAGGCTTCGGGTACGGGGGCGAACCGGCCCGCCGTGCGGAGGTCCTCCTCGATCCGGGCCGCCGTGGCACGCAGTTCGGGGAGGACCTCGCCGACACATTCCTCCACCGTGCGGCGGCTGCTGTGCATGGCCACGTTCACGGCGGCCACCACCGCTCCCGCGCGGTCGCGCACCGGCACGGCGATCGAGCGCAGTCCTTGCTCCAGCTCCTCGTCGACGAGGGCGTACCCCTGCTCCCGCACCCGCGCCAGGACGGCGGCGAGCTCTCCGGCCGAGGTGAGGGTGTACGGGGTGAGGGCCTGCGGCTCGGTCTCCGCCAGCCACGCGGCGCGGGCGTCGGACGGCAGATCGGCGAGCATCACCCGGCCCAGCGAGGTGGCGTGGGCGGGGAAGCGGGTGCCGACGGTGATGTGGACGCTCATGATCCGGCGCGTGGCCACCCGGGCGGTGTACCGGACGTCAGGGCCGGCGAGCACCGCGAGGGACGCCGAGTCGTGGACGCGCCGCGAGAGTTCGGCGAGGTGTGGTGCGGCGATCTGCGGAAGCGGCAGCCGTGAGAGGTACGGATAGCCGAGCGCGAGGACTCTCGGGGCGAGCCGGAAGAGGCGGCCCTCGGCTTCGACGTATCCCAGATGCTCCAGGGTGATCAGGGCGCGCCGGGCGGTGGCGCGGGCGAGCCCGGTCGCCTCGGCGACGGCGCTCAGGGGGAGCGCGGCCCGGCCCTCGCCGAACGCGGTGAGGACGGTGAGCCCGCGGGCGAGGGACTCGATGAAGCCCCGGCCGAGCTCCTGCTTCGAGGCGTGGGTCCAGTCGGCGAGGCCGGGCGCAGGGTCTGCCGGATCCCGCGGACGGGAACGCCGACCGCCGACCGCCTCCTGCCCCTGCCCCTTCAGCAGGGCCTCCCACTCCGCGACCGCGCTCCGCAGGCGGGGCAGCATCGCCTCGCGCAGCGAATCGGCCGTGTGACGGCTGGTGTGGCTGACCACGCTCGCCACACAGGTGACCGCGCCGTCCGCGTCCCGCACGGGCAGCGCGAGCGCCACCAGGCCCGGTTCGATGAGCTGGTCGTCCAGGGCCCAGCCGCACTCACCGGCCCGCGCCGCATGCGCGGCGAACTCCTTCTCGTCCGGACCGTCGCCGGGTGGGACGGCGGGAAAACCCGTCGCCCGGGGGTCCGCCGCCCTGCGCGCCCGCCACCGCGCCCACTCCTCCTCCGTCCAGTCGGCGGCCAGCAGCGCTCCCGGCGCGGTCCGTTCGGCCGGGAGCAGGTCGCCGATGCGGAAGCTGAGGGACATCGCGCGCCGACGGGTGGCCTGGTGGACGAAGCGGACGCCGTCGCCGTCCGCGACGGCGAGAGACACCGACTCGTCCAGTGCGTCGGCGAGCGCGTCGGCGGGGCCGCCGAGCAGCCCGGGGAGCCCGAGGGCGGCCAGGTACGCGTTGCCCAGATCCATCAGCCGGGGCGCGAGGAAGACGTCACGGCCGTCGAGGCGTACGTATCCCATGCGGGCGAGCGTGCCGGTCACCCGGTCGACGGTGGAGCGGGCCAGGCCGGTGATGCGCTCCAGCTCACTGAGGCTGAGCACCCCGTCGGCGTCGGTGAGCCGGCGCAGCACCATGAGCCCGCGCGTCAGCGGCGCGACGGCCTCGGGCGGCACGGTTCCGGTCGATGGCATGGAGTCTCCCTGACGATCTCGGGGACACCGTAGAGGACGGACGCCGCGGCGGGCCGCGGTGTCCACGCGGGGCGTTGACAGCGGGGCGCGGCGGGCGCAGACTCGGCCCACTCTTCGGTGAAGTTTATTTCACTATACGAACATGGAGGCTCGATGCACACCACCGTCGGCATCATCGGCGGCGGCCCTTCCGGGCTGCTCCTCGCCCGTCTGCTGCGCGGCGCCGGCATCGACAGCGTGGTCCTGGAGTCCCGCGACCGGTCGTACGTGGAGCAGCGGCAGCGCGCCGGGATTCTCGAGCAGGCCACCGTCGACGCCCTGCGGGCGGCGGGGGCGGGTGCGCGGCTGGACAAGGAGGGGATGGCCCACGACGGCATCGAGCTCCGCTTCGACGGCCGGGCCCACCGGGTCGACTTCCCCGCGCTCACCGACGGCCGCCGGGTCTGGGTCTACGCGCAGACCGAGGTGGTGAAGGACCTGATCGCCCTTCAACTCGCCGAGGGCGGACCGCTGCTGTTCGGTGCCGAGGCGCGGTCCGTGGAGGGCGTCGACACGGACCAACCGGCGATCCACTACACCCACGAGGGCCGCGAAAAGACCCTGACCTGCGACTACGTGGTCGGTTGCGACGGCTTCCACGGGGTCGCGCGCACGGCGGTTCCGGAGGGCGAGCAGACGACGTACGAGCGGACGTACCCGTACTCCTGGCTCGGCATCCTCGCCGAAGCCCCGCCCGTGTACGAGGAGTTGATCTACGCCCACTCCGAACGGGGCTTCGCGCTCGCCAGCATGCGCTCCCCCGCCGTGAGCCGGCTCTACCTCCAGGTACCGAACGGCACCGACCCGGCCGACTGGCCGGACGACCGGATCTGGGACGAGCTCGACGCCCGCTTCGCGCTCGGCGACGCTCCCGAGTGGCGGCTCCGGCGTGGCCCGATCACCCAGAAGTCGGTGCTGCCGATGCGGAGTTCGGTGACCGAACCGATGCGGTACGGCCGGCTGTTCCTCGCCGGGGACGCGGCCCACATCGTTCCGCCGACCGGTGCGAAGGGGCTCAACCTCGCCGCCGCCGACGTGATCGTCCTGGCGCGGGCGTTCGCCCACCGGGCGGCGACGGGCTCGACGCGGCTGCTCGACGGCTACTCCGACGCGTGCCTGCGCCGGGTGTGGCGCGCCGAGCACTTCTCGTACGCCATGACGACGACCCTGCACACCGATCCGGCCCAGTCCGGTTTCGACACCCGGCTCCAGCTCTCCCAGCTGGACCGGATCGCGCGTTCGCCGCATGCCGCGGCGGAACTCGCCCAGAACTACGTGGGGTTGCCGATCGAGGAGGGCGTGGAGGTCGTGGAAGGCGCGGGAGCGGAGGAGGCCGTGGTCCGCAGCGCCGAGGCGTAGATCTCGTCGGGGTCGAGCCTGCGCAGTTCCTCGGCGATCAGCTCTGCCGTCGTACGGACCTTGAGGGCGAGGACCCGGTTGGGCTGGCCGGGGATGGAGAGCCGGGCGACCGGGCCTTCGGGCCGGTCGATGCGGATCTCGCCGTCGGGCGTGCCGAGACGCACGGCGGTGACGACCGGCCCGTCCGTGACGACCCGTTCGACCGGGACCCGCAGCCGGTCCTCGAACCAGAGGGCCAGCAGCTCGGCGCTCGGGTTGTCGGCCTCGCTCTCCACGGCCGCCGAGACCACCGTCGCGGCGGCCTGGTCGAGGGCGGCGGCCAGCATCGAGCGCCACGGGGTGAGCCGGGTCCAGGCGAGATCGGTGTCACCGGGGGCGTAGGAGGCGGCGCGGACGGCCAGTGCGCCGAGGGGGTCCTCGACGGCGTACGCGTCGGTGATGCGGCGCTGCGCGAGCGAGCCGAGCGGGTCCTTGGCGGGGACGTCGGGGGCGTCGACCGGCCACCAGACGACGACGGGGGCGTCGGGGAGCAGGAGCGGGAGAACCACGGAGTCGGCGCGGGCGCCGAGTTCGCCGTGCAGCCGGAGCAGGACGGTCTCCCCCGAGCCGGCGTCGCTGCCGACGCGCACCTCCGCGTCCAGCCGGTCCTCGTACCGCCGCCGGGGTGAACGGCCGTGTCGCTTGATGACGACGAGCGTGCGCGAGGGGTGCTCGCGCGAGGCTTCGTTGGCGGCCTTCAGCGAGTCGTAGGCGTTCTCCTCGTCGGTGACGATCACGAGGGTGAGCACCATGCCGACGGCGGGTGTGCCGACGGCCCTGCGGCCCTCGACGATCGCCTTGTTGATCTTGCTGGAAGTGGTGTCCGTGAGGTCGATCTTCATGGCCCGCGCCCGTTCCCTCCGTCGCCCAGCGCCCGCTGCGGACTGTCCCCCCGAGCCTACGCGGGCGGCGAGGCTCCCGCCCCACCCACCGGTACCGGCGGGGGCAGGGCGATCAGCGGGGCGAGTGCGCCGAGAAGAAGGCCCCCACCGTGGCGGTGAACGCGTCGGGGTCGTCGATCCACGGGTAGTGACCCGCCCCCGACTGGACGGCGAACGAGGCGCCGGGGAAGAGCGCGGCGAGTTCGGAGACCGGACCGGGCGGGCTGTTCAGGTCGAACTCCCCGGCGAGCACGAGGACCGGGGCCTCGAGGGCGACGAGCGCGGCGCGGGTGGACTCCGGGTCGAAGGCGCCCTCGGCGGCGAAGCCCGCGACCGCCTCGGCGTTGCCCGGCCGCGCGCCCGCGTGGTGGCGGCGCGCAGCCTCGTCCCAACGGCCCCAGCAGAAGGGGGCGATGGCGTCCCAGTCCGCGCCCCTGCCCTCGGTGAGGGCCTCCAGGGCGGCGAACGCGCCGGGGAACCACGGCTCGCCCTTCCGGAGCAGCGCCGCCGTACGCCGCGTCTCACCGCGGACTTCGATGCCGACGGCCGCCGTCCCGGGGGTGATCAGGGCGAGGCTGCGCACCCGGTGCGGATACCGGGCGGCGTACGTGACGGCGGTGTTGGCGCCCCCGGAGTGGCCGAGCAGGTCGATACGGTCCAGGCCGAGGTGGACGCGCAGCGCCTCGACGTCGCCGGCGACGCGGTCGCAGCGGTAGGAGGCGGGATCCTCGGGGACGGCAGAGTCCCCCGTCCCGCGCGGGTCGGGAAGGACGAGGCGGCGGTACGCGGAGAGGCCACCGAGGTCTCCGAGGTAGCGGGAGTCCGTGGGGCCTCCGGGGAGGCAGATGACGGGGTCGCCGGCCGGTTCCGTAAGGCCCTCGGCACGGCCTTCCCCGCGGATCCCCTTGCGGTCTTCCGTGCGGTGCTCCGTGCGGTGGGCGAGGCGGGTTCCGTCCGATGCGGCGAAGTAGGCGGGCATGAGGAGGACCCTGCCATCCACAACCGAGTAGTACAACCTGGTTATGGCCCTGTATAACCGAGTCATGGAAAGCGAGGAGATCACCGAGGAGCAGGCGGCGCGCATGCTCGCCGCCATGAACGAGGTCATCCGGGCGGGCGAGGAGATGCGGCGGCTGCGGGCCGAGATGATCAAGGTGTTCGTCGGCTACGGCTGGACGCAGGAACGCATCGCCCGGCTCACGGAGATGAGCCAGCCGGCCGTGTCCAAGCAGGTCAGGGCCAGGTCTCCGGAGGCACCGATGGCGCTCTCCCTCCGGCAGGGCGACACCCCGTGGCTCGAAGGGCGGCTGTGGGGCCTCGCGGAGGCGATCTCCGAGTCCTGCGGCGAGACCGCCCACTGCACGCCGTACGTCCACGCGTTCACGCGCGGCCGGAAGCGCTTCACCGCCCGGACCGTCGACGAGCTGCGCCGTCTGGTCGAGGAGGACCTCAGGACGCACCGGGACCGGCTCCCCGCCACCCGTCGGACCGCGTACCAGGCGGCGTACGACGAGATCAGCCGCGCTCTCGACGTCCCCGCGAAGACCGCCGCGGCCGCGCCCGCCCCCTCCTCGGCCACCCCCTCGATGCGCCGCACCCTCGCCCACCAGCTGCAGCGCGACCGGCTCCGGACCGACGGCTGACCCTGGCGCCCGGAGCCGCCGGCGGGAGATCATCTCCGGATGACCACGGAAACGATCACCGCAGCCGCCTCGGACAGCTGGACACTCGGCGACCTCACGGTCAACCGGATCGGCTTCGGCTCGATGCGTCTGCCGCAGACCGGAGAGGCGCTCGTCGAGAACGCCGTCCCCCGCGACCGGGACCAGGCCGTCGCCGTACTGCGCCGGGCCGTCGAGCTCGGCGTGAACCACATCGACACCGCCGCGTTCTACTTCTCCCCCCTGCGCTCCGCCAACGAGCTGATCAACCGGGCCCTCGCGCCGTACGCGGACGACCTGGTCGTCACCACCAAGGTCGGACCCTGGCGGGACGCGGCGGGGCGGTGGGCGGCACACGCCACGACCGCGCAGGAGCTGCGCGGGCAGGTCGAGGAGAACCTGCGCCAGCTCGGCCGCGACCACCTCGACGTGGTGAACCTGCGGATCCTCGGCACCGACTCGATCGCCGAGCGCTTCGGGGCGCTGGCCGACCTGCGCCAGGCCGGACTCATCCGCCACCTGGGCCTCTCCAACGTCCACCCCCACCACGTGGCCGAGGCCCAGGAGATCGCCCCGGTGGTCTGCGTGCAGAACCGGTACGGGATAGGGGTGCGTCCGGACCACGACGCGTTCGTGCGTGAGTGCGGCGAACAGGGCATCGCGTACGTCCCCTTCTACTCCATCGCCGGAGCGGCGGGCCAGGCGGGCGCCGCCCAGGCCACGGTGGAAGCCGAGGTGCTGGCCGTCGCCCGGGCGCACGGAGCGAGCCCGGCGCAGGTGCGCATCGCGTGGACGCTGCACCGGGGTCCGCACATGCTCGCCATTCCCGGCACGGGCGACCTGGGGCACCTGGAGGCCAACGTCGCGGCAGGGGCGCTGCGCCTCACCGAGGACGAACTGGCGACTCTGGACGCCCTGCACCGTCGCGGCGAGGCGTAGTACCGGAACGGTGCGGCGGTGCGGCCACACACCGCCGCACCGGCCTTGTCCCCTCAGGCGCGGCCCGCGGCCTTCTGGCTGCGACGGGACAGCGAGTCGACGACGACGGCGGCCAGCAGGACCGCACCGGTGATCATGAACTGGACGGCGTTGCTGACGCCCATGATGTTCATGCCCGACTGGATCGACCCGATCACCAGCGCGCCGAGCAGCGCGGACCAGACCGAACCGCGCCCGCCGAACAGGCTGGTGCCGCCGATGACGGCTGCGGCGATGACGTTCATCAGCAGGTTGCCGCCGCCGGAGGTCTGGCTCGCGGACTGGATCTGCCCGGCGAGGAAGAGGCCGCCGACCGCCGCCATGGTGCCGGAGATCGAGAAGACGGTCATCCGGATGAACGGCACGCTGATGCCGGCCCGGCGCGCGCCCTCGATGTTGCCGCCGACGGCGAAAACCTGCCGGCCGTAGGTGCTCCGGCGCAGGACGAAGTCGATGACGACCAGCACGATCAGGAAGATCAGGAGCGCCAGCGGGAGCCCCTGGTACTGGTTGAGGATGTAGGCCGCGGCGAAGGCGATCGCGGCGATGACGACCGTACGGATCACGATCTCGGCGATCGGCCGGAACGGCACCCCGGCCTTCTGGCGGCGCCTGGCGTCGAGGAGGGAGGCCGCGAGGAACAGCCCCACACCGACGGCGGCCGTCACGTAGGAGGCCGCCGAGGAGTGGAAGATCTTCGAGTAGAGCTCGGAGACGATGCTCTCGCTCGGGATGTTGACCGTTCCGCTGGTGCCGAGCACCTGGAGCATGAGTCCGTTCCAGGCCAGATTGCCGGCGAGCGTGACGACGAACGCGGGCACGCCGACCTTGGCGAAGAAGAAGCCCTGGATGAGTCCGACGGCGGCTCCGCCCGCGACGGCGACCAGGAGCGCCAGCCACTCGTTCATGCCGTTCAGGACGTTGAGTACGGCGAAGATCGCGGCACACAGGCCGCTGACCGAGCCGACGGAGAGGTCGATCTCGCCGAGCAGCAGGACGAAGACGATCCCGATGGCGATCATGCCCGTGCCGACGATCTGCTGGCTCAGGTCGGACAGGTTCTGCGCCGAGAGAAACGCGCTGTCCAGGGAGCCGAAGACGGTCCAGATGATGATCACGGCGATGACCACCGGCAGGGAGCCCAGCTCACCGCTGCGCAGTTTGCGCTTGAACTCCCCGAGGTAGCCCTTGATGCCCTCCTCCCGGACGATCAGCCGGGCGTCCACGGCGGGCATGGCGTCATGGGCCGGTTCCTGGCCCGCCGCGTCGCCGGATCCGGGTGTGGAGGGGTCGTGCGGGCCTCGGTCGCGCCTCATCGCTCCTCCTCCCGCTTCCGCGCCTGGCGGCGGGTCACGGCGCTGTCGCTGGCGCCGGTGATGGCGGAGATGATCTCCTCGGTGGTGGTGGAGCGTTTGTCGAAGATGCCGTTGTTCCGGCCCAGGCGCAGCACGGCGATGCGGTCCGCGACCGCCATCACGTCCTCCATGTTGTGGCTGACCAGGATGGTGCCGAGCCCCTGCTCGCGGAGCCGCTCGACGAGGTCGAGGACCTCGGCGGTCTGCTCCACGCCGAGCGCGGCGGTGGGCTCGTCCAGGATGACGACCTTCGGTGCGCCGATCAGTGAGCGGGCGATCGCCACGGTCTGGCGCTGGCCGCCGGAGAGCGAGGCGACGGGGATCCGGACGCTGGGGATGCGGATGGAGAGCGTGTTGAGGAGTTCGCGCGAGCGCTGTTCCATGCGGACCTCGTCGAGCACACCCCACCTCTTGAGCTCACGGCCGAGGAAGAGGTTGCCGACGACGTCCAGGTTGTCGCAGAGCGCCAAGTCCTGGTAGACGGTGGCGATGCCGAGGGACTGGGCGTCGTGGGGCCGGTGGATGGAGACCGGTCTGCCCTCCCAGGCGATGACTCCGCCGTCCGGCGGGTTCACCCCGGCGATCGCCTTGACGGCGGTCGACTTGCCGGCGCCGTTGTCGCCCACGAGGGCGACGACCTCTCCGGCGTGGACCTCCAGGTCGAACTCCGAGAGTGCCTGGACGGCTCCGAACCGCTTGGAGATTCCCCGAAGACTGAGCACAGGTGTTCCGAGCACCGTCAACCGCCTCCTGCCGGGACCCGTCGGACTCGCTCGCGATCCTGTCCGGCCGGTACGGCTCGCGCCGCGGGCGACCTCGCGGTCGCCGCGCGCCGCGGGCTCCTTACTCCAGACCGGCCTCCGCGCAGGCGGACGCGTACGCGGGCGTGCAGATCTCGTCCACCGTGTAGAGGCCGTCCTTGACGACCGTGTCGTCGATGTTGTTCTTGTCGACCACGATCGGCGTCAGCAGGTTGGCCGGAACCTTCTCACCACTGCCGCTGGTGACGGTCGTGGGCACCAGGGACGCGGGAAGCTCCTTGCCCTCGGCCAGGTTGACCGCCATGGTGGCGGCGATGTCGGCCTCCGGCTTGTAGGGCTTCATGATCGTGATGGTCTGGGTGCCGAGCAGGATCCGCTGGATGGCGTCGAGTTGGGCGTCCTGTCCGGTCAACGGCACGTTGATGCCGGACGCCTTGAGCGCGGTGGCGATGCCGGCGGCCAGTCCGTCGTTGGCCGAGTACACGCCGACGATGTTGTCCTTGCCCAGCGCGCTGATCGCGCCCGACATCTGCTGGTTGGCGTTGTTGGGGTCCCAGTTCGGCGTGTCGTACTCCTTGCCGATGTCGACCTTGCCGTCGAGGACCGAGTGGGCACCGGCCTTGAACTCGGCGGCGTTGGGGTCGGTGGGAGACCCGTTGTGCATGACGATCTGGCCACTGTCGGCCTTGTCGCCGAGCGCCTTCAGCAGTGCCTGGCCCTGCAACTCGCCGACCTTGAAGTTGTCGTACGAGACGTAGGCGTCGACGGGACCCTGCGCGAGCCGGTCGTACGCGACGACCTTCACGCCCGCGTCCTTGGCCTTCTGCACGGACGACTGGATGGACTTGGAGTCCACCGCGTCCAGGATCAGCACCTGATCGCCCTTGGCGAGCGCGGTGTTGACCTGCTGCTGCTGAGTGGTGGCGCTCTCGGCCGCGTTGTAGTAGTCGATCTGGGCGTCGGGCGCCAGTTCCTTGATCTTCTCTTCGATGTACGGCCGGTCGAACTTCTCGTAGCGCGTGGTCTTGCTCTCGGGGAGCAGCAGGCCGATCTTGATGTCGTCCTGCTGCGCGGCGCCGGGCTGGGCGCTGCTGACGGAGACCGCTCCCAAGGAGAGGGCCGCGGCTCCGACCAGGGCTATCGCGCCACGCAATGTGCGGGTCATCGGGGGCTCCTTCCGTACGCCCCCTTCCCTTCACCAGGTGAACGCGGGAGTCGAAGGGGTGTACTTATGGCCTTAATACGACATTAGCCGCAACTGGAGGACCGGCAAGCGGGTGACCGCGCCGGGCGTCGCCTCGGGGGCAGCTGGCCTGCGACGATCGAGGCGAGCGCGAGTCCGAACCCCGGCAGCCGGGACCGGGCCCGGCGTCTGGCCGAGCAGCGCGGCACCGCGTACGGCCGCGACCAGCGTGGTCCGGAGCCGCACCGGCCGCACGCCCGGGGCGACCGCGTTCCTGGCGCTCGCAGGCGTCCCGGATCCGGCCCTGGGTCCCGGCCCCGTCCGGCCCCGGATCCCGTCGCCGGTCCGGCCCCGGATCCCGTCGCGGGAACGGTCAGGAATCGAGAAGCGCCCGCTCCGGGCCGCACGTAGCGTGGCTGTCGTACGGGGACGAGGGCCGCGGAGCGACCCGCCCGGACCAGGGTTCCGTCTCCCCCACGCCACCGGGTCCCCGTGACCCACGACTCCAGGAGTGACCATGAGCGCCTCTTCCACGCAGGGCGTCAAGACCGTGCTGCACCCCGTCTCCGACCTCGCGAAGGCCAAGGCGGTGTACGCCGCGCTGCTCGGCACCGATCCCCAGGTCGACGGGGAGTACTACGTCGGTTTCGAGGCCGGGGGCCAGCACATCGGGCTGGTGCCGAACGGTGGACCGCAGGGAATGACCTCGCCGGTCGCCTACTGGCACGTACCGGACATCGAGGCCAAGATCGCCGAGGTCACCGCCGCCGGCGCCACCGTCAAGGAGCCCGCGCACGACGTCGGCGGCGGCCGCCTGGTGGCCACCGTCACCGACACCGACGGCAACGTCCTCGGGCTCGTCCAGGACCGGTGAGCGCCGGCGCCCCGGCCGCCGGGCGTTGCCGCCGGGGCGCCGACGACGTAGAACGGCGACGTAGCACCAGAGACGACGACGCAGCCCCAGAGACGTACCCGCTCACAGATGGAGACACGATCAGCATGGCCACGAGGAAGGGCGCGCGGCCGACGACGCCGCACGGTGCCGACAGCCACGACGTGATCCGCGTGCACGGCGCACGCGAGAACAACCTCAAGGACGTCAGCATCGAGATCCCCAAGCGCCGGCTGACGGTGTTCACCGGGGTCTCCGGCTCGGGCAAGAGCTCGCTGGTGTTCAACACCATCGCCGCGGAGTCGCAGCGGCTGATCAACGAGACGTACAGCACCTTCGTCCAGGGCTTCATGCCGACGCTCGCCCGCCCCGAGGTGGACGTGCTGGACGGTCTGACGACGGTGATCACCGTCGACCAGCAGCGGATGGGTGCCGACCCCCGCTCGACCGTCGGCACCGCCACGGACGCCAACGCGATGCTGCGCATCCTCTTCAGCCGGCTCGGCAAGCCGCACATCGGGCCGCCCAGCGCGTACTCCTTCAACACCGCCTCGGTCCGGGCGAGCGGGGGCATCACCGTCGACCGCGGCGCCGCGAAGACGAAGACCGTCAAGGCGACGTTCCAGCGGACCGGCGGCATGTGCACGCACTGCGAAGGCCGGGGCAAGGTCTCCGACATCGACCTCACGCAGCTCTACGACGACTCCAAGTCGCTCTCCGAGGGCGCGTTCACCATCCCCGGCTGGAAGTCGGACAGCCAGTGGACCGTGCAGCTCTACGCGCAGTCCGGCTTCGTCGACCCGGACAAGCCGATCCGCAGGTTCACCAAGAAGGAGATGCAGGCCTTCCTCTACGGAGAGCCGACCAAGATCAAGGTCAACGGCATCAACCTCACCTACGAGGGGCTGATCCCGAAGATCCAGAAGTCGTTCCTGTCCAAGGACAAGGAGTCGATGCAGCCGCACATCCGGGCGTTCGTGGAGCGCGCGGTCACCTTCACCACCTGCCCCGAGTGCGACGGCACCCGGCTCAGCGAGGGCGCGCGGTCGTCGAAGATCAAGCGGATCTCGATCGCCGACGCCTGCGCCATGGAGATCCGGGACCTCGCCGAATGGGTCCGCGGCCTCAAGGAGCCGTCGGTGGCGCCGCTGCTCGCCTCGCTGCAGCGGACGCTCGACTCGTTCGTCGAGATCGGCCTCGGCTATCTGTCGCTCGACCGGCCCGCGGGCACGCTGTCGGGCGGTGAGGCGCAGCGCGTGAAGATGATCCGGCACCTCGGCTCCTCGCTCACCGACGTCACCTACGTCTTCGACGAGCCCACCATCGGGCTCCACCCCCACGACATCAAGCGGATGAACGACCTGCTGCTGCGGCTGCGCGACAAGGGCAACACCGTCCTCGTCGTCGAGCACAAGCCCGAGGCGATCGCGATCGCCGACCATGTCGTGGACCTCGGTCCCGGTGCCGGCACGGCGGGCGGGACCGTCTGCTTCGAGGGCACGGTCGAGGAGCTGCGGGACGGCGACACGATCACCGGCCGTCACCTCGACGACCGGGCCTCGCTCAAGGAGTCGGTGCGCACGCCCACCGGCACCCTGGAGATCCGCGGCGCGGCGGCGAACAACCTGCGGGACGTCGACGTCGACATCCCGCTCGGCGCGCTGGTCGTCGTCACGGGTGTCGCCGGCTCGGGCAAGAGCTCCCTCGTGCACGGGTCGATCCCGGCCGGTGAGCCCGTCGTGTCGGTCGACCAGACGCCGATCCGGGGCTCGCGGCGGAGCAACCCGGCGACGTACACGGGTCTGCTCGACCCGATCCGCAAGGCGTTCGCGAAGGTCAACGGCGTCAAGCCGGCGCTCTTCAGCGCCAACTCCGAGGGTGCCTGCCCCACCTGCAACGGCGCCGGGGTCATCTACACCGACCTCGCGATGATGGCGGGCGTCGCCACCCCGTGCGAGGACTGCGAGGGGAAGCGGTTCCAGGCGGAGGTGCTCGAATACCACCTCGGCGGCCGGGACATCAGTGAGGTGCTCGCGATGTCGGTGACCGAGGCCGAGGAGTTCTTCGGCTCCGGCGACGCGGCCACGCCGGCCGCGCACAAGATCCTGGAGCGGCTCAGCGACGTCGGGCTCGGCTACCTCACGCTCGGCCAGCCGCTGACCACCCTGTCCGGCGGCGAGCGGCAACGGCTCAAGCTGGCCACCCACATGGGCGACAAGGGCGGTGTCTACGTCCTCGACGAGCCCACCACCGGCCTCCACCTCGCGGACGTGGAGCAGTTGCTCGGCCTGCTCGACCGGCTCGTCGACTCGGGCAAGTCGGTCATCGTCATCGAGCACCACCAGGCCGTCATGGCCCACGCCGACTGGATCATCGACCTCGGCCCCGGCGCCGGTCACGACGGCGGGAAGATCGTCTTCGAGGGGACGCCCGCGAAGCTCGTCGCCGACCGCTCCACCCTCACCGGCGAGCACCTCGCGGCGTACGTCGGAGCCTGAGCGGGACACGACGCGACGCGAGCCCCGTCGCCGCCGGAAGGGCGGTGGCGGGGCTCGTGCGGTCTCGGCGCGTCCGTGTCCGGTGCCTGGGGCGTCCGGGTGTCAGCGGCGGCTGCGGACGAGCAGGTAGAGGAAGTACGGCGTCCCGATCACCGCGGTCATCAGTCCGGCGCCGAGTTGTGCCGGGGCGATCACCGTACGGCCCAACAGGTCGGCCGTGCAGACGAGTACGGCGCCCAGGAGGACCGCGACCGGAACCACGCGCGCGTGCTGCCTGCCCACGAGGGCACGGGCCGCGTGCGGGGCGACGAGGCCCACGAAACCGATCGTGCCCGCGGCGGCGACGGCGGTGGCGCTGAGCAGGACGCTCAGGACGAGGAAGCCGAGCCGTCCGCGCTCCACACCGAGGCCCAGAAGCCGTGGGGTGTCCTCGTCGAGCGACAGGAGGTCGAGTTCGGTACGCCGCAGGACGGCGGCGACGAAGCCCACGGCGAGCACGGCCGCCGGCGGCACCACGTCCGGCAGGGTCCGCCCGTAGGTGGAACCGGAGAGCCAGGTGAGGGCCTTGGTCGCGTTGAACGGGTCGGTGAGGACGATGAGCAGGCTGATCAGCGCGGCCGTACCGGTGGCGACGCCGAAGCCGACGAGGACCAGCCGGTTCTGCTGGAAGCCGCCGCGTGCGGCGAGCCCGAAGACCACGACCGAACTGACCGCGGCGCCCGCGAAGGCGGCTCCCGCCACGCTCCACGAACCGGCGAGCGGCACGGACGTGACGAGGAGTACGGCGCCGAGCGCGGCGCCTCCGGAGACGCCCAGCGTCGCGGGCTCGGCGAGGGGGTTGCGGGTGACGGCCTGGACGAGCGTGCCCGCCAGGGCGAGTGCCGCGCCGGCGAGGAGGGCCGCGAGGACCCGGGGCACCCGGCTGTCCAGGATGAACGAGATGGTCTGACCCGCCCTGCCCTGCGCCCAGTTCATGACGTCGCCGAGGAGCAGCTTGCTGTCGCCCAGCAGGACGGCGGCGATGGTCACGCCCACCAGCACCGCGACCAGTGTGGCGGTGGTGGTCAGGAAGACGGCCCGGCTCCGGATGCGCAGCCGGTCGGCCGCGGCGGCTCCGGCGGTGTCGCGGGTCCGGGTCGCCATGACGATCAGGAAGACGGCGCCGACCAGGCTGGTGACGACGCCCGTGGGCACGGCGACCGCCGTGTCCGCCGGCACGATGGCGCGCAGCAGCACGTCCGAGCCCATGACGAGGGCGGCGCCGACGAGCCCCGCCACGGGAAGTCCGGCCCGCGCGCGGGAGAAGCCGCGGTAGCGGCGGACGAGCGGACGCACGAGGGCGGGGGCGCACAGACCGACGAAGCCGATCGGACCGGCCAGCGTGACGGCCGCCGCGGAGAGCATCGCCGCGAGCACGACCGCCGTGACGCGGGTGGAGCGCACGGGCACGCCGAGTCCGCGGGCGGCCTCGTCGCCGAGTGCCAGCGCGTCGACCCTGCGGGCGATGAGCAGCAGCCCGGCGAGGGCGACGAGTCCGACCGGCGCCATCTGCAGCACGCCGTCGAACCCGTTCTGGGAGATGCTGCCCTGGTTCCAGGCGAAGAGGCCCTCGGTCTGCTGGGGGAACAGCAGGAGCAGCCCCTCGGTGATGGCGGTCAGGCCGAGGGTGAGGGCGCTGCCGGCCAGCACCAGCCGCACGGTGCCGGCGCCCAGGCCGGAGAGGCCGAGGACGACGGCCGCCGCCGCGAGCCCGCCGACGAAGGCGACGCCCGAGGAGGCGAGCAGCGGGAGCGAGACTCCGCCCGCGGCGGAGAGCCCGAGGGCCAGGTAGGAGCCCGCGTTCACCGCGAGGGTGTCGGGCGAGGCGAGCACGTTGCGGCTGACGGCCTGCAGGGCGGCGCCCGCCATGCCGAGGACGGCACCGACGAGCAGCCCGGCGGCCATCCTCGGCAGGCGCGAGGCGATGACCACGGACGCGTCGGACGGGTCGGCCCTGCCGGTGAGGGCCTTCCAGACCTCGGACGCGCCGACGGAGGCCGTGCCCTGGGTGATGTCGACGAGCGCGAAGCCCGCGACGAGGAGGACCAGTGCGGCCGTCACCGCGGCCGCGCCCGTCCGGGACACGGCCGCCGACGGGAGGGTGGCGGAGGAAGGTGCGGTGACGGCCATGGGGGTTACTTCGTCAGCGCCTTGACGACGGAGTCGACGTACTGGTTCATCGACTCGGTCCCGCCGAACATCCAGATGCCGTCGGGCAGCCGGTGGGTGTCGCCCTTCTTCACGAACGACAGCGAGGTCCACACCTTGTCCTTCTTCAGGACGCCGTCGAACGGGGTGCTGCTCGGGTCGCCGTTGTTGCTGATGTACGCGAAGTGAGTGCCCTCACCGAGCTTGGTGAGGCCCTCGACGTCGGTGGTGCCGAGGCCGTAGGCCGGGTCGCCCTCCACCGTCCAGGCGTTCTTCAGGCCGAGCTTCTCGTTGACGGCGCCGATGAGGGAGCCGCCGGTGAAGGGGCGGATCGAGACCTGGTTGGAGACGACGTAGCCGTCGGCGAAGGCGTACGGCTTGCCGGCCAGGCCGGCGTCGGCCAGGGCCTTCTTGCCCTCGGCGAGCTTCGCCTCGAACTCCGTCTTGAGCTTGCCGGCCTTCTCGGTGGTGCCGGTGGCCTGGGCGACGAGGTCGAGGTTCTTCGTCATCTGGCCGATCGGGTCGGCGGCGTCGGCGGCCTTGAGCTCCAGGACCGGGGCGATCTTCCGCAGCTGCTTCACGGCGGCCGGCGGCAGGTCGTTGGTGGCGACGATGAGGTCGGGCTTCAGGCCGGCGACGGTCTCCACGCTCGGCTCGCCGCGCGTGCCGATGTCCTTGGCGTCGTTCTTCAGCGGGACGGCGGTGTCCCACGTCTTGTAGCCCTTGACGTCGGCGACGCCGACGGGGTCGACGCCGAGGGAGATCAGGGTCTCGACGACGTTCCACTCGGTGCCGACGACCTTCTTGGCGGGTCCGTCGAGGGTCACCTTCACGCCGGTGGAGTCGGTGAGGGTGATGGGCTCCGCGGACTTCTTCGCGTCGTCCTCGGCGGGCTCGGTGGTCCCGCAGGCGGTCAGGGTGAGGGCCGCCGTGGTGGCGACCGCGGCGGTGAGGAGGAGGCGTCTCATGAGGTGGTGCTGAGCCTTTCGCTTCGCGTGTGGTGGCGGCCGATGGCGCGGGTGCGCAGCCGGCCGGTCGTGGGGTCGGTGTCGACCTCGATGCGGATGCCGTACGTGTCCGTCAGCCGCGGTGCGGTCAGGACGTCTTCGGGGCGGCCCTCGGCGATGATCCGTCCCGCCCGGAGCAGGACGATCCGGTCGGCGACGGCCGCGGCCTGGTCGAGGTCGTGCAGGACGACGCCGACGGCGATGCCGTGGTCGTCGGCCAGGTCGCGGATCAGGTCGAGGAGTTCGATCTGGTACCGCAGGTCGAGATAGGTCGTCGGCTCGTCGAGGAGCAGCACACCGGTCTCCTGGGCGAGGCAGCCCGCGAGCCAGACCCGCTGGAGCTGCCCTCCGGAGAGGAACTCGGCGCCGCGGTCGGCGAACTCCTCGACGCCCGTCATGCCGAGCGCGCGGTCCACCGCCACCCTGCCGCCCGGGTCCGCCTTGCCCCAGCGGCCGCGGTACGGGTACCGGCCGAACTCGACGACGTCCCGTACCGTCAGCCCGCTCGGGGTGGGGCGGCCCTGCGTCAGCAGGGCCACGTGCCGGGAGAACTCGCGGGGCGTCAGGGCGAGACCGTCCGTCTCGGCGTCGATGGTCAGCGTGGCGCTCCGGGGCCGTTGCAGACGGGCGATCGTCCGCAGGAGCGTCGACTTCCCGCTTCCGTTCGGCCCGACGAGCACGGTCACTTCGCCGGGTCGCAGCGTCACGGACGCGTCGTGCACGACGTCGACACCGTCGTAGGCGACGGTGACCTCTCGGGCCGACAGGGCGTGACCGCGCACGGCCGTGGCCTGCGGGCTTTCTTCACCAACTCTCACGCCATGCAGGTTAGCCTAACCTAATTAAGCATGAACACGGGGTGCCCACGGCTTGGACCGGACAAGCCGGGCAAGTTCGGTCATCTTCGGTCAGACATCCGGTCGGTTCCGGCTACTCCGGGTCGGCGGGCGGGTGCTCAGCAGGCGTTCAGACCGTCGAGCGCCGTGTCGTACGCGGGGACGTGGGCGTCGGCCCCGGGGAGGGCGAGGGCCTCCCGGAACTGCTGCCGGGCCTCGACCCGACGGCCGGCCGCGGCGTAGCTCTGGCCCAGCCGGATACGGACATCCATCTCCAGCCACGTGCTCGTGCGCTCGGTGAGCGTGGACAGCGCCTCCCGGTGGAGGTCGACGGCCCGGCCCAGACGGCCCCTGCCGTGTTCCACGGTTCCGAGGCGGGAGAGGGTGACCGTGCGCAGCTCCTCCTCGCCCGCCTCACGGGCCAGTTCGGCTGCCCGGCCCACCAGTCTCGCCGCTTCCGTGTGGCGGCCGAGGGCCAGCTGGGCGTCGGCCGCGAAACAGAGGAACCGGGCGATCAGTCCGGGACGGCCGTTCTTCTCCGCGAAGGCGAGGGCGGTGTCGTAGTGCTCGAACGCCAGCTCATGACGCCCCTGCCGGCCGTGGATCCCGCCCAGATTGCAGATCACCATCCCGGCCAGCCAGGTGTCGTCCAGCCCTGTCGCCAGCTCCGCCGCCTCGTTCAGCCGGGCGACGGCCTCCTCGGTGTCGCCGAGGGGCCACTCCACGATTCCGAGGCCGGCGATGGCCCGCGCCCGGTCGAGCGGATCGCCCTGGCTCTCGGCGCGACGCAGCGCGTCGGCGAACCAGGCGCGCGCCTGCCGCAGCCTCCCCCCGTAGATGTCGGTGACGCCCAGGCAGTTGCGCAGGGAGGCAGGCATCCGCCGGTCGGTGCTCATCTCCGCGTACGGCAGGACGAGTTCGAGCGCGGCACGGGACTCGTGCGAACGGCCCTGGCGGACCAGGGGGTCGACCAGGCTCTCGGCGATCCAGCAGGCGTGGTCGTACTCACCGGCGGCCACGGCGTGCGCCACGACGTCCACCAGCTCACCGCCGGCGGCCTCCAGCCAGGCGGCCGCGGCCCGCCAGTCGCCGAAGGGTGAGCTCAGACCGGCGGGGCCGGTCGGGAAGCCGCCGGGGCCCCAGTCGCCGGCGCCGCGGCCCGCGGCCACGTAGAGCCGCAGGACCGCCTCGCGGTCGGCGGCGGCCTCCCCGGGTGCCGCCTCGGCGAGCCGCCGCGCGTGGGCCCTGACCAGGTCGTGCGGCCGGTAGCGGTCGGGGCGCGGCTGCTGGAGCAGGCTCGCGTCGACGAGCCGCTCCATGAGGTCCTCGGCCGCCTCGCGGGTGCAGCCCAGCATCACAGCGGGCGTGAGGCCGTCGAAGACATGGGTCGGGGCCGCACCCACCGTGCGGAAGGCGCGCCGCAGTTCGGGCGTGAGCTGGTCGTACGAGAGCCGGAACGCCGCCTCCACGCTGCGGTCCCCCGCCCTCAGCTCGTCGAGGCCGTGCTCGTCGTCCGGCATCCGGCCCGCCAGGTGGGCCATCGTCCAGGAGGGGCGGTGCTGCAGCCGCGCGCCGGTGATGCGCAGTGCCAGCGGCAGTCCGCCGCAGCGCCGGGCGAGTTCGCGCGCGGCCTGCGGTTCGCTGTCCGCGCGTTCCTCGCCGAGGAGCTGCCGGAGCAGTTCGACCGCCGCTGCCGTGCCGAGCGGCTCGACGGTGAGGCGCAGGTCGGCGTCGAGGTCGGGCAGGCGCCCGCGCCCGGCGACCAGGACCCGGCTGCCGGGTCCGGCGGGCAGCAGCGGGCGCACCTGCTCCGCGCTGCGGGCGTCGTCGACGACCAGGAGCAGCCGCAGCGCACTCGTCGCCGCGCGCCAGGCCCCGACCAGTTCGTCCAGGTCGTCCGGAAGGCCGTCGGCGTCGCTCCCGACGGCGCGCAGCAACCGGCGCAGGGCACGGCGCGGGCCGACGCTCTCCTGGGCCCCGTCGTGGGTGCGCAGGTCCACGAAGAGGCAGCCGTCCGGGTACCGGCCATGGAGCGTCCAGCCCGCGCGGACCACCAGCGCGGTCTTGCCGACCCCCGCCGTCCCGTCCACGGCCGCGACGGACACGGCTCCGTCCGGCACCGGGGCGGTGAGCAGGGCGAGTTCGGCCTCGCGGCCGACGAGGCACGCGGTGTCGCCCGGCAGGTCGACGCGGGGCCTGCGCGGGCGCGCGGCGGCGGACCCCGCCGGGGGCGCGCCCTCGGCGGGGTCGCCGAGCAGCAGGGCGTCGTCCCGGCGCAGGACGCCCTGGTGGATCCTCCGGAGCTCATCGCCGGGTTCCAGGCCCAGCTCTTCGAGGAGCCGGTGGCGCATCTCCCGGTAGAGGGCGAGGGCTTCCGCCTGCCGGCCGCTGCCGTACAGCGCCCGCATCCGCAGGGCGGCGAGGGCCTCGTCGTACGGCTGGGAGACAGCCGCGGCCGCGAGGCCGTCCAGGGTGTCGGCGAAGCGGCCGAGGAGGACCAGGAGTTCCGCGCGCTCGTGCCGCAGGGCGCGCCGGTGCTGGGCGAGCCGCTGACGCTCCGCCTCGGCGAAGGGTCCCGGCAGCCCGGCCAGCGGTTCGCCGCGGAAGAGGTCCAGGGCCCGCGTGCAGAGCTCCAGCGCGCTGTCGAGGCTGCCCGCGGCCTTGGCGCGCCGGCTCCCGGCCGCCCGCTCGGTCAGCTCGGCCACGTCGGTGCGTGCCGCGCCGGCGACGAAGCGGTAGCCCCCGCGCTCCCCCCGGATCACGGACCGTGCGGTCGCGGTGCCGGGTGCGTCCAGCGCCTTCCGCAGGGGGTAGACGTAGCTCGGCAGGACCCGGTGGCCCGTCCCCGGAGGCTCCGTTCCCCACACGTCGTCGAGCAGCTGCTGACGCGTGATCAGGGTCCCGTCCCGTAAGGCCAGCGCGGCGAGGACCGCCTGCCTCCGTACGGGACCGATGTCGAGCGGCGCCTCGCCCCGGCGGACGCCGACCGGTCCCAGCAGGTCGATCCGCAGCCGTGCCGCCGGATCCATGTCCGTCCCCGATTCCCCCATGTCCCCGTGGCCTCCCCCGTCGTCGCCCGCTCGCGTGACCGTCCGGCTCGCATCAGCAGGATTTCATCGCCTTTCCAGCGTCTCGCGAGAGGGTCTGCCACGTCATCGAGAGAGGACCAGCCACCATGTCGAACGTCGATCGCCCGCCCGGGACTCCGCCCACCCGCCGTGGTGCGCGATGGGAGCGCTTCCGGGTCACCCACCCCTTCTCCCCCACCGACCTGGCGGGCCTGTGGGGGGCGGTCATCGGAGTCGTGGCGCTCGCCCTGCTGCTCGGCTGGGCACTGGAGATGGCGGGCGGCGTGGTGATCGTCGCGGCCCTGCCGTTCATCATCTCCTGGTTCGAACAGCGGCGCACGGCCTTCCAGTTCGACGCGGCGGGTGTGCGTGTCGGCAACGTGCTGCTTCCCTGGACCGACGTCACCCAGTTCGCCGTGGCGACCCCGCCGGACGATCCGCACGCCCTGATCGGTGTGCGGCTCCGCCCCGGCGCCGCCCTGCCGCCCGGCGCCGTCGTTCCGCCGCCGAACCCGGCGATGCCCGCGCCCATCCATGTCGCCGTACAGCGGCCCAAGTTCAGTCTGCCCAAGCTGGTCCGCAAGGCGCGCAGCTACGCCCCGTCGCACGTCCGGATCGTGATCGTCGAGCCGACGGGCGAACGCTCCGCGGTCTGAGGACGCGTCCCGGATCGGGCCCCCCGAACGGGGGACGGGGGGCCGAAGGGCCGGTGTCCGCCGTGACGGCGGGCACCGGCCAAAAAAAGTGGAGGTGGGTCAGGGGAAGGAGACGACGGTCGAGGGGATGGTGTCGCTGCCGGCCGTGGGCGCTCCGACGTCGTTGACGACGTGGTCGAAGTGGCCGTTGCCGCCGAGCGAGACCGTGAGCAGGCTGTGGAACTTCACGCCCGGCTTCACGGGCGCCTTGAAGCCGTGCGCCTGCCGGATCGTGGGGTCGACGTTGTAGTAGCAGTAGCTGCCGAGGCCCCAGCCCTCGTGGGTGTCGACCGAGTCGGCGACGCGGTAGGCGGCGTAGCCCTTGGTGGCCCCGTTCTGAATGGCCGCCTGGTCGGGGGCGTCGTACGCCTTCTCGTTCTGGAAGAAGATCGTGCGGCCCCGCTCGCCGTACCACTCCACATCGTACTTGTTGAAGTGCTCGACGAAGAGTCCGGTGGCGAGCACGTCGTCTCCGTTGACGCGGACGCCGTAGTCGGCCCGGTTGGTCTCCCAGCCGACGCCCTCGCCGTGGTCGGCGCGCCAGACCCAGGTGTGGTCGACGATCGTGTCGTCGCTGTTGACGACCATGCTGGTGGTCGCCCGGCCGGCGCCCGCGCCGCCGATGCGGATGTAGACGTCCTGCACGGTGGTGGGATCGGCGGCGTGGTCGGCGGAGGCTCCGGCGGGGCCGACCTCCAGCAGCGTCGGCGAGTTGACGGGTCCGGCGTCGATGAGGAAGCCGGCCAGCCGGACGCCGTCGACGTCACCGACGCGCATCGCGGTCACGCCGTTGTCCGGGATGATCGTCGCCAGTCCGAGGCCCAGGACGACGGTGTCCGCCCGGTTGATCTCGAGGGTGCGGTCGACGTGGTAGACCCCGGGGGTGAAGAGCAGGTGCAGGCCCTGGGCGACGGCCGTGTTGATCGTGGCGGCGGTGGCCCCGGGCTTGACGACGTAGAACCTGCTCAGCGGGATGGACTCGCCCTGCGGGGCGCCGTTCGCCCATGTGGTGCCGCGGGCGTTGACCCGCTTGGCGGGCGCGAAGACCTTGAACTCACCGGCCTCCCAGAAGAGGAAGGGCTTCTCGCGGGAGACCGGTGTGGTGTCGAGGGTGGTGTAGCGGGGCTCGGGGAAGCCGGTGGCCGGAGCGCCCTCCACGCCGGAGAAGACCTGGTTCCAGACGGAGTTCGACCAGCCGCCGATGGAGCTGTCGCGGGTGTACCACTGCTGCTGCGAGTAGTTGCCGATCTGTCCGTCGACCTTGCTGTCGGCGATGTAGCCGCCGCTGGCCCAGCCGTAGCCGTTGGGGGCGAGGTTGAGTCCGCCCTTGACGTGCATCCGGCGGAAGGAGGCCGCCTGCGAGACCGCCCACCGGTTGGTGCCGCTGACCGGGTTGAGGGCGAGGTTCTCGGCGGAGCGCCAGAAGTTCTGGGTGGCGTTGCCGTTGAACCAGCCCGCGTCGACGGTCACGTCGCCGTTGATCGTCGTGTCGTCGGGACGCAGGCCGAGGCCGGCGATCTGGGTGTAGAAGCCGATCTGCGCGTTGAGCCCGTTGTACGTACCGGGCTTGAAGAGGAAGGCGTGCCGGCCGGGGCCGAACTGCGCCGACTCCTGCTGCCGGAAGACCTCGTCGAGCTTGGCCTGGATGCCGGGCGTGGACGGGTCGAAGACGTGCACGTTCGGCCCGAGGTCGCCGCCGCCGGGGAGGGCCGGGCCGCCGTCGGTGCCGTACACCTGGAACTCCCAGAGCGAGTAGCCGTATCCGGTGGCGCGCGTGACGCCCTGGAGGCGTACGTAGCGCGCCGTGCCGGAGACGGGGACGGTCTCCGTGCCGCCGGCCCCCGCCGTCGTGGCGTACGCGGACGTCCAGTCGGTGCCGTTCGTGGACAGCTCGATGCGGTAGGCCTTGGCGTAGGCAGCCTCCCAGCGCAGTTCCACCCGGTCGAGCGCGGTGGGGGCGCCGAGGTCGACCTGGAGCCACTGGTTGTCGGAGAAGGCGCTGGACCAGCGGGTGCCGAGGTCGCCGTCGACGGCCGCCGCGGCGGCGGTGCCGGACTGCTCCACGCTGGAGGCGGTGACGGGCTTGCCCTGCGAGACCGGTGCGGCGGCGGCCTGGGCCCCGCCGGCCGGGGCCAGGGCGAGCAGCGCGCCGGCGAGGGCCGTGGCCACGGCCGCGGCGACACCGCGCCGCGGCCGTCTGTGGGGTGGGTGGTGCCCAAGAGGAGACATGCGGGCTCCTTGGCAGGAATCGGGATGGAGGAGAGCGCTCCCGCACACCCTGCCCGGCACGGTTTCTGACGGTCAATGACTTCGACCGGACTTTTCTTTCGGCTTGCCTTAAGTCTCGGATCACGTGGGGCAGCGGCTCTGGGACGCACGACGGCAGGGCTTCCGCACCCCCCTCGTGGGAGCGGAAACCCTGCCGTCGGCCACGCGGCCACCGGTGTCCGGTCGCCCGTCAGCCGGTGAGGTCCCGGTGGGCACGGATGATGTCCGCGTACCTGCGACCGCTCCCCTTCACGGTCCGCCGCTGGGTGGCGTAGTCGACGTGGACGAGGCCGAAGCGCTTGTCGTAGCCGTAGGCCCACTCGAAGTTGTCCAACAGGGACCACGCGTAGTACCCGGCGACCGGCGCACCCTTGCGCACGGCCCGGGCACAGGCGGCCACGTGCTCCTCCAGGTACGCGGTCCGCTCCGGGTCGTCGACCGTGCCGTCGGGGCCCACGGCGTCGGCGAAGGCGGAGCCGTTCTCGGTGACGTACAGGCGGCGGGCGCCGTAGTCGTCGGTGAGCCGCAGCAGGATGGCTTCGAGACCGTCGCCGTCGATCTGCCAGTCCATGCCGGTGCGGGGCACGTCCGGCAGGCGGACCTCGCGGGCGTACGGGACGGGTCCGGCGGGGTCGTCCGCGACGGTGACCGGGAAGTAGTAGTTGACGCCGTGCCAGTCGAGCGGGGCGGCGATGAGGTCGAGGTCGCCCGGCCGTTCGGGGAGCTCGACGCCGTACACCTCGCGCATGTCGGCGGGGAAGCCCCGGCCGTACACCGGGTCGAGCCACCAGCGGTTGGTGTGGCCGTCGGCGCGGGCCGCTGCCGCCATGTCCTCGGGCCGGGTGGAGGCGGGCGCCACCGTGGAGTGGTTGGTGACGATGCCGACCTGGGCGCCGGGGACGGCGGCCCGGACGGCCCCGGCGGCGAGGCCGTGGCCGAGGAGGAGGTGGTAGGAGGCCCGGACGGCGGCGGTGAGGTCGGTCAGACCGGGCGCCATGCGCCCTTCGAGGTGGCCGATCCAGGCGGAGCAGAGCGGCTCGTTGAGGGTGGCCCACTGGCCGACCCGGTCACCGAGGCGGGCGGCGACCGCACCCGCGTACCGGGCGAAGTGTTCGGCGGTCTCCCGCTCGGCCCAGCCACCCCGATCCTGGAGCGCCTGGGGCAGGTCCCAGTGGTAGAGGGTGACCGAGGGCGTGATCCCGGCCTCCAGCAGGCCGTCGACGAGCCGGTCGTAGAAGTCGAGGCCCGGTGTGTTCAGGGGGCCGTCTCCGGCCGGGAAGACACGAGGCCAGGCGATCGAGAGCCGGTACGCGTCGGCACCGAGTGCGCCCATCAGGGCGATGTCCTCGGGCCACCGGTGGTAGTGGTCACAGGCGACATCGCCGTGGTCGCCGTTGTCGACGGCGCCGGGCGTGCGGGAGAAGGTGTCCCAGATGGACGGGCCGCGGCCGTCCTCGGTCACGGCGCCCTCGATCTGGTAGGCGGAGGTCGCGGTGCCCCAGGAGAAGCCGGCGGGGAAGGCGTCCAGGTCGAGCGTGCGGGCGTCGGTGGGTTCGGACACGAAGGACCTCTCTGACATCGGTGGGTGGAAGAGCGTCACTTGACCGCACCCGCGGTGAGGCCGGCGACGAGATAGCGCTGGAGAAGGAGGAACCCGGCGACGACGGGCACGCTCACGACGAGGGAGGCGGCCATCACCTGGTTCCAGTACACGTCGTTCTGGGTGGCATAGCCCTGGAGGCCGACGGCGAGCGTACGGGTGGTGTCGTTGGTCATCACGGAGGCGAAGAGGACCTCGCCCCAGGCCGTCATGAACGCGTAGACGGCGACGGCGACGATCCCCGGCACGGCGGCGGGGACGACCACCCGGAACAGGGCGCCGACGGGACCGCAGCCGTCGACCTTCGCCGCCTCGTCGAGGTCCCGCGGGATCGAGTCGAAGTAGCCGATCAGCATCCAGATGGAGAACGGCAGCGAGAAAGTGAGGTAGGTGAGGATCAGACCGCCACGCGAGCCGAAGAGCGCGATCCCGGTGGCGTTACCGATGTTGACGTAGATGAGGAAGAGCGGCAGGAGGAAGAGGATGCCGGGGAACATCTGGGTCGACAGCACGGTCACGGTGAAGACCCGCTTGCCGCGGAAGCCGTAGCGGCTGACCGCGTACGCCGCGAAGACCGCGACCACCACGGAGCACACGGTCGCCGCGCCCGCCACGATCAGGGAGTTCACGAAGTAGTCGGCGAGCGGGACGGTGTGCCAGATGTCGATGTACGGGCGGACGGTCAGCTCCGAGGGGAGCCACTGGAACTTCTCCGAGACGTCCGCCAGCGGCTTGAGGGAGCTGGAGACCATCACGTACACCGGCAGCAGGACGAATCCGGTGAGCAGGGTGAGGACGATCCGCCGGGTCCACAGGAAGGACCGGGGAGGGGCCATCGGGGAGCGCGGCGTGCGCCGCCGGGCGGGCTCAGCCATCGCCGGCCTTCCTTCCTCTGCCGGTGATCAGCAGGTAGACGCCCGTGACGAGGAGGAGGAAGAGCAGCAGCAGGACGGACATGGCCGAGCCGGCGCCGAAGTTCCAGGTCTGGAACGAGGACTGGTAGATGTGCAGGGAGATCAGGTCGGCGGCTTCGGGCGCCGCCTTGCCGAAGAGCACGAACGGTGTGTTGAAGTCGTTGAAGGTCCACAGGAACAGCACGAGCACGAGGACCTGGTTGACCGGTCGGAGGGAGGCGAGGGTGATGTGCCGGATCTGCTTCCACACCCCGGCGCCGTCCAGCGCGGCGGCTTCGTACAGCTCGCGGGGGATGTTCTGCAGGCCCGCCATCACGGTCAGGAAGGCGAACGGCCAGCCTTTCCAGACGGAGACGACGAGCAGGGCCCAGAAGCTGTTGTCGCCGATGAGCCAGAAGGCGGGGCGGTCCCCGATGCCCAGCTGGTCGTGGAGGACGTGGTTGATCATGCCGTTGTCGTGCTGGAACATGAACGCCCAGGTGATGACGGCGGCGTAGACCGGCAGGGCGTACGGGACGAGGAAGAGCGCCCGCAGCACCCCCCTGCCGCGGAAGGACTCCTGGAGGAGGACGGCCGCGGCGGTGCCGAGGAGCCAGCACAGACCGACGGACGTGACGGTGAACAGGCAGGTCGTCACGAAGGACTTCAGCAGGGCCTGGCCCACGGGGGCGTCGAGGTCGACCGAGAGCGCGTAGTTCTCGAATCCGGCCCAGGGCGCGTCGGCCCAGTTGCGGACGGTGAACTGGGTGAGCTCCTTGAAGCTCATGGCGATGCCGATCACCATCGGCACGAGGTGGACGAGGAGTTCGAGGGCCAGGGCTGGCAGGAGCAGCAGGTACGGCAGCCCGATGCGGCGCAGCCGCCCGGAGCGGCGGCGCGGGGAGCGCGCCTCTCCGGGCGGGGCCTTCCGCACCGCCCGTGCCGCCGGGGGCGTGACGGTTGAGGTCATGAGTGGTCCCGTGCCTACTTCTTGGGCATCTGCTGCTGGGCCTTTTCGAGCGCGGCCTTCACGGACGCGTCGGTGACGGGTCGGCCGGCCGCGGCGTCGGCGAACAGCTCCTTGACCGCGGTGCCGACCACGGTCTCGAACTGGGACTCCTCGGGAACCTGCGGCAGGGCGGAGGCGCTGGTGGCGAGCGTGTCGCGGATGACGGTGAGCGACGGCGTGGAGAAGGCGGGGTCCTGCTGCGCGGTCTTGACCGGCGGGACGGAACCGTAGGCCTTGTTGAGGATCTTCTGCTCCTCGTCGCCGGTCATGAACTTCACGAACTTCATGGCGCCGTCGATGTTCTTGGTGTTCTTGAAGACGGCCATGTTGATGCCGGCGACCATGGAGTTGACGGCCGTTCCCGTGCCCGGCGTGCCGGAGAGGACGGGCGCGGGGGCGACGCCCCACTCGTCCTCCTTCATCCCCTGCGAGGCGAACGTCTGCGAGGGGGTCTGCCAGAGGACCATCGCCGTCCTGTCCTTGGCGAAGTCGCTCAGGGACTGGTTCTGGGCGTACTCCGCGTTGCCGGGAGCGACGATCTTGTGCGCGGCCATCAGGTCGACGTACTGCTTGACCGCGGCGACGGCTCCGTCGGAGGTGAAGTCGGCCTTGCCGTCGGCGGTGAAGAAGTCGGCGCCGTGCTGCTTGCCGAGGACGAAGACCTGGTGGATGTTGTTGGAGAGGTTGGCGCCCTCGACGCCGATGGCCCACTTGCCGTCCTTGCTCAGGCGCTTGCCGGTGGCGACCAGTTCGTCCCAGGTGGCCGGGGGCTTGTCGACGCCGGCGTCCTTGAACATCTGCTTGTTGTAGTAGAGGGCGTACGCCATGGAGTAGAGGGGGACGGCGGCAGGGTCCTGGCCGGGGACGCCGGTGGAGCCGAGCGCGGAGTCGACGAAGCGGTCCCTGCCGCCGATCTTCTCCAGGTTCGCGGCGTCCCAGGGCAGCAGGGCGCCGGTGGACTGCAGGGAGGCGCTCCAGGTGTTGCCTATGTTCAGGACGTCGGGGCCCTGGCCGGAGGTGGTCGCGGTGAGGATCCGGTTGAGCAGGTCCGACCAGGGCACGACCTCCAGCTTCACCTTGATGCCGGTCTCCTTCTCGAACCGGTCGAGTTCGGGCTGCAGGACCTTCTTGTCGACCTCGATGCTGGAGCCCTGGTTGGAGGCCCAGTACGTGAGCGTCTTCGGCTGGGAGTTGGAGCCGGAACCGTCGGAGGTACCGCCTCCGCAGGCGGCGGCGGTGAGGACGAGGGAGAGGGTGACGGCACCGGTGACCGCGGCTCTGATTCTGCGCATGGCTCCTCGAGACCCTTTCGGGGAGTGACGGAGTGCGAGGAGGCGGGACCGGCAGACGTCCCACGCCCGCCCCGTACACCCCCCGGCTTAATTTAGGACGTGAGTTAAATACCGAGAGAAGGTCGCGTCAAGGGCCCGGGCAGGGGTATCTTGCGAGGAGAGACTTCACGAACAGGGGGCAGGGTGCGAGCGAAGAGCAGTCGTACGGTGCGTGACCTGCGGCGGGAGAACCGCACCGCGGTTCTGCAACGATTGTATTTCGACGGGCCGCAGAGCCGTCTGACGCTCGGCCCGGCCACCGGGCTGAGTTCCGGTTCCGTCAGCAACGTGGTCGGTGAACTCCTGGCCGAGGGCCTGGTGGAGGAGGCCGGCAGTGTCGACTCCGCCGGGGGCCGGCCCCGCACCCTGCTGCGCGTGAGCCCGGCCAGCGGCTGCATGATCGGCATCGACGTCGGCGAGACCCGCATCAGGGTCGAGCTCTTCGATCTCGCCCTGACCGAGCTGGCACGCGTGGAGCGTCCGCTGTCGGCCGACGGCACCGGCCCGCACGGCGGCTACGACGTGGACGTCGTGGTCGGCCACGTGCGCGACGGCATCGCCGCGGTGCTGCGCGCGGCGGACGTGCCGCCGGAGCGGTTGCTCGGCGTCGGCATCGGCGTCCCGGGCATCGTCGCGCATACGCCCGAGGACGGCGCCGTCGTCCACGGCCAGACCGTCGGCTGGGACGCCGTACCCCTGGAGCGGCTGCTCCGGGAGACCGGCGCGGTGCCCGCGAGCGTGCCGTACTACATCGACAACGGCTCCAAGACGCTCGGCCAGGCCGAGATGTGGTTCGGGGCCGGGCGCGGCACCGCGAGCGCCGTGGTCGTCCTCTTCGGCTCCGGTGTCGGCGCGTGCGTGATCGGCGAGGGGATGGGTACCGGCCGGGCGATCGAGTGGGGCCACCTCACGGTCCGGGTGCGCGGGCGCCGTTGCCGCTGCGGCTCCCAGGGCTGCCTGGAGGCGTACGCGGGTGCCGAGGCGCTCCTCGACCGCTGGCGGGAGGCGGGCGGCAGGCCGCCCGCGGGGGCGGACGAGGAGACCGCGCTGACGTCGATGATCGCGGCCGCCTATCCGCCGCACGGCGCGGAGCGGAAGCCCGACGCGACGGCGCTCGCCGTTCTGGAGGAGACCGCCGAGTACCTGGGCGCGGGCTTCGCCGACCTGATCAACCTCTTCCAGCCCGAGCGCATCCTCGTCGGCGGCTGGGCCGGCCTCCAGCTCGGCTCCCGCTTCCTGGAGACGGTCAAGCCCCACGCCGCGGCCTTCGCCCTGCGCTACCCGGCCAGCCGGACCCGGATCGAGCTGGGCACGCTCGGCCCGGACGCCGTCACGGTGGGGGCGGCGATCCTCCCTCTCGAAGCGTTCTTCGCGCGGGGCGGCCGCCACAGCGAGGCCCCACCGGAGGAGCCGGTCCCCGCCTGGGAACCCGCCCTCCGGCACCGCGCGACGTCCTAGACAACCCCGAGGGGGTGTCGCGTGGGCATGATCCACGCGGCACCCCCTGAGGCCGGTCACCGCTCCGGCGTGATCCAGCGCAGCAGCGCGTCGTGGATGGTGTCGTCGAGCCCGCACAGCGCCTCGATGGCTCCGAGGTCGCCGGGGAGGGGCGCGATGCCCGCCGTGGTGAGCGCGGCGTGCAGGTCGAGCCGGCGGCGGTCGGCGGGCGCCAGCGGGAAGGACAGACGGCTCTCCGGCGCCGGGGCGGGCAGGACGTAGTCGCCGAACTCCATGACCCCGCGGGTCATGGACGTCGCCTCGGGCTCGTCGGCCATGAGCATGGCGGGGAAACGGTACGGGTCGAGATCCAGCAGCTCAGCGGTGCCAGTGGCGAAACCCTGAAACCCGGTCATGAGTGCCTCCTCAGTTCGTGGTGCAACTGAGGGGGACGACTACGAAAGCACCCGGCGCAGTTGCGGTCCGCCCCGCCTTCCACCCGAATGCCCCCAACTCCATCTCGTCACACAAGAGATGAACCGACGGACGTCACGGCCCGGAGAGCCTGCGGAGTTCAGAGCATCACGTGCTTGACCTGGGTGTAGTCGAGCAGGCCCGACATGGACAGGTCACTGCCGTGGCCCGAGTGCTTGACTCCTCCGTGCGGCATCTCGGAGACGGTGGTGCCATGGGTGTTCACCCAGACGATGCCGGTGTGCAGGGCACGGGTCGCGCGCATCGCGCGGTCGTGGTCCGCCGTCCACACACTGGCCGCGAGCCCGAACCGGACGTCGTCGGCCAGGCGCAGCGCCTCCGCCTCGTCCGCGAACGGCTGCACGGTCACGACCGGCCCGAAGATCTCCTCCTGCACGATCTCGTCCTCCTGGCGCACGCCGGCGACGACGGTGGGCTCGTGGAAGAACCCGGGCCGGGGCGGCCGGACGCCGCCGGTCACGATCTCGGCGTGCGCCGGGAGCCGTTCCAGCAGCCCCTGCACCGAGGCGAGTTGAGCGGCGTTGTTGAGCGGCCCGACGTCGATCCCCGGTTCCTCCGGGGGGCCGGTGCGGAGCTTGCGGGCCTCCGCCGCGAAGGCGGCGAGGAACGCGTCGTGGACCCGGTGGTGGACCAGCAGCCGGGTGGGCGCGGTGCAGTCCTGGCCGGCGTTGTAGTAGGCGACGGCCGCGAGGGTGGCGGCGGTCGCCTCGACGTCCACGTCGTCGTGGACGAGGACCGGGGCGTTGCCGCCGAGCTCCAGGTGGACCCGCTTGAGGTCGGCGGCCGCGGCGGCCGCGATCTCCCGGCCCGCCCGAACACTGCCGGTGACGGCGATCAGGGCGACGTCGGGGTGGGCCGTGAGCGCGCGACCGGTGTCGCGGTCGCCGCAGACCACGTTGAGCACGCCCGGCGGCAGGTGCTCCGCCGCGAGGCGGGCGAGCAGCGCGGACGACGAGGGGGTGGTGTCGGCGGGCTTGAGCACGGTCGTGTTGCCTGCGGCGATCGCCGGGGCGATCTTCCACACGGCCATCATCAGCGGGTAGTTCCACGGGGTGATCTGGGCGCAGACCCCCACCGGTTCGCGGCGCAGGAGCGAGGTGCGGCCCTCGGTGTACTCGGCGGCGGCGACACCGGGCAGGTTCCGGGCGGCTCCGGCGAAGAAACGGAGGGTGTCGACGATCGCGGGGAGCTCCTCCGTCCTGAACTGGTGGGGAGGTTTGCCGGTGTCCCCGGTCTCGGCCGCCGTGAACACGTCCGCGTGCTCCTCGACGGCGTCGGCGATGCCGAGCAGGGCCCGCTGCCGCTCGGCGGGCGTGGTCGTGGACCAGTGCCGGTACGCGGTCGCGGCGGCCGCGCAGGCGGCGTCGGTGTCGGAGCTGCCCGAGCGCGGGGCGTGGCGGTGCACGCGGCCGGTGGCGGGGTCGACCAGCTCCATCGTCGCGCCGGAGGCGGCGGGCCGGTCCGTGCCCGCGATGTGGTTCCGTACGGTGTCAGCCACGGCGCAGCGCCTCCCTGGCCGCGTCGCGTCCGGTGCGGACGGCGCCTTCCATGTAGCCGGCGACCCACTGGTCGGATCCGCAGACGTAGAAGGGGGGTTCGTGGGTGCCGTGGAGGGGGCCGACGGCCGTGACGTCGCCGGGGGTCCACTGGGTGACGTACCCCTGGGTCCACGGGTCGGTGCCCCACATCCGCAGGTAGCCGGCGAGCGGCCGGCGCGCCGCGTCGCCGTAGAGGCGGGCGATGTCCGCGAGGAGTTCGCCGGTCCGCAGTGCGGTGGGCATGCCGAGCAGGACGCCGAGCCTTTCGGGTGGCACGAGGGCGGAGAGGATGCCGTCGCTCTGCGGCCAGGTGCTGCCGAGGACGCCTTCGCACTCGGAGAGACCGCTGCGGCCCAGGTCGCGCCAGAACGGCCGGTCGTAGGCGGCGACGAACTTGGCGGCGAGCGCGTGGCGTTGGCGGTGCAGGGAGGCGAGTCGCTCCTCGGAGACGCCGGTGACGGCGACCGACCGGAGCGGGCCGACGGGCAGGGCGCTGACGACGGCGCCGGCGGTGAGGGTCTCGCCCCCGGCAAGCCGTACGGAGCAGCGGCCGGAACCTCGTACGGCGACCGCCTCCACGGGCGAGCCGGTGCGGATCCGCCCGCCGAGGGCGGCGGCCATGCGCAGGGCCGCCGTCGCGGACCCCTCGGCCACCCGCAGCCCCTCCCAGGCCTCGTAGTCGTAGTGCTCGGGGCCCTCCCCCGCGACGGGTACGGCGGCGTGCTTGCGCAGGGCGGCGAGGAGCGAGGTGCGCTCGTACGAACCGTCGGCGAGGGCGAGTTGGCCGATCTCCCACAGCCGTACGACGGCCGGGGTCGCCCCCTCGGCGCGCAGCCAGTCGGCGACGGAGAGCCGGTCGAGGGCGACGGCTTCGGGGTGGGCCCAGGGGTCGTCCGGGTCGACGGTGCGGGCGAGCGCGCGGAAGGCGGCGGTGACCTTCCGGTGGCAGGCGTCGTCGCCGGGGCCGAACCAGTGGGGCGGGTCGCCGGCGGAGACGTCTTCGGGGGTGGCGCGGGTGAGGGCGCCGGGCTCGGCGACGTAGCTGGGGGTCAGGGTGAGGCCCAGTTCGGCGGCCAGGGTCGTGTACGCGGTGTGGGCGCGGCCGACGACCTCTCCGCCGAGCTGGACCAGCCGCCCGTCGGGGAGTTCGGTCTGCTCGACGCGTCCGCCGACCCGGTCGCGGGCCTCGACGACGAGGACGTCGGCTCCGCCGGCGGCCAGGTCGCGTGCGGCGGTGAGGCCGGCCAGGCCCGCGCCGAGCACGATGACGTCGTGGTTCATGGGGTGTTCCTTCGGTCGGTGCCGCTTCAGTCGAGGACGAGGCAGTGCTCGGGCTTCCAGCCGACCTCGACGTGTTCGCCGCCGCTCCAGCGGTCCTCCATGCGGGAGCGGTCGGTGTTCTGCTCCAGCACGGACACCGTGACGCCGGGCGCCAGTTCGATCAGGTAGGTGGTGGTCGGTCCGCAGTAGACCGTCTCCCGGACGACCCCGCTGACGCGGGCCATGTCGGGTTCCAGGTCGGAGAGCCAGATCTTCTCGGGGCGGATCGACAGGTTGACCCTGCTGCCGTCGGGGACGGCCGGCCGGTCGCCGACGGGGAGTTCGGGCCCGTCGTCGAGGACGACGCGGCCGGAACGGTAGGTGCCGGGGACGAGGTTGGAGGTGCCCATGAAGGAGGCGGTGAAGCTGCTCGTGGGGCGCTCGTAGACGTCCTCGGGGGTGCCGCACTGCTCGACGCGCCCGTCGTTCATCACGGCGAGGCGGTCGGACATGGTCAGCGCCTCGTCCTGGTCGTGCGTGACGAAGACGAAGGTGATGCCGACCTCCCGCTGGATCTGCTTGAGCTCGACCTGCATGTGACGGCGGAGTTTGAGGTCGAGGGCGGCCAGCGGTTCGTCGAGCAGGAGAACGTGCGGCCTGTTGACCAGGGCACGGGCGAGCGCGACCCGCTGCTTCTGACCGCCGGAGAGGGTGGGCGGCTTGCGGGCCGCCAGGTGCCCGAGCTGGACGAGGTCGAGCATGTCGGCGACGCGGTGCCGGATCTCGGCGCGGCCGACGCCCCGTCGCTTGAGGCCGAAGGCCACGTTGTCCGCGAGCGAGAGGTGGTCGAAGAGGGCGTAGCTCTGGAAGACGGTGTTGACGTTGCGCTTGTCGGGCGGCAGCCCGGTGACGTCCTGGCCGTCGAGGAGGACGCTGCCCTCGGTGGGGTCGGCGAAGCCTCCGATCATCCGCAGCAGGGTGGTCTTCCCGCAGCCGGACGGGCCGAGGAGGGAGAAGAACTCGCCCGGGGCGATGTCGAGTTCCACGTCGCGTACGGCGTAGGTGCCGTCGCCGGAGGGGTACTGCTTGCTGACGTGGTCGAGCCGCACGGCGGGGATCCGGACGTCGGGGTCCGGGGCGTCGGGGTTCGGGTTCGCGGAGGTCGGGGCGTCGGGGTTCGGGTTCGCGGAGGTCGGGTGCATCGGTGTCACTTCCCGGAGAGCAGATCGAGGCCGCCGCGCCGCCCGAACAGGCGCGGGATGGCGAGTGCGAGGACGATGAGGCCGATGGACCCGGCCAGCATCAGCGTGCCGACGGCGTTGATGGTCGGCTGCACGCCGAACCGGATCGCCGAGTAGATGCGTACGGACAGCGGCTGCGGGTCGACGCCGGTGGTGAAGTAGGCGAGGACGAAGTCGTCGAAGACGAGGGCGAAGATCAGCACCGCCGACGCAAGGATGCTCGGGAGCAGCGCGGGCAGGGTGACCAGGCGCAAGGCCTGCCGCCGGGTGGCGCCGAGGTCCATCGCGGCCTCCTCCACCTCCGGATTGAGCGCGGCGATCCGGGAGCGGAGGATGACCGTCACGTACGAGATGGAGAAGGTGATCTCGGCGAGCATCACGGTCGTCGTGGACAGGGTGATGCCCAGGCCCTTGAAGAGGAGCATCGCCGCGACACCGGTCACGATCTCCGGTGTGATCAGCGGGACGAGCATCACCAGGCCGGCGAAGGAGCCGAGGCGGCTGCGGCCGCGCACGAGGCCCAGGGCCAGGGCGACGCCGAGGACGAGCGATCCGGCCATGGCGACCAGCGAGACCCGCAGGCTCATGCCGAGCGACGAGAGCAGCACGTCGTCGTGGACGAACGCCTCGTACCAGCGGAGGCTGACGTCCTCGAAGACCGTGAGGGACTTCTGCGAGTTGAAGGAGAACAGGACGACGACGCCGACGGGGAGGTAGAGGAGCGCGAAGAAGACGGCGGTGACCGCGACGGCGAACCGGGGCCGCCGTTCGGCGCCGCGCCGGCGGCGCTGCCGGGCGCTCATCGGACGGCCTCCGTCTCGTCCTTGCGGGTGCGGCGCAGGTAGCCGAGCATCCCGAGGAACAGGACCGCCATGAGGAGCATGGTCAGGGCGGATCCGAGCGGCCAGTTCTGGCCCTGGAAGAACTTGTCCTGGATCAGGTTGCCGATCATGATCTGGTCGGGACCTCCCATGAGCTGGGCGCTGACGAAGTCCCCCATGGCGGGCAGGAAGACGAGGACGCAGCCGGCGGCGGCTCCCTGCCGGGTGGCGGGGACGGTGACGAAGAAGAAGGTGCGCAGAGGGCCGCCGTAGAGGTCGCGGCCCGCCTCGATGAGCGAGGTGTCCATGCGCTCCATCGCCGCGTAGAGCGGGATGATCATGAAGACGACGAAGCCGTAGACGAGCCCGGCGACGACGCCCGTACCGGTCTGGAGGATCTTGGTGCCGTCGTCGGCGAGACCGAGGGCACGCAGGCCCTTCAGGAGTGGCCCGTCGTCGGAGAGAACGACGGACCAGCCGTACATCCGCACCAGGTAGTTGGCGAAGAACGGGACGACGATCGCGGCGATCAGCAGGTTCTTGAAGCGACCGCCGCGCAGCGCGATGGCATAGGCGACCGGGTAGGCCACGGCCAGGCAGATCACACAGGTGATCAGCGCGTAACCGAGGGAGCGCACCAGGACCGTGCTGTAGGCCGGGTCGGCCAGTGCGGTGATGTTCCCGAGGTCGAACCCGAAGCGCGGGTTGCCGAGCGGGTCGGTGGAGCCGAGCGAGAGGGTGGCCACCAGGAGGAGGGAGGCGACGAGGAAGCCCGTCATCCAGACGGTTCCGGGGAGCATGAGCCAGGTCCACAGTCGGGGCTGCCTCCCGGCCGCCGCCCCGGATCGCTTGCCCGATGCCATGTCAGCCGGCCTTCACATCGGTCCAGGCGGCGTCGCGGGCCCGTTCTGCCTGGGTGTCGCCGTTACGGAAGAAGAGGTCGGCCTTGAGGTCGTCGGCGGTCACCGAGCACTGGGGGAACGGTTCGACGAGCGCGGCGTACGTGTCCTCGGTGCCGCGGACCGGCATCGGGTAGCCGATGTACTCGATGTTCTTCTTCACGTTCTCCGGGCGGAGCATGTAGTCGATGAAGAGCATCGCGGTCCCTGGATGCCGGGCGTCGGAGGGTATGGCGTAGCAGTCGGAGTTGACCGGGGCGCCCTCGCGGGCGACTTCGAAGCCGAAGACGTCCGGGTCCTCGGCCTGGGCGAGCATGGCGGCCATGTCGCCGCTCCATGCCTGGGTCATGTCGGCGTTGCCGTTGAGCAGGTTGTTGTAGCTGTCGCTGGAGAAGCCGCGCAGGCGGGGGCGGAGCGTGCGCAGGGTGTCGGTGACGCGGGCGAGGTCCTCGCGGTCTCCGGTCGTGAGGTCCAGGCCGAGCTTGAGCGCGCCCAGACCGAGCACCTCGTCGCGGTCGTCGAGGACGAAGACCTTTCCCTTGGCCTTGTCGTTCCACAGGTCGTTCCAGGAACCGGTGAGGTCGCCGAGCCGGTCCCGGCGCCAGCCGATGCCGGTCTTGTACATGGTGAAGGGGACCGTGTGCGCCGAGCGGGGGTCGTACCAGGGGTCGGCGAAGTAGTCGTAGCCGCCGAACACGGCGTCGGCGTTGCGGAGCCGGGAGTGGTCGATCCTGCGCAGCCGGCCGCCGGCGACGAGGCGCTCGGCCCACTTCGCGGTGGGGAAGATGATGTCGTAGCGGTTTCCGGCGTTGAGCTTGGCCGCCATGCCTTCCATGGAGTCGTAGTTGGACTGGACGACCTTGACTCCGTATTCGTTCTGGAAGCCTTCGAACACGGCGGGGTCGACGAAGTCGGCCCAGTTGAAGTAGACGAGATCGCCGTCGACCTTGGCGTCGACGGGGGTCTCGGCGCGCGCCTTGCCGGCCGGGTCGTCGGCGGAGCTGAAGCCGCAGCCGGCAGCGGTGAGGGCGACAGCGGCGGCGGTACCGGCGCGGAGGAACGAGCGACGGGTCGGGGGGAGTGCCTCGGGGGACATGGGGTCCTCTCCGTAGGGCCGCAGGGGGACGGCGGGAACGAGCGGGGCGTCGGGGCTCGGTCGTGGGTGGGTGGAGGCACGGTCGCCGGCGGTGTGGGGAGGGTGCGGCCGGTGAGAGCGTGCGGGAAGGGCGTGGGGCTTGGCCCTCGGCCGGGCGTGGGGCCCGGCGTTGCGTGCGGCCTGGCGAGGGCGTGGGGCCCCTTGAGGGAGGTGGCCTGGTGCGGGCACGGGGCCCGTTGAGGGAGGTGGCCTGGTGCGGGCGGGCCGTGCGGCCGTGCGGTGCGCGGGCCGGTCGGGAGTGCGCGGTCGGCACGCGGGCGTCTGCTCGGCGAGAGCGTGCGGCCCGGTCGGCGTGTGTACGCGTCGCGGCCGTCGGGCCTCCTCGTACGGAGGCCGGCGGGCGGCCCGTCTAGGGCGCGGCGCCGTCGAGGTCGGCCCGGACGCGGTCGGCGAACCAGCCGACCGCCGACTCGCGGCGCGACAGCGGTCCGGGTTCGAACCCGGGCGTGGTGAGCCCCTTCTGGACACGGGCCACCAGCTCGGCGTCCTCGTCGTTGGTGATCCAGCCGATGTGGATGTTCAGGCGCCGGGCGAGGCGGGTGCGCAGTCCGGTGCCACGGCGGGTGTAGAAGGCTCCGGGCACGGCCACGCGGTCCACCGCCGTGGGGATCGCGGTCCAGGCCAGCACGTGGTCGGGGTAGAAGTCGATGAGGGTGTTCGGGTAGATGACCGCGTACCGCCAGATCCGGCGGTCGGCCTCGGCGAGGCCGGGCATGGGCGCGGCGATGCGCTGGTAGAGGCGCTCGGCCCAGTTCGAGGACGGCTTGTCGCGCAGCGGCGAGGCGAAGAGGGCGTAGGACTCCTCGATCTCGTGGGTGTAGCCCTGGTAGTCGAGCAGCCGCATGAGGCCGGGGTGAGCCACCGGAACGTGGTACCCCTCCAGGTAGTTGTCGACCGCCACCTTCCAGTTGGCGTTCTGCACCTCCGCACCGGCCAGGTCGTGGATGCGGGCGCGGCCCACCGGCACCAGGTCGGCTCCCGCGTAGTGGCCGACCGCCGCTTCGAGGCCGGCGCAGCTCTCCGCCAGCGGTACGGCGTCGAGGTCGAGGTTGACGAAGACGAAGCCGAGGAAGGACTCGACGCGGGCGGGGAACAGGCCGAGCCTCGGCTTGTCGAGACAGGGGATCTGCCGTGCCTCCGGGGCGCCGACCAGGCTTCCGTCGAGGCGGTACGTCCAGCCGTGGTACGGGCAGCGGATCGCCTTGCCGGCCGGTTCGGGGGCGGTGACCAGGCGCGTGCCGCGGTGACGGCAGACGTTGAGGTGGGCGGCGAGGCCGCCGTCCTCGGTGCGGACCACCAGAACCTCCCGGTCCGCGACGGTGGCGGCGAGGCGGGCCCCCGGGTTCGGCAGGTCGGATTCGTGACAGACGAGCTGCCAGGACTTGCCGAACACATGCCGCGTCTCCGCGGCGGCGGTGGCGGGGTCGGTGTAGTAGCGCGCCGGAAGCGCGGGGGCCACCGGCGTCTCGGTGGCCGATGGCGCTCCGGCGGCTGCCGGTGCTCCGTCGGCCGCCGGCGCTCCCGCGTCTGCTGATGCTTCGGTGGCTGTCGGTGCTTGAGCGACTTCGGGTTTCTCCGGTGCTCTGGAGTACATCGGTGACTCCTCCGTGCCGCCGGTGCGGCGATCGGTATGGGCATGCGATGTCGGTACGACCGAGCTGCGGACAGGCGGTCGGGGCGGGAAGCCGGGACCGGGCTGACCGATTGGACAGCCAGATTGCTGGCTCGTTTCCGTCGGGTCAAGACTTGTTCACTGACCGATCGGTCAGCTAGCGTAATTCTTGCCTGACCGATCGGTCAGCAAACGCGTTCTCGTGTCGCCGCCCCGGCACTGCTCCTCATTCGCCCTGTTCACAGGCGTGGAAGTAGGAGGGTGGCCCGCCCGGCAGGCCCGGGCCCCGCACCCCTCGCAGTCTCGAACCCCTCCCTCTTGATCCATCCGATCTCCTCGATCCCCCGACATCCGGCCGTCCCACCAGGTCGGTGCCCACGCACATCGAGCCATCGGGCCTCCCCGTACCGAAGGCCCTCCGCGAGGCACCGGACCGGCAGGGCGGCACCCAACCTCCGGAGGCACGCATGAGCGGTCGTCGGCGTCTGGACTGGCTCGGGCTCACCCCCGAACCGGAGCGAGAACTCCCCACCGCGGTGGCAGCCCTGCGCGCCTCCGTGCCCGGCGCGCCGACGCGGCGGGCGGAGGACGTGGCGGCGGCGGAGCGGCGCCGCGTCGAACGGCTGGTCCTACGCGGAAGCCGGCACAGCTGGCTCCGCTACCTCGCCGAGGTCACCGAGCTGGTGACCGGCGTGGCCACCGGGTCGCGGGCGGGTGATCCCGCCGCGGCCCTGCTCGCCTGCGAGGTCGTCCTCGACCACCACCGCATGCTCATCGGCCTTCCTGGTCCTGGATACGGCCGCACGGCGGGCGACCGCGCCGCGCTGGAAGGGGCCCTACGGACCCTTCGCGGCCACATCCCCACCTCCACCCCCACCGGCCCCCAGGCCCCCACTCGGACAGGAAGCAGCAGCCGATGACCACGATCCGACTCCCGACGGCGAACCCGCCGGGCACCGTCCTCGGGACGGCTCCGGGCCTGACGGAGAGCGCCGACGACTACCGCGCCACCGGCGGCTACGACGGGCTCACCGCCCCCGACGGCCTCCTCGCCCACCTCGCCGCCTCCGGGCTGCGCGGCCGCGGTGGCGCCGGATTTCCGGCCGCCGTCAAACTGCGCTCCGTACGCGACCGCGGCGGCGCCCCCGTCGTCGTCGCCAACGGCGAGGAGGGCGAACCCGGCTCGGTCAAGGACCGCTGGCTGCTGCGGGCCCGTCCCCATCTGGTCCTCGACGGACTCGCCCGCTCCGCCGCGGTCGTCGGGGCCGTACGGGGCGTCGTGTACCTCTCCGACCCGGTGGCGGCCGGGAGCGTACGCCGGGCCCTCGTCGAGCACCCACCGCCCCTGCCCGTCGAGATCGTCGAGACCCGACACACCTATGTCGCCGGCGAGGAGACTGCGGCGGTCCGCAGGATCGACGGCGGACCCGCGCTGCCCACGGCCAAGCCGCCCCGCCCTTTCGAGCAGGGGGTCGGCGGTGAGCCCACCCTGGTCTCCAACGTCGAGACCCTCGCCCGGATCGCCCTCACGGCAGCCCGGCCCGACCTGCGGCGCTCCATCGCCCTCGGCACCTTGGTGACGCTCTCCGGCGGCCAGGTCGCCTCGGTGCTCACCGAGGTCCCGTACGGAGTCCCCCTGCGCGTACTGGCCGCCGAGCTCGGCGTACCCGACGCGACCGGAGCGCTGATGGGAGGGCTGTTCGGCGGACTCGTCGGCGCGGACGCCCTGGGTCTCCCCCTGGAACCGGACGCGCTCACCGCCGCGGGCACCGCCCTGGGATGCGGAGCGATCCGCTTCCTCTCCCCCGGCGAATGCCCCGTGGCCACCGCCGCCGACGCGGCCGCCCATCTCGCGGCCGAGAGCGCACGGCAGTGCGGGGTCTGCGTCTCCGGGACCCGAGCCGTCGGCGACGCCCTGCGCGCACTGGCCGCCGGAACCGCGGGTCGGGACACCGACGACAGCCTGCGCCGCTGGTCGCAGGGCCTGCCCGGACGCGGCGCCTGCGGGCTGCTCGACGCCTCCGCCGGCATCGCGGGCAGTCTGCTCCGCGCCTTCCCCCGGCTCGTCCGCTCCCATCTCGCCACGCCCTGCCCGCGGTGCGCCGCCGCTCCCCCGGACGGCCGCCGCCTGACCGCGACCGTGCCGCCGGCGGAAGCCGACCCCGACCGCCCCCGGGCCCCTCTCCCCTCCTCCGGCTCTGCGCTCCCCTCCCCGGTCTCTCCCCTCTCCTCCCCCGCCCTCCCGCTGCCCGCGCTGAAAGGAACGCCGTGAAACTCCTTCTGGACTCCACCCGCTGCCAGGGCTACGGACTGTGCCAGGAACCCGCGCCCGACCTGGTCGAACTCGACGAATGGGGTTACGCGCGGGTCATCGCCCTCGACGTCCCGTCCGGCCCCGAGGCCGCCGCCCGCGCCCATGCCTGCGTCGAGAGCTGCCCCAACTCCGCCCTCCGCGTGGAGGGATGACATGGCACGCGATCTGACCGCCCTGTTCGACCCCGGCTCCGTCGCCGTCGTCGGCGCGAGCGACGACCCGGCGAAGTACGGCCACGCGGTGGCCTCCCAGGCGCTGCGCGCTCCGGACCGAAGGCCCGTGCACCTGGTCAACCGCCGCGGCGGCACCGTCCTCGGCAGAACGGCGGCCACCTCCCTCACCGCGATCGGCGAGCCCGTCGACCTGGTCGTGATCTCCGTGCCCGGCGCCGGCTTCGAGGCCGCCGTCGACGAGGCCCTCGTCTGCGGGGCGAAGGCGATCGTCGCCATCACCGCGGGCTTCGCGGAGGCGGGCCCCGCGGGACTCGCCCGGCAGCGGGCGGTCGCCGTCCGTGTACGCGCCGCCGGAGCCGTCCTCGTCGGGCCCAACTGCCTGGGCATCGCCGACAACACCACGGAGCTGTACCTGGCCTCCGACCGTTTCGCCCCCGGCGGTGTCGCCCTGCTCAGCCAGAGCGGCAACCTCGCTCTCGAACTCCAGCTCCGGGGCGAGCCGCACGGCCTCGGGTTCTCCCGCTTCGTCTCCCTCGGCAACCAGGCCGACGTCACGCTCGTCGACCTCGTCGAGGACTGCGCCCGCCACGACGCCACGTCTGCCATCGCGGTCTACGCCGAGGACTTCGGCGACGGCCGGGCGTTCGCGGCGGCCGCCGCCGCGGCGGGCAAGCCGGTGGTCCTGCTCACCGCCGGCCGGGGCACCGCCTCCGCGCGCAGCGCCCAGTCGCACACCGGGGCCCTCACCACCTCGTCCGACGTGGTGGCCGCCGCCTGCCGCGACGCCGGAGTCGAACTCGTCCGCACACCGAGGGAGATGACCGTGGTCCTGGCCGCGCTGGGCGCGGAGCCTCGTACCACCCGACCGCGTCCGGCCGGCCGGCGTACCGCGGTCTTCACCGACGGCGGCGGTCACGGCGCGATCGCGGCGGACGCCGCCGAGGACGCCGGGCTCGACGTGCCGGAACTCGGCGGGCCGGCCCAGGACAGGCTGCGGGCCGTGCTCTGGGAGCAGTCCTCGGTCGGCAACCCCGTCGATCTGGCGGGGATGGGCGAGCAGCGCCCCCTGTCGTACGCCGACACGGTCGGGGAGCTCCTCGCCGCCGACGAGGTCGACGCCGTGCTGATGACCGGGTACTTCGGCGGATACGCCGCGTCCGACGGCGGTCTGGGCGGCGGTCCGGCCGGCGGTTCCGCACTCGCGGACGGCGAGACCCGCGCCGCCAAGGAGATCGCCGCCCACCTCGCCGTCGTGCCGAAGCCGCTCGTCGTGCAGTCGATGTACCCGCAGTCGCCGAGCTGCCGGGTGCTCGCCGAGGCCGGGATTCCGGTGTTCGGTGCCACCGAGGACGCGGCCCGCGCGCTGGCGGCGATGACCGGCCGGGCGGCGGCCGGCACGGGTGGCGTCCCGCCGCTGCCGCCCGCCGCCGAACCGCTGCGGAGTCCGGGGTATCACGGGGTGCGGGCGCTGCTCGCCACCGCCGGCGTGCCGTTCCCGGCGGCGCGCGAGATCACGGACGAGGCCGGACTGCTGGCCGCCGCCGCCGAGTTCGACGGCCCGTACGTACTCAAGGCTCTGCACGTCCTGCACAAGTCCGACGCCGGCGGTGTGGCGCTGCGCCTGCCCGACCGCGACGCACTCCTTCGCGCGTACCGCGAGATGCGGTCCCGGCTCGGGGCGCCCGCCTACTCGGTCGAGGCGATGGCCGACCTGTCGGACGGTGTCGAGCTGATCGTGGGCGTGAACCGGGATCCGAGGTTCGGGCCGGTCGCCCTGGTCGGGCTCGGCGGGGTGCTCACCGAGACGCTCCGGGACGTGGCCTTCGCCCTCGCGCCCGTACCGGCGTCGCGGGCCGAAGCCCTGCTGCGCGGCCTGCGCAGCGCCGCGCTGCTGGACGGCGTGCGCGGACGGCCGGCCGTCGACGTGGCCGCGGCCGCGGCCGTCGTCGAGCGCATCACCGCCGTCGCAGCCGCGCACCCGGAGATCGCCGAACTGGAGGTCAACCCGCTGCTCGTACGTCCGGACGGCGCCCTCGCCCTGGACGCCCGGGCGGTCCTCGCCCCGCCCGCCGATCCCGCAGCGGCCGCCGATCTCGCCCAGCCCGCCGATCGGCGCTGACGCCGGCTGCCGGACCCACCACCCGCCATCTGTGCCCTGGAGGACACATGGACTTCCGCTACACACCCGAACAGGCCGATCTCAAAGGCCGCGCCGCCGCCTACACGCGGCTCCTGATGAGGTACGAGGACCAGGCCGAGGAGGCGGGCGGCCCGCTGCCCGCCGACACGGTCCGCGAGCTGACCCGCGCCGCGATCGACGCCGGGGTCTACGCCATCAACATGCCGGCCGAGTGGGGCGGCGCGGGCCTCTCCCTGCTGGACCAGGTCATCGTCGAGGAGGAGTTCGGCAAGGTCACCAACTGCCTCTGGGACATCCCCTGGCGGCCGGCGAACGTCCTCGCGTACGGCACCGAGGAGCAGCGGGAGAAGTACCTGCTGCCGGCCATCCGGGGCGAGCGGTTCGACGCGTTCGCGGTGACGGAGCCCGGTGCGGGCTCCGACCCGGCCTCCGGCACGAGCACGGCGACCCGGACCGAGGGCGGCTGGCTCCTCAACGGTGAGAAGTGGTTCGTGACCTGCGGTGACATCGCGGACTTCCTGCTCGTGCAGGCCGACGCGGGACCCGAGCGGGCGGCGACGCTGTTCTTCGTGGACAAGCACGCGCCGGGTGTGGCGATGACCCGTGTCCCCCGCTTCATGCACTCCGCGGTCAACGGGCATCCCGAGTTCACGTTCACCGACGTCTTCGTCGCCGACGAGGACGTGCTCGGCGGTGTCGGCAGCGGCTACGAGCTGACCAAGGAGTGGTTCACGGACGAGCGGCTGATGATCGCCGCCCGTACCGTCGGCGCCGCCGAGCGTGCCCTGGAGCTCGCCCGGGACTGGGCCGTCGAACGGCGCCAGTTCGGCTCCCCCATCGCCGACTTCCAGCTCGTCCAGGGCATGCTCGCCGACTGCGCCGTGGACATCGCCGTCAACCGCGCCTACACCCACCAGGTCGCCTGGGAGGCCGACCGGCCGGACGCCGACCCCAAGATGCTGCACGCCAAGGCGTCGACGGCGAAGCTCGCGGCGAGCGAGGCCGCGGGGCGGGTCATCGACCGGTGCGTCCAGATCTTCGGCGGCCGCGGCTACGACCGTACGTACCCGGTCGAGCGCATGTACCGCGAACTGCGCGTCGACCGGATCTGGGAGGGCACCTCCGAGATCCAGCGCCTGATCATCGCCAACGAGCTGATCAAGCGCGGCACCCGGGCCCTCGCCCTTCCCCACTCCTGACGACCGCTCGCCCGCCCACCACGACCCAGAGGACAGACACACCCATGGACTTCCGCCTCACCGCCCGCCAGGAAGAGCTCCGGGACGCGGCGCGCGCCCTCACCGACGTCATCATGAAGTACGAACTCGACTGCGAGGAGAACAACGGGCTGCCCCCTCAGGCCCACGCCGAGATCCGCGATGCCGTCCTCGACAGCGGACTCCAGGCGGTCAACATGCCGCAGGAATGGGGCGGCGCCGGGCTCACGATCCTGGAGCAGGTGACGGTCCAGGCGGAGCTCGGACGGCTCACCGGCGCGCTGTGGGACATGGTGTGGCGCCCGGCCAACGCACTCTCCTACTGCACCCCGGAGCAGCGCGAGCGGTACCTCGTCCCCGTGATCAGGGGGCAGCGCCGGGACTGCTACGCGGTGACCGAGCCGGAGGCCGGCTCCGACCCGCAGAGCCTGCGCACCACCGCGACCCGGGTCGACGGGGGCTGGGTGCTGAACGGCGAGAAGTGGTTCGTCACCGTCGGCGACCACGCCGACTTCATGATCGTGCTCGCGGCCGCCGGAGAGGAGCGCGCTCCGACCCTGTTCCTCGTCGACAAGGACACGGCGGGCATCGAGATGACGCGGGTGCCGCGCTGGATGCACACCTTCGTCTACGAGCACCCCGAGTTCACCTTCACCGAGGTCTTCGTACCCGACGACGCGGTGCTCGGCGAGGTGGGCCAGGGCTACGACATCACCCGCTCCTGGTTCACGGAGGAGCGGCTGATGATCGCCGCGCGGACCGTCGGAGCGGCGGAACGGGGCCTGGAACTGGCCCGTGACTGGGCGGTGGAGCGCCGCCAGTTCGGCTCCCGTATCGCCGACTTCCAGCTGATCCAGGGCATGCTCGCCGACTCCGCCGTGGACATCGCCGTCAACCGCGCCTACACCCACCAGGTCGCCTGGGAGGTCGACGAGGGCGTGGCCGACCGCAAGACGCTCCACGCCAAGGCGGCCATCGCCAAGCTGGCGGCGAGCGAGGCGTCCGGCCGGGTGATCGACCGGTGCCTGCAGATCTTCGGAGGGCGGGGCTACGACCGCTCGTACCCGGTCGAGCGGCTCTACCGCGAACTGCGCGTGGACCGGATCTGGGAGGGAACCTCCGAGATCCAGCGGCTGATCATCGCGGGCGAACTGGTCAAGCGGGGTACGGGCGTTCTGCACATGCCGTCCGCCGGATAGGCGCTTTCCCCGGGTGGTCCGGCCGGCGCCCGGCGGCTCGATGCACCGCGCCGCCGTCCGGACCACCCGTACCTCGTACGCGTACGCGCACGCAACAGCCGAGGCATCACAGGTTCAGTGGAGGGAGGACGCACCGATGACGGACGTCGAGCGGGTCGGGGTCGTGGGCTGCGGACTGATGGGTTCCGGTATCGCGGAGGTCTGCGCCCGCGCCGGGCGGGACGTCGTGGTGGTCGAATCGGGCCGTACGGCCGCGGCCGCCGGCCGGGAGCGGATCGCCCGTTCCCTGGAGCGCGCCGCGGCATCGGGAAGACTGACGGCCGCCGAACGGGACGCCGCCTTCGGCCGGATCACGGTGACCACGGAGATGGAGCGGATCGCGGACCGGGACCTCGTCGTCGAGGCGGTGGCCGAGGACGAGCGGGCGAAGCTGGAGGTCTTCGCCGTGCTCGACCGGACGGTGGAGCGGCGGGACGCCGTCCTGGCGACGAACACCTCCTCCATCCCGGTCATCCGCCTGGCGGCCGCCACCTCGCGGCCGGCGCAGGTCGTCGGCCTCCACTTCTTCAACCCGGTGCCGGTGCTTCCCCTGGTCGAGCTGGTCCCGTCCCTGCTGACCGGTGAGGAGACGGTCCGGCGGGCGCGGGCGTTCGCCGTCGAGGTCCTGGGCAAGGAGGTCGTCCGCGCCCAGGACCGGGCGGGGTTCGTCGTGAACGCCCTCCTCGTGCCGTACCTGCTGGCCGCCGTACGCATGGCCGAGTGCGGGACGGCGTCGGCCGAGGACATCGACCGGGGCATGACCCTCGGCTGCGCGCATCCCCTGGGCCCGCTCGCCCTTGCCGACCTCATCGGCCTGGACACGGTGCAGGCCATCGCGCGGTCGATGTACGCGGAGTACCGGGAGCCCCTCTACGCCCCGCCGCCGCTCCTCGCCCGCATGGTCGACGCGGGTCTGCTGGGCCGCAAGACGGGCCGGGGCTTTCACACCTACGGCGGCCGGGCAAGCGCGATGCGCGAGAATGGCGGAGTGGCGGACCGGGCGACCGGGCCCGCCCGCCCGGTCCACGGGCACCGACACGGGGAGCAGCCGACGTGACCAAGGCCGAACGCGCACTGGAGACGCGAGAGCGCATCCTCACGGCCGCGTGCGAAGTCATCGCCGACATCGGCTTCGAGAACGTCAGCATGCGCAAGGTCGCCGACCACGCCGGAGTCTCGAAGGCACTGCTGCACTATCACTTCGACACGCGGGAGAAGCTCTTCGCCGACGCGATGACGCACTCTTTCGCCCAGACCGGTACGGAGGCCGAAGACGGCGCCGAAGCGGTCCCGGCGTCCGTCGCCCTGGCCCGCATCCTGCGGAGCATGCTGCCGACGGACGCGGAGCTGCGCCAGGACTGGAAGCTCTGGCAGGAGCTGTGGGTGCGGGCCCTGCGCGACACGGCGGCGCGCCATCTGGCCGTCGACCTGTACGACCAGCTGCATGTCTGGGTCGGCGGGGCGGTGCAACGCGGCGTCGCGTCCGGGGAGTTCGCCGACTGCGACGTCGACGCGCTGAGCACGCAGGTGCTGGCCCTCTGCGACGGCCTCGGCATCCGCCTGATGCTGGACGACCCCCGCGTGGACCTCGCGACGGCCCGCTCGACGATCTGGGGAACGATCGCCCCGACGCTCGGCATCGACCCCGCGTTCCCCGAGGTCTGAGGGGTTCAGCCGGCCGGGTCGGGCGTGAGGGCGGCGGCGGCCGCGAAGAGACGGGCGCAGCGCCGGGTCATGGCCTCGGGGGACTCCTCGGGGTGCTTGACCCACCAGCGGACGAGGGTGGCGACCAGGTCGCGCCAGACGTACCGGAGGGCGTCCGCGTCCAACGGGTCGGTGGATCCGGCCGCGCGGAGCAGGTCGGCGGTGCCGCCGGCCGCGAGCCGGTCGATGGCCGTCCAGTACTCGGCGGCCCGGCGCGCGGCCTCGCCACCGGCCGGCAGTGAGGTGTCGTAGAGGACGAACCACGCCTCCCGCCGCCCTTCCAGCGCGGTGAAGATGCTGTCCAGCACGCGCAGGGGCGTCTGCCCGGTGGTCCCGTGCTCGCCCATCGCGGTGCGGATGGTGTCCAGGAGCCGGTCCCCGACCGGCACGAGACAGGCGAGGTACAGGTCCTCCTTCGTACCGAAGTACTGGTGCAGCAGCGTCTTCGTGACGCCGACGCGCTCCGCGATCGCGGCGAGCGAGGCGGCCGCGTAGCCGCGCGTGCCGAACTCCTCCGTGGCGGCCTCCAGCATCTGCTGCTGACGGTGGTGCCGCGGAACTCCCTTGGTGCCTGCCTTCGAGCGGGGGGTTGCCATGCGTCGATATTATCAGTAAGTAATTTACCGATAGGTAAATTCATTCGGCGACCTCGGGAGCGCACCCATGTCCGGCACGACGACGCAGCCCGTTCCCTCTCCTCGTACCCGCTCCTGGTGGGGCTGGGGGTGGGAGGACGCGCATCCCGACGACGCGGAGTGCGCCGCGATGGGCGCCCTGCTCCCCGGCACCCTCACCCGCCCGCTCCCCGTTCCGCGCGTCTCCGACCTGCGCATCGCGGACTCCGCCGTCGCGCCGCCCGCGAGCCTCGCCCACCTGGTCGACACCGACCCCCGGCAGCGCGCGGCGCACGCCATGGGCAAGGCGTACCGCGATGTCGTACGCGCCCTGCGCGGGCGCCCCGGCCGCATACCCGACCTCGTGGCACGCCCGACGGACGACCGGGAGGTGGCCGACCTGCTGGACTGGGCCGGCGAGCGGCAGGTCGCGGTCGTCCCGTACGGCGGCGGGTCCTCGGTCTCGGGCGGCGTGGAGTACCGCGGCGACGCCCACCGCGCCGTGCTGTCCCTCGATCTGACCGCCATGGACCGCGTCCTGGAGGTCGATGTCCGGGGCCGGTCCGCACGCATCCAGGCCGGCACCCTCGGTCCGAGCCTGGAGGACCAGCTGCGGCCGCACGGGCTGACGTTGCGGCACTTCCCGCAGAGCTTCGAGTTCTCCACCCTGGGCGGCTGGCTCGCCACCCGGGCCGGCGGCCACTACGCCACCGGCCGGACGCACATCGACGACTTCGTCCAGTCGCTGCGCGTGGTCACCCCGGCCGGCACCAGCGCCTCGTGGCGGCTGCCCGCGTCGGGCGCCGGCCCCTCCCCCGACCGGCTCTTCCTCGGCTCCGAGGGAGCGCTCGGCGTCATCACGGAGGCATGGGTGCGGCTGCAGGAGCGCCCCGCCCACAAGGCGTCCGCTTCCCTCTCGTTCACCGACTTCCACGCCGCACTCGAAGCCGTACGCGCTCTTGCCCAGTCGGACCTCTCCCCGGCCAACTGCCGGCTCCTCGACTCCGGAGAGGCCGCGCTGTCCGGGGCCGCGCACGACGGCTCGGCCGTACTCGTCCTCGGGTTCGAGTCCTCGGACGGACCGGTCACGTCGCGCCTGGAACAGGCCGTCGACCTGGCCCGCTCCCACGGCGGCCGACGTGCGGCGGACACCCTCTCGGCGGACGGCGCGCCCGCCGACGCCGCCGTGAGCGCCTGGCGCTCGGCCTTCCTGCGGATGCCGTATCTCCGCGACGGCCTGGTCAGGATGGGGGCCGTGGCCGAGACCTTCGAGACGGCTGCGACGTGGGACCGGATCCCCGCACTGATCGAAGCGGTGCGCACGGAGGTCGGCGATGCAGCGCTGAAGGCCACCGGCCACCCGGCGACCGTCAACTGCCGCCTCACTCACGTCTATCCGGACGGCGCGGCCCCGTACTTCACCGTCCTGGCCGCCGGCCGCCCCGGCGACGAGGTGGCCTTCTGGGACGACCTCAAGGCCGTGGCGAGCGAGGTACTGCACCGCCATCGGGCCACGATCACCCACCACCACGCCGTCGGCCGCGACCACCGCCCGGGCTACGACCGCCAGCGCCCCGAGCCGTTCGCCCTCGCTCTGCGTGCCGCGAAGGACGCGCTCGACCCCCGGGGCATCCTCAACCCCGGAGTGCTCGTCGACTGAGCGCCGCGGACGAAAGGTGACCGAACCGCTCGGGGTGAGGTACGAAGTGCTCTGTGAACGATCAGAACCACTCCTCGACCATTCGGGTGTTCGTCGCGCTCGCCCCTCCGGACGATGCCAAGGACGAGCTGGCGCGCGCGCTGCGGCCCGCTTACGAGGCGTACCCGGACCTGCGGTGGAACCGGATCGAGGACTGGCACATCACGCTGGCGTTCCTCGGGGAACTCCCCGCGGAGAACGTGCCGCTCCTCCGTCCGCCGCTGGCCGGACTCGCGGCGGCCCGCCGCCCCCTGGAACTGGCGCTGCGCGGCGGCGGGCACTTCGACGAGCGGGTGCTCTGGAGCGGGATCGACGGGGACCTCGACGGTCTGCACCTGCTCGCGTCCGAGGTGCGGGCCGTGGTCCGCTCGTGCGGTGTCGCCTTCGAGGACCGGCCGCTCCGCCCGCACCTCACGCTCGCCCGGGCCCGCCGCAACGAGACCGCTCCCGTGGTGGAGACCGCTGCCGGACTCGCCGCGTTCACCGGCCGCGCCTGGCCGGCCGGGCGACTGCACCTGGTCGGCAGCAACTTCGGCCGCGGCCCCGGACCGATCCACTACCGCGACATCGAGGCGTGGAGCTTCGGCGGCGTCGAGGGCCATTGAGACATCGGTTCGGCGAAGAACGCCGTGAGGCGCACGGCTTCCTCGTGTCGTCGTGATCGGCGCTCTGGCCGTGGGGCCGTGGGCGCGTGAGAATGCCCCCATGACCGACACCCCAGCTGCATCGGACGACCCGCTGGCCCCAGCCGTACGTGTGGAAAGGAACGGGCCGGTGACCACCGTGGTGCTGTCGCGGCCCGCCGCCCGCAACGCGGTGGACGGGCCGACAGCTCGGCAACTGGCCGACGCATTCCGGGCGTTCGAGGCCGACGACGAGGCTTCGGTCGCGGTGCTGTGGGGTGAGGGCGGGACGTTCTGCGCGGGCGCCGACCTCAAGGCCATCGGCACGGAGGACGGAAACCGGGTGGAGCCGGACGGCGACGGCCCGATGGGCCCGACCCGCCTGCGCCTGAGCAAGCCGGTGATCGCGGCCGTCGCCGGTCATGCCGTGGCCGGCGGGCTCGAACTGGCTCTCTGGTGCGATCTGCGCGTGGTCGAGGAGGACGCGGTCCTCGGGGTGTTCTGCCGCCGATGGGGCGTCCCGCTGATCGACGGCGGTACGGTCCGGCTGCCACGGCTGATCGGCGAGAGCCGCGCCATGGACCTGATCCTGACCGGCCGGCCGGTCCCGGCCACCGAGGCGTACGAGATCGGACTCGCCAACCGTCTCGTACCCTCGGGGCGGTCCCGGCGGGCCGCCGAGGAACTCGCCCGCGAGATCGCCGCGTTCCCGCAGCTGTGCCTGCGTCACGACCGGCTCTCGGTACGGGAGCAGCACGGCCTCCCCGAACCGGATGCGCTGGCGGCCGAGCTGCGTCACGGCATGGTGCCGCTGTCGGCCGGCGAAACCCTCTCCGGCGCCGCACGCTTCGCGCACGGGGCGGGCCGCCACGGGTCTTTCACGGACTGACGGCCTGAGGCCTGAGGCCTGGGGCCTGAGGCCTGAGGCCTGAGGCCTGAGGCCTGACGGACTGACGGACTGACGGACTGACGGACTGACGGCATCACGCCCTGAAGGCATCACGGCCTGACAGCTTCACGGCATCACCGGCCGCGTTCAGCGCTCGTACGTCCCGAGGAGCGTGCCGGAGGCCAGCTCGCGGCCCTTCAGCGCGCCGTGCACCTCCTCGACGCCCGGGTGCCCGTGGAGTGGCAGCGGCTCGGACAGGGCGTAGAGGCGGAAGTGGTAGCGGTGCGGACCGTGGCCGGGCGGAGGCATCGGCCCGCCCCAGCCCATACGGCCGAAGCCGTTGGGCCAGGGCAGCCCGCCCCGCGGCTTCGTGTCTTCCGGCACCCCGGTGGTCTCCGGATCGATGCCGGTCACCAGCCAGTGCAGGAACGTCTCCCCCGGCGCGTCCGGGTCCTCGCAGACAAGCACCAGCTCCGTGGCCTCCTCGGGCACTCCGGACCAGGTCAGGGGTGGCGAGACGTTCTCTCCCTCCCCGCTGTACCGGCGGGGGATCGTGGTGTTGTCGTCGAACGCGCTGCTGCTGAGTTCCATTCCGCTCATGGGCGCCGCCCTACCCGCCATGGCGGCCCCGGCACCGGTCCGGGCCCGGAAACCCCCGTTCGGCGGAGCACCCTGCGCGCGCTCAGCCCTGCTGAGCCGGCGGGGCGACCCGGTTCCGGCGGGCGCGCAGCGCGCGCGAGGTGCGCGTGATGGCGTAGCCGAGCAGCCAGGGCAGCACGGTGATGCCGAAGACGTAGACCGCGAGATAGCCGGTGAGGTCCTCCTGCCAGGTCTCCTCCTTCAGGCGGATCAGGCCTGATACCAGGACGGAGCCCGAGATCCCCACCGGTACGGCCGGCACCAGCACCGACCAGAGTCGCGGCACCCAGCCCGGCCGCCGGGCGCACCACACACCGAAACCCGCCATGAGGAAGGGCCCGAGCGGCACCCAGAACACCACCGGGACGAACAGCAGGGCCATCCAGTCGTCCGAGTAACCGAACATCATGCGGCATCCCCCCTGACATCAGCCGCCCCTCGTGCTTCCTGCCCCGGTGGCCACGGCCGAACCACGGACGCCGTCCGGTGTGCCCGACGTCACGGGGAGCGGACACGCCCGGCGTCCTCAACCGCCGCGCCCCGTACCGCGTCTGGCTTCCTGGAGGCCCACCCCACGGCCCGTACCCTCCCGGCCCGGACGTACATTGATGCCTCCTCCCGTCCGGGGCGGACCCCGGCCGCCCACCCGGCACGGCACGACGACGAGGAGCACGAGTGGCCACCACCACAGAGTCCGCCCCGCCCACCGATCCCGCACCGCGGGACGCGTACGCGAGTGGTGAGCCGGCCGGGCCGGCCACGCCCGCCTGGCGCATGCTCCTGGGGTACGTGCGGCCGCACCGCTGGACGCTGCTGCTCGGGGCGGTGCTGTCCCTGGTCACCGGAGCCACCGGGCTCGCGCTGCCGCTGGTGGCCAAGTTCCTGATCGACGCGCTCTCCGACGACCGTCCGATCGCCGGCGCGCTGCTGCTGATGACGGCCCTGGTCGTCGCCAACGCGGCCATCGGTGCGCTCGGCGGGTACGTCCTGCAGCGCACCGCGGAGTCGGTCGTCCTCGGCGCGCGGCGCACCCTGTCGTCGTATCTGCTGCGCCTGCGCATCGCGGCCGTGGACCGCAGCGAGCCCGGCGACCTGATGGCGCGGGTCACCTCCGACACGACCCTGCTGCGCGAGGTCACCACCGACTCCCTGGTGGGTCTCGGCACCGGCGGGCTGACGCTCGTCGCGACGCTGGTGATGATGGGCGTGGTCGATCCGGTGCTGCTCGCGGTCACGCTCGGCGTCGTGCTGGGCGCGGGCACGGTGATCGGTGTCTTCGTGCCCCGTATCCACAAGGCCAGCAGGCAGGCGCAGGACGCCGTCGGGGCGATGGGGGCGTCGCTCGAGCGCATCCTCGGCGCGCTCCGTACCGTCAAGGCGTCCGGCGCCGAGCACCGTGAGGAGCAGGCCGTGCACGCGGCGGCCGAGGAGTCCTGGCGGCAGAGCCTCCGGGCCGCGAAGTGGTCCGCGCTGGCCGGGAACACCGCCGGCCTCTCCATGCAGATCGCGTTCATCACCGTGCTCGCGGTCGGCGGCGCCCGGGTGGCCACCGGCGCGATCGACGTCGGCACCCTCGTCGCCTTCCTGCTGTACGTCTTCTATCTGATGTCGCCCATCCAGCAGGTCGTCGGCGCCGTGACGCAGTACCAGGCCGGGGCCGGTGCCCTGGCCCGGATCCGCGAGGCCCTGCAGCTCCCGGCCGAGCCGCCGGCGGCGCCGGCGCCACTGCCCGCGCCCGGCGCGGAGCCCGCCGCGCTGACCTTCGAGGACGTCCGGTTCCGCTACGCCGACGATCTGCCGCACGTCCACCACGGGGTGACCTTCTCCGTGCCGCAGCGCGGCATGACCGCCTTCGTCGGTCCGTCCGGCGCGGGCAAGACCACCGTCTTCTCGCTCATCGAGCGGTTCTACGACCCGGAGGCCGGACGGATCACCCTCGACGGCCGCGACCTGGACACCTGGGAGATCCCCCGGCTCCGCGCCGCGATCGGATACGTCGAGCAGGACGCGCCGGTCCTCTCCGGCACCCTGCGCGACAACCTGCTGCTCGGCAACCCCGACGCCGACGAGGACGACGTACTGCGCGTGCTCGGGACCACACGGCTCGACGGTCTCGTCGAACGGCTCCCCAAGGGCCTGGACACCCTCGTGGGCCACCGTGGCACCAAGCTCTCCGGTGGCGAACGCCAGCGCGTCGCGATCGCCCGCGCGCTGCTGCGCCGCCCCCGGCTCCTCCTGCTCGACGAGGCCACGAGCCAGCTCGACGCCGTGAACGAGGCCGCGCTGCGCGACACCGTGACGGACGTCGCGCGCACCACGACCGTGATGGTCGTCGCCCACCGGCTGTCGACGGTCACCATGGCGGACCGCATCGTCGTCATGGACGCGGGGCGAGTGCGGGCCGTGGGCACGCACCGCGAACTCGTCGCCGTCGACCCGCTGTACGCGGAGCTCGCCGCGACCCAGTTCCTGGCCACCGCCGAGAGCTGAGGCGGCGTTACCCCTGGGGTCCCCGGTTCCTGTGGGACCCAGGGGCCGCCAACCGCTGTTCCGCGCCAAAAGGAGGGCCGTTCGCGGGGGGATTGTTGGCCGGGCACCCCCCTGCCCCGCCGTACCCGGGCGCCTAGCATTCGACCACCCCCGCCCACACCGGCGGGGAGCCCCAGCCCACATGTCTGACATGTACATGATAGTTCAACCGTTGCCGGTTGGACCACCCCCGTGGCGCAGCGAACCACCGGATGGGAGAAATCATGAGAGTCCCCCTGCTCGTGAGCGGAGCGGTCGCCGCTCTGTTCGCCTCGGCCCTGCCGACGCAGGCGAGCCCGTCGTCGATCGTCGATCCGCCCCCGGACAGGATCGTCATCGACATCGCGACGGTGAACGGCTCCGGCTGCCCCCTGGGCACCGCGGCCATCGCCGTCTCCGAGGACAACACCGCCTTCACCGTCACGTACAGCGAGTACCTGGCACAGGTCGGCGGCGGCTCCGCCCCCACGGCGGCCCGCAGGAACTGCCAGCTCAACCTCCTGGTGCACGTCCCCCAGGGCTTCACCTACGCGATCGCGAGCGCAGACTACCGCGGCTACGCGTCACTCCAGCCCGGCGCGAGCAGCACCGAGAAGGCGTCGTACTACTTCCAGGGCTCTCCGAACACCGCGTCGCGGACCCACACCTTCCGGGGCCCGTACGAGGACAACTGGCAGGCCACCGACAACACCGACTGGGCGCAGCTCGTGTGGGCGCCCTGCGGTGTGCAGCGGAACTTCAACATCAACACCGAACTCCGGGTGAACGCCGGCACGTCGAACCCGGCCAAGACCAGCTACATGACGATGGACTCCACCGACGGTGACATCAGCACCGTCTACCACCTCGCCTGGAAGGAGTGTCCGGCGAACTGACACGGGCGGAACCCCCGGCCGGGCCCCCCGTCCCGGCCGGGGTCAGCCGCGTCTCCCGGCGACCAACTCAAGCCTCTTGACGGCCACTTAACTTACTTCTTAAATCATGGAGGTGACTAAGGCATGTCATGCGCATGCCCTCCTGCTGCCGTCCTCTCCATTCCCGCCCCCATCCCCCCATCCCCCACATCCGACGGAAGAGAGAGCCATGCACTCCTCCCGCCCACCGCGCCGCCCCCTGCGGGTGGCCCTGTCCGTCCTGGCGGGCGCCGCTCTGCTGCTCGGCATCGCCGGCACCGCCCCCGGATCCACCGCCGACGACGGCATACGCGCGGTGCCCGCCGCCGAGGCGGCCGCCGTCACCTTCGCGGAGGATTTCGACGGCCCCGCGGGCTCCGCCGTCAACGCCGGCCGCTGGCAGCTCGAAACCGGCGACAACGTCAACAACCACGAGCGGCAGTACTACACGGCCGGAACGGCCAACGCAGCGCTCGACGGCCAGGGGCATCTCGTCATCACCGCGCGCCGCGAGAACCCCGGGAACTACACGTGCTGGTACGGCCGGTGCGAGTACACCTCGGCCCGCCTCAACACCGCCGGGCGCTTCACGGCCCAGTACGGCCGGGTGGAGGCCCGGATGAAGGTGCCCCGCGGCCAGGGCATGTGGCCGGCGTTCTGGATGCTCGGCAACGACCTCGGCCAGGTCGGATGGCCGAACTCGGGCGAGATCGACGTCATGGAGAACGTGGGCTTCGAGCCCTCCACCGTCCACGGCACCCTCCACGGCCCGGGCTACTCCGGCTCGGGCGGCATCGGCGCCGGCTACACGCTGCCCGGCGGACAGGCGTTCGCCGACGCGTTCCACACCTTCGCCGTCGACTGGGCCCCCGACCGGATCACCTGGTCGGTGGACGGGACCGTGTACCAGACCCGGACTCCGGCCGATCTGGGCGGCCGGTCCTGGGTCTTCAACAAGCCCTTCTTCCTCATCCTGAACCTCGCCGTCGGCGGCTACTGGCCCGGCGACCCCGACGGCTCGACCGTCTTCCCGCAGCAGCTCGTCGTGGACCACGTCCGCGTCACCACGGGCGACGGCCCGACCACCGGCGGCCGGATCACGGGACTCGGCGGCAAGTGCGTGGACGTCGCCGGCGCGAACACGGCCGACGGCACGCCGGTGCAGCTCTACGACTGCAACGGCACCGCCGCACAGCAGTGGACGGTCGGTACGGACGGCACGATCCGCGCCCTGGGCAAGTGCCTCGACGCGGCCTCCGGCGGCACGGCCGACGGCACACTCGTCCAGCTCTGGGAGTGCAACGGCACCCCGGCCCAACGCTGGGTCGCCGGCGCGGCCCGGGACATCGTCAACCCCCAGGCGAACAAGTGCCTCGACGCCACCGGCAACAGCTCCGCCAACAACACCCGTCTCCAGCTGTGGACGTGCGCCGGAACGGCGAACCAGAAGTGGACGGTGGGCTGAGCAACGTCAGGGGACACGGCGGCTCTTCGGCCCGACTGCCGTGTCGGCGGCGCCCGCCGGGGTGATCAGACCGGAGCTGCGGGGAGCAGCGATGCCGGCGACCGCATCGACCGCGGGGCCGGCAGGTCAGCCGGGCCAGGTTCCTGTCACCCGGCGGATGGCCGTGGCGCCGGAGCGGTCGACGGCGGCTCTCACGGTGGCGAAGATGGCGCCCTGCAGCGCGGCGGCGATGAGGACCTCGCGCCAGGCGCGCTCCTCGTCCGTGGCGTCAGGTGCGTCGTCCTCGTGGCCGAGCTTCTTCCATACCTGCCTGAACAGCACTCCGGAGATCATGCCGGTCGCGGCGCCCAGGGCCAGGCCGACCGGCTTGTAGGCGACCTTCGAGGCCTTCATCGATGTGCCTTCCTGCGTCGGCGCATCACCGCCGCGGCCAGCAGCCCGAGCCCGGCGGCGGCGAGAAGCGCGATGCGGTTCTCCCGCGCCTTGTGGGTGGCCTGGTCGGCGCGCTGCTTCAGGGGTTCGGGGGCCTTCTCCTGCACCAGGTGCGCGGTGTGCAGAGTCTTGTCGCGGACCTGGGCCGCCGTGCTGCCGGCCTTCTCCCGTACGGGCTCGGGAGTCTTCTCCCGCACGGCCTGAGCGGCGTGAGCGGCCTTGTCCCGCACCTGGGTCGCGACATGGCCCGCCCGGCCCTTCACGGCGGCGGCCGTGTCGTGCGCCGTGGCCCTGATGTCGGCCTTCGCGGCGAGCGCGTCGACCGTCGATCCGAGCTGCTCGCGGGTCTGCTGCACCTTCTCGCGCCGCTTCTCGGTCGCTTCGGCGCCGGTCTTCTGCGGTTCGTGCCGGGACGGGGTCATCGCTTCGCCCTCCTTGTCGATCTTTCCTGCACGGTCTTCCGACCCCCGTGTCTGCGCGTGTACCCGGCCCGGCCCGGTCCACACGGCCGGGAACCGTCACGGACGGGCACTTCCGGCGCTCACCACGTACGCTCGAAACAGGCTCCCGAAGGGGATGGGGCGTATGTGTCGCTGGCTCGCCTACTCAGGTACGCCGATGCTGCTCGACACCGTGCTCTACCGTCCCGAACACTCCTTGATCAATCAGAGTCTGCACGCCAGGATGGGCGTCGAGACGACCAACGGTGACGGCTGCGGCCTCGGCTGGTACAGCACGGACGGGGACGGGACGCCGGCCGTGTTCCGCGATGTCGGGCCGGCCTGGAACAACCGCAACCTGCGCGAACTCTCGGCGCATGTCCGCTCCCCCCTGTTCTTCGCCCATGTCCGGGCCTCGACCGGCTCGGCGGTCCAGCAGACCAACTGCCACCCCTTCCGGCACGGTCGCTGGATGTGGATGCACAACGGGGCCATCGCGGACTTCCCCCGCCTGCAGCGCGATCTCTGCATGGCGGTCGACCCGGCGCTCTTCCCCTCCATCGAGGGATCGACGGACTCCGAAGTGATGTTCTACCTGGCCGTCACCTTCGGCCTGGACCAGGACGTCCCGGGCGCGGTGGCCCGGATGGTGGGCACGGTGGAGCACCTCGGCAGAGAACACGGCGTGCCTGAACCGATGCAGATGACGGTGGCGGTGAGCGACGGTGAGCGCGTCTGGGCGTTCCGGCACTCCAGTCAGGGAAAGTCGCGCTCGCTCTTCTACAGCAGCAGGGCCGAGGCGGTCCGGGGCCTTCACCCCGAGATCCACTATCTCAGCGAGATCTCCGACGACACCCGCATCGTCGTCTCCGAGCCCCTGGGCGACCTGCCGGGCGTGTGGAACGAACTGCCGGAGTCCAGTTACGCGGTGATCCCTTCCGGTCCGGACACCGACTACCTTCCGTTCGTTCCGGAGTTGCCGTAGGCGTTGCCGTAAACGGCCGCCGGTCCCGAGCCGAGCGCGGGCCGCGGCCGGTGGTCGGCAGCCGGTGGTCGGGAGCCGGCAGCCGGTGGTCGGCAGCCGGTGCGCTTGTCGGCGGCGGCGCGGGGCAGACGGGTCGCATGACCGTACCCAAGACCAGTGTCCTCGTTCTCGACAGCACCGACCCCGAACCCCTCGCACAGTTCTACGCGGCCCTGCTGGCCGCCACCGTGGAGCCGGCCGACGGCGATCCCGATCTGCTGCTCGTCTCCGGTGACGCCGGAGTGGTCCTCGGGATCCGCCGTGACCTCGGACAGGCGCCGCCGAGCTGGCCCCGCCCCGAGGACTCGCTCCAGGCCCACCTGCAGTTCTTCGTGGCCCATGACGCGCTCGACGCGGCGGAGCGCGAGGCGGTCTCACTCGGGGCGCGCCCCGTCGCGGCGGTGCGCGACGGTACCCGGTCCGACCGGCGCACCGACCTGCGCCGCTACACCGATCCGGCCGGGCACTCCTTCGTCCTGGCCGCTCGATCCGCCGACGGCTCTCGTAAGACGGTGTGAACTCCCCTTGTCGGTCCGGTGGTTCCGTGTGGCCGACGTGGGGGTCAGAGACGGACGACGACGAGGGCGATGTCGTCGCGGGCACCTCCGGCGACCCCCAGCCGTGCGAGCAGTTCGTCGGCAAGCCGCTCCGGGTCATGGCCGTGGAGGTCGCCGAGCGCGGTGGTGAGCCGGTCCAGGCCGTGGTCGATGTCCTCGTCGCGGCGTTCGATCAGCCCGTCCGTGTAGAGGACGAGCGTGTCTCCGGGGCGGTAGGAGGTGCCGGACTGCGGCCGGAGGACATGCGCCGGCCTGGCTCCCAGCGGCGGGTCCGTGGCCTGATCCAGCAGCTCGCAGGTGCCGTCCGCGTGCAGAAGCACCGGGGGCGGGTGCCCGGCGCTGGAGTAGACGACCAGCTGGGAGCGGGTGTCCACGAACACCATCACCGCGGTGGCGGCGAGCGCCCCCTCGATGGAGCGGGCGTACATCCCCAGCACCTCCAGGGCCTGGGCGGGCCCCGCCACCGACCGGCCGGCGGCGGACAGGGCGCTGCGGAGCATGCCCATGACCGTGGCGGCTTCCAGGCCGTGGCCGACGACGTCACCCACGGCGACCGTGAAGCGTCCTTCGGCCAGGTCGACGGTGTCGTACCAGTCGCCGCACACGTTCAGCGAGCCGACGGCCGGCAGGTAGCGCACGGCGACATCCGAATGCCGGGCCAGGTCCGGGGAGTGCAGCATCGCCTCCTGCAGCGCGAGCGCGATCTCCCTTTCCCTGGCATGCGCACGGCGCAGCTCCTCGTTCAGCAGCTGCAGTTCCCGCGCCCGGGCGTACAGCTCGGCCTCCACCCCGTCCTCGCTCCGGTACTCGTTCCCGTTGCCGCGCTCGTTCCCGTGACCGTTCTCGTCCCCGCTCCCGTTTCCGCTCTCGCTGCCGTCTTCCTTCCCGCTCCCCGTCTCGTTCCCGCTTCGGCTTCCCCGTCCGGGCAGCTGCTCGCCCTCGGCGGAACGGTGGAACCGGCGGGCACGGACGAACGAGGTCACGTCCTCCACCCGGTGGATGATCCATGCGACCTGTCCGTCCGGACGGGTGACGGGGGCGTTGACCGGGGACCACCAGCGCTCCTCGAACACTCCGGGGCGCTCGGTCACGGGGATGTCGTACTTCTGCAGCGCCATGATGTCCGTCTGGCCCGTGGCCAGCACCCGCCCCAGCGACGCCCCGAGATTGCTGACACCGTCCGCGTCGGGGTCCGCGGGGTTGTCGGGGAAGGCCTCGAACAAGGGCTGGCCCAGCAGCTCGTCGCGGCTGCGTCCGGTCGCCCGCAGATACGCCTCGTTGACATCGACGATCACCAGATCCGGTGACAGCACCAGATACGGGCTCGGCGTCGCGGTGAACAACGCCCTGTAATCGATCTCCAGCTTCACGGCCCACCGGCTCCTCTTCCCGGGGATGCCTCTCTCGCCAACCTACTCAGCCCTCCGGCCATCCGCGCGCCAGCACACCCCTACGGCTCGGTCATGTGAACGTCCCGACACGGCCGGTGACGAAGCGGTCAGCCGCGGGTCTCCGCATGGTCCACGGTGGCGAGGCGGCGGCTGTACTGGATCACGTCGTACTTCTGGTCACCGGTGACCACGACCTCGGGGCGCGCCGGCGTGGCGGGGAAGAAGTCGTCGGCGCCCACCGGGGTGCGGGCGGCCACGTACGCCTGACCCGGCGGGAACGCGTACATGGTGAACCGCGTCTGTTCCGACGCGACCACTCCCCGGGGGTACTCGGCGGCGCGAGGGTAGGCCGTCGTGTGGACGGAGACCGACTTCGCCCCGTCCGCGGGACGGACGATCCGCGCGTTCGGGGCGGGGCGGGTGTGCACACCCGCCGGGTTGTGGATCCAGCCCTTCTGCCCACCGAACCAGATGGCCGTCCAGTCTCCTCGCACGTCGGCGACCACGAACTCCTGCCCCCACATCGCGGTGGCTCCCCAGTCGTCGATGCGCTCGGTTCCCGCCGACCCGTCCGGATGGAGCGCGGGATCGGAGACGAGCGGAGCGTCGACGCGCGGCGCCGTGCGGACGTAGAGGAAGTTCGAAGGCTGGTTCTGTGTACGGCACTTGGGATCGCACACCCTGACCGCCTGCGGGTTCTTGCCGAACTCCGGGACGATCTTGACCGCTTGGCCGATCCCGATGTTCCCGCCGCCCGCTTCCCCCTCGGCACCGGGCTCCCGGCGGTCGCCGGCACCGAGGAGAGCCATGAACTTCTCCCAGTCCCAGTAGGGGCCGGGGTCCCAGTGGGCGTCGGGCGCGCGGGCCGGCCGCGGTGGAAGGACGTTGTCGTGCCCGACGATGTGCCTGCGGTCGAGCGGGACGTCGAAGCGCCGTGCCAGGTAGGTCACCAGCGCGGCCGTCGCCTTGTACTGGGCCGGGGTGAACCAGGTCGGCCCCTGGGCGGCGTAACCCTCCATCTCGATGCCGACGCCGTGCAGATTGACCCAGTAGTTTCCGGCGTGGAAGGCGATGTCCTTGGTGGCGACCATCTGGGTCGCAGCGCTGCCGTCGGCCTTCATCACGTAGTGCGCGGAAACCCCGCTGGACGGGTCCTGGAACCAGCTGATTCCCGCGTCGTAGGGCCCTTCGATGTCATGGATGACGATGAAGTCGACGTCGATGCCGTTGGAATTCCGCGCGGACACCTGGTAGTTCGATGCTGCGGCCGCGACGAACCGGCAGTTCAGCTCGGTGGGGCACTCCGGCACCTCCGTCGCGGGAAGCGTCCTCAGCCTCAGGGACGCGAGCTGTGACGTCGCCGGACGAACGGCCGGCCTCTTCGCCAGCGTCACCGTCTGACCGTCCTCGCGCACCCGCCGCATGCCCGTACGGATCACGGTGAACACGCCGTCGGCGAACCGGCCGGCCGTCGCGGTGTCGGCGGCCTGGCTGTACCGCGCCACGGCCCCGTACCAGCTGCCGGGATCCGGCGAGGCCCCCCGGGTGATCTGCCGTTGGTACGAGGCGAGGAGGGCGGCGCCACCTCGGAGGTTCTGCCGCTCGTCGGTCTTGAGAGTCCGTGGTGCGACGCCGATCAGTGCGGAGGCGGCCTGCACGGTGTGCTCGGAGGGGTCGTCGGTGCCGGTGGCGTCCACGGGCCCTTCGCCCGGGCGGTGGGCGTACGTCCTCCCGGACGTCGTGTCCGTCAGGTGCATCGGCCCGTAGCCGCCCTTGGTACTCGGGCGGCCCTGGTTGCCCTCCCACCAGGAGGCCTCGTGGCTGACCCCGAGGAGCACGTCCTTCGGTACGCCGAACTCCGCGGCTGCCTGCTCGGCCGCCCGCTCGAAGTCACCCGGCGTGGCATCGGACGGCCGGGCGGTCCCGGCACCGGCGCACCCCCAGATGAGGGCCACCGCCACACCCGTCGCGCCGAGACGCCGCTGCCTCCTGTGTCTTCTGGCCACACCACGTCCCATTCGCTTCGGCGGTCGGAGTCGTCGTCGAGGCCGGTTCGGCGGCCGCCACAATCCTTGGGGCGACGGCCTTCCGTTCCGGCCGACACGCCGCATGCGTGCGGGTCCGTCACCGCACCGGAGCAGTTGCCGGCCACGGCATGACGAGCCGCACGGGGGGCGAGGTGGAGCGGGCGGTCAGAGTCCGGCGATGTCCCGCGCCCTCTTGAGTACGGAGTCGAGCGCGTCCACCCCGGCGTTGCGACGCCGCGCCTCCGCCGCCCGGTCCGCCGGCACGAGCCGCTCGGCGACCTGCACGGCGTAGGCGTCCGGATCACCGAAGGCGGCCCGCGGGTGCTCTCCCGTATCCGCGCAGTGCGCCGTGACCTCCTTGACCGCCCGCAGCACGACTGCCCGGTCCACGCCCGGCTGCCTGACCAGCCGCACCTGGAAACGCGCCATCCACTTCTCGCGATCCCTCTCCGCCGCCGCGTCCGTCGTCTCGTTCTTCTTCGCCACGTGCTCTCCCGGGTGTGGTCGGCGGCCGTCCTCCGGAGAACGAGACGTCAGGACGTCCCTGCGGGTTGCCCTGGCAAGGTCAGCGGCGGCGCTTGAAGGAACGGCCGGCCCCCACACCCGCCACGTGAAGGGCGAGTGCGGTCAACCCGAGCAGCATCACGTTCGCCGAAGAGAAGACGTCGTTGGTACCGATGTCCGCGGCGTTGATCAGCCACGCTATGAAGAACAGGACCGCAGCCACTATGCCAAGCATGAACAGCTCCTCTCGAAGGGTGCTGTCCGTCTGCCCCCGCATCGCCGGTCCAAGCCGAGGCGAGGCTTCGACCGGCGACGGACCGTGGCGCCCTGGTCCCCCGCGGCCGCGGCCTTCGCGGTCAGCGCACCCTGCCCCGGGGATTCAGGTGGGCCGGAGGGAGATCACGGGGTCGGCTTTCCCCCCGAGGCGGACGCGTCGGCCCGGGGGATGTCGACGTCGATACGGCCCATCACACGGCGTGCCGCCTCGGCGAGTTCGGGCGGGCTCTCGACGGTGAACCGGCAGTCGAAGGTGACCAGGAAGCCGATGAGCGCCGACCACGACCAGGCACCCATCCGTATCCGGGTGATCCGCTCGTCGATCGCTTCACAACTCGCCGCGCCCGGAGCCCACTTGGCCACCAGCGCCACCGGGCACTCCATCAGGACGGTGCCCCAGCAGGGCCAGGTGTCCGAGGTGTCTCCGCGGTCGGGCTGGCTCTGGACGAAGCGGGTGATGTCCCCCTCGGGAACGTCACGCTGGGCGAAGCGCCACCCGGTGGGGGCCGGCTGTTCGATCCGGTCGAGCCGGTAGGCGTGCCAGGAGCACCCTCGCTGGTCGTAGGCGACCATGTACCAACGTCCCGACCAGACGACGAGCCGGTGGGGTTCGGCGAGGACCTCACAGCCGTCCGCCTCGTCGACTTCGATGGACCGGTAGGTGAACCGCACAAGTTCCCGCTCCTGCGCGGCGGCGCTCAGCTGGGCCACCAGTCCGGGGTCGACCTGGGGCGGGGCCAGCTCCCAGGCGTTCTCCATCTGTTCGACGGAGAAGGTCGCGAGGCGGCGGGAGAGGTGGGGCGGCAGGAGTTCCCTGATGGAGTTCAGCGCGCGTCTGGTGGCGTCACCCATGCCGGTCACGGAGGCGGGCGCCGTCTGGAGGGACAGCGCGATGGCGATGGCCTGCTCGTCGTCGACTACCAGTGGAGGAAGACGCGCCCCGCGGGACAGCCGGTAGTAGCCGGAGGGGCCTTTCGTCGCCGTGACGGGGTAGCCCAGTTCGCGGAGCCGGTTGATGTCACGGCGGACGGTGCGCGGGGACACCCCCAGGCGCTCGGCCAGCCCGTCGCCGGTCCACTCCTTCTGTGCCTGAAGCAGGCTGAGGAGCTCCAGTGTGCGGTTGGCGATCAAGAATTTCCCTCCGATTGCGATCAGTAGAGGTCAGCACGCGTCCTCTTCTCCTGCGATGGTGCCGCTGCTCCGGGGGCGGCGCGCATCCCCTCCCGCTCCCGTATGTCGCCCCCGGCGTTCCACCGGGTGCATCGCATCGAGAAGATCGGAAGAACGCAGTGTCTGAGAATCCAACTCGGTCCTCATCCGGCAGTCGGGACGCTTGGCTGGGTCTGGTCGCGATTTCTCTCGGGGTGTCGCTGGTGGTCGTGGACTTCACCATCGTCAACGTGGTGATGCCCTCCATCATCGACGACCTGAAGATCTCCGCGTTCGGCGCCCAGTGGGTCCAGGAGTCCTACGCGATCATCCTGGCAGCCCTGCTGCTGATGATGGGGCGCCTGTCGGACATCGTGGGAGCACGCCGCCTGTTCGTCGTCGGAACCGTGATCTTCGGGCTGGCGAGCATCGCCGCGGCTGTGGCGCCCTCCGGGGAGTTCCTGATCGTCAGCCGGTTCGCCCAGGGCGTGGGCGGCGCGATCGTCATGCCCACGTCGCTGGCGCTGCTCAGCATGACCTTCCGGGGACGCGATCGCGGCAAGGCCTTCGCCATCTGGGGGTCCACGATCGGTGCGGCCGCGGCGGTCGGACCGCTGCTGGGCGGCTGGCTCGCCGAGTACTCCTGGCGGTGGGCGTTCGGCATCAACATCTTCGTCGTGGTTCTGATCCTCGCGGGCATCATCCGGTTCCTCCAGCCGTCTCCCCGGCAGCCGCGCAAGGTCGACGTCGGCGGCGGAGTGCTGTCGGTGCTGGGGCTCGGACTTCTCGCCTTCGGTCTCATCGAGGGCCGCAACTACGGTTGGTGGGAGGCCCGCAAGAGCTTCGGCCCCTTCGGTGACGGGGTGGACCTGTCCGTCGTCCCGGTCGCCCTGGCGGTCTCCGTGGTCAGCCTCGCGCTCTTCCTCCAGCTGCAGGTCCGGCTGACGCGCGAGAACGGCACGGCACCGCTGATCGACACCTCGCTGTTCGGCATCAAGTCCTTCAGCACGGGCAACATCGCGACGCTGATCATCGCGTTGGCGGAGTTCGGCATCCTCGCCGTACTGCCCCTGTGGCTCCAGTACACCCTGGGGTACTCCGTACTCCGGACCGGCCTGATGGTCTTCGTCGTCGCGGTCGGCAGCTTCTTCGCGAGCGGTGCCGGCTTCGGCATGGCCGAGAGGACCGGCCCCGTCGGCCTGGTCCGCATCGGCCTCACGCTCGAAGCGCTCGGTCTGCTGCTGTTCGGCCTGCTGGCGAGCGACGACTCCGCGTGGTGGGTCATCGCCGTCGCCCTTTTCCTGTACGGCATGGGGGTCGGCTTCGCCACCGCGCAGGTCACCAACGTCGTCCTGGCGGACGTACCGCCGCAGCAGGCCGGCCAGGGCTCCGGAATCCAGAGCGCCGCGCGTCAGCTCGGCTCCGCGCTCGGCATCGCGATCCTGACGTCGACGTTCTTCACGGCGCTGGACTCCGACCTGTCCGAGCGGCTCGCCCAGCAGGGAACGCCCGACGCGGACGAGCTGTCCTCGGCAGTCGCCGACAGCGCGGGCGCGATGATCTCCGGTCTGAGCCAGCACCCCGAGACGGCCGCGGCCGCCGACGCAGCCCGGGACGCCATGTCCTACGGGGTCCAGATCAACGGCTACACCTGCGCCGCGCTGCTGGTGCTCGGAATGCTCGCGACCTTCCTCATCCCCCAGCGCGAGCCGGACGCCCGGCAGCGGGACGGAGAGGACGCTTCCGGCGGGGCGCAGGAGGCCGGCGCCGACGTCCGGCAGCTGCCTGCCTCCTAAGAGGGCGCGGCCCCACAGCTCCACCGGCCGCAGAGTGCTGCAGGACGGATCTCATGACCTGGGTGGGTGCGAGGACCGCACCCACCAGGGTTCACACAAACCAGCAGGTCAGCGCAGCCTGCCCCGGGCCTTCAGGTGGGTCGGGGGGAGTTCCGGGGAGGGGATCGGGAGGCCGTCGTAGCCCTTCACCTCGCCGAAGCGGGTGCCCGTCATCCAGTCTTCCCGGGCCTGCGCGATCTCCTCGTGCGACCGGCCGATCCAGTTCCAGAACATGACGATCTCCTCCTCGAACGGCTCGCCGCCCAGGAGCATCAGGCCCGCGTCCGAGGTTGCGCGCAGGGGGAGTTCGGTGCGGCCGCAGCCGAGGTAGAGCATCGAGCCCGGGAGGACGGGGACACCGTCGACGTGGGCCTCCCCGGACATGGACAGGACCGCGTACTCGAAGTCCGGATCCAGGGGGAGACTCGCCTCCGTGCCCGCCGTCAGGGCGAGGTCCGCGCCGATCAGGGGGGTGTACGTGGTGCCGGGCGAGGTGGCGCCGTCGAGTTCGCCGAGGATCACGGTGGCCGTCAGGCCGGGGGCCGTGACCTGGGGGAGGTCGGCGTGGTGCTGGAAGTGGGGTTCGACGTGGCGGTGGGCGTCCGGGAGCGCGACCCAGAGCTGGGCCCCGTGGAGGAAGCGCGCGTGCGAGCGGGGGCTCTCCTCGGAGTGGGAGATCGCCCGGCCCGAGGTCATCAGGCCCAGTTCCCGGGGGCGGATCGTCTCGAGGCTGCCCGTGCTGTCACGGTGCAGGACCTCGCCCTCGTGGAGCCAGCTCACCGTCTGGAGACCCATGTGCGGGTGCGGCGGGACCTGCATTCCGGGCTCGTCCGCGATGTCGTCGGGACCGTAGTGGTCGACGAAGGCCCAGGCGCCCACCATGCGGCGGCCGAGGTTGGGGAGCAGACGGCGGACCTCGGTCGACTCGCCGAGCTGGACGTGGCGGGGGCTGAGGAGTTCCCGGACCGGCTCGGCGACGACGAAGCCGCGGCCGCCGCACACGGTGAGGGCGGCCTGACGATCTAGATTGCTCATGCCAGTCAACCTATTCCTCTCACGGGACGAGGTGGGCGTGTCTCCACCCGGAAATAGTAGTGGAATGTTCAATCATCTTGCGATGTTGACGACGACGGCACCACCCCACCGGGTGGCAGGGTATGGACGCCACGAGGGAGCGCGAGTGAACGACACGTACTACGAGTTCGGCACGGCCGGCGAGCGCTGGGACCGCGCCCGGTTCTTCTTCGAGGCCAAGGAGTACCTGTCGGCGGCGCGCATCCTGCGCGGTCTCGTCGCCGAGCACCCCGAACAGACCGCCCAGCGCCTACTGCTGGCCCGCGCCTACTACCACTCCGCCCAGCTGTCCCGCGCCGAGACCGAGCTGCGCGCCGTGCTCGACCGGGACCCGGTGGAGCACTACGCCCGGCTCATGCTCGGCCGCACCCTGCAGCGGCAGGGCCGCCCCGCCGAGGCCGCCCCGCACCTCCGGCTCGCCGCCGCCATGAACGGCGACCTGCCGGAGTAGGCCCTTGAGCCGGTCCCGCGGCGGCCTTCGGTAGGGTCGTCGCGGGAGGTTCAGCGGTGCGTACGGAACGTGTGGGACGGAGCCGGACGCGAGCGGGAGGTGCCGTCGCGCACCTGCTGCTCGTGGTGGTGCTCGCCCTCGGCGTCTTCGTGATGCACGCGGTCGGCCACCCGGAGAACGCCTCGGACACGGGGACGGACGGGGTGTCGCACGCCTCCGCCCCCGTCCACGACACCGCCTCCGTCCACGACGCCGCCCCCGTCCACCCCACCGGCACCGAGGCTCCCGCCGCCCCGTCGCACGACTCCGGCATGGCGATGGACATGACCACGCTGTGCGTGGCCGTCCTCGGCGTCTGGGCTCTCGCCCGGCTGGTCCTCGCCGCCCTCGGGCGGCGTCCCGACCGGCTGGTGCGGCTGCTCGGCCGGCTCACCCGGTCGCTCGCCCCGAACGCCCCGCCACCCATATCTCCCGACCTCGCTCAGCTGTCGATCCTGCGGATATAGGCCGAACCGCCACCGCGGGCGCGCCTCGCGCCGCCCGCACACGCGCCGCTTCGGCCTTTCCGAACCTTCACAGCACACGAGGTGTGACAGACATGCGTACGTTCGACCATCCCACCGCCCGGAAGCTCACGCTGACCGGCGCCGCCGCCGTCGCGGCCCTGCTGCTCGCCGCCTGCGGCTCCGCCGGAGACTCCGCTCACGACGCGGCCGGCGGGACGAAGCCGGGCGCCGCGGCCTCGGCCTCCGGCTCTTCCGCGGCCGGCGCGTTCAACGACGCGGACGTGGCGTTCGCCCAGGCGATGATCCCGCACCACCAGCAGGCCCTGGAGATGGCGGAGCTCGCCGACGGCAGGGCGGAGGACGACGGCGTCAAGAGGATCGTCGCCGACATCGAGAAGGCCCAGGACCCGGAGATCCGTACGATGAGGTCCTGGCTCAAGTCCTGGGGCAAGCCCGAGTCGGCGGGTGCGGGCGGTCACGGCGGCGGACACGGCAGTGGCCACGCCATGGCCGGGATGATGTCCGAGCAGGACATGAAGGGACTGGAGTCCCTCCGGGGCAAGGCCTTCGACCGGAAGTTCGCCGAGCTGATGACCGCCCATCACGAGGGGGCGGTCGCGATGGCGAAGACCGAGCAGAAGGACGGTCGCGACGCCACGGCGAAGAAGCTCGCCGACGACGTCGTGCGGACCCAGTCCGCCGAGATCGCCGAGCTGAAGAAGATCCTCGACCGGCTCTGACCCGGGCGCGTGCCGGCGGCTCCCCGGAATGAGGGGAGCCGCCGGTCCTCCGTACGGGGGTCAGGCGCCCGTACGCGTGTGGACGATGTCGCCGCCCACGACGACGGTCTCGGCCACCGTCCCCGGGATCTCCTCGGGGTCGATGCGGAGGATGTCGCGGGAGAGGACGACGAAGTCGGCGAGCTTGCCGACGGTCAGCGAACCCCGCTCGTCCTCCAGGAAGTTGGCGAAGGCGGACCCCATGGTGTAGCCCTCGACGGCAGTGGCGACGTCGATCGTCTCCTCCGGCGTCCAGGGCTCTCCCCCGCCGTGCAGCGGACGGCGGGTGACGGCGGTGTAGATGCCGACCATGGGGTCCATCTCGGCGACGTTCCAGTCGCTGGAGAGGGCGAGGACGGCACCTGCGGCATGGAGGCTGCGCAGCGGCCACGCCTTGTGCCAGCGGTCGGGGCCGATGTTCTCGGCCCAGTCCTGGCCCGGGCCCGCGATGTCGGGTGCGGCATGGCGGGGCTGCATGCAGGCGACGACGCCGAGTTCGGCGAAGCGCGGGGTGTCGGCCGGGTCGAGACACTCGACGTGGACGACCTGGTGGCGGGCGTCGCGCGGCCCGTTGGCGGCGCGGGCTCGGGCGACGGCGTCGAGGACCGTGCGGATGCCGCGGTCGCCGGTGGCGTGGACGAAGCACTGGAAGCCGCGCGCGTCGAGCCCGGTGAGCAGCTCGGCGAACTCCTCCGGCGGGTAGAAGGTGCCGCCGCGGTGGTGCCCGCAGCCCGCGTACGGCTCCAGGAGGGCGGCCGTGCGGGGTTCGACGACGTCGTCGATGTACAGCTTGAGCGGTCCGACGCGCAGCCGGTCGTCGGCGAACGTACGGGCGGCGGCGGCGAATTCGTCCAGTTCGGCGTCGGTGGTGCCGCGCGGGTGGAAGAGCGCGGCGACGATCCGGGAACGGAGCCGGCCTTCGGCGCGGGCGCGCTCGAAGAGGGCGAGGTCGTCCAGGGAGTTCTGCGGTTCGACGACGGTGGTGATGCCGAACGCGACGGCGTCGTCCAGGCTCTTGGCGAGCCGGCCGTACTGGCGGTCGGGCGAGGCCCACGGGAGGCCGAGCTCCCGCAGCGCACGGTGGCCGGCGCGGGAGAGGCCCTTGATGGCGAAGTCCTTGACGAAGCCGGTCGGTTCGCCGGTTTCGGGGTCGGTGACGGCGGTGCCGAACGGCAGGTCCGTGCGGTCGCGGGTGACGTCGAGCGCACGCAGGGCGGCGGTGTTGAGCCAGGCGGTGTGCACGTCGTAGCTGAGCACGAGGGCGGGCGTGTCGCCGGTGACGGGGTCGAGGTCGGCGGCGGTGGGCATGCGCCCGCCGGGTATCGCGGAGTAGTCGAACGCCTCGGCCTCGATCCAGGCGGCTTCGGGGTGAGCGGCGCGCCAGGTGGCGATGCGCTCGTGGATCGCGTCGAGGGTACGGGCCCCGGCGAGTTGGACGCAGGCGTCGTCGGAGCCGAGGCGTACGTGGTTGTGGGCGTCGATGAAGCCGGGCAGGACCAGGCGGCCGCCCGCGTCGAGGACCGTGGTGCCGGGACCGGTCCAGCGCGCGGCGTCGGCGTCCGCGCCGAGCCAGACGATGCGTCCGTCGCGTACGGCGAGCGCCTCGGCCTCGGGCAGCCGGGGGTCGACGGTGTGGATGCGGGCCCCGGTGAGGACGAGGTCGGCGGGGGTTGCGCTGTTCATGAGGGGCGGACTCCAGTTCCTGACGGAGGTGTCACGGCTGTACGGGGGTGGCGGTGCGGCGCGCGAGGAGGACGTACACGAGCGCGGAGACGAGGGCGCCGAGGAGGGTGAGGTCGGCGCCGCCGAGCGGGGCGACGAGGGGGCCGGTCCAGAGCGCGGAGTCGCAGGTGAGGGCGGCGAAGACCATCCCGGCGAGCAGGGCGGTCATTCCTGCGGGGCTCCATCCGGAGCGGTACCAGTAGCCGCCGCGCTCGCCGGCGTGCAGGGCGTCGGAGTCGTAGGTGCAGCGGCGCAGGACCATGTCGGCGAGGAAGACCCCGCCCCAGGGGGCGAAGACGATGATCAGGAGGGAGAGGAAGGCGAGCAGGGAGGTGGTGAAGTCGGTGAGGAAGAGGGCGCCCAGGGAGCCGACGGCGGTGACTGCGGCGCTGATCACGATGGCGCGCGAGCGGCTCCAGGGGATGCCGAGGACCTGGAGGTTCAGGCTGGAGGAGTAGAGCGTGATGATCGAGTTGGTGACCGAGCCGCCGAGGATCAGGGCGAGGAAGAGCGGCTGGAACCAGCTCGGGAGCAGTCCTTCGGCCCCGGCGACCGCGTCGGTCATGTCGGCCTGGGTCGCGGCGGCGACGCCGGCGACGCCGAGGGCGACGGAGGAGAGGAAGCCGCCGAGCCCGCCGCTCCAGGTGAGGGCCTTGAGTGAGGTGGTGCGCGGCAGATAGCGGGTGTAGTCGGCGGGCATCGGGACGTACGAGATGGGGCCGGCGAGCACGACGACGAAGGCGAGGCTCCATCCGGCGGCGCCGGGCCCTTCGGCCGGGGCGGTGGTGTCGGCGCCGGGCAGCACGAAGACGAGCAGGGCGGCGAACCCGAGCGCGAGGGCGTGGGCCATCCAGCGTTCGGCGAACTGGACCGTGGCATGGCCCCACAGGGCGACGGCGAAGGTCATGGCGAGCGTCACGAGCAGGGCGACGGCGCGTGCGGTGTGGCCGCCCGTGGCCCAGCCGAGGTCGGCGAGGAGGGCTTCGAGGGCGAGGGTGCCGACGACCGTGTTGACGATGGTGTAGCCGATGCTGACGACCCAGTTGAGGAGTCCGGCGGGCCAGTTCCCGCGCACCCCGAAGGCCGCGCGGGAGATCACGAGGGTGGCGGTGCCGGTGCGGACGCCGCTGAGCCCGGCCGCGCTGATCGCGAAGAACGAGAGGCCGCCGATGACGACGGCCGCGGTGGCCTGCCAGAAGGAGAGGCCGAAGGCGACGGCGAGGGCGCCGTTGATCACGTAGGTGAAGGTGAGGTTGGAGCCGAACCAGAGCCAGAACAGGTCCTTGGCACCGCCGTGGCGCTCGGCGTCCGGAATGGGGTCGATGCCGTGGCCCTCGACCTGGAAGACCTCGTCCCGGCCGGCGTCCGCCGTTCTCTCCTGGTGCAGCATGCCCACTCCCAGACTTTGAATGGTGTTCTAGAATTTAGAACAGCATTCAAGATGTGGGAGAGGTGACGGCCGCGTCAAGACCTCCGAGACCTGCGGTTAAAGTCGTGACCTGGCGGGGTCACGGGGAGGAGAGGCACGGGTGGCAGGGTCAGCACGACGGCGCGACGGGCACATCACCCAGGAGCGGATGCTCGAAGAGGCCATGGCGGCCATCGCCGAGAACGGTCTCGCGGCGCTCACCATGTCGGCGCTGGCCGAGCGCCTGGGGACCAGCGGCGGCCACATCCTGTACTACTTCGGCAGCAAGGACCTGCTGCTGCTCGCCGCGCTGCGCTGGAGCGAGTCGGCCCTCACCGAGGAGCGTCGGGCGCTGCTCGGCCGGCGGCTGACGGCGGAGCGCAAGCTCGACCTGTTCCTGCGGCTCTATCTGCCGCAGGGTCCGCGCGATCCCCGGTGGATGCTCTGGATCGAACTCTGGGCGCGCACCCAGGGGAACGACACGCTGCGCGAGGCGCAGCAGGAGCTGGACCGGGGCTGGCAGGAGGACCTGGAGGACCTGCTCGCCAAGGGCGTGACGCAGGCCCGGTTCGCGCCCATGGACGCGGCCGAGGTGACCGAGCGCGCCTCCGAACTCCTCGCACTCCTCGATGGTCTCAGCACCCGCATGGTGCTGGGCCAGGAGCACGGCCCCGACCCGCGCCCGGCGATCGACGCGGCTCGGGCGGCGGCCGCGCGGCTGATCCCGCGGGGCTGAGCTCGCGCGGCTGATCCCGCGGGGGTGAGCGGCGGCTACGCGCCGCCGGCGGCCGGCGGGTCCTCCCAGGGGAGCGGCTCGACGGCGCTGTAGGGCCAGTCGAGGGCGTCGGGGTGGCGCTTCATCTGGTCGGCGTACCAGCGGATCTGCTCGGCGTGGAGTGCGGGGCGGGACAGCTTGGCGACAGCGGGATAGGAGTCCGCGATCAGCCGGGCGAGGGCGAGGGACGCCTCGGCGTCGGAGGCCGCGTCTCCGGGGCGGGCATGCGGGACGCCGTACCACGCGGTGACGGCCCGCAGGGAGCGGCTGCCGGGGCGGTAGCGGTCGGCGTGGCGGTCCAGGACGAGCGGGTCGCAGACGGGGGCCACTCCGTGCGGGAGCCGTGCGGTGAGGGGGGCCAGGTCATGGCGCCGGAGCTCGGCGTGGAGGGTGGTCAGGACGTGGGGGGCGAACCAGACGACCAGCACCTCGTTCGCGGCCAGGTGACCGGCGAGGACGGTCGCGAGCTCGTCGAGCGCGCGGGGAGCGGGGGCGCCTTCGGCGCGGGCGTGCTCGACGGCGGTGCCGAGTCCCGCGCCGCCGTCCGGATACGGGAGATTGGATCCAGGATCCATGATCCAATCTCCGTTGTCCGCGTCGTCGCTCGTCCGCACCGACGCGGCGAGGATCCGGTCCACGGCCCCCCGGTATCCGGTGGTCACGATGTCCACCGCCATGAGGCGGCGGCGGTGCCAGCCCGGCAGGTCCTGCCGGGCCGGCGGTCCGTCCTCGGGCACGTGCCCCGGGTGGAAGACCTCCCAGCCGTCCTTGGGGCCGTGGCCGTGCCGCAGCACCCCCGTCCCCGCCGGCACGACGGACCCGCAGACCGCGCAGCGGCCGTCGTAGTCGTTGGTGAGGTCGGGGGCGCCGGGACTCATGCCGTGGTCGCGCCGTCCCGGTACGCCTCGAGGAGCCGCAGCCAGGCCTCGCTCAGCGTCGGATACGCCGGAACGGCGTGCCAGAGGCGGTCGATCGGCACCTCTCCAGCGACGGCGACGGTGGCCGAATGGAGCAGCTCTCCGATGCCGGGCCCGACGAAGGTGACGCCGAGGACGATCTCGCGTTCCAGGTCGACGACCATCCGGGCGTGGCCGCGGTAGCCGTCGGCGTACAGACCGGCACCCGCCACGGAGGTGAGGTCGAGGTCGACCGCGCGGACCCGGTGACCGGCGTTCTCGGCCTCGGCGAGGGAGAGGCCGACCGCCGCGGCCTCGGGGTCGGTGAACACGACCTGGGGTACGGCCGCGTGGTCGGCGGTGGCCGCGTGCGCGCCCCAGGGGGTGGCCGTCACGGAGGCGCCGTCGGCGGCGCGCGCGGCGATGGCCGCACCGGCGATCCGCGCCTGGTACTTGCCCTGATGGGTCATCAGGGCCCGCCGGTTGACGTCGCCGACGGCGTACAGCCAGTCGCTTCCCTCGACCCGGAGGCTGTCGTCCACCGAGAGCCACGAGCCGGGCTCCAGGCCGACGGTCTCCAGACCGATGTCGTCGGTGCGCGGGCTCCGGCCCGTCGCGAACAGGACCTCGTCGCCCTCGATCCGGTCGCCGCCCTCCAGGACGACGGTGACCGGGCCGGTGCCTCCGTCGCGTACCACGGCGGCCACGGAGACGCCGGTGCGGACATCGGCGCCGCCCTCGGTCAGCGCGTCCGCGACGTGCTCGCCGACGAAGGACTCCATGCGCGGCAGCAGCCCCTTGCCCCGCACCAGGACGGTCACCCGCGAGCCGAGCGCCTGCCAGGCGGTGGCCATCTCCGCCGCGACCACTCCCCCGCCGACCACGATCAGGTGGCCGGGAACGGTGTGTGAGCTGGTCGCCTCGCGACTCGTCCAGGGCCGGGCCCCGGTCAGGCCGGGCAGCTCCGGCAGCGCCGCGCGGCTGCCGGTGCAGACGGCGACGGCGTGACGGGCCGAGAGGAGATGGCGATCGCCCTCGGGGCCTTCCACGACGACCTTCCGGGGGCCGGCGAGACGGCCGTGGCCGCGGTAGAGGCGGGCTCCGGTGGACTCCAGCCAGCCGACGGCGCCGTCGTCCTTCCAGTCGGAGACGTAGTAGTCGCGGTGGGCCAGGACCGCCGCCGCGTCGAGCGGCCCCTGCACCAGCTGCCGGAGGCCGGGGACCTTACGGGCGTCCGAGCGGGCGATGGCCGGGCGCAGAAGGGTCTTGCTCGGCATGCAGGCCCAGTACGAGCACTCGCCGCCGACCAGTTCGCTCTCCACCACCGCCACGCTCAGACCGGCGGCCCCGACCCGGTCCACCACGTTCTCGCCCACGGGTCCCGCGCCCAGGACCACCACGTCGTACTCCTGCTCCACCTCATGTGTCATGAGCCCCAGTCTGCTGGCAGGTGTGCGCCGTGGCCACAGGGGAAGGTGCGGCCCTGCACGCCCGCGACGAGGGCCGTGCACAGGAGCGGAACCGCGTGGAATAGCGCGACTCGATACGCCGTTGTGCGGGTCGAGTCCCCAGGGGACCGTGAGGACACCCGCCAGGAGACCCGGAGAGGCAGAAAACATGAGCACTGTTGAGCTCACCAAGGACAACTTCGACCAGATCGTGAGCGACAACGAATTCGTTCTGATCGACTTCTGGGCTTCCTGGTGTGGTCCGTGCCGGCAGTTCGCACCGGTCTTCGAGGCGGCGTCCGAGCGCCACGAGGACCTGGTCTTCGCCAAGGTGGACACCGAGGCGCAGCAGGAGCTGGCGGCCGCCTTCGAGATCCAATCGATCCCGACGCTGATGATCGTCCGCGACAACGTGGCCGTGTTCGCCCAGCCCGGCGCGCTGCCGGAGGCGGCCCTGGAGGACGTGATCGGTCAGGCGCGCAAGCTGGACATGGACCAGGTGCGCAAGTCGATCGAGGACGCCCAGCAACAGCAGCAGCAGTAACGGCGCGCCGCGGGGGCGGTACGGGAGATCCCGTACCGCCCCCGCGTGCGTGGGCTCGCGCCGCGGGTCCGCGTGGGGCCCTCGGGGGTCAGCGCTCCAGAACCAGCGCGAGACCCTGGCCGACGCCGATGCACAGGGCAGCGAGTCCGGTACCCGAGCCCGCCGCCGCCAGCTGGTGCGCCACCGCGCCCGCGAGCCGTGCGCCGGAGGCGCCGAGCGGGTGCCCGATCGCGATGGCACCGCCGCGCGGGTTGACGACGGCGGGATCGAGATCCGGCCACTCGGCGAGGCAGCCGAGGGACTGGGCGGCGAAGGCCTCGTTGAGCTCGAACGTGGTCAGGTCGGCGAAGGACCGGTCCGCCTTCCCGAGCGCGCGCCGCACCGCCTCCACGGGCCCGAGCCCGAAGAGCTGCGGCTCGATGCCGGTGACGGCCGAGGCGCGGATCCGGGCGAGCGGCTCGCGGCCGGTCTCCCGCAGCCCCTCCTCGTCGACCAGGAGCAGCGCGGCGGCACCGTCGTTGAGCGGTGAGGCGTTGCCCGCCGTGACCGTCCCGCCCTCGCGGCGGAAGGACGGCTTCAGCTTGGCGAGCGCCTCCAGGGACGTGGTGTCGCGGATGCACTCGTCCCGGTCGAGTTCCACGCCCTCGTAGGGCACGACCTCGCCGTCGTACAGCCCCTTCGCCCACGCCTCGGCCGCCTTCTGATGGCTGGCCAGGGCGAACGCGTCCTGCTGCTCGCGGGTGAGGGCGTGCTTGTCGGCGATCAGCTCCGCGCCCTCGCCGAGGCCGACGGTCCACTCCGCGGGCATCCTCGGATTGGTCATCCGCCAGCCCAGCGTCGTGGAGTGGAGCTGCTGATGGCCGGCCGGGAAGGCGCGCTCGGGCTTCTGCAGGACCCAGGGGGCGCGGGACATCGACTCGACGCCGCCCGCGACGGCCACGGAGGCGTCGCCCACCGCGATCGCGCGCGCGGCCTGGATCACCGCCTCAAGACCGGAGCCGCAGAGCCGGTTGACGGTGACACCGGGCACGGAGGTGGGGAGCCCGGCGAGCAGGACGGCCATCCGGGCCACGTCACGGTTGTCCTCGCCCGCGCCGTTGGCGTCGCCGAAGTAGACGTCGTCGATCCTGGCCGGGTCGAGGTCGGGCGACCGGTTCACGAGCGACGCGACGACATGGGCGGCGAGGTCGTCGGGGCGTACGGAGGAGAGCGCGCCTCCGAACTTGCCGATCGGGGTGCGGACGGCGTCGACGATGTAGACGTCGCGGATGCTCATCGGTTCTCTCCCACGTGACCCTCGGGCGGGCGGTCGCGCGCGTGCCGCGTGCGTGTGCGTGTGCGCCGTGCGCGTGCCCGCCGGGCTTCGTTCGCCTGGTGAATTTTCCTTCGTTGACGTGCGCGCCGAGTCTCCGCCCGGCGGAGGCTTCTGTCAACGGTGCCGGACGTCCCGTACGTGGTGTGTGAACCGATACGACACCGCCACCGCTCAGGACCCCGTCGGGACCCTGACCAGCGCCGTCAGGCCGTAGTCGAGCTCACGGCCGTCGACGAGCAGCGCCTCGACCGTGCGGGTCTCCGGGTCGATGTCGGCGGCCATGCCGTGACCCTCGTAGCGCGGGTAGCCCGACGAGCCCGTGTGGCCCGTCACCTCCACCACCGCGGTCCGGACCGCACTGTCCTCCACGGACGCGCCGCCCCGGTCCTCCACGTGCTCGGCGACGAGCAGGATCTCGAAGCGCCGCGGAACTGTGCTCATGCTTCGACGCTAAGCCGCATCGCCGCCCGGCGCCCGCTGCTCGGCGCCTGCCACCCACCGCCCGACGGAGGCGCTCAGCTCGACTCGCGGGCGACGACCCGCGAGGCCATCAGCTCCTGCGCCATGGGCGTGCTGTCGGGGGCGCGGACAGTACTGTCGACGAGTTCGGCGAGGTGCCGGCCGATCACCATGTCGATCTGCACCGTCGTCAGCCGTGGCCGCAGCAGCCGCCCGAGCAGCAGGTCGTCCGAGCCGACGACCGCCGTCTCGTCCGGGACGGAGATCCCCGCGTCCTGCAGGGCCCGCATCAGCAGCATCGCGTACTCGTCGTTGTACGCGAACACCGCGTCGAGGCCCAGCTCTCGCCAGCGTCCGGCGAGCCCGTTCGCCGACTCCTCCTCGTACCGCAGCGGCAGCGGTACGACGGTGGCCTCCGTCCCCGCCACCGCCTGCCGGGCACCTTCGAGCCGTGGCCCGGAGAACATCTCGAGCCCCGGCTCCTCGGGGATCACCACGCCGATCCGGCGCCGGCCGCGCTCCAGGAGGTGCTCGACGGCGACCCGCCCCACCCGGCCCTGGTCCATGACGAGGGCGTGCGCGCCGTCGACCCGGTGCGGGCCGACGGTGATGACGGCCTTCGCCCCGGACCGCTTCAGGATCTCGACGCCGTGCGGGGAGAGCTGGACCTCACCGAGCGAGACCACGGCGACCGGACGGAGCTCCGCCCAGGCGCGCGCGGCCTCGTCGCCTTCGAGGCCGAGGCTGCCGTACTGCACGACGGTGTAGTCGAGGCGCCGCAGGGCCCACTGCAGCTCGTTGAAGAACCGGCTGTAGAGGGGGCCGATCGGCACGTGGGCGGTGGGCAGCAGCACCATCCGGCTGTGACCGGCACGCAGGCTGCGCGCCGCGGCGTGCGGGACGTATCCCAGCTCCTCCGCCGCCTCGCGCACCCGCTGCCGGGTCGGCTCACTGATCCGTACGGCGGCGGTGTTGTTCAGGACGTACGAGACGGTCGCTCTGGACACTCCCGCGAGCCGCGCCACATCGGCGCTGGTCGGGACAGGACGTTCGGCGGACTGTTCGGGTGACTTGGTCATCGCTCCGGCATCTTTCCAGACCGATCCGGGCCAGGGTCTTCCGGATGGCCGGATTCGGGTGCTACACAATGCTGACGCGTGTCACTGACACGTGTCACCACTCGCACATCCGCTCCTCGCCCCGCATCGGGCGATCTTCACCAGGAGGGCACCCTGGCCCTTTCCTCCTCCGACACCGGAGCCGACGCCGGCACCGGACCCGAAACCCCCGCCGCAGCCGGCTCCCCCGCGGACCCCCGGCCCACCCGCGGTCTGCTGTCCCTCCTCCTCGCCGGGAACACGGCGATGTACGCGCTCTACATCGGCGTCCCCGGCCTGCTGCTCGCCCTGCAGATCGAGGACATCGACCCCGCGAACAAGGTCGCCAACTTCGGCCTGGTCTCGGGTGTCTCCGCGATCTTCGCGACGGTGTTCAACCCGGTCGCCGGCGCACTGTCCGACCGCTCGGGCCGGCGCAACCCGTGGATCCTGGCGGGCGGACTGCTCGCGATACCGGTGATGTTCCTGCTGGGCGGCGTGGACACGATCCTGCTCGTGACGATCGCCTGGTGTCTGGGCCAGGCCGTCATGAACATCTACCAGGCGGCGATCACCTCGGTCGTGCCCGACCGGGTGCCCTTCGCCGCACGTGGCAAGGCCTCGGCCGCCGTCGGGCTCGGCATGCCCATCGGGTCCACCGTCGGCGCGCTCATCGGCGCCGCCTTCTCGGAGAACTACCGCACCGGCTACCTGGTCTTCGGCGTGATCGTGGCGGCCACCGCCGTCCTGTTCACCACCTGCGCCCCCGAGCGGCGGATGCCTGCCAAGGCCCCCCTGCCCGTGAAGCAGCAGATCGCCGCCTTCGGCAGCGCGCTGAGGCACCACGACTTCCGCTGGGCGTTCATCGGGCGCGCGCTGCTCGTCCTCGGCTACTTCGCGGTCGCCGGCTTCCAGCTGTACATCCTCAAGGACCACACCGAGCTGCCGGGCGGGCTCACCCCGGAGGAGGCGGTGGCCATCCTGATGCCGGTCAACTCCGTCGCCATGGTGGTCTCCACCGTCCTGGGCGGCTGGTTCTCGGACCGCTACGACCGCCGCAAGCTGTTCGTCGGCGCCTCGGCCGCGCTGGCCGCCGTCGCGCTCGTCATACCGGCCGTCTCGACGAGCTGGAGCGCGATGCTCGTCTTCTCCGTCGTCAACGGCCTCGGCTTCGGCTGCTACATGGCCGTGGACACCGCCCTGGTCACCATGGTGCTGCCGAAGGCGGAGGACGCGGCCCGCGACATGGGCGTGCTCAACGTGGCGAACGCCGGGCCGCAGATCGTCGCCCCGTTCGTGGCCTCGCTCATCGTCTCCCTCAGCGGCGGGTACACGGCCCTCTTCGTGATCGCCGCCGTACTGTCGGTCCTCGGGGCACTCGCCGTGCGCCCGATCCGTACCGTGCGCTGACCGAGAGGGGACGACGTGCGCCTGCACACCACAACCTGGGGATCCGGCGACCGGGTCGCCCTGCTGATCCACGGCATCATGTCCGACCACCGCACCTGGCGGCGGGTCGGACCGGCCCTGGCCGAGCAGGGCTACCGGGTGGTGGCGGTGGATCTGCGGGGGCACGGCGCCAGCGGCCGGGCCGCCGGGCCGGAGGAGTACACGCCGGAGAGCTACGCCGACGATCTCGTCGAAACCCTGTCCGTGGGAGCCGAGTTGGCGATCGGGCATTCACTCGGAGCGCTGGCCCTCGCCACCGCGGTGGAGCGCCTGGCCCCGCGTCGAGCGGTGTACGTCGATCCGGCCTGGCATCTGCCGGCCGGGGACGCGAGCACCAGGGCGGAGCTCTTCGCCCATGCCAAGCGGCTCACCCGCGAGCACATCAGGGTCTTCAACCCCCGCTGGGCGGAGGAGGATCTCGACATCGAGATCGACACCGTCGGGCTGTGGGACGAGCGCACGGCGCAGAGTCTCGTGACCCTCGCCGGCCGGGACATGTGGCCCACGAGACCTGCCGTGCCCTCGCTGGTCGCCCTCGCCGACCCGAGCCTGCTCGTGACCGCGGACGACGCCCGGATGCTCTCCGGGCGCGGTTTCGAACTCCGTACGGTCGTCGGCGCGGGACACACGATCCACCGCGACGACTTCGACGGGTTCATGACCGCCTTGAAGGGTTGGATCTGACGTACCGTGTGGTCATGGACGAGCTCTCGATGGTGGGCATGGTCGGCCGGGTCACCGGCACCGTCGGGCCGGGACTCGTCGGCGAGGTGATCGTCCGGATCCGGGGCGGAGCCGAGCACTTCCTCGCGTACGCGGCCGACGCCACGGAACGGATCGGTCTCGGTACGGTCGTGATGGTCGTGGAACATCTCCCTCCACGCACCGTCTACGTCACAGCCGCGTACGAAGGCTGACCGATCCATTGAGCGCCCGTCCGGCGAGGCGCACACTCCCTTCACCGGATCCGCACGGCTCCGGTGAAGGGGGAGCTGCCCATGGGAATCGGCATCCTGGCGGGCGGCGCTGTCGTCGCCGTCCTCGTCCTCATCGCACTGTTCAAACTCATGTGGCGCGTCGCGGAACCGAACGAGGCGCTGATCATCTCCGGCTCCAACCACAAGATGGAGGGGCTCGGCGAGGGCATGGGCTTCCGGATCGTCACCGGGCGCGGCACGCTCGTGATGCCCGGCGTCCAGGCCGTACGGAAGCTGTCGCTCGACCTCAACGAGACCCAGTTGCAGGTGGAGTGCGTCACCCACCAGGGCATTCCGCTCAAGGTCCGTGGTGTGGTGATCTTCAAGGTGGGCGACGACTTCGTGTCGATCGCCAACGCCGCCCGCCGCTTCCTCGACCAGCAGAAGCTGATGTCGGAGCGGGTGCACATCGTCTTCGCCGGTCATCTCCGCGCCATCGTCGGCGGGTTGACGGTGGAGGACATGATCCGTGACCGCGAGAAGCTGACCGGGCAGGCCCGTTCGGCCTGTGGCACGGAGATGGAGAAGCTCGGTCTGATCGTGGACTCGCTGCAGATCCACGAGATCGAGGACCCGACCGGGTACATCAAGAACCTGGCCGCGCCGCACGCGGCGGCCGTTCAGCGCGACGCCCGGATCGCGCAGGCGGAGGCCAACCGGCGGGCCACCGAGGCCGAGCAGCAGGCCGCGGCCCGGATGTCGGAGGCCACCAGGGACAGCGAGATCCTGCAGGCCGGCTATCAGGCCGAGCGGGACCAGGCGTCGGCGAAGGCCCGGCAGGCCGGTCCGCTGGCCGAGGCGGGGGCGCGCCAGGAGGTCGTCGTCCAGGAGACCCGGGTCGCCGAGCTGGAGGGGCACCGCAAGGAGCAGCAGCTCCAGGCGGAGGTCCGCAAGCCCGCCGACGCCATGGCGTACGAGACGCGGACGCTGGCCGAGGCCGAGCGCGACGCCCGGATCTCGGCGGCGCAGGCGGAGGCGAAGGAGACCGAGCTGGCGAGCGCGGCCAAGGCCACCGCGACCCGGCTCACCGGTGAGGCGGAGGCCGCCGCCCAGCACGCCAGGGGTCTGGCCGTCGCCGAGGCGACGCGCGCCAAGGGTCTCGCGGAGGCCGAGTCGATCAAGGCGAGGGCCGCGGCGCTGGCCGAGAACCAGGAGGCCGTGGTCGCGCAGCAGCTGGCCGAGAGGTGGCCGGAGATCGTCGAGGCCGGCGCGTCGGCCTTCGGCAATGTGGACCAGATGGTCCTGCTGAACGGCGCCGACGGCATGGCGGAGATGTTCGCCAAGGCGCTGACCATGGGCGGGACGGGTCTGGGTCTTGCCCGTCAGCTGCTCTCGACGATGAATCCGGGCGCCCAGACGGCCACGGCGCCCTCGGTGAACGGCGCGACCGCGCCCGCTCCCCGGACGGAGGCGATCCCGGTCGGCGACGACCGGGGGTAGCCGTACGGGAGCGGGACAGTCGGGGCCCGGCGCCGGTGCGGCGCCGGGCCCCGGCCGTGCCGTTCACGGCGCCGCGATGCCGCTCCGCTCGTCTCCCCTCCCCTCCCCGGGTGCCGTACCGGGGTCCCCGTGTTTGGACGGGCCGAACGGGTAAAGACGACTGTCTGACACCGTTCTTATCACGCAAGGTAGGAGACGCATCATGGGCATCATCGCTTGGATCCTCATCGGACTGCTCGCCGGTCTCATCGCGAAGGCCCTGATGCCGGGCAAGGACCCGGGCGGCATCATCATCACCATGCTCATCGGTATCGCGGGCGGCCTGCTCGGCGGATGGCTCGGCAAGGTCATATTCGGCGTCGACTCGATCGACGGCTTCTTCGACCTCTCCACCTGGGTCGCCGCGATCGTGGGGTCCCTCATCCTGCTGGCGCTGTACCGCCTCTTCACCGGGAACCGGCGCTCCCACCGGCACGCCTGACCTCCCGCGGGTCGGGGAGACGGCGTGCCGGGCCCACGCGACGGGCGGGGCACCCCAGTGGGGTGCCCCGCCCGTCGCGTGCCCCGTCTGTCGCGTGTGCGCCGCTGTCACCCACCGGGCACGCAAGTCCGTTCGGAACGGTCAGTTGTGACCGAACTTCCGTTCCTTCTTGTGGGAGACCTGCTCGATGATCGGGCGCGGGGTCTCCCGTACGGCCGGAGTCTGTTCCTTCGACGTCGCCTCGGTCCTGTGCTCGTGGCCGCCCGTACGGGCACCGCGGTTCACCCGGGTCTGTTTCTTGCCCACGATCGTGCCTCCTGTACCGGAACTCGGACGCTGGGGCCGTCTTCAGCCTCGCACGGGCGTACGGGCGCCGCATGTCAGGGGCGCGTCGCCGGATTTCCGGGGAGATCGGGCGGCGGGTCAGCCGGTGACGACGCGCTGGAACGCGCCGAGCGTCGTCCGGGCGGCCGCACGGTCGAGGATCGCGAAGACGATCTCCTCGAAGTGGCCGGCGAACCGGCCGCCGTCCATGAGCAGTACCCGGAACGCGCCCGCGACCTCGGCCGGGTCGTTCTGGAAGACCCCGCAGCCCCAGGCGCCGAGGACGAGCCGCCGGTATCCGGCCGCCACGGCCGTCTCCAGGACCCGTTCCGCGCGGGCGGCGAGGGCGGCCGGGACACGGTCGGCGAGCGCGGGCGTCTGCCGGCGGATCACGCCCGCGTTGGGGGCGGGCGACGTGAGGAAACCGACCGTGAAGGGCTCGTCGAGCAGTCCGCCGCGGTCGTCGCGGAAGACGGGGACACCGGGCGAGTGGATCACCCGGTCCGTGTAGAAGGCGTCCCGCTCGGCCCGGTGGTGCGTGTAGTACTCGGGGGCGCGCAGGAGCGTCGTGTAGAGGGCGGAGGCCCGGCAGAGGGCCTCTTCCTGGGCCTGCGCGCCGTTCAGGTATCCCCCACCGGGGTTACGGGCGGAGGCGAAGTTCAGGACGGCCACCGGCGTGGCCGGATCGGCCCCGGTCAGGCGCCGGGCGGCGACGAGACTGCTCTCGTCGGTGACCTCGACGGAGGTGGAGCGGTCCGTGTCCGGCGTGACGGGCACGGCCTCGGGGCCGTACAGCGTCGTGCCCGCGAGCGCGGCGCGCAGCGCCTCCTCGATGGAGACCGCCCGGCCGCCGGGGGCTCGGTAACGGCCCGCCTCGACGATCTCCTCGGTCTGCTTCGCGATCCCCCGCAGTCGTGCGCTCATGAACGCAAGCTTGATCGATTCCGTTGACCCTGAGCAACGGGATATTCACCGGGGGGCCGGTGAGGCGCTCTTGCACGCCCGTCGGTGGTGGCTTTAGGTGGAATCAGTGCCTGACGGAGAAGGAGGAGACGACATGTCGTCGAGCGGCATACCGCAGGGCGATCAGGGCCTCAGCGTGGACGAGGCCGAGGACCTGCTCCGATGTATCTGCTTCAAGACGGGTCCGCCCCGCACGGTCGGGGTGGAAGTGGAATGGCTCGTCCACGAGCTGCGGGATCCGCGGCTTCCCGTCCCGCCCGAACGACTGGCCGCGGCCGTCGACACCGTACGGTCCCTGCCCCTGGCCTCGGCCATCACCTTCGAACCCGGTGGACAGCTGGAGCTCAGCTCGCCGCCCGCCGGATCCCTCATGAGCTGCGTCGACACCCTTTCGGCCGACCTGCGCGCGGTGCGCGACGCCCTCTCCCCTCTCGGGCTCTCCCTCAACGGGTACGGCGTGGATCCCTGGAACGCGCCGCGCGAGCGGATCCTGCGTGAGCCCCGTTACGACGCGATGGAGACCGTTCTCGACCGTACGGGTCCCGCCGGCCGGGCCATGATGCGGGACTCGGCGTCCGTGCAGGTCTGCCTGGACGCGGGTCACGAGGAGCCGGGGCCGCTCGGTTACCACCGCCGCTGGCAGATGGCGCATCTGCTGGGCGCGGTACTGGTGGCGGCGTTCGCCAACTCCCCCGTCCACGGCGGGCGCCGGACCGGCTGGCGGTCCACCCGGCAGGCCCTGTGGGCGGATCTCGACCCGGCGCGGGCGCTCGCCCCGCCGCCGGACGGCGAGCCGCGTGCCGCCTGGGCGGCACATGTGCTGGACACCCCGGTGATGTGCGTACGCGGCGCGGAGACGCCCTGGGACGTTCCGGAGGCGCTGACGTTCAGGGAGTGGCTGCGCACCGGGCGCCCCCGGCCTGCCGACGAGGACGATCTGCACTATCACCTGACGACCCTCTTCCCGCCGGTGCGGCCACGCGGGCATCTGGAGCTGCGGATGATCGACGCCCAATCCGGACCGGACGGCTGGATCGTGCCGGTCGCCGTGACCACGGCGCTCTTCGACGACGCGGAGGCGGCCGAGACGGTCTACCGGGCCGTCAAACCCCTTGCCGAGCGTGCTGGTTCGCTGACCGCTCCGCGCAACGAGCTCTGGCTGGCGGCGGCGCGGGACGGGCTCACCGACCCCGACCTTCACGCGGCCGCGCTGGTCGCGTTCCCCGCGGCCCTCGAGGCGCTGCCCCGGATCGGGGCGAGCGAGGCGGTCCGGCAGGCGGTGGCCGACTTCCACGAGCGCCATGTACGGACCGGCAGCTGTCCCGCCGACGAGCACCAGGAGGTGGCGTGATGACCGTGACCGACGAGCCGACGGTGCTGCGGCGGCGGGCGCTGGACGCGCTCACGACCGCGCGGGCCCGCACCGCGCTGCTCACCTCCTGCGTCGAGGATGACGAACTCACCGCTCAGCACTCACCGTTGATGTCCCCGCTGGTGTGGGACCTGGCCCATATCGGCAACCAGGAGGAGCAGTGGCTCTGGCGGACGGTGGCCGGGCGTGACGCGCTGCGCCCGGAGATCGACTCGATCTACGACGCCTTCGAGCACCCCCGCGCGTCCCGTCCCACCCTTCCGCTGCTGGCGCCCGCCGAGGCCCGTACGTACGCCTCGGACGTCCGGAGCCGGGTCCTGGACATCCTGGAGCGCACACCGCTGGAGGGGCGGCCGCTGGTGGAGGCGGCGTTCGCCTTCGGGATGATCGCCCAGCACGAACAGCAGCACGACGAGACGATGCTGATCACCCATCAACTGCGGAAGGGACCGCAGGCGCTCAGCGCACCCCCGCCGCCCGTCACGGACATCGGCCTCCTTCCGGCCGAAGTACTGGTTCCCGGCGGCGCGTTCACGATGGGCACCTCGGACGAGGCCTGGGCCCTGGACAACGAGCGCCCGGCGCACACCCGGGTCGTCCCCGCGTTCTTCGTCGACACCGTGCCGGTCACCAACGGCGCCTACATGGCGTTCCTGGCGGACGGCGGCTACACCGACGAGCGCTGGTGGCACGCGGAGGGCTGGGAGCAGATCCGCAGGCACGACATCGGCGCGCCGTTGTTCTGGCGGCGTGACGGCGGACAGTGGCTGCGCCGCCGCTTCGGCGTGACGGAGCCGGTGCCCGAGGACGAACCGGTGGTGCACGTCAGCTGGTACGAGGCGGACGCCTACGCCCGCTGGGCCGGGCGCCGACTGCCCACGGAGGCCGAGTGGGAGAAGGCGGCCCGGCACGATCCGGCGACGGGGCGCTCGCGCCGTTACCCCTGGGGCGACGCCGACCCCGAGCCCGGCCACGCCAATCTCGGTCAGCGGCACCTGCGGCCCGCCCCGGCCGGCAGCTACCCCGAGGGCGCCTCGCCGCTCGGAGTGCGGCAGTTGATCGGGGATGTGTGGGAGTGGACGTCGAGCGACTTCCTGCCGTATCCGGGGTTCACCGCCTTCCCGTACAAGGAGTACTCGGAGGTGTTCTTCGGTCCCGCGCACAAGGTGCTGCGCGGCGGGTCGTTCGCGGTGGACAAGGTGGCCTGCCGGGGCACGTTCCGTAACTGGGACCTCCCGGTGCGCCGCCAGATCTTCTCCGGGTTCCGGACCGCGCGGGATGCGGAGCTCTCCTGATGTGCCGCCATCTCGCCTTCGTCGGCGACCCGCTGCCGCTCGGCGAGCTGCTGCTGCGGCCGCCCTTCTCGCTGGAGCGGCAGGCCTGGCAGCCGCGTATGCAGACGAGCGGTGTGGTGAACGCGGACGGGTTCGGCGTCGGCTGGTACGCCGACGGCGACCCGGTGCCGGCCCGCTACCGTCGCGCCGCGCCCGTCTGGGGCGACCTCACCCTGGCCGATCTCGGGCGGGTGGTGCGCACGGGCGCGCTGCTCGCGGCGGTCCGGGGCGCCACCCGGCCGGGCGCGGACGGGGAGGCCGCGGCGTCCCCGTTCGCGGCCGGGCCCTGGCTCTTCAGCCACAACGGCGCCGTCGAGGGCTGGCCGGGGTCGCTGACCGGCCCGGCCGCCTCGCTGTCGGCCGCGGAGCTGCTCGCGCTGGAGGCCCGTACGGACTCGGCGCTGGTGTGGGCCCTCGTACTGCACCGGCTCCGGGCCGGTGACGCGCCGGTGCAGGCGCTCGCCGACACCGTACGGGAGGTCGCCGAGGCCGCCCCCGGGTCCCGGCTCAACCTGCTGCTCACCGACGGTACGGAGATCACCGCGACGAGCTGGGGGAACTCCCTGTGGCACCTCAGACGTCCCGACCGCGTGGTCGTGGCCTCCGAACCGTACGACGACGATCCCCGCTGGCACGAGGTGCCGGACCGCACGCTGCTGACCGCCACCCGTACCGATGTCACCCTCACCTCGCTCAAGGAGCCGTCCTCGTGAGCCCCTTCCAGCTGACCCGTACCCTTCCCGAGGACGCCACGGAGGCCGATCTGCGCGCCGACGTGCTCCACGGTCTGACCCGCATGCCGAAGGAACTGCCGCCGAAGTGGTTCTACGACGCGCGCGGCAGCGAACTGTTCGAGGACATCACCCGGCTCTCCGAGTACTACCCCACCCGTGCCGAGCGGGAGATCCTGATCGACCGGGCCCATGAGATCGCGGCGGCGACGGGGGCTCGGACGCTGGTCGAGCTGGGTTCCGGCTCCTCGGAGAAGACCCGCTTCCTGATCGACGCGCTCCTGCCGGAGCTGGACAGCTATGTGCCGGTGGACGTGAGCGAGTCGGCGCTGAAGGGGGCGGCCGAGGCGCTGCTCGAGGAGCGTCCCGGTCTCCACATCCACGCCCTGGTCGCCGATTTCACCCGGGGGCTCGCGCTGCCGGGAACTCCCGGGCCGCGCCTGGTGGCATTCCTCGGGGGCACGATCGGCAATCTGCTGCCCGCCGAGCGCGCGGTGTTCCTGCGCTCGGTACGGGCGATGCTGGCGCCGGGCGACGCGCTGCTGCTCGGTACGGATCTGGTGAAGGACGAGGCGACGCTGGTCGCGGCGTACGACGACGCGGAGGGGGTGACGGCGGAGTTCAACAAGAACGTGCTGGCCGTGATCGCCCGTGAGCTGGACGCGGACGTCCGGCCGGAGGACTTCGACCATGTGGCGGTCTGGGACCGGGACCGGGAGTGGATCGAGATGCGGCTGCGGGCGCGGCACGCGCTGACGGTGAAGATCCCGGAGCTCGATCTGGTGGTGCCGTTCGAGAAGGGCGAGGAGATCCGGACGGAGGTGTCGGCGAAGTTCCGTCAGGCGGGTGTGCGGGCGGAGCTGGCCGAGGCCGACCTCGAGCTGACCCGCTGGTGGACGGACAGGGAGGGGCGGTTCGCGCTGTCGCTGGCGACGGCTCTCTGAGCCGCCCGGGCGAGTTCGCGACGGTTCGGATACTGGATGCCGGATATCGGATCCAGTATCCGAATCTCCGCGGTGATGCCGCGGGCCTTCGCGATCCGCCAGAGGGAGGCGGCCAGCGGATCCTCTCCCACGAAGGCGGCGGGACCGACGGGCCGGTACTCCAGCCGTACCGGCTGGACCGGCGCGGAGGCGTCCAGGGCGGCCTGGAAGGCGGCGTGCCGGAAGGCGCCGCCGCCCCGGCCGCACCAGGTCGACCCCTCCGGGAAGACGACCACCCGCCCGCCGCCCGCCATCGCCCCGGCCATCGTGCGCACGGTCTCGGGCAGGGCTCTCAGCCGGTCGCGGTCGATGAAGAGGGTGCCGCCGCGCGCCGCCAGCGGGCCGAGCAACGGCCAGGACCTGACCTCCCGCTTCGCGAGCATGCGCCCGGGCAGGACGGCGGCGACGAGCGGGATGTCCAGCCACGAGATGTGGTTGGCGACGACCAGCAGCGGCCCGTCCGCGGGCACGGGGGCGCCGGTGACCTTCATACGGACGCCGAAGGCCAGGATCACCAGCCGGCACCACCGGCGGACGAGCGCCCGCCGGCCGCGGGCGGGCAGCAGCACCGCCAGCGGTGCGAGCAGCACCCCGGCGAGGACGGCGGTGACGCCCGTGGTCAGCCGGAGCGCCGCCAGGACCGGCCCGGCCGACGGGCCGGCGTGCCGGGCGCAGTCGCCGGGCGCGCACGGCGCCGTCGGCAGCCAGGGGGAGACGGGGCCGGCGGTGGTCACTGCGCCGGGGCGAGGGAGAGGAAGTGGCGGAGGTAGCGGGGGTTGGTGTTGCGCAGCGACAGCAGGACGTAGAGGTCGGCGACCCCGAAGTCGACGTCGTGCGCGGGCGCACCGCAGACCCAGGCGCCGAGCCGGAGATAGCCGCGGAGCAGGGGCGGGAGTTCGACGCGGCCCTCGGGGCGGGTGACGCCGTCGGGGGTCCAGAGCTTGTGCGGGGTGACCCAGTACTCCTCGGGGGCGAGGTGCTTGGCCTTGACGGTGTCCCAGGTGGCGGCGGCGAGCGTGCCGCCGTCGGCCAGCGGTATCGAGCAGCACCCGGCGAGCCAGTTGTGGCCGGTCCGGGTCATGTAGCGGGCGAGTCCGGCCCAGATGAGGGCGATGACGGCGCCGTTGCGGTGGGCGGGGTGGACGCAGGAGCGGCCGACCTCGACGAGGTCGTCGCGGATGGGGCCGAGGCGGCCGAGGTCGAACTCGCTCTCGGAGTAGAGGCGTCCGACGATGCGGGCGCGGTCGGGCGGCAGTACGCGGTAGGTGCCGACGACGTCGCCGGTGGCCTCCTCGCGTACGAGCAGGTGGTCGCAGTAGGCGTCGAAGGCGTCGATGTCGAGGCCCGGCTCGGGTCCGTCGAGGTGGGCGCCCATCTCGCCGGCGAAGACCTGGTGGCGGAGCCGCTGCGCGGCGCGGACGTCGTCCTGGTCACGGGCGAGGCAGACGACGTAGCGCGGCTGCTCCTCGGTGGCGCGGTCGGCAGCCAGTGGCTGCGGCTGCGCCGGGACCCCGGTGAGGGGGGCGGTCGTGAGGGTGACACCGGCGGGGACGGGGACGGCGGGTGCGACAGCGGCTACGGGCGAGGGTGCGGGCATGTCGGGCTCCTCCGGCGTACGGAAGGGGGACGGTGGGGGCCGGACCGGGTGAGCGGTGGTCCGGCTCCTTACTTCTTCCGTGGCCGACTGGATTCGACATGACCGTTCGGGGGCTCGCGGGTGTGTAGGTGCTGAATGCTGGTCGGTGGACCCCGCGTGGCCTGGTTCTTCGGTCGGGCCGGGCTATTCGCCGAGGGTCTGGGTGATCTTCTCGGAGGCGGCCCGGGCGGCCTTCTCGGGGTTCTCGCCCTGGAGGACGGCCGTCATGTAGGGCTTGATCGGGTTGGCAGCCTCGACGTCGGCCCACTGCGGGGAGTTCGGTGTGGCGCGGCCCCGGGCGGCCGCTCGGGCCATGACGGCGGTGGCCTCCTGGCCCTGGACGACGGACGCGAGGGAGGCCTTGTTGGGGACGTTGTTCATGGCACGGGCGAGCTCCGTCTGCCACTTCTCGCCGGCGAGCGCCTTGACGACCTCGATGGCGGCGTTCCGCTCGGGCGCGTTCTCCGGCACGATCAGGTCGGAGCCGCCGGTGAAGACCGCGCAGGGCTGTCCGGCCTTCTTGCCGGGTATCGGGAAGAAGCCGAGCTTGTCCGCGAGTCCGGGGTCGGCCTTGGTGATGGCGGCGACGACGCTGGGGGTGGCGATGATCTGGGCGACGTCACCCCGGGCGAAGACCTCGGCCTGGGGCGGCGTCTGTTCGTCGGCGTCCTTGGGGCCGGAGCCGAGGGACTGGAGGTCCTTGTAGAACTCCATGCCGCGCAGGGCTGCGGGGCTGTCCAGGGAGCCGGTCCACTCGCCACCCTTGTCCTCGGCGAGTTCGCCGCCCTCGTCCCAGATGAACCCGGCGAGGGTGTACCAGTCCTGTCCCGCGAGGTAGATGCCCTGGGACCCGGTGCTGTTGAGCTTCTCGGTGTCGTCGAGCCACTGGGCCCGGCTGGTGGGCGGCTTGGTGATGCCGGCCTGCTCGAAGAGGTCCTTGTGGTAGATCACGACCCGGTTGGCGGCGTACCAGGGGATCCCGTACTGGGATCCGCCGATGCGTCCGGGTTCGGCGAGGCCGGGCAGCCAGTCCTCGCTGCCGAGGTCGCGTACGGACTCCAGCGTGAGGTCGTAGAGCTTGTCGGTGTCGGCGTACTGGGCGACCTGGGTGTTGCCCACCTCGATGACGTCGGGGCCGCCCTCGCCCCGGATCGCCTCGGTGACCTTCTTCCCGATGCCCGTCCATTCCTGGATGGTGAATTCCAGTTCGACGCCGTCGTGTTCCGCTTCGTACGCGGCCTCGAAGCGTTTGAGGAAGTCCTCGCTGGCGCTGTCGCGCATCAGCCAGACGTTCACCGTTCGGGTCCCGCCCTCGTCGCCGGGGAGGAGCCCGCAGCCCGCGAGGGCGAGGGCGGTCGCGGCTGCCAGGGGGCAGGCCAGGTGGCGGTTCTTCACGTAGGTCACCTTCTGCGTTCCATGAATGGAGTGCGGCATGGGGAGCTGACCCGTCGTGGGGGGACCGAACGGCGTGTTCGTGCGGGTGCGTGGCCTGGATTCTGGTCTGGACCAACGGACTGGTCAAGCCCGGGGCTGTCCGGTTCCGGGCAGGCGTGCACGGGCACGCCCGCCCGTTGCCCCGGGCAGGACCGTCAGACGGCCGGTACGGAGTCCTCGAAGGCGGTGCCCGCCGTGCGGTAGGCCGCCACCTTGGCTGCCACCTGCGCCGGGGTCAGGACCTGGTCCTTCACGTGCAGGACGTAGTCGACCTTCTGGTCGTAGGACCGGGGTGTGGTCGACGTCTGGCCCTGGAGGTCGATGAGCCACTGGTTGAAGTTGATGGACATGGGGCGCTCGGGCAGATAGCGGGCGTCGTGGCGGCCGAACTCCTGGCCGTCGACGTAGTAGACGATCGTGTTGTCGTCGATGGTCAGGACCAGGTCGTGCCAGCCGGCGTAGCTCGCGCGCACCTCGGAGTGCTGGTTGACCGCCTCCCAGGGGTCGGGCCGGTAGGTCTCCCACGAGGTGGTGTAGAGGATGTTGGCGGGCTCGCCCCAGCCGCCGTTGGGCAGGTACTCGAAGTCGTACTCGGCGTAGTCGTCGGCCATCGGCGCCTTGAGGTCGTTGATGGTGAAGAAGGTCTGGACGAGGCGGTCGCCGTCCGGCCCGGAGACCGGAGCGTCGGAGAAGCGGACCCGTGCGGCGTACGTGCCGTTCTTGAACTTCGTCGCCCGGGTGAGGATCTCGGTCTGCCGGGTCGACTCTGCGGTGCCGGCGGTCGAGGTCCGCAGGTTCATGATCGAGTTGGTGCCCTCCTTGGCGAAGGTCACGTTCTCGGCGGCCCAGGTGGCGCCCGGCACACCCGGTCCGCCGGAGTTGGACCGCACGCTCCATCCGTGGGCGGAGACCGCGGGGTCGGTGTGGCCGGTGTAGTCGAAGTCGTCGAAGAGGGCGGCCCCGCCGGTGGGCGGCGGTGTGGTGGGGTCGGTCGGGGTCGGGGTGGGCTCGTTGCCCGCGGGGGCCGTGCCCCAGACCTGGACCCCGCCGACGGTGGCCGTGACCTTGCTCCAGTTCGCGTAGGCCGTCTGCGACGGACCGAACGAGTAGTCGTCGCTCTGGTTCAGCGGCTGCCAGTTGGAGCGGTGGAAGCGCAGCTGCATGTCTCCGGTGTCCGCGCCGGGGGCGAGACTGCCGGCGCCGGCGGTGAAGCCGACCTCCAGGTAGCGGTCGGCGGTGGCGGTGGGGTTGGCGAGGGTACCGAAGGTTCCGGTGAGGTTCGCGCAGCCCTTGACCGCCCAGGAGCAGGCGTAGGTGTACGAGGCTCCCGCGTCGGCCTTGAAGTAGTACCGCACCTTCACCTGGCTCAACGGGACGCTCGAAGAACCGGAGTTGACCACCTTGAACCAGGGCTCGGCCTGGTCGCTTCCGGAGGCGCTCTGCCGGTACTGGACGGTGACGGCCTCGCCTGCCGCGGCTGCCGGAAGGGCGGTCAGGGCGGTGGCGCCGAGGCCGGTCACGGCGGCGACGGCGAGCGCGGCACGTACCCGCAGGTTCCTGGTGCTCTTCGGTTCACTCATCGGGTTTCCTCTCCTGAGGGGGTGACGGGGGCGGGGGAAAGGCGGCGCGGCACCCCGAGGGCGTCGAGCCGGGTCCTGTGGTGGCGCAGCCGCGCCAGGAAGGCGTTCCAGTCGCCGCGGCCGGCCCAGGCGACCTCCGCGAGGGCGCAGAGCCGGGGGAAGGTCAGGTACTCGGCGTGTGCGGCGGTGGGCACGTACTCGGTCCACAACTGGGCCTGGGCTCCGAGCACCTGGGCGGTCTCCTCGGCGCTCCAGTGGCCGGGCGCCGGGTCGGTGCCGTGGACGGCGCGCAGATCGACGACGGCGCCGGGCTGACCCGGGGGCTCGTCGGAGCGTGCCGACTGCGGATAGTCGAGGTAGGTGGTGCGGTGCGGCGCCATGACGACCCGGTGGCCACGGCGGGCGGCGGTGCGGCCGTGTGCGGTGTCGCGCCAGGGCATGACGGTGAAGTACGGGGGGAGGTCGGCGCCGGTCTCGGTCCAGCCGAGGGGCCGGCGGCCGGCGTCGAGGAGATGGCCGCCGATCCGCTCCATGAACCAGCCGTGCAGGGCGGCGGGCCCGTCGAGCCCCTCCTCGGCGGCGCGCCGGCGCGCGGCGGGCGAGGCGTGCCATTCGGTGGTCGGGCACTCCTCTCCCCCGACGTGGACGTACGGCGAGGGGAAGACGTCCATCACCTCGTCGAGGACGTCGCGGCAGAAGTCCAGGACCTCGTCGTGGACGCCCAGGACCGTGTCGCACACCCCCCAGCGGTCCCAGACGTCGAGGGCACGGTCCGGCCGGTTGCCGAGCGCGGGGTAGGCGGCGAGCGCGGCCCTGACATGGCCGGGCATCTCGATCTCGGGGACGACGGTCACGCCGCGCTCGGCGGCGTGCCGGACCAGCGCGGTGAGCTCGGTACGGGTGTAGGCGCCGCCGTGCGGATGGCCGCCGACCTCGGTGAGACGGGGGCGGGACGTGACGGGCATGCGCCAGCCCTGGTCGTCGGTGAGGTGGAGGTGGAGGACGTTGAGTTTGTGGAGGGCGAGGAGGTCGACGTACCGGTGGAGGAAGGAGACGGGCCGGAAGGTGCGGGCGACATCGAGCATGGCGCCGCGCCAGGGGAACCGGGGTGTGTCGGTGATCTGCACACAGGGGACGGACCAGGCGACGCCGGGCGAGGGACCGTCGTACAGGGCCTGCACGGGAAGGAGTTGACGGAGGGTCTGGACGCCGGCGACGAGACCCTGGGGGCGGGCGGCGCGCATCAGCACGCCTTCGGCGCCGACCGTCAGGCCGTACCCCTCGTCGCCGAGTCCGGTGAGGGCGGGGTCGAGGGCGAGGACGACGGTGCCGTCGGACCGTTCGGGCAGGGGCAGACCGGTGGCGGGGCCCAGGAGGGTACGCAGCAGCCGGGCGGCACCTTCGGCGCCGGGGGCGACCTTGAGCGCGGTGGCGCGGTCGAAGGTGAACCTGCCGGACAGCTGGTGGAGTTGGGTGGGCTGCGGAACGAGTGGGGGCAGGCGCATGGCGTGCTCGTTATCCCTTCACGGCTCCGCCGGTCATCCCGGCGGCGACCCGGCCCTGCAGGACCAGGAACAGGACGAGGACGGGCAGGGCGAAGAGGGTGGAGGCGGCCATCGTGGCGCCCCAGTCGGTGCCGAAGACGTTGGAGAAGGAGGAGAGCCAGACGGGCAGCGTCCGGTCGTCCTGGTTCTTGATGATCAGCATGTTGGCGAAGGCGAACTCGTTCCAGGCGGTGATGAATCCGAAGAGCGAGGTGGCGAGGAGACCGGGCGCGAGCAGCGGCAGGGTCACCCGGCGGAACGCCTCCGCCCGGGTGCAGCCGTCGACCTGGGCCGCCTCTTCGAGCTCGGCGGGGACGGCGGCGAGGAAGGAGCGCAGGGTCACGATGGTGAAGGGCAGCGTGATCATGAAGTAGATCAGGGTCAGGGTCGCCAGCCGGTCGAGCAGGTCGGCGTCCCGGGCGATGACGTACATGGGGATCAACAGGGCTTCCCAGGGCGCCACCTGGGCGATGAAGACCATCAGGATGAAGCCCCGGCGGCCGCGCCAGCGCATCCGGGCGACGGCGAACGCGGCACCGAGCGCGACGACGAGCGCGAGCAGGACACAGCCGGCCGTGACGAGAAGGCTGTTGCGCCAGAAGAGCCAGAATCCGTCCGCCTCCACGGCGTCGGCGAAGTGCTCCAGGGTGAGGGAGGTGGGCAGGAAGACCGGGGTCTCGGTCTGGATGTCACGGGTGGGTTTGAAAGCGGTCAGGACCATCCAGTACACGGGGAAGACGGCGAGGACGAAGACGATCGCCGCGGCCGTGTTCAGCGGTAGGCGGCGCAGCGCGCGGGGTGTCACCGGTCGGCCTCCTGCCGGAGCAACTGACGGAAGTAGGCGATCAGCACGGCGACCAGGAGGAGCACGGTCAGGGTCGAGACGGCCGAGCCGAGGTCGTAGCGGTGCAGGGACTGCGCGATCCGGTAGGCGTAGACCGGCAGCGTGGTGGTCGCGTCGCCCGGGCCGCCGCGGGTGACGGCCCAGATCTGGGCGAAGCAGCGGAAGACCCAGATCACCTCGAGGCAGAGGACCAGGCCGAAGAGGGGGCGGAGCAGGGGCAGGGTGATCGCGTGGAAGATCCGCCAGGCCCCGGCCCCGTCCAGCCGGGCCGACTCGTACAGCTCCTCGGGGACGGTCATCAGCGCCGCGTGCAGGGCGATGGCCGCGAACGGGACGGACTGCCAGACCACGAGCAGGACGAGGACGGTGAAGGCGGCCGTGCCGTCGGCGAGCCAGGAGTACCCCTCGTAGGAGCTGAACCCCATCCGCACGAGCACCCAGTTGACGACCCCGAGACGGGAGGCGAAGAGCCACTGGAAGACGGTGGTGGTGGCGATGACCGGGCTGGCCCATGCCATGACCAGCCCGCTCGTCACCAGGATCCGCATCCGCCGGCTCAGCCTGCGCATCATCAGCGCGACCAGGGTGCCGATCACCATGATCAGCGCGACGTTGATCAGGGTCCACCAGAAGGTGCGCCGGACGACCTCCCAGAACTCGGGGTCGGCCAGGACGGTCCGGTAGTTGCGGAGTCCGACGAACACCGCGTCGCCCCGGATCAGTTCGCCCATCCCGTAGTGCTGGAGCGAGATCAGCAGGTTGCGGACGAGAGGGTAGCCGAGGAGCAGGGCGCCGCCGAGGACCGTCGGCGCGACGAGGAGGTAGGGCCAGAGTGCGGCCCGGCGCCGCCCGCTCACGAGCCGAGGGTCTTGGTGATGCTCTCCGACGCGTCCTTGGCGGCCTTCGCCGGGTCGGTACCGGTGAGCACGGCGGTCAGGTACTGCTTGATCGGGTTGGTGGCCTCGACGGCCGCCCACTGGGGGGAGTTGGGCGTCGCGCGGCCCTGCGCGGCCCCGGCGGCCATGGCGGCGGTGCCGGGGTCGTCCTGGATGACCTTGGCGAGCGAGGTGCGGTTGGGGACGTAGCTCATCGTCCTGGCCATCTCCGTCTGCCACTTCTCACCGGCGAGCGCCTTGATGACCTCGTAGGCGGCGTCGGGGTGGGCGGAGGCCTCGGGGACGATGAGATCCGAGCCGCCGGTGAAGACGGCGCCGGGCTTGTCGGCCGACTTGCCGGGGATCGGGAAGAAGCCGAGCTTGCCCTTGAGCGCGGGGTTGGCCTCCTCGACGATCTTCGCGCCGCCCGGTACGGCGATGATCTGGGCGACGTCGCCCTTGGCGAAGACGTCGGCCTGCGGGGGCTTGGCCTCGTCGGAGTCCTTGGGCCCCTTGCCGAGGGCCTGGAGCTGCCGGTAGAACTCCATGCCGGCCAGCGCTTCCGGGGTGTCGAGTGCGCCCTTCCACGTCTCGCCGTCGCGTACGGCGAGGTCGCCGCCGTCCTCCCAGACGAAGCCGGCGAGGGCGTACCAGTTCTGGCCGGGCAGGTAGATGCCCTGGGTCGGGCCCTTGTTGAGCTTGGCGGTGACGGCCAGCCACTCCTCGCGGGTCTTGGGCGGGGCGGTGATGCCGGCCTGCGCGAAGAGGTCCTTGTGGTAGATGACGACCCGGCTGGCGGCGTACCAGGGGATGCCGTACTGCTTGCCGTCGATCCTGCCGGGCTCGGCGAGTCCGGGCAGCCAGTCGGCGCCGTTCAGCTCGTCGGCCTTGTCGCTGAGGTCGCGGACGCCGCCGCTCACCGCGTACTGGGCGATCTGCGTGTTGCCGACCTCGATGACGTCCGGGGCGTCGTTGCCGGCCAGGGCGGCGGTGACCCTCTCGCCGATGCCGTCCCACTCCTGGATCTGGATGTCGAGGGTGGTGCCCTGGTGCGTCGCCTCGAAGTCGGCGCGGAAACGGGCGAGGAAGTCGTCGGTGACGCTGTCCTTCATGATCCACACGGTCACCTCGCCGGAGTCTCCGGCCTTCGGGTCGTCCGTCGAGCCGCACGCGGTGGCGCAGAGGGCGAGGGTCGCCGCGACGGCGACGGGCGCTGCGAGGGATCTGGTCTTCACGGGCACCTCGGAGAAGGAGAATTGACCAATTGGTCAAGTGGTCAGCTGCGTGACCAGAAGGTGGCATGGACCAATGAGGCCGTCAACCCCTTGAAAAATATGCGTTGTTCACAGACTCGCCGCCCGGGAGTCTGGCTAGGATGAGGCTTACCAGTTGACCAGTCAGGAGTCAGGGAGAGCGCATGAAGGACAGCCCCTCGGGCGGGGTGCTGAAGCGGGAGCGGGTGCGGGAGCATCTGCTGGGGCTGATCGAGGCGGGCGGCCCGGGTGACCCGATCCCCTCGGAGCGCACGCTGTGCGCCACGCTCGGCGTCTCGCGCCCCACCCTGCGGGCCGCCGTCGACGAGCTGGTCGCCACGGGAGCGCTCGTACGGGAGCACGGGCGCGGCATGTTCGTCGCCCCCGCCAAGATCACCCAGCAACTCGCCCCGGACGACACGGCGTTCGCCGTGCCCCGGGCGGCGGGCAGCTGGTCGAGCACGGTGCTCGAGTCCGCCAGGACGCGGGCGGGGGCCAGGATCGGACGCAAGCTCCGGGTCTCCCCCGCCGCCGAACTGCTCTACATCGCCCGGCTCCGCCTGGTCGACGGCTCCCCCATGGCCATCGAGCACCTCCACATCCCGGCGGACCTGGTGCCCTCCGCGCTCACCGCCGAGGAGCTGGAGGCCGGCGACCTCTACGACCATCTGCGCGAGCACCACCGCATCCACGTCCGGGAGGCGACACAGTCCATCGAACCGACCGTCGTCAGCGAGGCGGAGGCGCGCCTGCTCGACGTCCCCGTCCTCTCCCCCGCCCTGCTGATCGAGCGTCTGACCCTCGACACCTCGGCCCGGCCCGTCGAGTACGTCCACTCGGTCTACCGGGGCGACCGCTACCGGATCGTCTCCCGCCTCGACTTCACCCGCGACGGCGTCGTGACCTCCTCGACGGAGGGCGATGCATACTGACCGCCGGAACCACGGCGGGGAGGGCACGCGATGGAACTCAAGCGGGAGCGGGTACGGGAGCATCTGCTGGCCGTGATCGACGGCCGTCGCCCGGGCGACGCGATCCCCTCGGAGCGCACGCTGTGCGCCACGCTCGGCGTCTCGCGCCCCACCCTGCGGGCCGCCGTCGACGAGCTGGTCGCCACGGGAGCGCTCGTACGGGAGCACGGCCGCGGCATGTTCGTCGCCCCCGCCAAGATCACCCAGGAACTGGTGGCCGAGGACCACGCGGCGGGGGCGCCGCCGAGCAGGGGCAGCTGGACGAGCACGGTGCTCGAGTTCCGTACCGTGCGGGCGGGCGCGCGGATCGGCCGGAAGCTGACGGTCTCCCCTGCTGCGGAGCTGGTCTACGTGGCGCGGCTGCGGCGGGTGGACGGCGCACCGATCGCCCTGGAACACCTGCACGTCCCGGCCGAACTGGTCCCGGGTCTGACGGCGGCCGACATGGAGCGCGGCTTCTACGCCCACCTGCGGGAGAAGTGCGGCATCCGGACGGCGCGGGCCGTGCAGTCGATCGAGCCGACGGTCCTGAGCGAGGAGGAGGCCGCGCTGCTCGACGTCCCCGTCCTCTCCCCCGCGCTGCTCTTCGACCGGATCACCTCGGACCCGGGCGGACGCCCGGTGGAGTACGTCCGCTCGCTCTACCGGGGCGACCGCTACCGGATCGTCTCCCGCCTCGCGCTCGCCGACGGCGCGCCCGACCACCCGGCGCCCGACGTGTCGCGGACCGGGGCGTGGTGGGGCACCGTGGAGTGACCCCCACCGAGAGGAGTTCGGCCGCCATGTCGAACCACACGTATCGCGTCACCGAGATCGTCGGCACCTCCCCCGACGGCGTCGACCAGGCCATCCGCAACGGCATCCAGCGTGCCGGACAGAACCTCCGGGGTCTGGACTGGTTCGAGGTGACGCAGGTCCGCGGCCACATCGTCGACGGGCAGATCGGCCACTACCAGGTCGGGCTCAAGGTCGGGTTCCGGCTGGAGGAGGGCGGCTCCTGAGGGGGCGCGTCGTGAGGGGCGGCTCCTGAGGGGCCGGGCGTCGGCCTTCCCTCAGGTCAGGTACGGCCCTCCTTCTCCTGCGCGTCCTTCAGCGCCTCCGAAGCGGTCGCCCAGCGGGCCCGTACGACCGTGAAGCCGGCCTCCTCGGCCGCGTCGCAGACCAGTTCGTCGTCGTCGACGAGCATCCGGATCTCCCGGTCGCGGCCGAGCCGGCGCAGGATCTCCAGCTTGGTCTGGCGCGCGGGGCGGAAGTCGCGGTCACGCCGCATGTGGAGGGCGCCTTCCGGCAGTCCCTGTGCGGCCAGCCATGCGACGGTGTCCCGGCGGCAGCGCTCGGGGCGCCCGGTGAGATAGACGATCTCGCACTCCTCGGCGGCCTCCAGGCACAGGGCGACACCCTCCGCGAGCGGCGGGTCGTGCGGCGCCGCGGCGAAGAACGCCGTCCAGTCGCGCGGCCGGCGCTCCAGGAACCGCTGCCGGTGGGCGGTGCCGGCGAGGGTGTTGTCGAGGTCGAACACGGCGAGGGGGCTGCGGTTGCGCGTCACACGGACAGCGTAGGCAGGACGGACGAGGCGGGGGCACGCGGCCCGCCGGGGGGGGCCGGGAGGCCGGGGGTGCCGGGGGGCGGAGACGCGGGGAGTACCGGGGCGCTGGGGCGCCGCGACGCCGGAGTGCTGGGGCGCCGGCGCGCCGCGACGCCGGAGTACCGGGGCGCTGGGGCACAGAGGGGCGGAGACGCGCGGAGTGCTGGGCGCCGGGTCGCCGCGCGGCTGGAGTACTGGGGCGCTGAGGCGCCGGGGGGGCGGAGACGCGCGGAGTGGCGGGGCGCCGCGACGCCGAAGTGGCGGGGCGCTGGGGCACCGGGTGCCGGGGCGCCACATACGGGGCGCTGAGGCGCCGGAGTTCCGGGACGCCGGAGTGCCGGACTTCCGGGACGCCCGCATGCAGGAATGCCGTCGCCGACCGCCTCGCCCCGCCCCGCCCCGCCTCGCCCCGCCCCGCCCCGCCCCGCCCGCCCGGGAATCCTCCGCGCCCGCACGCGTTGAACCCTGCGTGACCTCTTCTCTCGGCGGCATCCGCTTCTCCGTCCTCGACCGTTCCCGGACCCGGGAGGGTGAGGACGGGGCCGTCGCCCTGCGGGCGAGCGTGGAGCTCGCGCGGCAGGCGGAGGCGCTCGGGTACCACCGGTTCTGGGTCTCCGAGCACCACAGCGTGCCCGGCGTGGCCGGTTCCGCGCCGACCGTGCTCGCGGCCGCCGTGGCCGCCGCGACCTCGTCCATCCGGGTCGGCACCGGTGGGGTGATGCTCCCCAACCACCAGCCGATGGTCGTCGCCGAACAGTTCGGCGTCCTGGAGTCGCTGTTCCCGGGCCGGATCGACATGGGACTCGGCCGCTCCGTCGGCTTCACCGACGGGATCCGGCGCGCGCTCGGCCGGGACAAGGAGGACGCGGACCGCTTCGGCGAGCAGCTGTCCGAGCTCCTCGGCTGGTTCGAGGGCACCCAGACCGCCCACCCCCAGGTGCACGCCCGCCCGGCGGAGGGTCTGCGGATCCCGCCGTACGTCCTTGCGACAGGCGAGGGCGCGACGATCGCCGCCGAGGCGGGGCTGCCGCTGGTGATCGGCGATCTGCGAGGCAGGGAGCGGATGCTGGGCGCCGTCGACGCCTACCGGTCCGCGTTCCGCCCCTCGGCGTGGTCCGAGGAGCCCTACGTCGTGATCGCGGGCACCGTCGCCGTCGCCGCGACCGAGGAGGAGGCGCGGAGCCTGCTGATACCGGAGGCGTGGTCGCTCGCCCACTCCCGCACCCAGGGCGTCTTCCCGCCTCTCAGGCCCGTGGAGGAGATCCTGCGGCTCCCCATGACCGACAAGCAGCGCGGCTTCTTCGAGTCGGGTCTGACGGGACACCTGTACGGCACGGAGGAGCAGGTCGGCGACGCGCTGGAGCGGGTGGTGAAGGAGAGCGGGGCTCAGGAAGTGCTGGTGACGACCAGTACGTACGACCGTGCGGCGCTCCTCGACTCGTACCGCCGTCTGGCTCGCGTGGCGGGCCTGACCAGCGCAAACACCTAGAATTGCGGAATGCCCGACACTCGCATCGACGGCCATGACCCGTACGTCCGCGTCCGCGGCGCCCGCGAGCACAACCTCGCCGGCGTCGACGTGGACGTCCCGCGTGACGCGATCGCCGTCTTCACCGGGGTGTCCGGCTCCGGCAAGTCCTCGCTCGCGTTCGGGACGATCTACGCGGAGGCCCAGCGCCGCTACTTCGAGTCGGTCGCGCCCTACGCCCGGCGGCTGATCCATCAGGTGGGGGCGCCGAAGGTCGGCGAGATCACCGGGCTTCCCCCGGCGGTCTCCCTCGAACAGCGCCGATCCTCGCCGAACACCCGCTCGTCGGTCGGCACGGTCACCACGCTCTCCAACTCGCTGCGCATGCTGTTCTCCCGCGCCGGGACGTATCCGGCGGGGGCCGCGCGGCTCGACTCCGACTCGTTCTCGCCGAACACCGCCGTCGGCGCCTGCCCCGAGTGCCACGGTCTGGGCCTCGTCCACGAGACCGGCGAGGAACTCCTCGTACCCGACCCGGAGTTGTCGATCCGGGAGGGGGCGATCGCCGCGTGGCCCGGCGCCTGGCAGGGCAAGAACCTGCGCGACGTGCTGGACGCGCTCGGCCACGACGTCGACCGGCCGTGGCGGGAGCTCGACGCGAAGGACCGGGAGTGGATCCTCTTCACCGACGAGCAGCCGGTCGTCACGGTCCATCCGGTACGGGATGCGGGTCGCATCCAACGCCCGTACCAGGGAACGTACATGAGCGCCCGCCGCTATGTGATGCACACGTTCTCCGACTCGAAGAGCGCCACGCTGCGGGCGAAGGCCGAGCGCTTCCTGACCAGCGCGCCGTGCCCGGTGTGCGAGGGCAGCCGGCTGCGGCCGGAGGCGCTCGCGGTGACCTTCGCGGGACGCACGATCGCCGAGCTGGCCGCTCTTCCGCTGACGGCTCTGGCGGGGCTTCTGACGGAGCACGACGGCTCGGAGACGGCGCGGTTCCTGACCGAGGACCTCGTCGCGCGGATCGGCACGGTGACCGAGCTGGGCCTCGGCTACCTCAGCCTGGACCGCACCACCCCGTCACTCTCCAGCGGCGAGCTCCAACGGCTTCGCCTGGCGACCCAGTTGCGCTCAGGTCTCTTCGGTGTCGTGTACGTACTCGACGAGCCGTCCGCGGGTCTGCACCCGGCCGACACCGAGGCGCTGCTGGTCGTCCTCGACCGGCTCAAGGCCGCCGGCAACACGGTGTTCGTGGTGGAGCACCATCTCGACGTGATCCGCCACGCCGACTGGATCGTGGACGTCGGCCCCCGGGCGGGGGTGCACGGCGGCCGGGTGCTGCACAGCGGTCCGCCGGGGGACCTCGCGGGAGTGGAGGAGTCGGCGACCCGCCGTTTCCTCTTCGACCGCGCGCCCGCCCCCGCGCGGACGGTGCGCCGGCCCACCGGCTGGCTGCGCACCGGGCCGGTCAGCCGGCACAACCTCAAGGCGGTCGACGCGGCCTTCCCCACCGGGGTCCTCACGGCGGTGACCGGGGTCTCGGGGTCGGGCAAGTCGACCCTGGTCGGCACGCTCGGCGAGGAACTGGAGGGCGTGGAGCGGCTGGTGACGGTGGACCAGAGGCCGATCGGGCGGACGCCGCGCTCCAACCTCGCGACGTACACCGGTCTCTTCGACGTGGTGCGCAAGCTGTTCACGGCCACCGAGGAGGCCCGGGAGCGCGGGTACAAGGCGGGACGGTTCTCGTTCAACGTGCCCGGCGGGCGGTGCGAGACCTGTCAGGGCGAGGGCTTCGTCTCGGTCGAGCTGCTCTTCCTGCCGAGCACGTACACCCCCTGCCCCGACTGCCGGGGCGCCCGCTACAACCCGGAGACCCTCGAGGTGCGACTGCGGGGGCTCACGATCGCGGAGGTCCTGGATCTCACGGTCGAGTCGGCGGCCGGCTTCTTCGCCGACACCCCGGCGGCCGCCCGCAGTCTGCGCACGCTGCTCGACGTCGGCCTCGGCTATCTCCGGCTCGGCCAGCCGGCGACCGAGCTGTCCGGGGGCGAGGCCCAGCGCATCAAGCTCGCCGCCGAGCTCCAGCGGCTGCGCCGCGGACACACCCTCTACGTCCTGGACGAGCCGACGACCGGCCTCCACCCGGCCGATGTGGAGGTGCTGATGCGCCAGCTCCACGGCCTGGTCGACGCCGGGCACTCGGTGGTCGTCGTCGAGCACGACATGGACGTGGTCGCCACGGCGGACTGGGTGCTCGACCTCGGTCCGGGCGGCGGCGAGGAGGGCGGCAGGATCGTTGCCGAGGGCCCGCCGCACGCGGTGGCCGCCGCGCCGGAGAGCCGGACCGCGCGCTATCTCGCGGCCCGGCTCGGCGGTTGATGCCCCCGGTGAGCTAGGGCTCCACGAACTGGACCTCCAGGCTCACCTTGATCACGTCACCGAGGAAGCCGGGGGCGAAGTCCAGGCCGAAGTCGCTGCGGCGGAACTCACCCGTGGCGTCGAAGCCCGCGTGCCGGCTGCCTTCCATCGGCACCTCCACGACTCCGCCGAACTCCACGTCGAAGGTGACGGGCCGGGTGACGTCCCCGATGGTGAGGTCGCCCTGGAGCGTCCATTCCCCGTCCGCACCGCCGATCCGGGTCGAGCGGAACGTCATCGTGGGGCGCTTCTCCACGTCGAGCATGTCCGCGGCCCGCACATGCGCGTCACGGTCCGCGTTGCCCGTGTCGATGGAGGCCAGCGCGACGGTCGCGGTGATCGACGAGTCCGCCAGGCTCTCACCGACGACGAGCTCCGCGTCGAGGTCGTTGAAGCGGCCGCGCACCTTGGAGATGCCGAGGTGACGGACGGTGAAGCCGACGGCGGAGTGCAGCGGGTCGAAGGCCCAGCGGCCGGCGGTCAGCGGAAGTGCGGTCGGGCTGGTCTGCTGTTCAGTGGTCATGGCTCCACGCTGGGGCCTCGCCGTCCCGCGAGGAAGGCCGCGCCCGGACGGGTAGTGCGCAGCCTGGTAGTGACGAGCCTGGTAGTGACAGGGCCACCCTGTTCTCGCCCCGCGCTCGTACGATCGTGGAGTGAGCGACAACGAACTGGGAGCGTTCCTGCGCGCCCGACGCGAGGCCCTGACACCCGCCGAGGCCGGGCTGCCCGCCGGGACACGCCGACGGACCCCGGGGTTGCGGCGGACGGAGCTGGCGATGCTCGCCGGGATCAGCGTCGAGTACCTGGCACGCCTGGAGCAGGGCCGGGACCGCAACCCGTCGGCCCAGGTCCTCGGCGCGCTGAGCGACGCCCTGCGGCTGCCGCTCGACGCCCGGGTCCATATGCGGCGGCTGCAGAAGCACGGGCAGGACCAGCACATGTGCTCGCTCGCTCCGGCCCCGGCCCGTGAGGTGCGGTCCACCGTGCGTGCGCTGCTCGACCGGCTCGGCGAGACGCCGGCCGCGGTGACGAACATGCTCGGTGAGATCGTCGCGTACAGCGACGGCTTCGCGCGGCTCGCGGGGCCGGTGGGCCTGCTCGACGGCGATCCGCCGAGCCTGCCGCGGTACGTCCTCACCGATCCGAGGGCCCGGGAGGTCTACCCGGACTGGGACCGGGTCGCCGACCAGCAGGTGGCGGGGCTGTACTTCGGCGTCACCGGCTCCGATCCGGCGATGGCCGAGCTGGCCAGAGAGCTGACGGTCACCGCCGGCGCGGCCTTCTCGGACCGGCTGGCCTCCGCCGGTGTGCTGCCGGAGCGCTCGGGGGTCGAGCGGCTGGTGCACCCCGAGGCCGGTGAGCTGCGGCTCGCGTACGAGGTGCTCGACCTGGCCGAGGCCGACGGGCAGCGGCTCGTGGTACGGCTGCCCGCCGACGAGGCGTCCTCCGCCGCCCTGGACCGGCTGGTCGGCCGCCGGCCGGGCACCTTGCGGGCGGTCGGCGGCTGACCGGGAGGGCCGCGGAGGCCGCGGGTCCGACCTCGACCTCCCTACCGACGGCCGGACCTGCGCGTCGCGCGGAGCCACTCCTTGTTCATGGCCGCGATCGACGGGAGCGGGATCCCCTTCGGGCAGGCCGTCGCGCACTCCCCGGTGAGCGTGCAGCCGCCGAAGCCCTCGGCGTCCATCTGGCCGACCATGTCGAGGACCCGGGTCTCGCGCTCCGGGGCGCCCTGGGGCAGCACGTTCAGATGGTTGACCTTCGCCGAGGTGAACAGCATCGCCGATCCGTTCGGGCAGGCGGCCACGCACGCGCCGCAGCCGATGCACTCGGCGTGCTCGAACGCGAAGTCGGCGTCGGCCTTGGGCACCGGGGTCGCATGGGCCTCGGGGGCCGAGCCCGTGGGGGTGCTGATGTAGCCGCCGGCCTGGATGATGCGGTCGAAGGCGGACCGGTCGACCACCAGGTCCTTGACCACGGGGAACGCGGAGGCACGCCACGGCTCGATGTCGATGGTGTCGCCGTCGCGGAAGGACCGCATGTGGAGCTGGCAGGTGGTGGTGCGCTCGGGGCCGTGGGCGTCTCCGTCGATGACCAGGCTGCACGCGCCGCAGATCCCCTCGCGGCAGTCGTGGTCGAAGGCGACGGGGTCCTCCCCGCGCAGGATGAGCTCCTCGTTCAGCGTGTCGAGCATCTCCAGGAACGACATGTCGGAGGAGATGCCGTCGATGTCGTAGGTGGACATGGCGCCGGGGGCGTCGGCGTTCTTCTGGCGCCAGATGCGCAGGGTGAGCTTCATGCGTAGCTCCGCTGGGTGGGGTGGACGTACTCGAAGACGAGGTCTTCCTTGTGCAGGACGGGTGCGCCGCCGTCGGTGAACTCCCAGGCCGCCGCGTACGAGTACTCCTCGTCGCGCCGCGCGGCCTCGCCGTCCGGCGTCTGGGACTCCTCGCGGAAGTGGCCGCCGCAGGACTCGGCGCGGTTCAGCGCGTCGAGGCACATCAGCTCGGCCAGTTCGAGGTAGTCGACGATCCGGTTGGCCTTCTCCAGCGACTGGTTGAACTCCTCGCCCGTGCCGGGGACCTTGATGCGGCGCCAGAACTCCTCGCGGATCTGCGGGATGCGCCCCAGCGCCGTGCGCAGGCCCTCGTCGGTGCGGGACATCCCGCAGAACTCCCACATGAGTTCGCCGAGTTCGCGGTGGAAGGAGTCCGGGGTCCGGTCTCCGTCCACGGCGAGCAGGAGGTTGATCCGGTCCTCTGTCTCAGCCAACACCTCGCGGACCACCGGGTGTTCGTCGGTGACAGGTTCGGAGTGCGGGTGGCGTGCGAGGTAGTCGCTGATGGTGGAGGGCAGCACGAAGTAGCCGTCGGCGAGGCCCTGCATCAGCGCGGAGGCGCCCAGCCGGTTGGCGCCGTGGTCGGAGAAGTTGGCCTCGCCGATGGCGAACAGGCCCGGCACAGTGGTCTGGAGGTCGTAGTCGACCCAGAGTCCGCCCATCGTGTAGTGCACGGCGGGATAGATCCGCATCGGGACCTCGTACGGGTTCTCGGCGGTGATCCGCTCGTACATGTCGAAGAGGTTGCCGTACTTCTCCTCGACTGCCTTGCGGCCCATCCGCCGGATGGCGTCGGCGAAGTCCAGGTACACGCCCTCCCGTCGCCCGCCACCACCCTCGCCCGAGAAGCCTTCGGCTCCGCCCCTCTGTCCCTGTCCGCCGGGGCCGACACCACGCCCCTCGTCGCAGACGTTCTTCGCGGCACGGGAGGCGATGTCACGCGGGACGAGGTTGCCGAAGGAGGGGTAGATGCGCTCCAGGTAGTAGTCGCGCTCGTCCTCGGGGATCTCGGCGGCCGGCCGGTTGTCGCCCTTCGCCCTGGGGACCCAGATGCGGCCGTCGTTGCGCAGCGACTCGCTCATCAGCGTCAGCTTGGACTGGTGGTCGCCGGTGCGCGGGATGCAGGTGGGGTGGATCTGGGTGAAGCAGGGGTTGGCGAAGTACGCCCCGCGCCGGTGGGCCCGCCAGACGGCGGTGGCGTTGGAGTTCATGGCGTTCGTCGACAGGTAGAAGACGTTGCCGTAGCCGCCGCTGGCGAGGACCACCGCGTCCGCGTAGTGGGTGGAGACAGCGCCGGTGATCAGGTCGCGGGCGACGATGCCGCGGGCCCGGCCGTCGACCACGATCAGGTCGAGCATCTCGGTGCGGGCATGCATCTCGACGTTGCCCGCGGCGATCTGGCGGGAGAGCGCCTGGTACGCGCCGAGAAGCAGCTGCTGGCCCGTCTGGCCGCGGGCGTAGAAGGTACGGGAGACCTGGACGCCGCCGAACGAGCGGGTGTCGAGCAGTCCGCCGTACTCGCGGGCGAAGGGGACGCCCTGGGCGACGCACTGGTCGATGATCTCGACCGAGATCTGCGCGAGGCGGTGGACGTTGGACTCGCGGGCGCGGAAGTCGCCGCCCTTGACGGTGTCGTAGAAGAGGCGGTGGACGGAGTCGCCGTCGTTGCGGTAGTTCTTGGCCGCGTTGATGCCGCCCTGGGCGGCGATGGAGTGGGCGCGCCGCGGGGAGTCCTGGTAGCAGAACTGGACGACGTGGTAGCCCTGTTCGGCGAGGGTCGCGCCGGCGGATCCGCCGGCGAGGCCGGTGCCGACGACGATGACGGTGTGCTTGCGGCGGTTGGCGGGGTTGACCAGCCTGGCCTGGAAGCGCCGGGTGTCCCAGCGTTCCGCGATCGGTCCCGCGGGGGCCTTGTGGTCGACGACCGGCTCACCGGTCGTGAAGTCGAGGAAGCTCATGTCAGCTCACCACTCCGGTCATGACGGCTACGGGTACGGAGACGAAGCCCGCGGTCAGGACGAGCGCGAGGCCGTTCGCGAGGGCCTTGAGCAGCCGCTCGCGCCGGGCGTTGCCGACGCCGAGGGTCTGCGCGGCGCTCCAGAAGCCGTGGCGGACGTGGAGGCCGACGGCGAGCATGGCGACGATGTAGATCACGTTGCCGTACCACGTGGAGAAGGTGTCCACGACGTTCTGGTACGGGTGACCCTCCTGGAAGCCGCCGGTGTGGACGGTGCCGGTGGTCAGGTCCAGGATGTGCCAGACGATGAAGAGGGCCAGGATGATCCCGCCCCAGCGCATGGTGCGCGTGGCGTACGACGACTTCCTGCGGCGGTGCACGTAGCCGGTGGGCCGTGCCTTGATGTCGCGCCTGCTGAGCTGGTACGCGGAGACGGCGTGGCCGACCACGGCGGCGAGCAGCACGATCCGGACGAGCCAGAGGGCCCAGGAGTAGTGCAGGACCGGTGCGCCCATGGTGCGCAGCCAGTGGCCGTAGGCGTTGAACTCCTCGGGGCCGAAGAAGACCTTGAGGTTGCCCATGACGTGGGCCACGAGGTAGCCGAGCATGAGCAGACCGCTGACGGCCATGACGGTCTTCTTGCCGATGGTCGAGGACCAGAAGCCGCGGGGGCGGGTGGGCGGCGGGGGTGCCGCCTTCGTTGCCAGAGCCATGCATCCGACGCTAGGGCCGAAGGGCCCGAGAGGTCCAAGACATGGTCCGGCTCATCTCGATAGGCTGAGCCTATGCAGTTCCAGCAGCTCCAGTACTTCGTGGCGGTGGCCGAGACCCGGCACTTCACGCGTGCCGCCGAGCGGGTGCACGTCTCCCAGCCCTCGCTCTCGCAGCAGATCCGGGCCCTGGAGAAGGAGCTGGGGGCGGAGCTGTTCAGCCGGGCGCGGGGGAACATCACGCTGACCGACGCCGGCGAGGCGCTGCTGCCGCTCGCGCGCCGGATCCTGGCGGACACGGACACGGCGCGCCACGAGGTGCAGGAGCTGGTGCAGCTGAGGCGCGGGCGGGTTCGGCTCGGTGCGACGCCTAGCCTCTGCACGGGTCTGCTGCCGGATGTGCTCCGCGCCTTCCACGATCTCCACCCCGGGATCCAGCTCCTCATCGAGGAGGGCGGCTCGCACGACCTCGTACGGGAGCTGGCGCGTGGCGCGCTCGACCTCGCCCTCGTGGTGCTGCCGCTGCCGACGCCGTCCCCGGCCCTGACGACGGTCGAGCTGCTGCGCGAGGATCTGGTGGTGGTGTCGAGCGCGGCGGGCCGGGCGCCGGCCCGGCCGGTACGGATCGCGGATCTGCGCGACCAGCCGCTGGTGATGTTCCGGCACGGGTACGACCTGCGGGAGCTGACGGTGGCCGCGTGCCGGGCGGAGGGCTTCGAGCCCACGTTCACGGTGGAGGGCGGCGAGATGGACGCGGTGCTCGGCTTCGTCCGCGCGGGCCTCGGGGCGGCGGTGGTGCCGGCCATGGTCGCGGCCCGCGCGGGCCGCGACCTCCGGGTCACGGCCCTGGCCCGTCCGGGGCTGCGCCGTACGATCGCGCTGGCCCACCGCAGCGACGTGGCACCGCCCCGGGCCGCGCGGGAGCTGCAGCGCCTGCTCCTCCGGTCCACCTGACCGCGCCCCGGTCGGGGCCGGCACCGTCCCCTGGCGGGAACGTGTCCCTCGGCGGGTGTTACACCGCGTCCGCCAGGAGCAGGGAGTGGATGCGGTCCGGAGCGCCCGGGCGGGCGTAGTACCAGCCCTGCGCGGTGTCGCAGCCGAGCTCCCTGAGCTGCTGCGCCTGTGCGCCCGTCTCCACGCCCTCCACCGTCACCGCCAGTTCCAGGCTGTGCGCGAGCGAGACGATGCCCTCCACGATCTTGAGGTCGACCGGGTCGGCGGGGTGCTGCTGCATGCCCTGGGTGAAGGAACGATCCAGCTTGAGGACGCTCACCGGCAGCCGCCGCAGATTGGCCAGGTTCGAGTAGCCCGTGCCGAAGTCGTCGAGCGCGATGTCCACACCCATCTCGGCGAGCTGGCGCAGCGGCTTCAGCAGGTCGTCGTCCGCGCCGATCAGCGCCGACTCGGTGACCTCCAGGCAGAGCGCGCCCGGTTCGAGGCCCGAGCGCTCCAGGACGTCGACGGTGTCGGCGACCAGGCGCGGATGGTGCAGCTGGGTCGGCGAGAGGTTGACGTTGATGCGCAGCGGGCCGCCGTCGGCGTGCCGGGCCTGCCAGAACCGGGCCTGGCGGACGGCCTCCTGGAGGACCCAGCGGCCCAGCGGCACGATCAGCCCGGTGTTCTCCGCGAGCGGGATGAACCGGTCGGGCCCCAGTACGCCGTGCTGCGGATGGCACCACCGTACGAGCGCCTCGGCGCCGTGTACGCTGCCGTCGCCGAGATGTACCAGCGGCTGGTACTCGATGAAGAACTCGCCGCGTTCCAGGGCCGCCGGAAGCGCGGTGGTCAGCCCGTGCCGGGTGATCGCCCGGGCGTCGGCCTCGGCGTCGGCGAACTCGAAGCGGTTTCCGCCGGCCGACTTGGCGCGGTACATGGTGATGTCGGCGCTGCGCAGCACCTCGGCCGGTGTCCGCTCCCCCGCCGGTCCCTCGACGACACCGACGCTGCCGCGGACCGTCAGCTCACGGCCGTCGATCCGGACGGGGGTGGCGAGCGTGGCGAGGATGCGGTTGGCCAGCTCGGCGACCTCGCGCTCGGTGTGCGGACCGGTGGTCAGCGCGACGAACTCGTCGCCGCCGAGGCGGGCCACCATCTCGCCCGGGGCGGTGGCGCAGCTCTGCAGCCGGTCGGCGACCTCGACGAGCAGCCGGTCGCCGGTCGCGTGGCCGAGGCTGTCGTTGATCGCCTTGAAGCCGTCCAGGTCGAGGTAGCAGAGGCCGAAACGGCCGCCGTCGGCCGAGCTGAGGGCCTTCTCCAGGCGCTCGAAGAACAGGGTCCGGTTGGGCAGCCCGGTGAGCGCGTCATGGGTCGCCTCGTACCGCAGGCGCAGGTTGAGCAGCCGCCGCTCGGTGGTGTCCTCCAGGAGGGCGAGCTGGTACTGCGGGAAGCCCTCGGCGTCGCGCAGCAGCGAGACCGTGAGGTTGGTCCACAGGACCGTGCCGTCGCCCCGGTAGTACGGCTTCTCCACGCGGTAGTGCTCGCGCTCGCCGCGCACGAGTTCGTCGTAGAGCTTCCAGACGTGCGGGCCGTCCTCGGGGTGGGCCCACTCCTTGACCTTGCGCGCGCGGATCTGCCCGTCCAGACCGCCGAACATCCGGGTGAGGGTCTCGTTGACCTCCAGGACGTTCCCTTCGAGGTCGGCGATGCCGATCCCGACCGCCGCCCCGTCGAAGACCGCCCGGAAGCGGCTCTCGGTGGTGTGCAGGGCGACTTCGGCGGCGTTGCGGGCGCTGAGCGCGGAGCGGGCGATGGCCTCCTGCTCGGCGCGGGTCCGCTCGCGCAGTGCCTGGGCGAAGCCGGCCGCCATCGCGTGCTGCAGCCGTGAACAGCGGGCCCGCAGCTCCTCCGTGGAGGCGCTCTCCTCGTCACCGCAGTAGAGCACCAGGTAGGCGTCGATGACGCCGAGGGTGCGGCTGAGCGCGTCGGGCTCCGTGCAGTGGATGCCGACCAGCGCGGCGCCGGCGCCGTGGGCGGGCGCCGTGTCCAGGGACCGGTCGTGCAGCGCGGCGCACAGCGCGCGGGCGAGCGGCATCAGTTGCTGCTCGAACTCGGCGCGGGTCATGGAGGTGGCCGTGACAGGGAAGGTGGCCCGGCTCCAGATGGTCACGAACCGCCGGAGTCTGTCCTCCAGGCTGTCCGGTTCCGCACCGGAGCCCGACGGCTGCGACGGCACCTTCACGCCTTGCGCCCCACACCGGCGAAGCCCGAGAAGGCGTAGGGATCCTCCTCCTCCACCGGGCTCTCGGGCCGCCACTCCGGCATGGATACCACGCCGGGCTCGACCGGCTCGCAGCCGTCGAAGAACCGGCTGATCTCGGCGTGCGAGCGCATGACGAGGGGGTTGCGGATCTGCCGGTACACACCGACGGTACCCGCGGCTTCGTCCTCCGTCAGCGGGATGCCCTCGTAGGAGGCGTGGGTCAGCACGAGCAGGCTGCCGGGGGCGAGGGCGTCGAGCAGCTCGGCGACCGCCGCGCGGGGCTCGTCCTCGTCCTCGAGGAAGTGCAGGACGGCCACCAGCAGCAGCGCCACGGGCCGCTCCAAGTCCAGGAGTTGGCGGACCTCGGCGCTGTCCAGGATCTCCCGGGGCTTGCGCAGGTCGGCCGCGACGACGGCGGCGCGCTCCTCGCCCTCCAGCACGGCCCGGCTGTGCGCCACGGCCACCGGGTCGTGGTCGACGTACACCACGCGCGCGTCGGGCGAGGCGGCCATGGCGACCTCGTGGACGTTGCCGAACGTCGGTATGCCGGAGCCTATGTCGAGGAACTGGGTGACGCCCTCGGCGACGGCGTAGCGCACGGCGCGGCGCATGAAGGCACGGTTCGCCTGCATGACCTTGGGGAGCCCCGGCATGAACTCCATGGCCTTGCGGGCCGCTTCGCGGTCGACCTCGAAATTGTGCGAGCCGCCCAGATAGAAGTCGTACATTCGGGACACGCTCGGCACCGAGATATCGATGCCCGGCGGGGCCCAGGCGGGACGCTCCATCACTGTCTCCAACGAGTCAACCACGGGGGACGCGGCCAGGTGTTCGCGGCCGGTGTTCGAGCAGAGGCTACTGATCGCCCGTCGCGAGAGCGAGTGGAAACGGAAATTCGCGGTCCGTTCTTCGTCACACGCCATTGGCACGTGCGAGCGGAAGAGAAAGGTTCACGCCTTCAGCTCGTGCATTTTCACGTGCATACGGACGTGCGCCGGCCCGCCGTCACCGGGGAGGTGACGGCGGGCCGGCAGGCCGGAAGCGCGGCGCGGGGGACCTACTTGGGCGCTCCGACCAGCTTTCCCTCGGGGGAGACGGCATACCAGGTGCCGCCCACACCCTGGCCGTTGGTGTCTCCGGGCTCCTCGTCGCCGGCGAAGGTGTAGAGGGGCCAGCAGTCGATGGTCTGCTGCTTGATGCCGTCGGGCCGGGAGAAGGTGACGAAGCCCTTCTTCGTGATGCCCTCGATGTCGTTCTTGTCGACGGGGGCGACAACCGGCCACTTCTCCAGGCAGGCACCGGTGCAGGCCGTCTTCATGGGCCAGGCGGAATCCTTCTTGAAGCGGTAGACCGTCATTCCTCGCGAATCGACCACGATCTCACCGAGCTTGGGATCCTTGTGCACCGAGAGCCCGGCCGCGTCCGTCACCGGCTCCTCCTCGGCGCCCTCCTCCGCGGCGCCGCCGTCGGCTCCCGCCGAGGCCTTCTTGCCGTCGGGGGCGGAGGCGAACCAGGTGCCGCCGACGCCCTGGCCGTTGACGTCTCCGGGCTTGGTGTCCTTGGCGTACCGGTACATCGGCCAGCCACCGAGCGTCAGTTGCTTGCTGCCGTCCGCGCGGGTGACCTCGCCCAGCAGTGAGGCGTCCACGCCGGCCGGGGCCTTGGCGCCCTCCGCACTCACCACGGGCCACGCCTTGACGCAGTCGCCCTCGCAGGTGGCCTTCGGCGGGGAGGCGGAGTCCTTGTCGAAGCGGTAGAGCGTGAAGCCCTCGCTGTCGGTGACCACCTTGCCGAGCTGCTTGGTGGACGCCACCGCCATCTGCCCGGCGGGCTCCGCCTCGCCGCCGCCGCTGTCGCCGTAACCCCCGGAGGCGTAACCGCCGGAGCTGTATCCGGCGTCGGCGGGGGCTTCGGCCGGGTTGGCGGCTCCCGCGGGCTGGCCGCCCAGTGTCTGGTCGCCCTGTTCCTGACCGCACGCCGTCGTCAGAGCGAGCATCGTCGCCGCCGTCAGTGCGAGCGCCGCGTTCCCCCAGGTCTTCATGTCAACTCCCGTTGCGTCATTGCTTGTCGGCGCAGCCTCCGCGGCCGCTTCACGGCATTGGATACGGGGCTCGGAGGCGTCGCACTCAACGGCGGCGAAGAAAACTTTCGGAGATCGTCAAACCACTGACGGCCGAGATCCCCTCCATCCGGGGAATCCGGCCCGGTTCCCGGCGTGCTGGGCCGGGGCTCTGATCATGCTCTTCGGCGTGCCTGTGTCTCTGTACGGATCTCACCTCGCGCGATCGCTGGCGGCCGCCGCGCTGCTGTGGCTGCTCGCCGCCCCGGCGCCCGCGGCCGCCGACGCCTGCGCCTACGCCGTGACCGGGCCGGGCGGCTCGAACACCTCGGTCGCGGGCACCGGTCCGGGCGGGTGTCCGCCCCCGCCGACCACCCCGCCGCCCTGTCCGGAGCCCACTCCGGAGCCGACTCCGTCGCCCACCCCGGAACCGACGCCGACGCCCACACCGGAGCCGACGCCCGAGCCCACACCGGAACCGACGAAGGAACCGCCCAAGGAACCGACGCCGCCGAAACCCACGCCGCCGCCCCCTCCTGAGCGGGCGGACCCCCCGCCTCCGCCACCACCGGCCCCGCCGAGCCGCGCTCCGGCCCCGCCACCACCGGCGCCCGCTCCCCCGCCGCCCTCACCGTCAACGACACCGTCGGCGCGTGCGCGACCGCCGGCACCCGCGCCCGCGCCCGTCGCCCTGCCCGAGTACCGCCGGACCGCCCGGCCCCAGCCCACGGGCGGGCCCTCGCTCGTCTCCCTGATGCTGCTGGTCACCGCCCCCGCGGTGCTCGCGACTGCGATCCTGCGCCCGCGCTCCCGCTGAGCCCGCCGAGCCCGCTGAGCCCGCTGAGCCCGCCGAAGGGAACACCATGTCCGAATGGCTCGTCCTGACCATCGCGATGGCCGCCGCGTGCGCGGTCGTCCTCACCATCGTCGTCATCAACAACCGCAGGGTCCCCGACGACGACGATCCCAGCGAGACCCCCGACGTCATGGAGTACATGACCATGATGATCGGCGTGATCTACGCGATCGTGCTCGGCCTCGCGATCGCGGGCGTCTGGGAGGCACGCGGCGCTGCCCAGGAGACCGTCCGCCAGGAGGCCCAGGCGCTGCACGAGATCTCGGCCCGGGTCGAGGTGTACCCGGCCGGCGTCCGGGACCGGATCCGCGCCGACGTCGACGCGTACGCCGCGTACGTGGTCGACGAGGAGTGGGACCACATGTCCGAGCACGGCGCACTCAGCGAGCAGGGCACCCGGCTGCTCGAACAGGTGCGCAGGAGCGTGACCGACTACCGGCCGGCGGACGACCACGAGGGGCAGGCGTACCAACCGCTCGTGGACCAGGTGGCCGTGGTGGACGACGCGCGTGGGGCCCGGGGGCAGAACGCGGGGGCGACCATGCCCGGGGTGGTGTGGTTCGGCCTGATCATCGGCGCGCTGGTGACGGTCGGGCTCATCTTCACCCTGCAGATCCGGCGCACCGGCCGGGAGCTCCTGCTCGCGGGGCTGTTCAGCGCGCTCATCGCCTTCCTGCTCTTCCTGATCTGGGACTTCGACGCGCCGTTCGGGCGCGGGATCTCGGCGACGGCCACACCGTTCACCGACCTGTTTCCGCACCTCACGCGGTAGCGGCGGCGCGCGACACGCCACCAGGGCCGTACGGGGGACATCGGTCCCCCATTCGCACGTCTGGGATCGCGGCTGTGGTAGTGCGCTCCTAGCGTCTGACGGTATCGAGGTGTATGCCCTGTCCTTGTGCGGAAACCGCTTCCGCGGCTGCTCCTCGGGGACCCGGAGGAACCCATGCGCGCGATACGTGCCGTGTCCACTGCCCTGCTGGGGGCGGCCACCCTCGCCCTGGCCGCTCCCGTCGCCTCCGCGGCGGACGGCGCACCCGCACCGAACCCCAAGGCCGCCGGAGCGAAGGCACCGGGCGATTTCGTCGTGACCCCCTCGCTGGTGGCGCCGGGCGGCCGGGTGACGCTCACCGCTCCCGGCTGCCGCAGTACGGCGATCGCGTCGGCGGGCATCTTCGACACGGTCACCATCGCCCCCGGGTCCTCGGCCACCGCCGTGGTGGACGCGGACGCCCGGCGCGGTGCCGTCTACACCGTGGCGTTCAACTGCACCGGCGGCATCACGGACACCGTCAACCTGACCATCAGCGGCACCACCGCCACGCCGACCACCAGCTCGACCATCCTCACCACACCGCGCGGTGTCCAGGGCGGTCTCGGCGGTTCGGTCGACGAGGTCGACAAGGTGATGCTGGCGGCCGGCGCGGGCCTCGTCCTCGCCGCCGCCACGGGAACCGTCCTCGTCGTACGACGCCGGGCGCAGCTCGACCGGGGCCGGCGGCACTGACGGCGGGGGCGATGTCCCCCGTACCGCTCACCACCGGCCTGCGCGAGCACGAACACCCACCGTCCCGCGGAACACACCGAGCCCGTCGCCCCCGAGTCCTGGATCCAGGACTCGGGGGCGACGGGCGTAGCGGGCCGACCGGGAGGTTCGGCGGTCAGGCCCTTCCGCCGCTCATACGGCGCCGGGCGATGAAGAGACCACCGCCGAGCGCTGCCGCGGCGACGAGCGATCCGCCGACCGCCATCTCCGTGGAGCTGGGCGCGAGCGAGCCGCCGAGGCCACCCTGCGCGCCCTGGCCGGCCAGGACGCGGAACGTCTGGGTGAGCGTGCGGCCGTTGCACTGGACGGCCAGGTTGTACTGGCCCGGCGTGGCGTGGTCGTGGATGCGGGCGGTGGCGGTGGACACCCCGTTGACGTTGCCGGAGAGGGTGACCGTCGGGAAGGCGTTGGACGTGACCCGGCCGCCGGGGCAGTTCCGGACGGAGATCGTGAGGATGCCGCCCTGGTGCACGGCGAACGGGGAGACCGTGACGCTGTTGGCCCCGTCACCGCCCCGGTCGACCTGGTGGGCGCTGACGGCCTGGGTGGGCCCGTGGGTGGCGGCGGCGAGAGGGGCGGCGAGCCCGACCGCCGCGAACGCGGTGGCGGTCACCGCCAGAGTGCGTGCAGCACGCATGGTTGAACCTCCAGTGGAAGACGCCCCAAAGCGGTGCTCCGGGAAGTTCGACGAGTACGCCTTCCATGACGAACCCTCACAAGCAGTGGCGAAGCGCGCATTTCGGCACTGGTCCACCCCGGTGAGGCGACACGCCGGGGAATCGCCCCCGAATCTGACGGAGCCGCAGGTCACAGGCCGTCAGGGTGATTGTCCGACGAATACTCGGATGGGTCATCGTCCGTGTCACCCGGCCGCCCCCGCACGCGAGGGGTTCGGGGCCCGCGGACCGCCTCCCGGCACCCGTCCGGCACCCGTCGGCCGCCCGGCCGCCACCCGTTCGCCCCGCTCTGATCGCCGGTCCGGCCCGCCGCCCTTACCGTTCTGACGACGCCACGAAGGGAGAACCATGCGCCCCAAGGACTTCAGCGTCTTCGAGCCCAGAAGGATGCGCCGGCCGTGGGGCGTCCTGACCCTCGTCATGCTGTCCGGTCTGGCGATGATGCGCAATGGAGTCGACGTCGAGGCCGGCCCGCCTCAGCCGGCGGCCGCCGCGGCGCTCGACACCCGTCTGACGGGCCCCGCGCCCCCCATGTCCGCCGGCGTGGAGGCCCTGCCCCAGGCTCCCGCCTCGCGCATCCGGATCGCTTCCATCTCGGTCAACGCGCCGATCATGGACGTGGGTCTGGACGCCGCCGGGTGGATCGAGGCACCGCCCCCGCAGGACCCCAACATGGCGGGCTGGTACCAGAACGGCATCGCTCCGGGTCAGCGCGGCACGGCCGTCGTCGTCGGACACGTCGACAACCAGGCGGGCCCCGCGGTCTTCTACGGCCTCGGCTCGCTGGAGAAGGGCCAGCACATCGAGGTGGAGCGGTACGACGGCCGGACGGCGGTCTTCGAGATCTACGGCATCGAGGTGTACGCCAAGAACGACTTCCCCGGGTCCGCGGTCTACGGCGACACGGGGGTACCCGAACTCCGGGTCATCACCTGCGGCGGCGGCTATTCCCGCGCGAACGGCTACGACGGCAACGTGGTGGTCTACGCCCGCATGATCGGATCCAACTGAGCGGTCGCCGCGTCCGCGCGAAGGCCCCCGGCGCCCGATGGCACCGGGGGCCTTCGCCTTACGGACTCAGCGCCGGGGCACGGTGATGCTGTAGCCGGCGTCGAGGAGTTCGGGCAGGTACCGCTTCAGCGCAGCGACGCTCTGGGAGCGGTCACCGCCCGCGTCGTGCGAGAGGACGACGACGCCGGGCGCCGCCCCGTCCAGCACCCCGCGCACGATGCTGCCGGTGCCCGGCTCCTTCCAGTCGAGGGTGTCGACGGTCCAGGCGAGCGGCTCCATGCCCAGCTCGGCGCCGATCTCGAACGAGTGCCGGTTCCACGCCCCGAACGGGGCGCGGTACCAGAGCGGAGCCGAGCCGAGGACCTTCTCGACCAGGTCGCTGGTGGAGCCCAGCTCGTCCCGGATGCGGGAGGGACGCAGCTTGGGCATCAGGGGATGGGACCACGAGTGGTTGCCGACCACGTGCCCGTCGGCGGCCATCTCCCGCAGCAGGTCCTGGTTCTCGACCGCCATCTCGCCGCAGACGAAGAACATCGCCCGGCAGCCGTACCGGCGCAGGGTCGCGAGGATCTCCGGCGTGTAGCGGGGGTCGGGGCCGTCGTCGAAGGTGAGCACCATCGAGCGGCCGACGCCGGACATCTTCAGGAACGGCCGCTGCCGGACCGGTGGGAGGGCCCGCCGGAAGGCGGGGGGCGCGTGCGCCGTCATCGGCTGGAGCCGGTACGAGGACGGATTCAGCCGCGCCCCCGCCTGCGGCCCCACGGCAGGGCCCGCTGGAGGCCCCGCCACCGGGCTGTTGCCGGGGGCCGGACGTCCCGCCGGTCCGGAGGCCTCCGGTGCGGTGCCCGGGGGCGCCGTGAGACGGTCCGACGAGAGGACTCCGACCGTGGCCGTGGCACCGAGGGCGGCGGCGATGCGCAGGATCGTCCGCCGCCCACTGGGCTTCTCATCCTTTTTCATGACTTATAGCTCGCACGGTCGAACACCGGCGTGGCTCATCCACACCGACGGCCCGCCCGAATGCACCCGTTGGGCGCACACCGCGGAGGCGGCCCCGGTGCGCTACTCCCCCATCACCAGACCGTCCTTCGCGGCGCCCCGGCCGAGGACGACGTCGCGGATGGAGTCCCGTACGGCGGTCACGGGTTCCCCTTTCCTGATCGCGGCGTTGAGGTTGACCACCCGGCCGCGGCCGGTGTCGAACCACTGCGGAAGGAACTCCGCCTTGGCGACCTCCCACCGCGCGCCGGTGGCGGCCGGCGGGGTGAAGGTGAAGCGCGCGAGGGTGCCCTGGTTGCCGCGGGGGTCGAAGGCGCCCTGGTGGTTGACCATGTCGCCGGCGATCTGGTCCCCCATCCCGTAGACGATCCAGGTGCCGTTGACCTTCTCGTACGCCTGCGGGACATGGGCGTGCGTGCCGAGGACGAGGTCGATGTCGGGCCGGCCGCCGCTCTTCGACGAGGTGAGGGACCGGCCCAGCGTGAGCTGCCGCCGGTCCGGGGCGGTCTGCCACTCCGTTCCCCAGTGGATGCTGACCACGACGACGTCGGCGCCGGCCTTCCGGGCGGCGCGGGCGTCGGCGACGATCTTCTCCTCGTCGATCAGGTTGACCGCCCACGGCTGCCCCGCGGGCAGGGGGTAGCCGTTGGTGTCATAGGTGTACGCGAGCTGGGCGACCGTGGCATCGCCCGCCCTGAGCAGCGTCGGGCGCGCCGCCTCCTCGGCGGTGCGGGCCGAACCGGCGTGCCGCACGCCCGCCTTGTCGAGGGCGTCGAGGGTGCGGGCGAGTCCGGCGGCGCCGTCGTCGAGGGTGTGGTTGGAGGCGGTGGAGCAGGAGTCGTACCCGGTCTCCTTGAGTGCCGGGGCGATCTCGGGCGGGGAGGTGAAGGCCGGGTAGCCGGTTGTAGGGCCCGCCCTCCGGTCCGTACACGGTCTCCATGTGGCAGATCGCCAGATCGGCCGCCGAGACGACGCTCTTGACGCCGGAGAACATCGGCCGGAAGTCGTATCCCCGGCCGTTCGCGTCGGCGGCTGCCCGGCGGATGATCGAATCGTGCGGCAGGACGTCGCCCGAGGCGACGAGGGTGAAACCGGTCCGGGCGGAGGCCCCGCCACCGACCGGCGAGGGGGCGGAGGGGCTCCCGGAGCCGGAACGGGCGGCGGGTGCGCCGATGTCGCCCGCGCAGCCGGTCACAGCCGCGAGCAGGACCGCCGCGAAGGCCGTCGCCCCGTGCTTCGTACGCTGGGTCATCTGCCAACTCCGCCCGATTCATAGGATAAAAAGCTTTCCTGATGAATTGATAGGGGATCATTGACCCAGTCAAGAGGTGAAGCCGCATATGGCGTAAAGCCTGCTTATTCGGATGAAACACCTCCGCCCCGACCGCTCATCGCACCATTCGCCGCTCGGTGCGACCGCTCGTCGCAGACGTCTGTCCGTTCCCTGTCCCTTGCCGCCCGCATGCGTTCGTATACGCCCCGGGACGACGAGCCGGCAGAAGAGGTGTGGAGCATGACGACGGCGACCGTGACGACGGGGAAGGCGACGACGGACGAGCGGGCCCTCGCGGAGCTGCAGCGTGACCACGGCCAGGCCCTCCTCGGCTTCCTGCTCGGGCTGACCTACGGCGACCAGCAGCGCGCGGAGGACCTGGTGCAGGAGACGCTCGTACGGGCCTGGCTGCACCCGGAGGCCTTCGACGGGCCCTACGACTCGATGCGCCCCTGGCTCTTCACCGTGGCCCGGCGCCTCGCCATCGACGCCCGGCGCTCCCGGCTCGCCAGGCCCGCCGAGATCGGCGACGGGATGCTCGCCGCCACGCCCGACCCGGCGGACGCCACGGAGTCGGCGGTGGCCGCGCTCGACGTGCGCGAGGCCGTCCGGGGGCTCAGCCCGGAGCACCGCGCGGTGCTGGTCAGCCTCTACTTCCGGGGCCTGACCGTCAACGAGGCGGCGGCCGACCTCGGCATCCCCGCCGGAACGGTCAAGTCCCGCTCGCACTACGCGCTGCGGCAACTCGGCCACCGGCTGCCCGACTACCGGCCGCGGCGACGCGCCGTTGCCCGTCAGCGGACCGTGGCAGCACAATGATCCCGTGACGCCGACGCTGACTTCCGCCGCCGCCGAAAAGGTACTCGCCGACAACTTCGCCCCCTGGGTGCTCGATCTGGGACTCTCCGTGGTCTCGGTCGACGGCCGGGAGGCGGTGCTGCGCCTTCCCTGGTCCGACCGGCTCGCCCGGGAGGGCGGCGGCCTGTCCGGCCAGGCGCTGATGGCCGCCGCCGACACGGCGACGGTGATCGCGGTCGCGGCGGCCCGCGGCGGCTTCGTACCGATGACGACGGTGCAGCAGTCCATCAGCTTCCAGCGGGCGGTGCTCGGTACGGACGTGCTGGTGCGGGCCCGGCTCACCAAGGCCGGCCGCCGTATGGCGTTCGCGGACATCACGATGACCGCCGACGGCACGGAGGAGACGGCCGCGCACGCGACGGCGGTGTACGCGCTCCTCGGCTGACGCACCGGTCCGTCGCACCGCCCCGACCGCCCCGGGCGTCTCCCCGCCCTCCTGGCGCCACACCGGCACCTATCCGGCGGAGAAACGTATCCGAAACCACACCGGCGAGTTGAGTAAAGAGCGACCCGCACGCGTCTTCCTCGGTGGAGGCTCGTGTTCGGGATCGCCGACCGACATGTCCGGGAGAAGGTGGGAGCGTTGCTGCCCGAGAGTACGAACGGCACCAGCGGGGGCGGACTCGCCGTCCCGATGGCGTGGCTGTGTGCCGAGTTCATAGCCGACGACCTGCTGCGCGCCGGCTGCCTGGTCGCGCCCGGCACGCTGGAGTACCGGGCCGGGCGCCAGACACTCGCGCTCACCATCCATCTCTGCGAGGGGGACGGGGCCTTGGGCGGAGCACGGTCCGCGGGCCGGCTCGACGAGTGGCTGTCCAGGACCGCCTACGACCACCCCTGGCCGCAGTGGGTCCGCGCGCGGCTCGCCGAGCGGACGCACGCGGGCGACGACGGCCCGGACCTCGCCATGGCCCGCGAGACCTGGCGCCTCCTGGAGGCGACGACGGTGCGAGCGGCCGACCTCGGCGGCCTCCCGCCGGCCGGACTCGGCCGCCTCCACGTCGACGAGTCGGCACATGTCTGGCTTCCCGCCTGGCAGTTGGGGGTCCCGCTCGGCCATCTGGCCCTGCATCTGTACTGACGAGTCCGTCGGACAGATGCAGACCGTTTCCGTGCGCAGTCGCCCGTCGGGGACCCGACGCCGTTCCGAGATTCCTGTCAGGGGCACCCGACAGCGGATACCGCTGGGCGCAACCTTCTATGCCGTGACCGATGCGGCCGATCTGGCAGCCTGCTCGATCCTCGCGCAGTAGGCGACGCGGGCTTCCTCATCGATCTGCATCTCATGTTCGGGGCGCATCCCGGTTCGCCCGTCGACGCCTTCACGCAGGATGTCGGCGTGTCCGGCATGCCGGTTGGTCTCGCTGAGGACGTGGACCATGACGGCAAACAGGTTCGTGTGGGGATGAGGCTCCGGCCACCACGGCACGTGGCCGGGGGCGTCGAGGGGAAGCTCGCTGATCGTCGCGTCCGAGTGTTGCCACGTGCGCCGATAGAACTCGGTGATCTGATCTCGGGTCTCGTCCTCGGTCGCCCACAGATCGCTGCCGTCGTGGTCCTGCCACCGGGGCAACGGTTCCGGGGAAGGGCGGTCGAAGACCTCGCCGAAATACCTGGCCTCCACGCTGGCCACGTGTTTGACCAGGCCGAGGAGGTTGGTCCCGGTCGCTGTCAAAGGTCGGCGGGCGTCGTATTCGGACAGACCCTCGAGCTTCCAGAGCAGCGCCTCGCGGTCCCGCCGCAGTCTCCTGTGCAGGTTGTCCTTCGCGAACTCATCGATCATGCGGCATCAGCCTGCCATGGGCTGCCGGTGGCCTCAAGACGCATGGCCCTTCCGCCACCGGAACCGGCGGGCTCCGACGAGAACCTGGTCCCGCGCGCCCCTCGATGGCCCCGGCCACCACCGGTCTCGCGGTCCACTACCACACCGCAACCGGCGATCCGGCTCCCGGCCACACGGACTAGGGGGCCGTCGGGTGCACCCCGGGACGGTACTTGGGGATCCGTACCGTCACCTTCATCCCCGCACCGATCCCTGTCTCGATGACGAGTCCGTGCTCCGCGCCGTACACCTGGCGCAGCCGTTCGTCGACGTTGGACAGGCCGATGCCCGAACCGGTGGGCCGCTCCCCCAGCAGGATCGCGCGCAGCACGTCCGGGTCCATGCCCACACCGTCGTCCTCGATCACGACCACCGCCTCCGAGCCCGCGTCACGGGCCGCGATCGTGACGCGGCAGACGTTCACGCTGTCCTCCAGGCCGTGCTTCACGGCGTTCTCCACGAGCGGCTGGAGGCAGAGGAACGGCAGCGCCACCGGAAGCACCTCGGGCGCGATCTGCAGGGTGACCTTGAGACGGTCGCCGAAACGGGCCCCGGCGAGCGCCAAGTACTGCTCGATCGCGCGCAGTTCGTCGGCGAGCTGAGCGAACTCCCCGTGCCTGCGGAAGGAGTACCGGGTGAAGTCGGCGAACTCCAGGAGCAGCTCCCGCGCCCGTTCGGGGTCGGTACGGACGAACGAGGCGATGGCGGCGAGGGAGTTGAAGATGAAGTGCGGGGAGATCTGGGCGCGCAGGGCCCGGATCTCGGCCTCCACGATCCTGGTCCGCGACCGGTCGAGCTCGGCCAGTTCGAGCTGGACGGAGACCCAGCGGGCGACCTCCGTGGCGGCCCGTACCAGCACCGCCGACTCCCGCGAGCCATAGGCGACGAGAGCTCCGAGGACGCCGCCCTCCCCGGTGAGCGGGGCGATCACCGCCCAGCGCAGCGGGCAGTCGACATCGGCGCAGCCGGTGTGCGCGGAGAGGCTGCGCCCCGAGCCCAGGATTCCGGCGACCTGCTCCATGACGTGCCCGCGGTGGTGGGTCTCGCCCGGTCCGTCCCAGGCGAGGACGTCGGACCGGTCGGTCAGGCAGAGCGCCTCCGTGCCGAGGAGCGAGCGAAGGTGCCGGGCGGCCTTGCGCGCGGTGTCCTCGGTGAGGCCGGCGCGCAGCGGCCGGGCGGCGAGCGAGGCGGTGTGCAGGGTGGTGAAGGTGGCCCGCTCGACGGGGGTGCCGAGATCGAGGTCGGCCGCCCGGTCGCCGCGGCGGGCGGCGAGTCGCCCGAGGGCGAAGCCGACGGCGAGGAGTACGGCGCCGACGGCGGCGGAGGCGGCGACCGCGATCCCGCTCACCGCTCGGCCCCCCTCGCCCCGGGCTCGGGGCGCAGCTCGTGACGCACCGGCTCCGGGCGGGCCGTCAGCTCCTCCGGCAGGTGCAGCCGGGCCAGGAGTGCCGAGGTACCCGCCGGGATGTGCCGGGGGGTGGCGAGCGACACGAGGATCATCGTGAGGAAGCCCAGCGGCACCGACCAGACCGCCGGCCAGGCCATCAGGGTGTGCGGCCAGCCCTCGTCGGGCAGGCCGGCGCGGGTCGCCATCACGGCCGTGAGCGCGGATCCGCCGCCTAGCACGAGCCCGGCCATGGCTCCCGGCGGGGTGAGCCGGCGCCACCAGATGCCGAGGACGAGGAGGGGGCAGAAGGAGGAGGCGGAGACCGCGAACGCGAGGCCGACCGCGTCCGCGACCGGGACCTTCGAGGCGAAGACCCCGGCGGTCAGCGGTACGGCGGTGGCGAGGAGAGTGGCGAGCCGGAAGTGCCGTACCCCCCGCGAGGGGAGCACGTCCTGGGTGAGGACTCCGGCGACCGCCATCGTCAGCCCGGAGGCCGTGGAGAGGAAGGCGGCGAAGGCTCCGCCGGCGAGCAGCGCGCCGAGGAGGTCGCCGAGCACACCGCCGAGCATCCGCTCGGGCAGCACGAGCACGGCGGCGTCGGCGGCTCCGGTGAGCGCCAGCTCGGGGGCGTAGATGCGGCCGAGCGCCCCGTAGACCGGTGGCAGCAGATAGAACGCGCCGACGAGTCCGAGGACGACGAGCGTGGTGCGGCGCGCCGCCCGGCCGTGGGGGCTGGTGTAGAAGCGGACCGCGACGTGGGGCAGTCCCATGGTGCCCAGGAAGGTGGCGAGGATCAGCCCGTACGTGGCGTAGAGCTGGTGGCCGTCGCGCCCGCCGGCCAGCGGCTGGGACCAGCCGAGGGGGTCGGCTCCGGTGGAGGCCCGCGCGGGGACGGGCGCGCCCCGGGGGAAGGCGAGTTCGGTGCCGCCGTCCACGCGGTGGGCGCCCTCGTCCAGGGTGACGGACCCGCCGTCGTACGGAAGGTGGTCGACGCGGCCGGTGACGGTGAGGGTGAGCGGGGCGTCGAGCTCGATCCGTACGGTGTCGGCGACCTTCACGGTGGTGTGCTCGCGGAAGACGGCCGGGGCGTCGAAGCGGACGCGCGGCGCGTCGTCGCCGAACCAGGCCGCTGTCAGGAAGAGGGCGGGCACGAGCAGGGCGGTGAGCTTCAGCCAGTACTGGAAGGCCTGGACGAAGGTGATGCTGCGCATGCCGCCCGCGGCGACGATGCCGGTGACGACGAGGGCGACGAGGAGGCCGCCGACCCAGTCGGGTGCCCCGGTGAGGATCTCCAGAGTGAGGCCGGCGCCCTGGAGTTGCGGGAGCAGGTACAGCCAGCCGATGCCGACGACGAGCAGGCTCGCGAGCCGGCGGGCGGGCGGGGACTCGAGCCGGGCCTCGGCGAAGTCGGAGAGTGTGTACGCCCCCGAGCGGCGCAGCGGGGCGGCGACGAGGACGAGCAGGACCAGATAGCCGGCGGTGTAGCCGACCGGGTACCAGAGCATGTCCGGGCCCTGGACGAGGACGAGGCCCGCGATGCCGAGGAAGGAGGCGGCGGACAGGTACTCGCCGCTGATGGCGGCGGCGTTGAGGCCGGGCCGTACGGTGCGCGAGGCGACGTAGAAGTCGGAGGTCGTACGGGATATCCGCAGGCCGAGGGCGCCGATGAGCACGGTCGCCAGGACGACGGCGGTGACGGCGGCCACCGCGTAGGTGTGGTTCACGTCCGGCCCCCGCGCTCAGCGGCCCTCGACGAGGCCGGTGAAGTCGCGTTCGTTGCGCTCGGCCCTACGGACGTACCAGTGGGCGACGGCCCAGATGACGGGGTACACGCCGACGCCGAGCGCGATCCAGACGAAGGCCTCGGGCGCGGGGAGCGCGAGCAGCAGGGGCAGCGGTCCGACGCAGAGGGCCAGCGCGCCGAGCGCGGTGAGGGCGGCCCGCAGCTGGCTCCGCATGAGCGAGCGGACGTAGGTGTGACCGAGGGTGCTCTGCTCGCTGATCTCCGAGCGGGCGGAGCGAGGCGCGGGTCCTCCCGGCCGGAGGCCGGTGGAGGTCGGGGGGCCGGGGAAGCGCTGCCGGGGCGGTCCGCTGTCACGGAGCGCGGAGGCACGCGTGACCGTCTCGCGCCGGGGCCGGCGCGGCGGTGGTTCCTCGGACGTCGGTGTCCGCTCCGGCATGGCTCGACCTCGCAGGGGCTGTGGAGTGCACGGAGTCTACGCAGCGGCGCTCACGCACGGTAGAGGCGTACGGCTGGGCCGCCGGCGGCAGAGGCGGGGCGCGCCCGTCCGCGGTGACGGCGCGCCGGGTCAGCCGCCGGCGCGGCGCATGAGGAGGTCGCGCAGCTGGCGGGCGTGGCGACGGCTCACGGCGAGTTCGGTGGAGCCGAGCCGGACGGAGGTGGCACCGCCGTCGAGCCGGAGTTCGTCGATGCGGGCGAGTGCGACGAGGTGGCTGCGGTGGATCCGGACGAAGCCACGGGCCGCCCAGCGCTCCTCGAGGGTGGAGAGCGGGATGCGGACGAGGTGGCTGCCCTCGTCGGTGTGCAGGCGCGCGTAGTCGCCCTGCGCCTCGGCATAGGCGATGTCGTCGACGGCCACGAACCGGGTGACGCCGCCGAGTTCGACGGGAATCTGCTCGGGGGCCGCGACGGCGGCGGGGGCGTGGCCCGCGGTGGCGTGGGCCGCGGGGGCGTGCACCAGCTCGCGGACGCGGCGGACCGCCTCGGCCAGCCGCTCGCGCCGCACCGGCTTGAGGACGTAGTCCACGGCCTTGAGGTCGAAGGCCTGCACGGCGAATCCCTCGTGCGCCGTGACGAAGACGATCAGCGGCGGCCGGGCGAAGCCGGCGAGCAGCCGGGCGAGGTCGAGGCCGGTGAGCCCCGCCATGTGGATGTCGAGGAAGACGACGTCGATGGCCTCGTCCCCGTCGGGCCCGGCCTCCAGCGCCCGCCCGATCCTGCGCAGGGCCCCGGTGGCGTCCGTCGCCCCCTCGGCGCTGCGGATCCTCGGATCGGCACGGAGAAGGTAGAGCAGTTCCCCGAGGGCCGGCTCTTCGTCGTCGACGGCCAGTACGCGCAGCATGCGGCGGAGTCTAGGGGAAATGACTATTTGAGGAACTTGGACGTGCGGCGGTCGGCGAGGGGGGTGCCGCCGGTCTGGCAGGTGGGGCAGTACTGGAGCGAGGAGTCCCGGTACGAGACCTCGCGGATGGTGTCCCCGCAGACCGGGCAGGGTTCGCCGGTCCTGCCGTGGACCCGGAGCCCGCTCTTCTTCTCGGCCTTGAGTCTGCCCGCCGCGACCCCGTGCGAGCGTTCGACGGCCTCGCGCAGCGTGGTCCGCATCGCCTCGTAGAGGACGGCGGTCTCGGTCTCGGTCAGGTTCTGGGTGGGTTTGAAGGGCGACATCTTCGCCACGTGCAGGATCTCGTCGCTGTACGCGTTGCCGATCCCGGCGATCAGGCTCTGGTCGCGCAGGGCGCCCTTGAGCTGGCGGCGTTCCCCGGTGAGCAGGGCGGTGAAGGCGGCGAGGTCGAAGTCCCCGGCGAGCGGATCGGGGCCGAGCCGGGCGACGCCGGGTACGTCCTGGGGGTCCCTGACCAGATGGACGGCGAGGCGTTTGGTGGTGCCCGCCTCCGTGAGGTCGAAGCCGTCGCCGCCGGTGAGCGCGGTCCGCAGGGCGAGCGGTCCCTTGCCGGGGCGGGGGACGCCGGAGGGCAGGGGGTCCTTCCACTGGAGCCAGCCCGCGCGCGCCAGATGGACCAGGAGGTGGAGCCGCCCCGCCGCGCCGTCGGTGGCGATGTCCAGGAACTTGCCGTGCCGGGCGACCCCGGTCACGGTGGCGCCCTCGACGGCGCTCAGAGGCGGGTCGTACGTCTTGAGCACGCTGATCGCGACGGGCAGGGCGCGGGCGATCTCCTTGCCCACCAGGTGCTCGTCGAGGAACTCTCGCAGGGCTTCCACCTCGGGCAGTTCGGGCATGGCTCCACCCTGCCGCAGCCGCCGTCCGGCCGCGCGTTCAGCCGGCCCCGCCGAGGGGCCCGCGTCCGACGGGGAGGCCGGCACCCTCGAGGAGGTCGAGTTCGGCGGAGAGCGCGGTGGCCAGCGCGTCGAGGTCGGGGACGGCCTTGCCGTCGGCGACCAGGCCGACATGGACGCGGCCGCCGTACGGGGACATGGCGACGGCGAGCGCCTGGCCGCGGGCGAGCGGGGCCATCGGGAAGAGGGTGCGCAGGGGTGCTCCGCCGAGGGAGAGGGCCGAGCGGGGCAGCGGCACGTTGGTGACGAGGACGTCGAAGAGGAGCCGCGCCGCTCCGGAGGCCAGGGGTGCGCCGAAGCGGTGGGCGAGCGGAGGCAGTTGGTCGGCGAGCACGGCCACGGCCCCGGCGCCCCGCATGGGGCCGACGGCCTTGTTGCGGTCCATGGCACGGCGTACGTCGGCGAGCCGGACGGCGGGGTCGGGCTCGGTGACCGGCAGGCTGAGGAGGTAGGCGGAGAGGCTGTTTCCGGAGGCCGCGGGGGATCCGGGCCGTCGGCGCGAGACGGGGACCAGGGCACGCGGGTCGGCGCCGGGGAGCGGTTCGCCGCGCCCGTCGAGCCAGCGGCGCAGGCCACCGGCGACCACGGCGAGGAGGACGTCGTTGGCGGTGCCGCCCGAGGTCCGGCGGATCCGGTGGACGCGTTCCAGGTCGAGGACGGCCGTGGCGACCCGCCGGGTGCCGCTGGAGTCGGCGGCGAGTGCGGCCGTGGCGGGCGGGTCGAGCCGGCCGGCCCGGGCGACCGAGGCGCCGACGACGGAGGCGCCGACCTCGACGGCCCGGCCGAGGTCGCCGATGCGCTCGCGGGCGGCGCCCACGATCCGGCCGGGACCGGGGAGCCAGGAGCGCGGCGGTACGGCGACGGGACTCCGCCGCCCGTCCGCGTTGTCGCCTCTGGTGCCCGCCTTCCAACCGGTACGGCGGGCGAGAGCGGCGATCTCGTCGAAGATGCCGGCGCCGATGGCGACGGCCCGCATGCCGTCGGCGAGGGCGTGGTGGAGCTTGACGAGGACGGCGAAGGAGCCGTCGGGCGCACCGGTGAGCAGGTACATCTCCCAGGGCGGCAGCCCCCGTTCGACCGGCCGTTCCATCAGCTCGCCGGCCAGGCGGGCGGTCTCGGCGCCGAAGTCGGCGCCGGGCAGTGCGATCTCCCGTACGTGACGGCGTACGTCGAAGTGCTTGTCGGTGGCCCAGGCGGCCCCGCCGACGGGCAGCAGGACGTCGCGGACCCGCATCCGCAGGCGCGGGATGGCGGCGGCGCGGTCTCCGAGGAGGTCGAGGACGGCGGACGGGTCGCCGTCGCCGGGAAGCGGGCCGAAGTGCGCGAGGGCGCCCAGGTGCATGGGGTGGTCGGCGGATTCGAGATGCCAGAAAGCCAGGTCGAGAGGTGCCAGAAGCTGACTGCTCAAGAGATCCCCATGTCCTCAGGTGGCGGAAACCGGGTGGCGGAAACCAGGGTGGCGGACACCGCAGTCAATCGCGTGCGCTCCGTTACGGTCAAGTACGATCTATGTACGCAGAGTTAACAATGAATTCGCACCAGACGCACTTTCCGCTGCCTCGCGATTCGACGCCCCAGACGTCCGAGATGCGGTCCACGAGCATCAGACCCCGCCCGGAGACGCCCGCCTCGCCGGCCTCCCGGCGCCGGGGCAGGGCGCTGGAACGGTCCTCCACCTCCACGCGGAGCCGCCGTTCCGGACCCGCCAGCATGCGCAGGGTCACGATCGCTCCGCCGTCGGTGTGCATCAGCGCGTTGGTGATCAGCTCGTCGGCGGCCAGCTCGATCTCGTCCGAGCGCTCCCCCGCTCCCCAGGCCCGCACGGCCGCACGGATCATGTGCCGGGCCGACCGCAGCGCCTCCGGATCGCTCTGCGCCACGTGCTGCTGGAGCCGGCCGCCCGACTGCGGGAAGTACGCCCCCTGCCGCCGCAGCAGCAGAAGCGCCATGTCGTCCTCGCCGCCCCGCTCGTCCACGACCTCGCAGAGGTGGTCGGCGAGCGGCTGGAGGTCGCGCGGCCCTTCCTCCACCAGCGAGGAGAGCCACCGCAGCCCGTCGTCGAGGTCGGAGCCGGGCTTCTCGACCATCCCGTCGGTGTACAGCAGCAAGGTCTGCCCGGGGGACAGCCCCAGCGTCGTCGACGGGTAGTCGAGCCGGTCGAACTCGGCCGACAGGCCGAGGGGCAGCCCGCCGTCGACGGGCAGCCGGCGGCAGCTTCCGTCGGTGTCGAGGAGCAGCGGGTCGACATGGCCGGCGCGGACGACCTGCATGGCGCCGGTGGTGAGGTCCGCCTCCACGTACGTGCAGGTGGCGAAGCGGTCGGTGTCCAGCTCGTGGAGGAAGACCGAGGCCCTGGCCATCACCGTCGCGGGCGTGTGGCCCTCGGCGGCGTAGGCGCGCAGCACGATCCGCAGCTGCCCCATCACGGCGGCGGCGTGGGTGTCGTGTCCCTGGACGTCTCCGATGACGGCGCCGACCCGGCCGCCGGGCAGCGGGATGACGTCGTACCAGTCGCCGCCGATGTCCCGGCCGAGACGTGCCGAGCGGTAGCGGACCGCTATCTGGGCGCCGGGCACGTCGGGGATGCGGCGCGGCAGCATCGCCTGCTGGAGCCCCTCGGCCAGGTCGTGTTCCTGCTCGTAGAGCATGGCGCGCTGGAGGCTCTGCGCGATGCTGCTGCCGAGTGCCACCAGCAGGTTGCGTTCGTCGGGGCTGAAGCCGGTCCGGTCGCTGTAGAGCAGCCCCAGCGCGCCGATCGGCCGGGCCTGGGCGATCAGCGGGAGGTAGGCGGCCGAGGTGATGCCGAGTCCGCTGATGTGGGGCCACAGGATCGGGTACGACGCGGCGAAGTCGTCCGGCGACTCGATGAACCGGGGTCTGAGGGTCCGGATCACCTCGCCCATCGGGTACGGCTCGTCCACCCGGGTGAACCGGGTGCCGGGCACGAAGGCGCCCTGGGGGCCCTCGGCGACGAGGTGGATCCGGCCGGCCTCCATGAGCCCCATGACCAGGCTGGTGGCACCGAAGGACTCCAGGCCGTGCGAGTCGTTGAGGAGGTCGATGACGTCCTGCACCGTCCGGGCGTGGGCGAGGGCGGCCGTGGTGGACTCCACGACGCTGGTGCGCTCGCGCCTGCCCTCGTCCAGACCGAGCCGGACGGCCTGCTCGCTGACCTCCTCCGAGGCGTCCCGGACGATGCCGACGATCCGGACGGGACGGCCGGTCTCGTCCCGCAGGATCTCCCCCTCGGTGTGCGTCCAGCGGGGTGTGCCGTTCCGGGTGCGGACGCGGAAGTAGGCGCCGTAGTGGTGGCTGCCGTCCTTGAGCGCGTGGGAGACGAGGGTGTCGAGCTGCCTGCCCTCGTCGGGCCCCACACGGGAGGAGAGGGTGGCGGGGTGGCCGTCGTACTCGTCGCGGCTGATGTCGAAGACCCGCAGGGCACCCTCGTCCATGGTCATCAGGCCCGCGACGAGATCCCAGTCGAAGCTGCCCATGCGGAACGCCCGACCGTAGTCACGGAGGAAGCAGCACGTCACACCGCCCGTGCCCGATTCGCAGCGACAGGGCTCCGTCGACTCGCCGCCCCCGCTACCCGCGCTCATGTGGCCACGCTAGGCGCAGGCCCGGCCGCTCGCACGGCGGAGATCACGCCTCAGCCCTCGAACGTCTCCGGCTGCTGGGGCGCGGTCTCCACCGGGAACAGGTCCTCGAAGGAGGGCGCGTCGGACTCGGGCTCCGGCTCGGGCCGCGGCTCCACGGGCGGCTCCGACCAGGTCGGGGTGGGGCAGCCGGGCGGGACCGACGGGTCCGGGGTGGTGGTGTCCGGGGACGCCGTGTCCGGCGTGCCGTTCGGATACGGGTCGTACGACGGGCACTCGGTGGTCGGCGGCGCCGGCGGGGACACGTCTCCGGGAGGCGTGGAGCCGTCGGGGCGCGTCGGCTCGCCGCGGTCGGGCTCGGGCGAGCCGTCCGTGACCGAGGGGGACGGCACGGGCGTCGGCGTTCCGGTGAGGTCGCACGCGGCGGGGTCGCAGGGCGGGATCACGGCCGGGTGGGTGTCCCGCTCGCCGCCGGTGCCCGTCTTCCGCTCGATCCAGGTGCTGTCGACGATGTTCACGATGACCAGGCTGGTGACGACCGTCGTCGTCGGCCGGATGACCACGACACGGTCGGGGTGGTAGCCGGACCAGGGCTGCCCCCGGTGGGTGGCGCCCTGGGCGGCGACCGGTGAGCGCAACGGGTTTCCGCAGGCGCAGCGCACGCGCGGCGTGCCGTACCGGTCGACGAGGACCGCCGTACCGGCCTGGAGGACGGACTGGTACGCGGTGACGCCTCCGTCGCGGTAGCCGTGGTTGGTGACGCGGGTGTCGGCGCGCAGGACGACGGCCGTGAGGCCGCGCAGCCAGCCGGCGACACCGGCTTCGGGGATGCCCGCCGACTCGGCGAAGGCACGGGTCCTGTCGCCGTCGCGGGTCAGGAGCCCGGCCTGCCGCTCGACGTCGCAGCTGGCGACCGCCCGGGTTCCGCCGTAGAGCCCGGGTGTGGATCCCGTGACCTCGCGGATCGCTCCGCCCGTGGAGCTGCCGGGCGGGGCCGTTGCGGCCGGGGACGGGTCGCCGGCCCGGGCCGTGGAGGCGGTGAACGGGTCGGGCCCCTGGTCGGCGACCGGCTGCAGGAAGACCTCCGGGGAGGCGGCGGCGGTCCGGTCCGGGGCGGCGCCGCCCTCGCCCGCGCCGTCGCCGGCCGAGCAGCCCGCGAGGAGCAGCGCCAGGGCCAGCACTCCGACGGCCGGTGCGGTGACGTGGGGCCGTGACGACCGGCGCATGGGTGAGCGCACGTGGATCTCCCGCCTCTTCCACCCCGAGACATTCCTTCATGTCTGTCGCACCGGGGCCTCGGCGGCAAGCGGAGCGGGGCCGAGCGGGGGAAGCCGGCCGAGAAGAAGACTTGAACACGTTCAGTCGAGGCCCTAGTCTCTGGTGCAGCAAGTTTGAACACGTTCAATCAGGGGGTGGAGCGGCCCATGTCCGTGCTGGTCGGCCTCATCGTGATGCTGGGCATGTTCGTCGTCCCGGCCGGCCTCGGACTGGTCGACGGACCCCGGCCACACGGCCTCCTCCTGCTCCGGCGCGCCTGGCCACTGCTCGCCCTGCCCGGAGCCGTGGCCCTCTGGCTCCCCCGCTCCCCCACCACCGCAGCGCTCGCCGCCGTCTACGCGTTGGCCACGCTCGCGCTGGCACTCTGCGCCCCGGCCCGGCTCTCGGTGCTCCTCCGCCCGCCACCCACCGGGAGGGGGCCCGGCGGTCTCCGGGCCCTCGCCCCCTCGGAGGTCGCCGTGCTCACCGCGCTCGTGACCCCGTCGGTGGCGGGACTCGCGCTCGTCGCCGAACGGGCGGGCCACGAGCTGCTGGGCTTCGACCTCGACATCCTGGCCCTGACCGTGCCCCACTTCCACTTCGCGGGCTTCGCCGCCGCCCTGGTGGCCGGCCTGGTCTGCCGTACGTCCGACGGACCCGCCACGCGCTTCGCCGCGCTCAGCGTCCCGCTCGGCACGCTGCTCGTCCTGGCCGGCTACTTCGTCGACGACTGGGCCGAGCTCGCCGGGGCGGTGGTCCTCACCGCGGGGATGTGGGCCGTCGCCCTGGCCACCTGGCGCGACCTGCGGATCGGCGCCCCCGACCGCGTCACCCGCGGGCTCCTCGCCGTCTCGGCCGTCGTCCTCGTGGCGACCATGCTGCTCGCGCTCAGCTGGGCGCTCGGCGAGGCCACCGGACTTCCCCACCCGAACCTGACCTGGATGGCCGCGACCCACGGCCTCGGCAACGCCCTCGGTTTCGCTCTCTGCTCGCTGCTCGCCTGGCGCCGCCTGCGGGCGACCGCCCCCTCGAAGGAGACCGCACCATGGCCCGTCTGATACGCGACCTCGCCACTCCGGCCGCCGCTCCCCTGAACTACCGCGAGGTCGGCGCCACCGCGCGCGACGTCCTCCCCGGCGGGTACCACCACCTCCACCACATGGTCCGCGTCGGCCGGGGCCGGGACGCCTTCGAGAGCGCCGGGGCCGCCGTCACGACCTGGCGGATGCACCGCGCCTCGGGCGCCCAGGTCCGCAGCCGGGCCGTCCGCGCCGAACCCGGCGCCTTCGTCGAGGTCTCGGTCGGCGTCGGTCCCGTCCGCCTCGGCGCACCCTGCGAGGTGATCTGGACGGCGTACGAGCGGGACCGCATCGGCTTCGCGTACGGCACCCGCGCCGGACACCCCGAGAGCGGCGAGGAGTCCTTCGTCGTCGACCTCCACCCCGACGGCACGGTCTGGTTCACGGTCACCGCCTTCAGCCGCCCCGCCACCTGGTACACACGCCTCGCCGGCCCTCTCGTCCCCGCCCTCCAGCGGGCCTACGCACGCCGTCTCGGCCGCACGCTCGCACGGGTCGTCGCGGGGCGCGCCACGGGATGACACCGGGGTTACGCTCCCCTTGTAGGCAGATGTTCCGACCCGGGAGGCTTGCCGTGGGCCAGGACCAGTACGACATGTACAGCACTCCCTCGCAGGCCGAGGGCGAGCGACTGGAAGAGGACATGGACGCGCTCCAGCGGGACCACCGGCACCCCGCGACGGCCCGCACCACGCCGTCCCAGGCGGAGGGCGTGCGCGGCCGGGACGAGGACGAGAAGGGCTGACACCCGCTCCGTCCAGCGCCGATACTGGAAGCGATGGAGTGGTTCACCGCACCGGACTACTGGCTGAGCCGGATCGTCTTCCAGCGGGGGCTCGCGGGCCTCTACGTCGTGGCCTTCCTGTCCGCCGCTCTCCAGTTCCGTGCCCTCATCGGCGAGCGCGGCATGCTGCCCGTACCGGAGTATCTGCGCCGGGTGGAGCCGCGCCGGACCCCCAGCCTCTTCCACTGGCGCTACTCGGACCGGCTGTTCGCCACGGTCGCCTGGACCGGCGCCGCCCTGGCCCTCGCCCTGGTGGCGGGCGCGGGCGACGCCGTGCCCCTCGCCCTCTCGATGCTCGGGTGGGCGGTGCTCTGGGCCCTGTACCTCTCGATCGTCAACGTCGGTCAGACCTGGTACGGCTTCGGCTGGGAGTCGCTGCTCCTCGAAGCAGGCTTCCTCGCGGTCTTCCTCGGGAACGACGAGACCGCACCACCGGTCCTCGTCCTATGGCTGCTGCGCTGGCTGCTGTTCCGCGTCGAGTTCGGCGCGGGGCTCATCAAGATCCGCGGTGACCGCTGCTGGCGGAACCTGACCTGCCTCTACTTCCACCACGAGACCCAGCCGATGCCCGGTCCGCTCAGCTGGTTCTTCCACCGTCTGCCCCGACCGCTGCACCGCGCCGAGGTGGCCGCCAACCACGTCGTCCAGCTGCTGGTCCCGGTGCTGCTCTTCACCCCGCAGCCGGTGGCGACGGTCGCCGCCGGCCTGATGGTGGCGACCCAGCTGTGGCTGGTGCTCTCGGGGAACTTCGCGTGGCTCAACTGGCTGACGATCGTCCTCGCGCTCTCCGCGGTGGACGGCTCGCTCCTCGTGGGCGGCCACCACCCCCAGCCCGACCCGCCGGTCTGGTACGTGGTCGTGGTCACCGCCGTGACCGCCCTGGTCCTGGTCCGCAGCTACCGCCCGGCGCGCAACCTGCTCTCCCGGCGCCAGGCGATGAACCGCTCGTACGACCCGTTCCACCTGGTCAACTCGTACGGCGCCTTCGGCACGGTCGGCAGGATCCGGGACGAGATCGTCGTGGAGGGCACCGACGAGCGCGTGCCGCACGCCGGCACGGTGTGGAAGGAGTACGGCTTCAAGGGCAAGCCCGGAGATCCGCGGAGGGTGCCGCGCCAGTTCGCTCCGTACCATCTGCGCCTCGACTGGCTGATGTGGTTCGCGGCGCTCTCCCCCGTGTACGCCCGGGACTGGTTCGGGCCGTTCGTGGAGCGACTGCTCGAAGGGGACCGGGACACCCTGCGGCTGCTGCGGCACAACCCGTTCCCCGACGCGCCGCCGGCCCTCGTCCGGGCCCGGCTCTACCGCTACCGCTTCACGACCTGGCGGGAGCTGAGGGAGACGGGGGCGTGGTGGCACCGCACGCTGGTACGGGAGTACCTGCCGCCGGTGGAACTGGGGAGCACGGCCCGACGCTGACCCGCCCCCGGCCACGAGGCGGGGCGGGCCGGGGGGTACATACCCGTGCCCCCGGGCGCGGGGGCGTCCGGGGGCACGAATGAAGCGGTACGACTCAGTCGATACCGGGCAGGATGTGGGGCTCCGCGAGGTCGTCCTCGTAGCCCGCCAGCCGGATCGGTGCAGCATGCGCCCACACATCGAGGCTTCCCAGCTCACCGGGGCGGTGGGCCCGCTCCGGGCGTTCGGCCGGTCGCTGTTCCTGCTTCGTCAGTTCTGGTGTCACCGCGCACTCCCTTGTGTCGCGTACCTATGAGGACATGGCCGTTTCGGTCGCGGTGGCGCCGGCTTTCGGGCGGGACCGCGGCCTTGGTGGCAGGCCAGTCCCCAGGCCGACCGTGAGGATTTGGTGAATCCCGGGTGGTCGACCGTGGGCATCAGACTAACCAAATGAGCGCCCCGGCGCTCCATGGGGCTGAGAAGTGTGACGCAATCGAGTGAATTTCGGACATCGGAGCGGTTTGACGCGGTGGTGCAACCGGGGCAGAGGCCGCGTGGGCTACCAGTTGCCGGGCGCGTAGTCCTTGAGGAAGCAGCCGTACAGGTCCTCGCCCGCCTCGCCGCGCACGACGGGGTCGTAGACGCGGGCGGCGCCGTCGACGAGGTCGAGCGGGGCGTGGAAGCCCTCCTCGGCCAGCCGCAGCTTGTCGAAGTGGGGACGCTCGTCGGTGATCCAGCCGGTGTCGACGGAGGTCATGAGGATGCCGTCGCTCTGGAACATCTCCTGGGCGCTGGTCCTCGTCACCATGTTCATCGCCGCCTTCGCGGCGTTGGTGTTCGGGTGGCCGGCGCCCTTGTACCCGCGGCCGAAGACGCCCTCCATCGCGGAGACGTTGACGATGTAGGCGCGCCCGCTGGCCGCCTTCCTGGCGGCGTCGGCCATCACCGGCCGCAGCGCGCTGATCAGGATGAACGGCGAGGTGTAGTTGCAGAGCTGGGTCTCGAGCAGCTCCACCGGGGAGATCTGGTCGATCGTCTGCACCCAGGTGTTGGTCTCGACGACGTCAGGAACCAGTCCACCCGCGTCGATGGCGCTGCCGTCACGGTGCCGCTCGACGCTCGCGTTGCCCGCGACCAGGGCGAGGTCGGCGACCTTCTGCGCGTCCAGGCCGCTGACACCGACGGGCAGCGCGGTCAGACCGTCCACCGCGCCGGAGTTGAAGGCGCCGATCACGTGGTGGGCGGGGAGTTCCCCGGCGGGCAGCGGCGCGCCCTCGCCCTCGACCAGGGCCGAGTAGGCGGAGGGCAGACGGCGCACGGTCTGCGTCGCGTTGTTGATGAGGATGTCCAGCGGGCCCTGCTCGGCGACCTGCTCGGCCAGGGCGACCGCCTGCGCGGGGTCGCGCAGGTCGATGCCGACGACCTCCAGCCGGTGCATCCACTCCGCCGAGTCCTCCATGGCCTTGAAGCGGCGGATGGCGTCCTTGGGGAAGCGGGTCGTGATCGTGGTGTGGGCACCGTCGCGCAGCAGGCGCAGGGCGATGTACATGCCGATCTTGGCCCGGCCGCCGGTGAGCAGCGCGCGCTTGCCGGTGAGGTCGGTGCGGGCGTCGCGACGGGCGCGGTTCAGGGACGCGCAGTCCTGGCAGAGCTGGTGGTAGAAGTAGTCGACCTCGACGTACCGCGTCTTGCAGGTGTAGCAGGACCGGGGACGCTGGAGTATTCCGGCGATCCTGCCGGCCTCGGTGACCGAAGAGGGCAGCAGGCCCTCGGTCTCGTCGTCGATCCGCTGGGCGGAGCCGGTGGCGGTGGCCTCGGTGACCGCCTTGTCGTGCGCGGTCTTCGCGGCCCGGCGCTCCTGGCGGCGACGCTGCTTCACCGTGCGGTAGATACCGGCGGTGGCGCGGCGGACGGCGATCGCGTCGGGGTGGTCGACCTCCAGCTTGTCGAGCTCGTCGAGCACGCTCAGGCAGACGGCCAGGCGATCGGGGTCGATGCCCGGCCCGTACCCCTGGGTTTCTTCGGTCACCGTCATGGCCTCTGCCGTTCCTCGATCGCGGGTCGTTCCAGTCGTTCCAAAAGATGAACTTTACGGAGCCTGTGGCCCTGTCTCCAAACCCGTGGGGCCTCCTCGCCCGGGAGGGTGGTCGAACACACAGTCTCCGCAGAGCCCGCCGCCGGGACAGCGGTAGTAGAGGCAGCAGCTGCTGCGGCGGAGGGCCGGGCCGTGGACGGTCCCGGCCAGGTCGGGGTGGGCGAACAGGCCGGTGACGAGCGCGCCGGCGCGGGCGGCGACCTCGGGCCGGTCCCGGGCGCGGGCCCAGCGGGTGAGCTCCCGCAGCGCCCCTGCGAGGGCCGAACCCGCGTTCCCCCAGAGCAGCCGGGGCGAGATCCGTCCGTCGCGGCGGAGGGCCTCGTGCAGGGGGACGAGATGGGCGAGCTGAACGGCCTCACGGAGGTCGGCCACGGTGGCGGGGCGGGTGGCCGTGCCCGCCCACCACAGGTCGTCGGGCGAGGTCAGGGCGGAGTCCCAGTACAGCCGGGCCGGGTCGAGGTCCGGGAAGCGGCCGAAGAGCGCGGCCGGGCCGAGGGCCGTCGACCAGAGCCGGGCAGCGAGTCCCAGGTGGGCGATGGAGGCGGCGACCCGCCGCTCGGGCGCCCCGAGGCGGGCGCCCACGCGGTCGACGCGGGCGGAGAGCGGGCCGTCCTCCCCCGCGTACAGGTCCGCGAGAGGCAGATGCGCGCCGCCCGTCTCCGGCACGGTCGTCCGCAGGGCGAAGAAACCGCCCACCCGTCCGCTCTCGACGAGATCCACCGCGCCGCCTCCTGGCCGTGTCGTACCCGGGCCACGTCGCGGCCGGTGACCGAGGATCACCGTAGCGCTCGGGACCCTGACCGTTCGACCCGCCCTCCTCGCCCCCGGCCCGGCTTCGGGACGGCTCCGGGACGGCTTCGGCCCGGTGCACCGCAGGCCAAAGTGGCCCGGATCCGGCGTCGACCGGCTCGGGTTGAGGCCTCCGACAGGGCGCGGATCTTGGGCGCCCGCCTCGAACCGGATGCCGGAAAAGCCGCTTTCCACCCCTCCTGACCTGCGCGGGCGTACATCTCAGGCCGTACGCGACGGCGCCGTACTGCGACGGCAGTACGACCGAAGGCGTTCCCAGGTACGACGACGTGAACGCCCGGAAGAGAGATCGTTGTATGTATGAGCCCCCTCCTGCTGTCCGTGCTCCTGTCACTGGTCTCGGCGGTCGCCTACGCGGCAGCGGCGATCGTGCAGGAGCGGGTCGCGGCCTCCGCCGCAGGCCTCACGTACGCGCCGCTGCGCAGCCCGGCCTGGTGGGGTTCCGTGCTGCTCAACGGTCTCGGCGCGGTGCTGCACGTGGCCGCGCTCGCCTACGGTCCGCTCAGTCTGGTCCAGCCGCTGGGCGCCCTCACCATCGTCTTCGCTCTGCCCATGGCAGCGCTCTTCGTCGGACGGCAGGCGGGGCGCACGGCCTGGCGCGGCGCGCTCATGGCCACGGTGGGTCTGGCCGGGCTGCTCAGCCTGACGGGCGGCGCCGACACTCAGTCCCTGGCCGACGCCGAGCGCTGGCTGCTCGCCGGCGGGACCTTCGCCGTGGTGGGCGTGCTGTTCGCCGCCGCGCACCTGCTGGGCCGGCCGGTGCTGCGCAGCATCGTCCTGGCGGCAGCGGCGGGAGTCTCGTTCGGGATCGCCTCGGTCTTCACCAAGACCGTGGCGGTGGAGTGGACGTCGAGCGCGCCGCTCGCCCAGTGGCCCAGCGTGCTGGTCCTCTCGGCGCTGGCCGTGACCGGGCTGCTGCTCTCGCAGGCCTCGTACCGGGGTGCCGGGCTCGCGGCCCCGCTGGCGACCGTGACGGTGGTCAACCCGGTGGTGGCCGCGACGGTCGGTCTCACGCTCTTCGGCGAGTCCTTCCGCTACGGCGCCGCCGGCACGGTCGCCGCGCTGATCTGCGGCGCCGTGGCGGCGCTCGGGATCGTCCAGCTCACCGTCGAGCGGCTGACGACGTCGTCGGACTCCCTGTCGGTGTCAGATCGACCGTCGCCCCCCGACCTGACGGCGGCGGATCGCCGGGGGGCGGTCCGGCAGGTGTCAGATCGCGACCCCACGGGCGCGCAGGTAGGCGAGGGGGTCGATGTCGGAGCCGTACCCGGGACCCGTCCGCACCTCGAAGTGCAGGTGCGGCCCCGAGCTGTTGCCGGTCGATCCTGAACGGGCGATGCGCTGCCCGCCGTTGACCCGCTGGCCCTCGCGCACGGAGAGCGCGGACAGGTGGGCGTACTGGCTGTAGCGGCCGTCGTCGTGCCGGATGACGATCTCGTAGCCGTACGCGCCGCCCCACCCGGCGGAGACGATCCGGCCGGGGGCGACGGCCTTGACGGAGGTGCCGGTCGGGACCGGGAAGTCGACGCCCGTGTGGTAGCCGCTCGACCAGGAGGAACCGGAGACGCGGTAGCGGGTGCCGATGGAGGCGGAGACGGGCGCCGAGAAGCTGTCTGCGCCGGCCGCGGGTCTGGTCGCGGGCTTGCTCGTGGGCTTGCTCGCCGGCTTGCTGACGGGCTTCGTCGTGGCCGCGGGCTTGGCGGCGGGCTTGGAAGACGGTTTCGAGACGGGCCTGGTGGTGGAGGCGGGTGCCTTGGTGGCAGGTGCGTTCGCGGCCGGGGGCTTCGTGGTGGGCGGCTTGGCGGCAGGGGCCCTGGCCGCCGGGGGCTTCGCCGCCGGTCCGGGCTTCGCGGGCGCGGTGATCCGGAGAGTCAGCTTCTGGCCGGGGTGGATCAGGTCGGGATCGTCGCCGACCACCGTACGGTTCGCCTCGTACAACCGCTGCCACCCGCCCTTCACCCGCTCCTCGCGGGCGATGCGGGAGAGCGAGTCGCCGGGGGTGACCGTGTACATCTCGCGGACCGTCGGCACGGTCGTCGGCGTGGCGGGCGCGGGCGCGGCGGGGGCCTTGGCCTGAACGGTCCGCTGCCGGGGGAGGGAGGCGGGCGTCACGCCCGTCTTCCCCGCGCCGAGCCCGGCGCGTGTGGAGCAGGTCGGCCAGGCTTCCGGCCCCTGTCCCTTCAGGACCTTCTCGGCGACGGCGATCTGCTGGTCCTTGGAGGCGAGGTCGGCGCGCGGCGCGTAGTGCGTGCCGCCGTACCTCTCCCAGGTGGACTGGCTGAACTGGAGGCCGCCGAAGTAGCCGTTGCCGGTGTTGATGCGCCAGTTGGAGGAGGACTCGCAGGCGGCGACCTTCTCCCAGACGTCGAGGGAGGCCGCCTGGGCCGTCCCGGCGCCGACCAGCGGGAGCGCCATGCCGACGCCGCTCGCCGTGACGGTGAGCGACGCGGCGTTGATCCGGCTCGGCTGCTGCCGGCGGTGTCGTCCCCGTAAGGCCATGGCCCCCCCTTGAACCCCTCGGCTGAAGGCATCAGCAGTCGCCCACGGTAGGGGAAGGTCACAGGCCGTGACAAGGGCTCAGCGGCCGGCGGGACCCGGCTCCGGCTGGGGTTCGGGACCCGGTACGGGAGCGGGGCCCGGCGGCTCCGGGACCGGGTTCGGCGGCGGCACCGGGGGCGGCTCGGGCACCGGGGCCGGCGGGGACGGCACCGGGCCGGGCGGCGGGATCGGCGACGGCGGCGCCGGGACGGGTGGCTGGGTCATGTCGGGCCTCTCGGTCGACGGGGCGGTACGGCCCCAGGCTCTCCCGGAGCGCATGCCCGCGCCCGCCGGGGCCATTCATCCGTGTCGGCGCGCCGCCGTGGCCGCGGCGGCGAGACCGAGGCGAGGGCTGGAGAGGACGGCCAGCGGGGTCGTGGTGCGCTCGGCGGCGTCGGCCATGGAGGCCTGGGCGAGGACGATCACGGGATCGCCGGCCGTCGGGACGCCGTCCACCGCCGTCGCGACGGCGTCCAGATAGCCGTCGCGGTCACCGGCCAGGAACCGGTCCCAGGCTCCGTCGACGACCAGGGTCGTGACGAGGGGGGTCCGCTCCCCCGACTCCTGCCGGAGCAGGTCGAGCGTGGGCGCGAGGGTGGACTCGACGGTCGCGACGACGACGATCCTCCCCCGGCCTTCGGCCGGGGGGACCCCCGTCTCACGGTGCTCGGAGCGGACCGCCTCGGCCGCCATCGGCCGGTCCACCCGGAGCACGGGCACACCGAGCGCTCCGGCCTGCCGCTCGGCGACCCCTCCGAGGGTCGAGCAGGTGCAGAGCACGGCGTCGGCGCCGTCCGCGACGGCCTCGGCGAGGACGTCGTGCACGGCGCCGGACACGGCGTCAGGGCCCTCGGCCCGGGCCCGTACGAGCAGTTCCTCGGCGACGAGATGCCGCAGGTCGAGGCCGGGGTGATGGCGGTCGCGCAGCCCGTCGAAGACGGGGACGTGTGCTTCGGAGGTGTGCAGGAGCGCGAGGGTCACCACAGCTCGGGTGTGGCCTTGAGCTGCGCCTTGGCCGCGCGCACGACGTCCTCCGGGGGTACGGGGGCCTCGTCCGGGTGCTTCTCGGCCCACGCGGCGGCGTACGGGCAGAGGGGCACGACGGGAACGCCCTCGCGGGCGGCCATGGCATAGAACTCCCGGACGAGGGAGCCTGCGATGCCCTTGCCCTCGTTGCCCTCCTCGACGACGGTGTGCACGGCCACCAGGGCGTGCGGCTCGGTTTCCAGGGTGAAGTAGACGACCACGCCGACGTAGCGGCCGTCCTCGAACGCCTCCAGGCGCCCCTTCTCCCTGTCGTCGCGGATCTCCCGTTCGGCCATGCGAATCGTCTCCCTGGGTCCGGGCGGTCAGGCGTGTGCGGCCACGGCGTGCGGGCTGCGCTCGGTGTCGCCGCCGGGCACCGGCGCGGAGGGGTCCGCCCCGAGCTCGACGATCCGGTTGTCCGCGTCCACATGCACCACCCGCGGCACGAGCGCCCGCGCCTCGGCGTCCTCGACCTGGGCGTAGCTGATGAGGATCACCAGGTCCCCGGGGTGCACGAGATGCGCGGCGGCCCCGTTGATCCCGATGACCCCGGATCCGCGCTCGCCCTCGATGACGTACGTCTCGAGCCGGGCGCCGTTGTCGATGTCGACGATGTGGACGAGCTCCCCGGGCAGCAGATCGGCCGCCTCCATGAGCTCGGCGTCGACGGTGACGGAACCGACGTAGTGCAGGTCGGCCTGGGTCACGGTGGCGCGGTGGATCTTGGACTTGAACATGGTGCGCAGCACTATGGACTCCTCTAAGACGGCTCCCTGCCTGCTTTCTGCAGGTCAAGGGCGGTCTCGACTTTACACCGACACGCCCGTTCGATGTTTGTGAGGAACATCGCTCTGCCCGGGCGATACGGCTCTCACCTGGGCTTTCACGCCGTCACCGGCGGCTGTTCGGGCAATTCTCCGGGAACGCGCTGCGGCTCATGCTGACCGAATGCCGACTTACCTGATGAGCCGTCAACCGAGCGGGCCCCTCTGCACGTCCACACACCACAGACCTGTCGGACGTCCAGGGTCGGAACCTCCGCACAGGTACTGGTGTTGCGGTGCGCGTAGAGGTCGGCGGCCGCCCGGGGGGGGGTGCTGAAGCCGCACTGCACGTAGGTGAGCAGTGCCTGCCGCAGCGCCGGGTCGGCTTCGGCCAACGACGCCACGGACACGGACCTGTTCAACTACCGGTAGGTGCTGGGTGAGCCGGGCGTGGCCCGGGCGCCCCGAAAGGGCCACACCCACCTCTTGATCGCCAGGGAGCTGGAGGCGGCGGGCCGCACGATCGAGGCCCAGGGGTGGGCCGGTGAAGGCCGCCGACCAGCCCCGGAAGGGCCGGTACGGCGGCTCGGTGCTGGTCGACGCGCACAACGGTGTCGGGCTGGTGGACGAGCCAGGCTCGCCGTCCTGAACGGAGCTGCACACGAGCGATGAAGCGGCTGCCAAGACACACCGGACTCGACGCCTCCTCAATGGGCGCGCCGGACGCGGGCGAGGACCAGAACCGCGTCGTCGGCCGGCGGGGCGGGCAGCAGGCTCGCAAGGATGCGGTCCGCCATTGCTTCCAACGGGCCTGAGGTCCTGCCCAGTTCGGCGCGCAATGCCTTCAGACCGACCTCGAGGTCCGCGCCTCGCGTCTCGATGAGGCCGTCGGTGTACAGGGCGAGACTCGCGTTCCCGGGGAGTTCGATCTCGATCGTCCGGAAAGGACAGCCGCCGACGCCGAGAGGGACTCCCAGGACGTCGTCGATGGTCTCCACTGTGCCGTCCGGCCGGAGTACCAGGGGCGGGGGGTGGCCGGCGCTGGCGATGCGGGCTACTCCGCTCTTCGGGTCGTAGACGATGTACAGGCACGTCGCCAGCTCGATGCCGGCCTCCTGGGCGCATGCGTCGAGCTCGGTGAGGAGGTCGTCGGGCTCGCTGTCGTGCCTGGCCAGAGCCTTGGTGGTGATACGAAGGCGGCCCATGGCGGCGGCAGCCGACACACCGTGCCCCATCACGTCGCCCACCACGAGAACGACTCGGCCGTCGGGCAGGCTGATCACGTCGTACCAGTCGCCGCCGACCTCGGTGATCCGACTGCCGGGTACGTACCGGTGGGCCACGTCCACGTACGGGCTGGTCGCCAACGCGCTGGGCAACAACGCCCGCTGCAGAGTGAGGGCGATGTCCTGGACGCGGCTGTACAGACGGGCGTTGTCCAGGCAGATCGCAGCCCGTGAGGCGAGCTCACTGGCCAGGCTGACATCGTCCCGGGTGAAGGCCGGCCGGTCCGCGGACCGGCCGAACATGGCGATTCCCTGGACCGTACCCCTGGCGATGAGCGGGGCAACGAGGACGCAGGCCAACCCACTCTCGGCGAAGAGCCGTGCGCGTGACTCGATGAGGACGGTCCGGGCCAGGAACTCCTCGTTCACCACGGCGGAGATGGCGCGACCGGTCCTCAGCATGTCGTGGATGACGGAGCCGGGCGGATACCGCACCGTCTCCACCCCACTCACGAGTTCGGTGGCCGGAGGGGGCAGGATCGTCCCGGAGGCGATTCTGCGGGTGAACAGCGGTCGCGCCGGGTCAAAGACCTCTGCCTCGTCCATCCACTCCACGACTTCGACCACGGCGCCGTCGCAGAAGTCCGGCATTGCAGCGTCGACCAGCTCCTGGGCGGTGACATTCACGTCCAGGGTGGTCCCGATGCGAGTGGAGGCCCCGTCCAGCAGAGCCAGCCGTCGACGGCTGGCGGTGGCTTCCAGGATGGCCTGTTCCCGGTCGGTCACGTCCAGCATCAGCCCGCCCACTCCGGGGCGCGAGCCGACCGCCTCGCTCAGGGGGAAGAAACTCACCGACCGCACCTGGTCACGGTCCGGATGCCCCCGCGGACGCATGCCCACCAGGGTCCCCACGACCGGTGCTCCGCCCAGGGCGACGCCGCGGAGCATGCGCTGGTATTCACCATCGTCGGACATGATCATGATTTCGTCCATGCGCCGCCCGAGGTGGGCCTCGATCGGCAGACCGTCCATGTCGGCGAGCGCCTGGTTGAGATGGACGTACCGGAGGTCCTGGTCGAGCATGACCAGACCGATGGGGCAAGTCTCGAAGAGGGCGTCGAGGAAGGCGAGGTTGGTCTTGACCCGATCGAGCTCGTCACTACGGCTCGCCAGGACCATCACCACCGAAGGTCCGCCGGATCCGGTCACGGAGAAGGCCCGGAAGCCGCAGTCGAAGACGGTGCCGTCACGATGCCGGGCCGGCAGCCGCCCCCTCCAGTAACCCTGGGTCCGGCCGCGCTCGGTCAGCCGGGCGCACGGATCGGGGGCGCCCCGGGGCCCGTCGGCGAAGAGAACGGCGCCGGGCCTCGACAGGACGGCGGTGGCGTCATATCCGAAGAGGTCCCGCGCGCCGGGCCCCCAGTAACAGACGAGGTCCCCGTCATCGAGGCCGAAGACGGCCACGGGCACGTGCTCGAGCAGCGTCCCCGGCTCGGACCAGAACGGGCCGTGGGTCTCCTCGCCCCCCGGCCGAGCCGATGGCACGAGATGTCCCCTTCCACTCGCCGTTCCATCCATTATCCGGACACCATGGGCATTCCGCGGCGCGAAGTGCACCGGGGCGAGGATTGAGCCAAGGGAAACGCCCCGGCCGCCGGTGGCCGGCTCAGCGCAGCAGGGCGGTAACGGCGGCCGGCACGTCGTTGAACTCGTCCCGTCCACCCCTCCATTTTTCTGAACCGGCATGACTTCTCGCACGGCGTGTGGGCGCGGGATCCCCATCGGCGCGGCGGCGGCCCGGATCCCGCCCGCGCCCCCACGCGCCGCGCCACACCCTCGCTCCGCGGAAGGGCCCGGATCGCCGGCTCGGCGACCGTCGCTCCCCGCTGCCGACGGCCCATAGAGGTTAGAAGATGGAGTATGAGCCACCTACTTGGACGCGTCCGACGTCGGCTGCTCGGCTCAACCACGAGCTCTTCCTCTCCCTCTCGGCGTCCCCGCTCAGGAAGCCACCAGGAGCGTCAGGAGCACGCCCAGCCCCCCAAGGGAGAGGCGCGGCGGCCGCAGCGTCTGTCCTCCCTTCTGAGCGTGCGCAGCGTGGCCGGCGAGGTGTTCCTCCTGCAGCTGGCCGTCGTGGTGCTGCTCGTCGCCGCCGCGGTGGTGGCGCTCGTGGTGCAAGCCCGGAGCGCCGGCATGGTGGACGCCCGGCACCGTACGCTCGCCGCCGCCGGAACGTTCGCGGAATCTCCGGGAATCGTCGCGGCCCTGCGCAGCCCCCATCCGAGCGCAGTGCTACAGCCGAGCGCCGAGGCGGCCCGGAAGATCGCCGGGGTCGACGGCATCAACGTGTACACACTCTCCGGGGTCACCCTCGCCCACAGCGACCCACGGCAGATCGGGAAGCACGTCGTCGGCCCCTTCTCCAAGGCGGTGGCCGGCCAATCCTTCACCGAGACCTTCGAAGGGTCCTTGGGGCAGTCCGTGGTCTCGGTGGTCCCCGTCAAGGACACCGACGGCCGCGTCATCGCCATCGTCTCCTCCCCGGTCACGGTGCAGAACGTGCAGAGCATGGTGAACCGGCAGCTGCCGGTCGTCCTCGGCAGTGCAGCCGCGGTGCTCGCCCTGTCCGCGGGCGGAACCGCTCTGGTGAGCCGTCGGCTGCTGCGCCGGACGCATGGCCTGGGACCGGCCGAGATGACGAGGATGTACGAGCACCACGACGCGGTGCTGCACGCGGTGCGAGAGGGCGTACTGATCGTCGGCGGCGGCGGACGGCTGCTGCTGGCCAATGACGAGGCGCGGCGGCTGCTGGACCTGCCGGTGGACGCGGAAGGGCTCCCCGTCACGGACCTCGGTCTGGAAGAGGGGATCGCCGATCCGATCGCATCGGGCCGTTCCGCGACCGACGAGCTGCACATGGCAGCCGATCGGCTGCTGGCGGTGAACATCCGGCCCACCGCGCCCTACGGGCAGGCCGGGACCGTCGTCACGCTGCGGGACACCACCGAGCTGCGGGCACTCTCCGGCAGGGCCGAGGTGGCCCGCGAGCGGCTGAAGTTGCTCTACGACGCGGGGATGCAGGTCGGAACGACGCTGAACGTCGAGCGCACCACGGAGGAACTGGCGGAGGTGGCGGTCCCACGGTTCGCCGACGTCGTCACCGTCGACCTGCTGGACCCGGTGCTGCGTGGCGAGGAGCCGCCCGAAGCGACCACCGAGATGCGCCGCACCGCCCGCGTCGGCCTTCAGGGCGACCACCCCCTCTACCCCGTCGGCCAGCTGATCCGGTTCGTTCCCACCAGCCCCATGGCCGCCGGGCTGGCCGGCAGCCGCGCGGTCCTGGAGGCGGACCTGCGCGCCACCCACGGCTGGCGGACCCAGGACCCGGCCAACGCCCTGCAGATCCTGGACCGCGGCATCCACTCCCTGATCGCCGTGCCCCTGCGGGCCCGGGGCGTGGTGCTGGGGATGGCCGGCTACTGGCGGACCCAGGACTCCCCGCCCTTCGACGAGGAGGACGTGTCCTTCGCCGAGGAGCTGACCGCCCGGGCGGCGCTGTCCGTCGACAATGCCCGCCGCTACACCCGCGAGCACACCATGGCCGTCACCCTTCAGCGCAGCCTGTTGCCCCGGGGCGTACCGGAGCAGTCCGCCGTTGAGGTCGCGCACCGCTATCTGGCCGCCCAGGCCGGTGTGGGCGGTGACTGGTTCGATGTCATCCCGCTGCCCGGCGCCCGAGTGGCCCTGGTGGTCGGCGACGTCGTCGGCCACGGTCTCCACGCCGCCGCCACCATGGGCCGCCTGCGCACCGCCGTGTACAACTTCTCCACCCTCGACCTGCCCCCGGACGAACTCCTGAGCCACCTGGACGAGCTCGTCGCCCACATTGACACCGACGAGCAGGAGTGGCAGGGGATCACCGGAGCCACCTGCCTGTGCGCCCTCTACGATCCCGTCTCGGGGCAGGTGACGGCCGCCACCGCCGGGCATCCGGGCCCCGCTCTGATCCTTCCCGACGGAACCGTGTCCTTCCCCGAGGTGCCGGTCTCCCCGCCGCTGGGCCTGGGCGAGGGCCTGCCCATGGAGACCATGACGGTCACCCTGCCCGAAGGCTCCCGGCTGGCACTCTTCACCGACGGGCTGATCGAGAGCCGCGACCGCGATCCGGACGCGGGCCTGGCAGCGCTACGCGCCGCTCTGGCCGGGCCCGCCCGCACCCCGGAGGACACCTGCACCGTGGTGATCGACGCGATGCTGCCCACCAGGCCCAGCGACGACGTCGCGCTGCTGGTGGCGCGCACCCGCCGACTGGACCCCGCGCGGATCGCCGAGTGGGACGTGCCCCCCGACCCCGCGGCGGTGTCCCCGGTGCGCAACGCCTGCGCCCGCCGACTGGCGGACTGGGGCCTGGAGGACATCGCCTTCACCACGGAACTCATCCTCAGCGAGCTGATAACCAACGCCATCCGCTACGGCACCGAGCCCATCCGGGTGAGGCTGCTGTACGACCGCAGCCTGATCTGCGAGGTCTCCGACGGGTCCAGCACCTCCCCGCACCTGCGCCGGGCCGAGGCCACCGACGAGGGCGGTCGCGGCCTGTTCCTCGTCGCGCAGTTCGCCGAGCGCTGGGGCACCCGCTACACCGCCCGCGGCAAGATCATCTGGAGCGAGCAGGCCCTCCACGACGGGGCCGCACCGCCCGCGATGGATCTCGGGGAGGCGCTCCTGGCCGGGTGGGACGACGAGGGGTTCTGAGAACGCGCCGGTACGGCAGCCGCAGGGAAGACCGCGGACACCACCGTCTGGGACTGCGCTGCCGAGGCCGCCGAACGTACGCTGGCCTCGATCAGTACGCGACCGCCCGTTATGGAGCCTTTGTGCCCGCACCTCGTCTCCGGACAGCCTTCGTCGCCGCCTGCCTGGTCCTCGCGGCGCCCCTCGGCGCCTGCGGAGACAAGCCCACCACCGCGCCCAGTGCACCCGCGGTGGCCACCTCCGCCGCGGACGCCGGCGGCATGGCAGCACTGACCACAGCGGCGAAGAAGGAGGGCTCGCTCAACACGATCGCGCTCCCGAGCGACTGGGCCAACTACGGCGCACTGATCGACGGATTCGAGAAGAAGTACGGGATCAAGGTCATCGTGGAGAACCCGGAAGGTACCAGCCAGGACGAGATCAACGCCCTGAAGGAGCACAGGGGCGAAGGCCGCGCCCCCGATGTGATCGACGTGGGGGGCTCGTTCGCGCACTCCGCGGCACGGCAGGGCCTGCTCGCTCCGTACGAGGTCGCCGCGTACGACGAGATCCCCAAGGAACAGAAGGACGACCGGGCCCGCTGGTACAACAACTACGGCGGTTACATCTCGATCGGCTGTGACGCCAAGCGCGTCAAGACCTGCCCCGCGACCTTCGCCGACCTGCGCAAGCCCGAGTACAGGGGCAAGGTCGCGCTCAACGGCAACCCCACCAAGTCCGGCTCCGCCTTCGCCGGGGTCTACGCGGCGGCCCTGGCGAACGGGGGTTCCTTCGACGACGTCCAGCCCGGCATCGACTTCTTCGCCGAACTCAGCGAGAACGGCAACTTCATCCCGGTCGAATCCACCCCGGCCACGATCGCGAAGGGCCAGACCCCGATCAGCATCGACTGGGACTTCCTCAACCTCGGATACGCCGACGAATTCCGCGAGAATGGCACGGACGTCGACTGGCGGACCGCCATCCCCTTCGACGGCAGCTTCGCTCAGTACTACGCGAACGGGGTGAACAGAGACGCTCCCCACCCCGCGGCGGCACGTCTGTGGCAGGAGTACGTCTTCAGCCCGGAAGGCCAGAACATCCGGCTCGGCGCCTATGCACGCCCCGTCCTCGTGGACGCCATGGAGAAGGACGGCACCCTCGACAAGGCCGCCGCGGAGAAACTGCCGACGGTCGAGGGCACGCCGACGTTTCCGACGGAGGCGCAGACGGAGAAGGCAAGAGAGACCGTCAACCGCGGCTGGGCCGAGGCCGTCTCGAGCTGAGGGCCAAGGGCGCTCCTGGCCAGGCGTGCACCCGCCCGCCCGGGCCCCACACCGGCGGCCACGGCACTCGCGGCCGCTGTCCGGCCCAACCACAGGCCATGCTCACCGTTTGACGATCAGATCGAGGAGCTCGGCGAGACGGCGCCTGACCGCCTCACAGGGGTGAAGGGCGTCCGGTGTCGACTCAGCGCTCGGCCGCGCCCCCAGGTCCGCCAGGACATAGAGCGAGCGCTCCTCATCGGAGAACGGAACACCGCACGGGCCCGGTTCCGGAAAGGCGACCGCGGACCGGCAGAGCGCAGCCCATCACCCTGCCTAGCCTCAGGCCGGCCTGAAGGAGCCGTCTCCCCCATGGAACCGCAGCCGCATCCCTCGGAAAGCAGCCGACCCCGCACGCGACAGCCCGTCGAGCCCGTCCTCCTGGAGGCTTCCGAGGTCGCCGCATACTCAGCATGTCCACCAGCTGGGTCTACAGGGAAGCGTCGAAACTGGACCTGAAGGGATACAAGATCGGCAGGGGCAGGAACGCCAAGGTTCTGCACAAGAGGGCCGAGGTCTTCAAGTGGCTGGAGCAGCAGAAGATCCATTAGCTCGATCTTCAGCATCCTCGTCGAACCGGGCTGCTTACCAGGCCACTTGGTTCAGCGAACGCCGAACGCTCGCCGCACCACAGGAAATTCGGGAAAACCTGACAGATACCCGCAAGCAGCCGCCCCCTTCAGGGATTTGTCAGTGGCATGGATGACGATGACCACCCGTACTGATCGGCCTGTGGGGGCCCTTCGGCAGGCCGATGGGGGTGCTGCGGCCTGAGCTCGGGTGCCTGCCTCCTACGGGTGGCGCTTTGGCGCCGAGGAGAGCAGCCGCCTCAGGGCCGGAAACCGCACGAGCAGGGGCGCGGTGTTCACCAGCGGGTGCGAGGGGCCCAGGACGGCGGTGAGGACGTCGCGCCAGAATCCCTGGACGGTCCGCTGGGCGTGAGTACGAGCGTCCACAGCGTCGGGCGGGGCCGTGTCGGGCAGGTGTCGGCCTTCGACCGGCAGGTGGAGGACGCCGGCTGCTCGTAGGGCGCAGGTTCGGTGTTGTCCGTTCGTAAGGCTGTCGTGGTTGTCGTCCCAGCAGATCGGATCTTGGACCAGGGCCCGGGCCCATTCGCGGTCGCGTTCTTCGAGGTGCTCCATGGCGTGCGCCGCCCGGCCGCGCTCGGCGTTGGCGTCCAACTCGGCGGCCGCGAGTTCGGTCGCGGCTTCGGCGATCGCGGGCCAGTTCCCTTCGTGGTAGGGGCAGGCGGCGAAGTCCTCCTGCGTCAGGCGAGCGAAGAGCTCTGCATGCGCCACTTGTCCGGCGTACCAGTTGTCCGGGTAGGTCTTCTCGATGGCTTCCACACGCGGGAAGTGACGGCACCTGGAGAGGCGGTGTGGCCATGGCAGGCGCGAGACTGGCACGGATCGGATCCCTGTCACTCCGTTCAAGAAGAGGTCACGGTCGGCGGGGTTGGAGAAGTTGCTGGGGTACAAGTCAGCTTCATCCGCCGGGGCCGATGGGCGCAGTGCGGCGTCCTTGCGCTGTTGATCGTTTTGGTCCGGCATCCGGGCGCCGACGAACTGGAAGTACGGCCTCTCGCCCCAGGGCCCGTCCAGATCGTTGCGCAGCCGTTCGGGGTTCGGAACCACCAGCACCCTCACGCTGGTCTCCGGAAGGACCAGTACTCCCGAGAGGCCGTAGACACCGGCCAGGGTCACCCGGCCCCGGGCCCAGTCGGGGTCGGCCAGAAGGGTCGGAAGCGCCGCGCCTTCGACGTGGGCGATCCACTCCACCCGCCAGAAGCCTTCGTCGAAGCCCATGTCGTCGGCGGGGAACCTGCTTGCCTGAGTCTGCAGGTAGTCACCCACACAGAGGGCGCCGGCGGGTTTCTCGAATGACATTGGCCTGCGTTTGATCTCGCTGCCAGGGCTCGATCGGATCGGCTCCGGCCCTGGATTTCCATCGCGCCCCCGCACGGGCGCCGTCGGCACCGCACCTCCGACGAACATCGCGGTGGGCGCCTCCGGCCAGGTCAGGTTCAGCCGATCCCACCGCTGCCGCTCCTCGTCGATGGCGTGAGCAACTTGGTGATCTCCCGCACGCAGGAGCACCGGGCCGGGCATGCCCTGTACGCGAACCGCCACCAATCTCTTCACGACGCGTTGTAGTCCGAAGTCCGCCTCGGAGAGGACGAAGCCGGGATCCTCAATGTGCTCAACGTGTTCGATACGTGCGTAGTACTCACCCGCGCGTGGGCCGTCGGCACCGAATCGCGCATATCCGGTACGTATGTAGTCGCCCCGCAAGAGCTGCTGTGCCCGGTAGACCTGACGCATCGTAAACCCCCCTCTTCTGGACCGGGTTGCCCCAGCCATCCTGGTCTGCCGCTTGGGTGAGGCTACGAGCTTCTGTCCAGCCTGCCCCTACCGGGCTACTGCCGTACGAGGAAGCAGCGTGCGGGGCAGCTGGGCCGTCTCTGCTTCCATGTCCACTCCCCCGCCGAGGCCTTCGTCGATGCGGGCCAGCGGGGCTGCGGCTTCGCGGAGGGCGTCGACATCTCCGCCCAGCGGCCCAAGGTCCTGTCCACCGAGGCCGTTCAGGCGTCGGACACGTCATCACCATGGGCTGCGGCGACGCCTGCCCGGCTTCCCCGGCAGGACCTACCTCGACTGGGCCCTGGAGGACCCGGCCGGTCAGGGTTTCGAGGCCGTCCGTCTCATCCGCGACGCGATCAAGGACCCGATCGAGGGCCTCGTCGCCGAGGTCGACGCACGACCGCGGACGTGAGCCGCGCGCGTGAGCCCCACACGTGAGCCGCGCGCGTGAGCCCCGGGGCGGTGAGTGCGTCCGCCTGAACTCCGTACGTCACTGCTGTCCGCCCGAGCCGTGGCCCTCCTTGATCGCCTTGGCGAGGGCCTTCTGCTGCGCCGCCCTGCGAGCGGCCGACTCGTAGGCGCGCAGCTGCTGGATCTCCTCCGCGGTCTTGCCGACGTGGTTGTAGTAGACCTCGGCCGCCTCGACGAACTCTCCGCCCTGCGAGAGCACGGCCCGGTAGAGCATGGTCTTCGCGACGTGGCCCTGCCGCTGGACGGACACGAGGTCCCAGACGATGAGTCCGCGCGGCGAGCGGGTGACGAGGTCCGGTTTCAGGTCGCCGATGACACGGACGTCGCCGCTGCCGCGGCTCCGGAAGAGGGACTTCAGGGTGCTCGCGTGGTCGGCGACCTCCGGGGTGGCGGCGACGAAGGTCTCGATGGGCGTGTCGAGGAGCGCCGGGGGAAGTTTCGCGAACTCCCGGATCGGCTTCTCGGTCACGGCCTCGAAGGCGATGGCTCCGAACCGCTTCTTGACCAGCTCGCTGAGCGCCTTGTGCATGTACGTACCCCGCAGTCGGGAGGAGAAGCCCGCGCTGCCCTCCATGCCTGTCACCTCGGTGATCGCTTCCACGACCAGGGGTTCCAGAGTGCTCGGGGTCACCATCGTCGCCGCGGCGGCGGCCGCGGCGCCGGGCTCGCCCGGCGACGGCGCGGGCTTCTTCGCCGCCTCGTCCCACATGCGGAAGGCCTCGTCCAGTTCGGCGTCGGTCAGCGGTGCCTTGGCCGTCTCCAGGGCGTTCGCGATCTCCTCCCTGGCCAGCGCGGAGGTGCCCTTGACCTTCGGCCCCGAGAGCAGGACGTCCTCGCCGACCACCATCAAGGTGATCCCCTCGGGAGTGACGTAGGAGTGCTTCTTCGACAGGACGAAGCGGAGGACCTCCCAGAAGGTCACGCCGATGTCCTTGAGCACGGCGAGGCCGACCCGTGTCACGGTCATGGCGAGGTGCGCCACGCGCCGGGCGACGGCGGGCGCCGATTTGAGGGCCGTCCACGCGGTCCATAGGAAGACCGCGATCTGCCCGACGATCCGGCCGAGGTCGAAGAACTCGCGCTGGTCGAACTTCTCCATGATCGTGGCGATCAGCAGGCCCACGCCGGTCGTGCCGGTGACGACCGGGTTCTCGACGAGCGCCACAATGCCCAGCCACAACTGATGGCGCTCCCGCGCGAGTTCCTCCGAGGTGAAGGAGCCGGCCAGGATCCCGATGAGTTCGATGACCTGGTAGTAGCTCTCGCCCGCGCCCCACACGATCCCGCCGACCAGGGCGGCGAGGTCTGCGGCGTCGAGCTCCGAGTGCTTGAGCACGTACGCCCTGGGCACTCCGCGCGTGTTCAGGAACTCCCGGAACTCGCGTACCCGGGCGAAGGCGAGCACGGTGCCGAGGTGGCCGAGGCGGCGCAGCTCCTCGAAGGCCGCCATGAGTCCGTCGTGGTCGAGGTCGCGCAGATACGCCTTCAGAAGGCCGGTGGCGACGCTTGCCGGTGACGTCGGCCCGAGGTGCGGAAGGGCCGCGACGATGAGGGCCACGGCCTGCTTCGGATCCCCGCCCTTGCCGCCGGCGGGGGCGGGAGGAGGGGGCGGCGCGGCAGCGGTGTCCGTCGTGTACGCGAGGATGCCGGCCGGCACCGGATCGGTGTCCCGGGTGAGGACGCGCAGTCCGGTGTCGTGGCGGTTTCCGTCGGCCGCCACCCGCTGGACGGCGTACGCGGCGCCCGGGGCCGCCGCCGCGACGAGGCCCATCCGGTCGCGCGGAACCGGCTCCAGGTAGAACGTCCCGGGGCCGAGCCGGGCCGACACCGTGGCGGGGCTCGCCTGGGCGGCGGCGCCGAGCGCCGGCATGAGGGTTGCCGAAGTCTCGCCGAAGAAGAGGGTGTTGAGCGTGATGCGGCCGAGGGGCGCGGCGCGGAAGGCGGGCCCCATGCGGTCTCGGACGGCGGCCAGGGCCGCCCGAGACGCCGCACTTCCGACAGGCGAGGGGTCGGCGCGGCGGCGGCCCGCGAGACCGCCCAGGTTCAGCGCCCCGGCGCCGGACCGGCCGCCGGGTCCCACGCCGCCCGCGGCGCGCGGCGTCGCCCCGCCGCCCACGGCCCGGCCGGTCGTCCCGCCGCCGTGCGCGCCTGCCCCCCGTACCGGCAGGACGACAGGGCGGCCCTCCCCGTCGAAGCTCGGCACCCGGTAGCCCTCGGTGGCGGCGCGCTCCGGTGCGTACGGCTCGCGGGGCGGTCGGCCGGTTCCCCGCGCGTCGCCTCCGGCCGGCGGTACGTGTCGGATCGCGGCCTCGACGGCCTCGCGCACCACCCGCTCCAGGCGCCGGGCCGCCGCGGGCGACAACCCGTCGGGCCGGGCGGGCGGTTCGGGCAGGTGGTAGTGGCGTCGCGCCGTCATCGCACTCTCCGTCCGGCGAGCAGCCGGTGCACCGTGCTCGTGTCGTCGGCCGTCACCTCGAAGACGATGTCCGGGTGGCGGGAGCTCAGGCGGGCCAGCACGCCGAGCCGGGGGCTGCCGCCGAGGCCGGTCGCGCAGGTCGAGCACACCTCCTGGTCGATGCGGATGGAGACCGTACGGCCGCGGGCCGCCGCACGTTCGGCATCGGTCAGGCCGGCGAGTGCCGCGTCGAGCTGCTGCGCGAGGTCCTGCTCGGCGTGCCCGTGGGCCTGGGGGACGACGACGTTCTCCGGGGGCCGGATGGGGTGGGCCGGGTCGTACGTGCCGAAGGCACGGGGCGATCCGCCGGTGAACCGCCGTCCGGCGAGCGCGGGGATGTCGGTCCGGGCGACGCCGACCGTTCCCTCGTACCCGGCGGCCGACTTGGCGGTGGGCGGCACGTTCTGGGTGCCGGCCGCCCCGCGCTTCTCCTCCCAGCCGCCGGGCTCCCGCTGCCCGGGGGGACGCCCCTGCTGCTCCAGGTACCGGCGCCGCGCCTCGGCGGCCTCGCGGGCCTCCCGCAGGTCCTCGCGGAGCCGGGCCTGCACGTCGGGGTCGGAGGGGCGGTCGGGGATCATGGTGCGCCGCTTGCCGCCGCGCATCGCGTCGAGGAACTCCTTGGCGACGGGGTCTCCCGGCTCGCGGGCGCGCAACTGCTCGTACGAGGCGTTCTCGTACCAGATCAGGTCCTGGCCGGCCTCCGGGTCGGTCCTGGCGGCCTCCTCCAGCTCCTTGCGGCTCTTCCAGCGCGGTTTCGGGCCCGGTGCGCGCACCGGCCGGGGCTGGGGAGGGGTCGGCGGTTCGGCGGGCGGCGGCGTACCCGGCGGCACGGGTGTCTCGGAGGCGTGCGCGTCGGTGCCGTGGGGGGCTGCGGAGTGCGCGCCGGGCGGGGGCTTCGGCGCGGCGGCCGGCTTCGGTGCGGCGGGCGCGGGCTTGGGCGAACCGGCGGTCGCTCCGGCCTCGGGCGCCGCCGGGCTTCCGGCCGGGCGGAGCCTGGCGAGCTCCTCGCCCACCTCGTCCACGCGGCGGCCCACGGCCGTCGACCAGGCGCCGGCCTCCGCCTCGCGGAGCGTGCCGGCGAGGGTCTGTTCCATGCGCTGCTGTCCCGTCGCGGAGGCGACCGCCCACTGCTCGGCGGTCACGCCCTGGCCGGCGAAGAGCTGTGCGACGATCGCCGCCTTGGCGACCGTGGGACCGAGCCGGGTGGAGACGGCCTGGTAGGCGCCCTTCAGCAGCGGCTCGCCGACGAAGGAGAAGAACAGTCCGACGAGCGCGCCCCAGCCCATTCCTTCCACGTACGCCTGGGTGTCGTGGCCGCCGCCGCCGTGCAGCGTGACGTCGACGAGGTCGCGGGCGAACAGGTCGAGGGCCGCCGTGGAGGCGCCGGTGACGGCGCCCGTGGTCAGCTTCTGCGCGACCTTGCCCGCCAGTTCGCTCCCCAGCCTGCGGGTGGCGAGGGGCCCGGTGAGCCCGCCGAGTCCGCTGCCGAACCGGAAGCCCACCGCGCCGAGGTAGCCCTCCACCGCGGCGAGCGCGAACCCTTCGACGGACGCGTGCTCGCTGCCGAGGACGACCTTGAGGAGATAGATGACCTCGGACAGGACGATGCTGCTGATGATGGGGCCGACGCCGCCGCCGAGCTGGATCAGGATGCCGACGATGCCGACGGACCATCCCACGACGATCGCGCCGGCGCCGACGACGATCAGGTTCACGACCTGGAGCGCCTCGCCGGACCGGAGCATCCCCCACTCGACGAGCCGCGTCTCGAACTCGCCGAAGGATTCGACGATCGGGCCCGCGCTGCGCTGCCACTCCTCGCCGCTGCCGGCGATCCGCGAGACGATCTCGAAGCGGATGTCGAACGAGGGGAGTCCGTCCCGTTCGCCGGCGATCACGTCGAGCAGCCGGATGGTGTAGGTGACGTCGACCTTCTCGAAGTCGTCCTCGGTGAGTCCGGCGGCCTTGGTGGCGCGGGCGAGCGCCGTGACGGAGAACGTCTTGGCGTCGTACACCTCGGTGTCGCGCCCGGTGAGGATCTCCTCGGCCAGCCGGTGCCGTTCCCTGAGGAGGTGTTCGCGCAGCGCCTCCGCCTTGCCCGGTCGGGGCCGCAGTCCTGGCACCTGCCGGGAGTAGATCCCGTCGCCCTTGGCGAGGACCTCCCCGGCCGTCACGCGCTTGCCCTCCTGGTGGTCGAGCAGGATCGCACCCTGTCCCCTGCCGCCGGGGACGTATGCGTGCGCCGAGGTGGCGGCGCGCTCGGCGGCGAGGGCGGCGCGGAGCCGCTGGACCCTGGCGTGGCGGGCGTACGGGGTGACCGCGCAGTGCTGGAGGAGCCGGGCGCGGAGCGCGAAGCGGCCGGTGGCGTCCACGGCGTCGAAGACCTCGTCCCAGGCGTGCTCCCGTTCCAGCTCGGCGAGGACGTAGGTGAAGAGGCTGCCCAGCCGGCCCCGCTCGTGGGGGGTGCCCACCTCGTCGAGCACCGCGTCCATGGTGTGTCCCGCGTCCTCCCCCGCCCGGAGGCGCGTGAGGAGGAAGCGGACGAGGTGGCGGGCGACCGGGCGGTAGATCGCGGCGCCGAGTCGATCGGGGGCGAGGTCCAGGTCGGCGCGCGCGTAGAGGACGCGGGTTCCTGGCTCGTCCGGCCACTCCGCCTGGCGGCGCACCGACTCGGGGAGTCCCGGGAAGGCCCCGCCCTCCTGGACGAACAGGCGGGCCGCTGGGTCGCGTTGGCGGGTACCGCCGCCCGGCCGCCGGTCGAGCAGCAGGAAGACGACGTCCTCGCGGACCCCTCCGTCGGCGGTGCGCGCCGGTCCGGAGGTGGTGCGGACGACGGCGGACCGGATCCACACCGGCACCGGTTCGTCGCCGAACTCCTCCACGTACCTGTCCCACGGCACGCCCGTCGCCTGGGCGAAGAGGCCGGGGTCCACGCAGAAGCCCGCCTCGCGGACCGGCACGGTGAAGGTGAGGCCGGGGCCGGGCGCGGCGACGTCCGTGATGTCGATCCGGGGCAGGGGCATGAACGCGAACAGGACGTGGCCGGACTGGAGCGCGGGGATGCTCGCGGCGGCGGGTCCGCCGGGTTCGAGGGCGTGGAGGGCGCGCAGGGCGGCGGACGAGCCGGTCATGACCCACGCGGGTTCGGTACGTGCCGGGGTGCCCGGTCGGCCGCCCGGCCGGGCCGTCCCGGCGATGGCCCGGCCGACGAGTTCCTCGCCGAGTTCCTCCGGCAGGGCCGGGGCGTCGACCCGGACGAGCCAGACCTCCAGCGGGAACTCGACGCCGGCCTGGGCCTCGTAGAGCACCGCGAGGGGCAGGGGGTGGCCGAGGACTCCCCCGACGTAGGCAAGGAACCTGTCGGCGGCCATGCGGGTGCGGACCGTGCGGACCACGGTCCACGACTTGGTGGCGGCCTTGCCCCGCACGGGGATCCGGGCCGGGCGTCCTTCGGCGTCGTACGAGGGGACCGCGTACCCGCCGCGCCCGGCCCGTCCGGCGTCGAAGGGCTCACCGGCCGCGTATCCGGCGCGCCCGGTTCCGTACCCGGGGAGCATGCGTTCGGCCCGGGCGAGGCGGGCGGCGACGGCCGTGGTGAGCTGCCGGCGCAGGGCGTCCAGCGTCTCCGGTCCGGGTTCACCGACGAGGGTGATCCGGACCGGCACGCGGATGTGGATCTCCCGGGTCTCGCCCATGGCCGCCGCCGCTCCCCCGCTACTCGGTGACCAGGATCATGACGCGCAGCCCGGAGCCGATCCGCTCCTTCTCGTCCTGGAGGGACAGGTCGAAGGTGTGGAGGCTGCCGACCGGGGCGTCGGGGTCGAGCAGGACCGACAGCTCGCTGGTGACGACGTCCGCCATCTTCTCGTCCCTCAGGAACGATTCGCCGAGGCGGCCGGGGATCCCGTCGGCCTTCAGCTCGAAGGACATCCGGCTCTTGGCCCGGGTCACGCGTTCGGTGCCGTACGAGGTCTTGAGCACCAGCTCGCCGAAGTCGGATCCGAAGACGCTCGCCGGGTCGGTGCCCGGGTCGATGCTCGGGTCGGTGCCCGGGCCGGTCGCCAGGTCGGTGGGGGGCTTGGTGCTGGGCTTGGTCAACTCGATGTCCCGCACCTGGGAGAGGACGAGGATCTCGTCCGGACTGAACCCGTCGAACTCGAAGGGCTCCGCCATGACCTTGTACTGACGCGGATGCTCGGTGTGCACCGGGGGCCGTGTCGAGTAGTTCACATTCACCGGCTGGGAGTGGGAGACGGCCGGCTGACGGGCCTGTTCGAGGATGATGTTGCGCTGGCCCTGGTGCTGTTCGCCGTTGGGGTTGAAGCCGTCGGTCGCCGTGATCTCCTTGCTGCCCGGGTCGGGCGACGCGACCTCGTCCTCGCTCTGGTAGACGTTGGCGATGAGGCACATGTGCCCGTCGCCCTGGAGGTCGCCGGGCTGGGGCGTCCAGCCGTTGAACCTGACGATGTGCGCGTCGTCCGGGTCGTTGGTGCCGGCCCCCGGTGGGATGTCGACGGGGTTCGCGTTGTTCTTGATGGAGGTCGCGAACGTCGGGGGCACGCCGATGGACGCGGGGTAGAGGAACGTCTGGACCCTGACGGCCTTCATGATCTGGCCGCTCCTGTTGGAGACCCGGACGCGGATGAAGGTGGGCTCGCCGACCCTCGCCTTGGTGATGCCGGGCTCCAGCCAGATGCTGGCGTTGGCCCAGAACGGCGGATCCTCGCGGACCCACGGACGCGAGCCGCTGTCCTCGCCCGGGCCGTTGTTCCGGCCGTAGTCGACGCCGACAAGGAGGTTGCCTGCCATGATGAACTCGCTTTCAGTCGAGGATGTAGGAGATCTGGACGGAGGCGATGGTGACCGTGTCCGAGGTCGAGGCGCTGACGAGGCTCGCCTTCACGGAGTAGCGGAAGCCGTTCATGTCGACCCGCTCCATGCCCGGTTGGATGTCCTCGGAGAGGTCATAGGTCCCGGCGCCGACGACCCGGGACAGGATCTGCTGGTTCGGGGACTGGGCGATCGGCGACCGGACGAGGAGGACGTTCAGGGTGCCGCTCCCGTTGTTGGTGCCCAGGGCCCGGAACTTCAGCAGCTTGGCTCCGTCCGGGGGTGCGACGGCGACGATTCCCCGTGCGCTGACCGCCGTGGCGGGGCGGACCGCGACTCCGTTGGTGTCCAGCTCCCAGTTCGGGTCGCCGGCCAGCGGGGCGAACGCCGGTGCCACCGACAGCTTCCGCTCGACCGCGATGTGCTGGCCGGTCAGTTTGATGGCCGTGTCGATGGTCTTCACCACCCCCGACAGCGACTCCAGGTCCTTCTGCAGCGTGTCGAAGCGGATGTTGAAGCCGTTCGGTCCGCTGGCGGACACCCGGTCCCGGGTGTCGACCCAGGGGGTGTGCTTGAACGAGGGGGTGAAGACGATGGCGTCGGTCATGGCGTTCCTCCGGTCAGCTCCTTGGTGACCACTTCCACGCCCAGCGGATGCAGTTCGGCGAGGAGATGGGTGATGAGGTCCCGCTCGGCGGGTGTCAGGACGTGAGTGGCCAGTTCGGGTCGCAGCCGTACGGTGACCTGGTACGCCCCCGGGCCCGCGGCCGGCCGGTAGGCGGCCTGCACCCAGGCGAGGCCCGGGTGGTCGCCCCGTACCGACATCTCGGCGGGTGCGGTGGTGAGGAGGGACGCGGCGCCGTCGCCGGTGGACCAGACGAGGACGCCGAGGGTGCCGACCGCCGTCTCGGTGGGGGTGACGGACAGCTTCGCCACCGTCCCGACCTCCAGGACGCCGTCGGTGAGTCCCGTGGCACGCACCTCGACAGGGTGGTCGCCAACGTCCTGACGGACCGTCACCGAGCCGCTGCCCACACTGACATGGGAGAAGCCGGCCTGGTGCGCGAAGGCCGCCAACAGGCCCGCGGTGACACCCGGATGCTTCAGCCGCAGCTCCCGGCCCTCCTTCGCGAGCGCCGATCCGGTCGGCGCGAACGCGGCCTCGACCACGAGCTTGCCGGACTGGCCCGTGAGCAGGACGACGAGGCGGTCAAGGCGCCGTGCCGTCTCGCGCCGCATCCGGTGCCGGTTCGGATCGGTGCCGTAGTCGACGTGCGAGGGATCGTCGTGCACGGCCAGGAACACCGGGTCGACCGGGGCGCCGGGGGCGGGCACCGCCGGGTCGCGGGTGCCGTCGGCGCCGATGGCCTTGCCGTCGGCGAGGGGCGCCGGGAGCACCGTCACGTCCCGGGTGACCGTGAGGGTGTGCGGCCCGTCGCGGAGCTCGGCGCTGACGACGACCCGCCCCGGCGCCTGGCCGGTGAGCTGGACCGACGCCTCGTCGGCTGGACCGGTGAACACCGCCCGGCCTGGCCCGCAGTGGACCAGGTACCAGCGGATCGTCGCCCCCGACGGCGGGGCGGGCGTCACGCTCAGGGCCAGCTGCTGCCCTTCGGTGACCGTGCCCGCGCCGGTGTGCATCACGAGCTGCTCGTCCGGCGCGGCCTCCGCGTACACCTGCCCGTCGGGGCGGTGGACGACCAGGTCGAATCCGGCGCGGTGCGCGAGCGCGGCGAGCCGGCCGGGCTCGGTCGAGGGGTGGGTGAGCAGGACGGCCCGGCCGGTGGCGCGCGCGTCCTCGGCCCGCGGGTCGAATCCGGCGGTCACCCGGGCCCGGGTGGCGCCGAGCAGAGGAGCGAGCCGGCCGAGGGCCGCCGCCACGGCCGGCCGGGTGCGACCGGGCGCGGGGAGCGGGAGGCCCGGCGGGTACGGCCCCGGCGGCGGCGGTGCGATGTCCACCACCGCCGGGTCGAGGTCGAGCAGGTAGTACGCGTCGAAGTACCCCTCGGGCACGGGAGGTTGCGGGTCGCCGGCAGGGCGGCCGAGCGCGTCGATCGACCGGCCGCGCGGCAGCTCGGCCGGGACCACCCGTAGGGGGAGCAGCCCGCGGCGCAGCGGGCCGTTGGTGTCGTCGACGCGCAGGGGGTCCGATTGGCCGCCGATCTTCCCGACGCCGGCGTTGAGGGCGGCGGCGAGTCCCGTGGGCGTGGGCAGCGTCCAGCGGCGGGCGAGCCGGACGCGCCTGCGGTAGGCGTCGTCGTCCTCGCCGCTCGACCGTACGACGTTCAGTCCCGCCCCGAGCAGGTCGAGCGTCCTCCCCCGGGCGTCGCGTGGCGAGCGGGCGGCCACGGTGCGGTCCAACTGCGCGCGCAGGTGGTCCCGTTCCCAGCCCAGAGCCCACAGGATCTTGCCCGTCGTGCCGAGCAGGGCCGTCAGTCGCCACCTGGTCTCCTGGGCGCCCGAGAGACCCGTGGACCGGATGCGGGTGAACAGCCCCGAGGGGCGGGGGACGTTGACCGTGGTGCCGGCGAGGAGCCCTTCCGGCAGCGGGACCGTGATCTCGTGCGCGCCGTCGTCGCCGACGGTCAGGGTGACGGTCGTGCCCGGTGCGACGGTCTGCCGGGCCTGGAGGACGTACAGCGGATCGGGTGTGACGCCGAACAGGGCCTTGTGGAGCTCGAAGTCGTACCGCTCGATGAGCTCGCCCCGCACCACGAGTTCCAGGTGGTCGGCGCCCCGGGCGAAGGGGGTGGTGAGCCGCAGCGCCATGTCGGTGGCCGCCATCGGGGGCGCCGCGGTGGTGGCCGTGGTCATCGCGGCACCACCTGGATGTCGCTGAGGGCGGAGTCGCGGCTGAACTGCGCCATCTCCGTGAGGCCCATGACGAGGCTCTCGCCGACGGCCGCCTCGACGATGCCGAGCTGGTAGGGGACGGCGCCGAAGCCGAACCGGCCGAACGCGGGCGGGCAGCGCCGCAGATGGAGGTTGCGCACGTCCGTCACGCCCGGCTCGTCGACGAGCACGCACATCACGCGGGAGTAGAGCACGTCGTCGCCCAGCTTCAGCCGGCCGATGTCGTGGGCGAGGCGCTTCTTGATCCCGGCCTGCACCGCGCCCGCGGTGAAGCGTGGGTCGAGGACGATCTCGGCGCGGACGGCGACCTCGATGTGGTCCGCCTCCACGACCCTGATATGCACGCCGATGGGCCGCACCCGCTCGACGGCCGCCGTCACCCGGTCGAAGACGCCCTCCACCGTCTCGGTCCCGACGGTGGTCGTGAGCCAGGGGCGCGGCCCCCTGCGGGCGACGGCGACCTCGGCGAAGTACGGTTCGCCGACGCGCCGTTCGGCGCTGAAGCTGCGCTCGCCGAAGTCGAAACCGCCGAAGAAGACCTGGGAGACGTCGATCCCGCCCAGCTCGTCCGTGACCCGGGCGTCGACGACGTCCTCGACGCTCAGCGCGGCCTGCCGGACGCTGTCCGTGGTCCACAGCGCGTGCGGCAGGGCGATCAGCCGGGCCCGGTACGACACGTCGCCCTCAGCGGCCAGGGTGCCGGCGAAGGGGGCCGGGTTGGAGAGGGTGAGTGTCGCCCCGGCCCAGTCCGCGAGGTACTGCTCCGCGTGCTCGGGATGGACCCGGTTGACGATCGCGGCGGGCACCGTGTCGCCGCCGCTCTCCACGGCGCGAACGGCCACCTCCGCCGTCGGGGCCGCGACGGTGAGCACCAGGGGTTCCTCGGTCGCGAACGACTGGGCGGGGGTGTCCGTGCCGGTCGGTGTGGTGAGCAGCAGGGTGCCCTCGGGGACGACGTAGGTGCGGTTCGGCACCCCGTTCCCGAGGGTGAACAGCACCTTGCCCGTGCGCCGTCCGGCCCGGCGTTCGAGCCCCGCGTCCTCGCCGAGCAGGTCGAGGGCGGCGCCGGTCGCGGTGGCCGGGAACTGCGCGTAGTAGAGGGCCTCCATCCGCTTCCACAGCTCGGAGTCCTCGGCGGCGACGACCTCCAGGACCTTTCCGAGGGGGCTGGTGGGCCGCAGGTCGACGTCGTCCCCGAAGACGGCCTTGGCGCGTTCCCGGCTCTCCCTGAGAAGCTGGTCGATTCCCTTGAGGACGAAGCCCTCGTCCGTCACGCCGTACGTCATGACTCACACCTCCAGGTCAGTCGTGACGGCGGTGGTCCGGCCGTCGACGGTCTCCACGACGACCACGGCGGTCCACCGTCGGGAGGCGGGGTCGCCGGTGAAGGTCACCTCCGTCACCTCGTTCACCCGCGGATCGGCGGCGAGGGTGCGGACGATCTCCAGGCGCAGGAGCTCCTGGACGACCCGGGGGCCGCCGGGCCGGCCGAAGGCCTCCGTGACGCTGAGTCCGTACCGGGCGTCGAAACGGTCGGAGCCGTACGGGGTGAGGAGGGAGAGGGTCAGGGCCTGGACGAGGTTGGCGAGGCCCCGCACCTTGACGAGTTCGCCGCTGTGGAGGACCAGGTCGCCGTTGTCGAGGAGCAGGCTGTGTCCCAGGGGCTCGGCCACGGTCGTCACCTCGCCTTCAGGATGTTCTGGCCGGGCGACATGACCCTCCACAGCACGGGCTGGGTGGGCTGGGCCAGGGTGAGGCCGCGGGCCGTGTCCAGGGCGACGGCGGTGCCCCGCACCGTCAGGACCGTGCTGGCGCCGTCCGCCAGGGAGGTGACCTTGCCGCACACCACCATGCCGGGACTGCCCGTGTTGGGGCAGGTGGGCACGGTCGCGGCGAGCAGGTCGCTCACGAGCAGGACCGGGTTCCCTGCGACGGTCAGCGAGGTCTGGGAGGGCACCACCAGGAGCGGGGCGAGGTGGGCGCAGCGGATGTCGGCGGCGGTGGTGAGGACGTAGGGCATCACGTCACCTGTACCGCGTTGCCGTCCAGGGACAGGCTCACGGTCCCGTTGCTGAGCATGATCTTCCTTCCTGAAGTGCTGACGGTGACCGTGCCCGTGGCGCCGACCGTGATGGTGGTCCCGCTGTCGTGCTCGATGGTCACGGTGTCGTCCGTGGGGGGTGTGGGGCGGGTGCCGACCGCGGAGAGGCCGCCGGTGCCGACCTGGATGTGCAGGCCGCGGGCCTGGATGACCCGGCCGCCGGCGGCGTCGGTGAGGTCGTTGACCCCGGGTCCGGTGGGCAGGCCGTCGGGGCCGAGCCGGGTGGGGAGGGAGAGCCAGTAGTCGCCGGGGTGTGGTTCGGGGGCCTTGGCGCCGGGGGTGCGGGGCCACAGGTATCCCACGACGGCCGCGTCGGTGACGAGGTCGCGGTTGTGGGCGAGCAGGGCCCGCATCCCGGGGTAGACGGGGGTCATGAGTCCGCACGGGCCGAAGGCGAAGGGGGCCGCGACCGGCTTGTCGATCAGGGTGTCGTCGCCGATCTGTCCCTGGACGCTGGGCGAGCCCATCGAGGGCGGCGGGGACTGCCCGTACTTCAGCGACACCTGGTGGCCCTGGCCGCGGTACGTGGTGACCTCGCCGACGTCGACGGAGGGGCGGGCCCGGCGCTGCCGGTCCGCGTGGGCCTCCAGCCGGTCGGCAAAGCCGCTGACCCCGCCGTCCGTGACCTCGGCGGTGGCGCCGGCGGGCACGGCTACGAGCCGGACCTCGCACACGTACCCGGTGCGACCGCCGAAGCGGTGGACGACGCGGGTGACGCGCAGCGGGCCCCGCGGCGCCTCGACGCCCTTGAGCGTGGCCACCTGTCCGACGCGCAGTCCGGGGTGGCCGAGGACGACGAGGTCGAGCGAGGAGCGTGGCGGCTGGCGTTCCTCGCCGGGTGCGAGCGCCGCCGTCTCCTCGCCCTGGGAGTCCCCGTACGAGACGAGGTTGAGCGCCGGGTCGAAGGGTACGGGCGCGGGGTCGTCGCGCGAGCCGACCACGCGCCCGAGGCGGATCTGCTTGTCGCGGATCACCACCGGCGCCGGTACGGTCGCGGCGAGTTCCCGCAGGGCGCCGAGCGCGGTCGGGCTGCGCACCGTGTGGTCGGTGAGGTCGGCCGGGAGCGTCGAGCCCTCGGCGAGCGTGAGTCCGGCCTCCTTGGCGATCCGCTCGGCGAACTCCAGGGCGTTGCAGGACTTCGCCCGGTGGAGCGCCACCTCATGGGTGCGCAGGGCGTATCCGGCGGCGTCCTGTCCGGTGAGGCGGACCCGGCTGAGCCCGTCCTCGCCCACCCAGGAGGTGATCCGGAGGATCCTGCCCTCCATCACCGGGTCGTCGACGCTGCCCGGCTCGTCGAAGTAGCCGAGCCGTACCGTGGCCTTCAGCGGGGTGTCGACGATCTTCGACCGGAGCATGGCGACGGTGTTGCCCGGGACGTTGACGAGGAGGACGTCGAAGGTGCCCGCCACCGCTCCCTCGTTCATCGTCACGGTGATGTCCGCGTCGAGGACGAGGGAGCCGTCGAAGATGTGGTTGGAGACGGTGAGCGGCAGCCCGGCGAGGCCGATCAGGGAGGCGACCGCGCCGACCACCGCGCCGAACGGGGAGTCCTCCGGGGGTTTGTCCTCGTTCACGGTCACGCCGTAGCGGATCGCGATGCTCACGCCGACACCTCCACGACGACCTTCGAACCGTGGCTCCCCGCGCCGTTCAGGTTCTGTACGTGCACGCGGGCCTCCCGGAAGTCCAGCCGCAGCGGCCCAGCGGGGCAGGGCAGCCCGCGCACCGCCTTGCGGCGCACGAGCGGCACGAGGCCGTCGGGGTCCTCCCGGCCGACGACGACCACGAGGAAGGCCTCGTCCTCCAGGAGGTCGAGGACGTCCTTCGCGGCGACGGTCCGTTCGTCGGCGTTCACGTACAGGCCGATGCGGTACACGTGCGGGCCGAAGCGCAGCCGGAAGCTCTGCGGGAAGCCCTCGTCGGGGTCGACGGGCAGCAGGGGCATCGCGTCTCCTCTCCGGCTCTGCCTACAGCGGTGATCGGGGTACGGGGCCGGGGACCGGCAGGCTCGGCACGCCCGCGCTGCCCGCGCTCATCGCGAGGTCGGCGATCTCGCCGAGGAGCGCGGTCAGACTGGAGCGGGGCACGTGCTGGAGCGTGAGGGAGACGTCGAAGGCATCCCGTTTCTGCACGCTCTGGGTGAACCGCAGATCGGTGATCTGCATGTCGAGGCTGAGCGTCAGACCGCAGACGACGGGGATCCCGGAGACGGCGAGCACCGGCGCGACGGCGGCGAGCAGCGCCCGCGAGGTGAGCGCGAGGACCTCCAGGGCCTTCTTGGTCGCGTGCCGCTCCGGGCCGATGAGGACCGCCTCGATGACGATCGTCTTCGTCGACGGCTGGGTGGCCTGCGCGAAGCGGCTGCCCAGGATCCGCTCGACGCGGTACCCCTCGGTCATGGTGACGCTCTGCACGTACAGCAGGGGGACCGTGCCGACGAGTACCTTTTCCGTCACGGGTCACCCCCGGCTGCCGAGTTCGCGGTCGAGTTCGGCGAAGACGTGGTCGGCGATCCGCTGGACGTGGTGGTCGCCGAGGTCGCCGATCACCTCGACCTCGACGGGAAAGTGGTAGTGGATCACGGTGCCGGTGCCGGACCGGTGGCTGACGACGGCTTCGCTGCCCGCCGCAGGCACGATGTACTCGCCCTCGTGGACGAGTGCGAGGCCGGTCCTGTCGACCCGGCCGCCGGCGGCGAAGGCGTCGATGCGCGCGAACTCCTCGTCGTCGCCGTCCATGTCACTCCTCCACACCCACGTTGAGCGCCATGCAGGTGAAGTTGGCCTGGGGGACGCCGTCCACGGTGACCGTGCTGGGCTGTACGGCGCTGACGACGCAGCGGCCGAACTTGAGGGCGGAGAAGGCCCAGTCGTTGCCCTGCTTCTCGGCGACCGCGATGGAGAACTCCTTGCCGGTGACGGCGAGTTCGGTGAGGTCGGCGACGGCGGACGCCACGGCGGGCACGGTCATCGTGAAGGTGAAGGTGAACGGCTGGCGCACGTATCCGACGCCGTCCGCCTCCAGGCTGTGCAGCACCGTGTGCGGCACGTTGAAGGAGGGGGAGAAGTTGCTGATGGGGGTGACGGTGCGCCCGCCGAGCTTCACTTCGAGGCGGGTGTTCCAGTCGGACATGCGGGGCTCCCTACTCGAAGGTCAGGTTGATGGTGAGACGGTGGATGGCGCCGGCGTAGGTGATCCGGACCATGGCCTCGGCGAACCGTTCGCGGCGGGCCTTGGCGATGAGCTCCAGGTCCTCGGGGGTGGGCTGCGGCTTGTCGAAGAGCGCCAGGACCGGGACGACGACCAGGTAGTCGTCGATCACCTCGCTGCGGCGCAGTGGTTCGAGGACCGCCTCCATCTCTCCGGCGAGGGCGCGCAGGCCGGTCCGGCTGATGCGCAGTTCGCCGATGCTCGCGATGAGCGAGGCCTTGAGGCGGTAGGTGATGTCGTCCAGGGTGCGGACGATGTCGATGTACTTCTTGTCCGTCGTGCCCGAGGCCCCGGTGTATCCCTCGCCGAGGTAGACGCCTTCGCCGGGGATGAGGGCCGGGTTCACCAGCCAGTTGACGTTCTGGCCGCCGGGGGGCGAGCTCTCGCCCTCGGAGCCGTTGATCGTGAAGAGTTCCTGCGCGGTGAAGGGGGCGGAGGTGACGCCGACCTTCTTGAGGAGCAGGGAGATATGCGGGTCGTAGCCGCCGATGGTGCCGGCTACGGCGGCCGCGACGTCCTCGTCGCTCTTGTGCGCCACGTAGACCATGCGGTCGCTGTTGAGGGCACCCGTGATGATCGAGGTGTCGGTGTCGCCCTTGCCGAGCATGGCGACGCCCATGCGTTCCAGGCCGTCGCCGAACGGGCCCTTGACGTGGTTGGCCAGCGCCACGATGTCGGCGGTCGGTGTCCCTCCGCCGGTTCCGGGCTCCAGCGGGGTGTTCGCGACGACCACGAGCTGGACCGGCAGGGTGGCGATCTTGGAGAGCGTGTCCGCGACGTCCGCCGTGGTGGCGAGGCGCACCCCGAAGACGAGCCCCGGGCCGGGCTCCTGCCGCATGGCGAGCGCGACGGCCGTGCCCAGCGCCCCGGGGGCGCGCTTCTCGGCGTCGTCGGGGTCGGAGAAGAGCGTGGGTACGTTCTCGGGGATGACGGTCCCGCCCCCGGTCGTGGGCGGGGTGACGGTGCCGATGATCGCGATGTTGCCGGTGGGCCGGTTGGCGGGCGAGAAGAGGTTGACGGTGGATTTGACGCGGATGTAGCGGACGGGGGTGGTCATGGAGCGTGCTTCCTTCCGGCGTTCAGGTGAGGAAGAGCGGGGCGATGCCCGCGCCGGTGAGCAGAGTGGTGATCTCCGGCTTGGTGAGCGCCTGGTTCGCCGCCTGCGGATGCGGGGTGAAGGCGGCGACCAGGGCGTAGGGAGCGGTGCGTACGCCGAAGGTGCTCGGCGGCAGGGGTCGGTCGCGGGCCGCCGCCGCCACGAGGCCCGCGGCGCGGAGGGCCGCCTTGACGTCGGTGGGGTCCGAGACGAGCACGGCGGCGGTGACGGCCACGGTGCGGACGTTGTCCGGGTCGGCGGGGTCGAAGGGGGGCGGGCGGCGCAGCCGTACCTCCGTGCGGAGGTACTCGCCGGCTTCCCTGAGGTCCTCGACGGTGGTCAGTCCGTGGGCGGCCATGAAGGCGTCGAGGTCCAGGTAGGTGAAGTGCGCCCGGAACTCGTCGAGCGTCCGGTAGGCGCCGATGGCCCGGGCGACCACCGATTCGAGGCCGCCGGGGTCGGTCTCGGCGACCACGTCGATCTCCAGCTCGGCGGTGACGTCGATCCACACGGGCTCGGTGGACTCGTCGTCCCAGCAGAACTCGGTACGGGTCGGGGTCGGCGTCACCTGGTTCCAGGCTCCCTGCCGTCGGCGGGGGGCGAAGAGCGGCTCGGCGAGGGTGGTCCGGACGACGCGCAGCTGCCGGACGGAATCGACGCGCTCGTACTCCAGGTCGTGCGTGCCGGTCACGAGGAGGAGGGCGTGCGGGGTGAGCGCCTGGGCCAGCGCGGTGGCGTCGGTGAGCTGCCGCAACGCCTTGTCCTGAACCACAGCCATGACCGGCTCCTCCGGCGACGCGTCTCGCTGACGTCACCAGCGACGCACGGTCGCTGTTCGTGGACAAGAGCCAATGGTCCGAGTGGTCCGCGATTGCCCGTCGATCGGGGGAACGGCGGCGCGGTCGGTTTCGGCGGACCGCCACCAGCCGCCAACTCCCCCTTCAAATAGGGTGACATGAGTACGCCCCCCGCGCACTCCTAGCGCGAATGGGGGGCGTGAAGGGGGCGCAGTTCATCGACGGGCCTGGTGGGGCGGGCCTCGGTTGACGGCCCCGCCAGGGGCCGGGATCGCTCCCCTGACAGTCGGGCGAGGGCTCCCAGCAGACCGGGTGCGTGGGTGGCGAGGGTGGGTGAGCCGACGACGGTGTACCGGGCTGCGTCGGTCGGTTCGCGCCACGAGGGCCGTCGCGATCCGGTGCACGAGCGTGGAGCGATCCGGCTCCCCGCCGCGGGCCGGGTCGGTGCAGTCGCCGGGCCCGGGGCCCGGGCGGACAGGGGTGTCTCCGACCGCCCGCCTTCGACAAGGATCGCTGCAAGAGGCGCAGGGTGAACGTCGGCGCCTTCCCGCCCCATTGGGCCGGCGCCACCATCACCTGGGGCCTGACGGAGACCCCGAAGGGCACCCGCGCCGCCTCGCGCGCCGGCCTCCCCGACGGTGAGGCCGGGATCCCGATGATCAGCGAGACCTGGGGCATCCTGATGACCCGGCTGAAAGACTTCGCCGAGACCGGTGAGCCCCGCCCCTACTTCAGCGTCTGAGGCACCGATGAAGGTCGACGTCCTGGCCGAGACCGTGATCGCCGCCCCGTGTGCGCGGGTCGCGGCCTACGCGGCCGACCCGTCACACGCGCCGGTCGTGGTCCGAGAACATCGCGTCCGTCGAGTGGCGGACCCCGCCACCCGCCGTGATCGGATCGCGGCTGGCCTTCGTCGCCCGCTTTCTCGGCCGCCGCCTGGCCTACACGCACGTGATCACCGCGTACGAACCGGGCCGGCGCCTGGTGATGCGAACCTCCGAGGGGCCCTTCCCGATGGAGACCACGTACACCTGGGAGCCGCACGCGCCGGCCGGGGACCACACCCGCATGGCGCTGCGCAACCGCGGGGAGCCCTGCGGTTTCACCTCCGTCGCCGCGCCCGTGGTGGCCGCCGCCATGCGGCGCGCCCAGCGCAAGGATCTCGCCCGCCTCGAAGCGCTGCTGGAGGAGCCCGCGGTTTCGGAGTGACGACCGAATCTCCCGGCGGCCGAGGACCGTACGTACGGGCTACTTCGGCGGAAGGGTGCCGGCGAAGGCGACCGACGCCGCCACCCAGTGCCGCAGGACCGCGTCCTCGGCGAGCAGGGGGCCCGAGACGGTCACCCAGCCGCGCATCGGCCGGCCGGTGAAGTCCATCGGCCGGGCCTCGGGCCGGGTGAGCGCCTCCTCGGCAGCGTCCGTACCCACCCGGGCGATGAGCTCGTCGCCGACCACACCCACGCTCATGTTGCCGTCCAGCAGGAAGGGCAGCCCACCGAACATCCGCTTCTCGGTAATGCCCGGCCGATCCCCGAACCGCTCCCTGATCCGCTGGGCCAGACCTTCGTCGTACGTCATACACCCACCCTCCCCCACATTGCCTTCGCTTGCATTCATTGCAATGCAGCATTGCATTCGACTGCAGGCCATTGCATCGATTCACCTGCAACTAGCTGCAGTTACGCGACCATGCGATTGACCACACTATGAATGCAACGTAGCTTTCCGACACAGGCAAGCACGTCATATCGCGAGACGAGGAATGGTCATGGGCGAGTCCCTCCACACCGTTGCGACGCTGCCGACGGAGCGTCCGGCCGGCTGCCCCTTCGACCCGCCCGCAGAGCTGATCGAGGCCCGCGGACACGGTCCCATCAGCCGCTACACCCACCCCGGCGGGAAACCCGGCTGGCTGATCACCGGGTACGACCTGGTCAGGTCGGTCCTCGCCGACCCCCGGTTCAGCTCGCGCAAGGAGCTGCTGAACGTCGTCGACTTCGAGCTGCCTCCGGCGCCGCCCGGCGAGTTCCTCCTCATGGACGAGCCGCAGCACAGCCGCTACCGGAAGCCGCTGGTGGGCAAGTTCACCGTTCGGCGCATGCGGATGCTGACCGAGCGCATCGAGCAGATCACCGCCGACTGCCTGGACGCCATGGAGAAGATGGGGCCGCCGGCCGACCTGGTGACCGCGTTCGCCAAGCCGATCCCCACCATGGTGATCTGCGAGATCCTGGGCGTGCCCTACGAGGACCGGGCGTCCTTCCAGGAGCAGATCGACACGTTCATGGGTGGCGAGGTGAGCGACGAGGAGCTGATCGCGGCCTACACCGCGACCCAGGAGTACCTCGCGCAGCTGGTGGCCGCCAAGCGCGCCGACCCCACGGACGACGTGCTCAGCGAACTCACCGACAGCGACCTGACCGACGAGGAGCTGAAGGGGATCAGCCTGATCCTGCTGGCGGCCGGGTTCGACACCACCGCGAACATGCTGTCGCTCGGCACCTTCGCGCTGCTGCGGAACCCGCAGCAGCTCGCCGCGCTGCGTGCCGACCCCGCACTCACCGACGGGGCGGTGGAGGAGCTGCTGCGGTATCTCAGTGTCGCCAAGACGTTCATGCGGACGGCGCTGGAGGACGTGGAGGTCGGCGGGCAGACGATCGAGGCCGGCACGACGGTCGTCCTGTCGTACAACACCGCCAACCGCGACCCCGAGCGCTTCGCCGACCCGCACGTGCTCGACCTCGGGAGGCAGGCCACCGGGCATCTGGCCTTCAGCCACGGCATCCACCAGTGTCTGGGGCAGCAGCTGGCACGTGTCGAGATGCGGGTCGCGTTCCGCGCGCTGGTGGACCGATTCCCCACGCTGCGTCTCGCCGTCCCGGCCGAGGAGGTCGGCCTGCGCCCGGAGACGGCGGACATCTTCGGTGTGAAGAGCCTCCCGGTCACCTGGGACAAGAAGTGAGCACCGCGCAGCTGAGCGTGGACCGTGGGCGCTGCATCGGCGCCGGGATGTGCGCCATGACCGCCCCCGAGGTCTTCGACCAGGACGACGACGGCCTCGTGCTCCTGCTGGACACCGAACCGCGCGCCGCCGACCGGGCGGCCGCACGGATGGCCGCCGGCGTCTGCCCCTCCGGCGCGATCACCCTCCACTAAGCCGAGTCCGGCGGGAGCTAGGGGGTGTCTCGTCGATCAGGCCGGATCAGGGAGCGGAGTCTGGTGCGTGCGATCGCAAGGCGGAGGAGGGAGCCGACGCGGAGCGTCGGCGACCGACGACAACGCGGCGGGGGGGGCACCTCCCGTGCCCGAAGCGCTACGGGGGAGTGCGTGCCAGGCCCCGCGAGCCCGGCATGACCGGCGAGACACCCCCTAGGCGTGCTGCGGAACTCCCGCCCGCCCCGCGGGGTCCGGCACGCGCGCTCGCCGACGGGGCGGGCGGCCGCCCGGTCTCCGCGCCGTCCTGACGCTGCTGGAACGGGGCGCCGGCCTGGTCTAGCGTGGAAGTGAGGCGCCGCGGCAGCGGCAGACACCCGCGTCTGCCCATGGCCGGTCCCGCCCTGCGGTGTGCTCGATCGGCAGGTGAGGTCCATGACCAGCACGGCCGGCACGTCCGGTGCCACCACCCACGATCACGACGTGATCGTCGTCGGCGCACGGTGTGCGGGCGCGCCGACCGCCATGCTCCTGGCCCGTCTCGGTCACCGGGTCCTCCTGGTCGACCGGGCGACGTTCCCGAGCGACACGATCTCCACCCACATGATCCATCCGCCCGGGCTGGCCGCGCTCGAACGCTGGGGGCTGCTGGACCGCATGATCGGGACGGGCTGCCCCGCCATCGACACCTACACGTTCGATCTGGGTCCCTTCGTCATCGCCGGGTCCCCCGCCGGCGAGGGCTTCGAGGTCTCGTACGCCCCGCGCCGCACGGTGCTGGACAAGATCCTGGTCGACGCGGCCGCCGCCTCGGGTGCCGAGGTCCGGGAGGGCTTCACCGTCGAGGAGATCCTGTTCGACGGCGGGACGGTCACCGGAGTCAAAGGGCACGGCAAGGACGGCACGACCTCCGTCGACCGTGCCCGGATCGTCGTCGGCGCCGACGGGCTCCACTCGTCCGTCGCGAAGGCGACGGACACCACGGGCTACGCGGAGAAGCCGAAGATCAACGCCTACTACTACACGTACTGGTCCGGGCTGCCGATGGACGGGACGTTCGAGGCGTACGACCGCGAGGACCGCGCCTTCGCGGCCTGGCCCACCAACGACGATCTGACGATGGTCATCTGTGCCTGGCCCATGCGCGACTTCGAGGCCAACCGCGGTGACGTCGAAGGCAACTACCACGACACGCTGGCCCGCGCGCCGGCCTTCGCCGAGCGGATCTCGAAGGCCACGCGGACCGAGCGGTTCGTCGGCACGGCCATCCCCAACTACTTCCGCAGACCCTACGGGCCCGGCTGGATCCTCGTCGGGGACGCGGGGTACCTGAAGGATCCCATCACCGCCCAGGGCATCCAGGACGCCTTCCGGGACGCGGAGCGGTGCGCCGGAGCACTCGACGACGTGTTCGCCGGCCGCCGGGACTTCGGGGAGGCCATGCGCTCCTGCCAGGAGGAGAGGGACTCCGCGGTCATGAGCATGTACGAGTTCACGGCCGACTTCGCGACGATGGAACCGCCGCCGCCCGAGATGCAGGAGATGCTCCAGGCCGTGACCCGGAGCCGCTCGGCCCAGGACGAGTTCATCCGGGTGACGGCCGGTGTGACGCGGCCGGAGGAGTTCTTCGGACACATGCAGGAACGCATGGAGCGGGAAAGCATGGAGCAGGAGCGCCGGGCACCTCACGCGGCCTGAGCTCCACATCACGTGCATGTCCTGGCCGAATCAGGCCCCCATACCGCTCCGCGCCTAGTACCGTGGTGGGTAGGGCCCGGTGCCGCCAACTCCCCCGTTTGGCTGCGCCGGGCCCGCCCGCGTGCCGGGCCTCCTCCCGTCGCATCGCGGTGGTCAAGGAGGCCGAGGCGGCCGCCGAGCGCGGCCGCCTCGCCGGTGAGGGCGAGAAGGCGCAGCCGCGCCGCCCTCACCGACGCCGTACGCATCGAGGCCGAGGCCGCCGCCGCCGCGGCCACGCCGGATCGAGATCACCGACGTGGCGTGACGGGCAGCCGGACCGTGACGAGGAGGCCGCCGGCGGGGCGCGGGGTGAGGTCGAGGGTTCCGTCGTGTGCGCGGACGACGCTCTGCACGATGGCCAGGCCGAGGCCCACGCCGGCGTGCTCGTCGGTGCGTACGCGTTCCGTTCCGCGCTGAAAGGGCTCGGTGAGGGTCGGCACCAGTTCCGGCGGGAGCCGGCGGCCCGTGTTCTCGACCCGGAGCACGCTGGTGTCGCCCCGCGACTCGGTCTGGACCGTCACCGTGCCGCCGGTGGGGAGGTTGTGGACGACGGCGTTCTGGACGAGGTTGGTCACCATCCGCAGCAGGAGCTCCTCGGAGCCGTCGGCCCGCGCCTCCCCGCCGGTGACGTCGAGCGTGATCCCGCGCTGTTCGGCGAGGGGCAGCAGCGTCTCGGCGGCCTCCTCGGCGAGGAGGGAGAGGTCGACGGGCGCGCGGGTGAAGGTTCCTCGGTCGCCGCGGCTGAGCAGCAGGAGGGCCTCGGTGAGGTCGATCGCCCGCGCGTTGACCGCGTGCAGGCGTTCGATCACCTCGTCCCGGTCCCGCGTCGGGTCCTTGCGGGCGACGTCGAGGAGCGTCCGTGAGATCGCCAGCGGGGTGCGCAGTTCGTGGGAGGCGTTCGCGGCGAACCGCTGCTGCTCGGCGACGTGGGACTCCAGACGCCGGAGCATCGAGTCGAACGCGTCGGAGAGTTCACGGAACTCGTCCTGGCGGCCCTTCATACGGATGCGATGGGACAGCGACCCGTTCCCGGCCATCCGTGCCGCGTCCGTGATCTGCGTGAGGGGTGCGAGCATCCGGCCCGCGAGGATCCATCCGCCGACGAGGCCGAACAGCAGCAGGAAGGCCATCGCCACGGCCGCGGCGGGGAAGAAGGTGCGCACGAGGAGGTAGCGGTTGGGCGAGACCCCGAGCAGGCCCTGCGGGTTGTCGGGAACGTAGCGCAGCAGGTACCCCCACACGACGGCCAGAAGCAGCGCACCGGCGACGGCGAGGAACCCGGCGTAGCTGAGGGTGAGCTTCAGCCGGACGCTGAGCCCGGAGCGTCTAGGCACGCGTGCTGCCCTGGCGGGTGGTGGTGGAGCCGGTCTCGATGCGGTAGCCGACACCCGGCACGGTGGCGATGAGCCACGGTTCGCCGAGCCGTTTGCGCAGTGCGGAGACCGTGATGCGTACGGCGTTGGTGAGGGGGTCGGCGTTCTCGTCCCAGGCCCTCTCCAGCAGCTCCTCGGCGCCGACGACCCCGCCCTCCGCGGCGACGAGGACTTCCAGCACCGCGAACTGTTTACGGGTGAGCGCGACGTAGCGCCCGTCGCGGAAGACCTCCCGGCGGAAGGGGTCGAGTCGCAGGCCCGCGATCTCGCGGACCGGGGGCCGGGCGTACGCGCGCCGTCGGTCGAGGGCCCTCAGCCGCAGGACGAGCTCCCGCAGCTCGAACGGCTTCGTGAGGTAGTCGTCGGCGCCGAGCTCGAACCCGGAGGCCTTGTCGTCGATCCGGTCGGCCGCCGTGAGCATGAGGATCGGGATGCCGCTGCCGGAGGCCACGATGCGCCGGGCGACCTCGTCGCCGGAGGGCCCGGGGATGTCGCGGTCGAGGACCGCGAGGTCGTAGGAGTGGACGCTGAGCAGTTGCAGGGCGGAGTCGCCGTCGCCTGCGATGTCGGCGGCGATCGCCTCGAGCCGCAGGCCGTCACGGACGGCCTCGGCCAAGTAGGGCTCGTCCTCCACGATCAGTACGCGCATGGGAGAAGCCTAGGTCGGACGCCCGGCTCGGCCGGCCGGTGCCGGCAGGGGCCGGGACCGGGACCGGTCCGACGGCGTCTGCGCCTTCGTACGCCACCAGCGGCGCGACGCCAGCCCCGCCAGTACGGCGCCGGTCGCGTTGACCAGGACGTCGTCCACCGAGGAGACCCGGTCGAGCCGCAGAACGTACTGGGCGGTCTCGACCAGGACCGAGCAGCCCGCCCCGAGCGCCAGGATCCGCGGCACGGACGCCACCGCCGCGTACCGCATCGGGGCGAAGAAGCCCAGGGACGCGAAGACGAGCAGGTTGCCGGTGATCCCGAGCGGGCCCATCGTGACCAGGTCCCGCAGCGGCACCAGGCTCACCCGTGCGGGGGCGGTGCCGGGCGCGGCGCCCGGCATCAGGATCAGCCACACGAAGGGGACCGTGCCGTGGACCATGCCCACCTCGGCCAGCGACGTCCGCCAGGCCCCGGCGATACCCGCGGCCCGGCGTCGGCGCGCCAGGGCCCAGGCCACCAGGACGGCCAGGGGCACGGTGACCAGCGTCATGAGCACCACGCCGTTGAACGTGTCGAGACAGCCGTGCCACCGCCCGGCCACGCACCTCGGGGCGGACATCAGGAGCGGCCCTCTGATGACGTACAGGACGCCGGCCAGTCCGAGGGCCGCCAGGCCGAGGAGCACGGTCCTGCGCGTGCGGCGCGGCGGTGCCGACAGGGATGCGTCGTGGTTCATGCCCTCATTGGAAGCCGGGGGCCGTTGTGGTGGCGTATGCGATTTTCGATACGCCCGCGATATACGGCCCCCGGCGTCCGTCCCGCGGCGTTCGACGAGGGTGTCAGGCGAGGCGCGCCAGGGTGTCCAGTACGGGCTGTGCGCCGTCCTCCCCGGTCAGGTCGGCGGCGAGGAGGCGGGAGCGTGCGCGCAGTGCGGGGTCGCGGGTCGCGGTGGTGATCGCGGCCGCCAGGCGCTCGGCCGTGATCCGCTGGTGGCGCAGGGGTGCCGGGGCGACCCCGAGGCGGGCGAGGCGGGCCGCCCAGAAGTGCTGGTCCAGCTGGACCGGGACCGCTACGGCCGGGACCCCGGCGCGCAGGCCGGCCGCTGCCGTACCGGCGCCGGCGTGGTGGACGACGGCGGCGGTCCGTGGGAAGAGCCAGGCGTGCGGGACCTCCTGGACGGTGAGCAGGTCGTCTCCTTCGGCGTGCAGCCCGCTCCAGCCCGCCTGGACGATCCCGCGTACCCCGGCCCGGCGCAGGGCCTCGGCGAGCAGCTCGCTCAGCCGGTCGGCCTCGGCTGTGACACAGCTGCCGAAGCCGACGAAGACCGGCGGCGGGCCGGAGTCGAGGAAGTCCACGAGACGTGGGTCGGGCCGCCAGCCGGGGGGTGTCGGGGGCCACCAGTAGCCGCAGACCCGGTGGCCGTCGGGCCAGTCGGCGGGCCGGGGGACGATCCGCGTGCTGAAGCCGTGCAGGACCGTGCGGTCGCGCGGCAGGGCCAGCGGGCCTGCCCACCGTCGCGGCGGCAGGCCGAGTTCGCGTCGCAGCCGGGTGACGGCGGGCGCGAAGATCCGGTCGGTCGCGGCCCACAGGGCCTGGGTGGCCAGCCGGTTCCCGTACGGTCCGAACGACCGGAGCCCCGTCATCATCGGCGGGAACGCCGACGTGGGGTGGAGCGGCTGGAGGGGAAGTCCGATGGCCGGCAGGCGCATGCCTTCGCCGAGAACGGAGCAGACGGGTTCGGTGACCGTGGAGCTGAGCAGGACGTCGGCCCCCTGGCGTACGGCGTCCACGACACCGGCGCTCAGCCGGGGCATGAACGCCGCCGCCATCCGTACGATCCGCGCCAGCTCCACCGGGGCGGCGGCCGCTCGGGCCAGGCCCTGTCCGTGCTCCGACGCCAGCTCTGCCCGGGGGTCGACGGGCAGCGGCCGGAAGCCGAGCCCGTGCGTCGTCACCGCCTGCTCGAAGCGCTCATGGGTGGCGAGCGCCACGTCGTGGCCCGCCGCGCGCAGCCGCACACCGAGGCCGGTGTAGGGAGCGACGTCGCCCCAGCTTCCCGCCGTCACGATCAACACGCGCACCCGGGCAGCATGCCAGACCGGCGGGGCCCCGTCGGGGACGTGGCGTCACACGTCCTGGATGCGCCGGAAGGGCTGCTCCGCCTCCAGCGCGAACGCGACCTCCAGAAGCGTCCGTTCACCGCCCGGCCGGCCGGAGAACATGACGCCGATGGGGAGTCCGTCCTCGGTGGCTCTCGCGGCGGGCACCGAGATCGAGGGCGTGCCGACGACGTTGTTGACCGGGGTGAACGCGACGTACGCGAGGATCCGTTCGATGAGTGTCGCGTACGGGACGGTCGGGCTGAGGTGGCCGATCCGCGGCGTGGTGTGGGCGAGCACGGGCGACAGGAGGAGGTCGAGACCGCGGAAGGCCGCCGTGTACGCGCGTTCCGTCCGCTTCAGCCTCCGCAGCATGCCCGGGGTGCGCTGCCAGGTGGCGAGGTACGTCTCGCGCAGGCCGCGGCTGAGGCCGTCCATGCGGCGCCGGTCGAAGTCCGTGCCGAGCGTCCGGCCGGTGATGCCGAGGAGGAACGACAGCATCCCCCAGTAGGTGAGGAAGTCCTCGGTGAACCTGGGGTCGATGGCCAGCTCCACCGGCTCCACGGTGTGACCGAGCCGTTCGAGGGTGGCCGCGGTCTCCGTGACCGCCGCGCGGGTGGCGGCGTCGGTGCGGACGCCGGCCGGCGAGTCGAGGAGGAGGCCGATGCGCAGCCGCCGTTCCGAGGGGCCTTCGACCAGGCCCAGGGGCGGCAGCTTCGGGTTGCGCCAGTGCGTCTCGGCGGCGGCGAGGAACGCGGCGGTGTCGCGCACGGAGCGGCTGACGATCCCGTCGGAGACGATGTCGAGCGGCAGTTGACGGCTCTGGGCGTTCCCCACGACCCGGCCGCGGGTCGGCTTGAGTCCGACGAGTCCGCAGCAGGCGGCGGGGATCCGGATCGACCCGCCGCCGTCGTTGGCGTGGGCGATCGGGACGGCCCCGGCGGCGACGAGCGCGGCGCTGCCCCCGGAGGAACCACCGGCAGAGTAGGCGGTGTTCCAGGGGTTGCGGACGGGCTCGGCGCCCTCGTACTCGGTGGTGGGGCTGAACCCGAACTCGGGCAGCCGGGTCTTGCCCAGCACGGTGACGCCGCTGCTGAGGAACTGCCGGGCGAACGGCGCGTGCCGGCGGGCGGCCCTCGGGGTGAAGGAGGCGCTGCCGTGGCCGGTCGGCAGCCCCTGGTGGTCGGTGTTGTCCTTGACGAAGGTCGGCACCCCGGCGAGGGCGCCGTCGCCGCCCGCGGCGTGCGCCGGGAGGTCGACGTGGACCTGGACGGCGTGGAGTTCCTCGACGGCCCGTACCCGCCCGGCCGCGTCCCGTGCCGCCTCGGCGGCGCCGACCTCGCCGCGCCGGATCGCCGCGGCGAGTCCGACGGCGTCGTGGTCCCCCAGGGAGTCGTCCCGGAACGCGTGCACCGTGGTTCGTTCGTCGAAAGTCGTCACCGCTGCCTCAGCCCCCGACCGTGTGGATGGTTGCCCGCCATCATTCCTTACCGCCAAGTAACACGCGAGGATTTCGGAACCTCGCCCCGGTGCGAGGGTCGCGCGTCCCTCGACGCCGCTACCTGACAAGGAAGTTGACGGCCGATCAGATAGTGACAGGTACATGACGGATCGGGGTGCGGGGGCATACCTTCGAACTTCCCGCACTCTCGGATCCGCACGTCTTCCGCGCCGGCTCCGAGCCCCCACGAGTGAAGGAGAAGCATGCCCCTCTCCACATGGCTGAAGGCAGGCACCACCACCGCCGCTGTCGTCCTGGCCACCGCGACGGCGGCGACCGCGGCGCCGGCGACCGCGCCTGAACCGTCGACGGCGAGCGCGTCGGCGGCGGTGACACTTCGCTACGACGACAGCAGGGCCGGCGGCTGGGAGGCGGCCATCGCGGCCGGAGTCGCCTCCTGGAACGCGAACGTCGGCAACGTCAAGCTGGTCGAGGCCGCCCCGGGAACCCGGGCCGAGATCGTGATCGTGGCCACGACCGGATGGCCCCAGGCGACCCTCGGCCCCGTCCGCCCGGGACGGCAGGTCCGTGTCGAGCTCGGGAGCCAGGCGGTGACGCAGGGCTACGACAAGACCCGCATCGCCGCCCATGAGCTCGGTCACAGCCTGGGCCTGCCGGACACCAAGCCCGGCCCGTGCTCCCAGCTGATGTCCGGGTCGAGCGCCGGCACGAGCTGCACCAACGCGGTCCCGAACGCGACCGAGCGGAGCCGGGTGGAGTCCGCCTACGCCGGCGGAGCAGCCCTCCGGCTCCCCGCCGACGGCCGGGTCCTGGTGGACGCTCCGTAACCGAGCCTCCGCCGCGGATGCCCGGCCGGGACCTCCGGCCGGGCATCCGCACCTTCCAGTGCTTGCGATCTGCGTCGTATGTCCTGTTTCGCACTGCTATCGCGCGTGAGACAACGCACTCTCCGTGAAGCATTGCGCATGGATCCCCCCGGTCGGGGCAGGCGGCCGGACCGCCGGCGCAACCGGCAGGGGGATTCAAGGAACGAAGGGCCAGACGCGACGTGACCGCAGAACAACAGACCATCCATGTGGGCGGAGAATGGCGAGCCGCCGTCTCCGGTGCCACGCGCGACATCATCGACCCCGTCGACGCGACCGCCTTCGCCGTCGTGTCGGAAGGCGATGTCGCGGACACCGACGACGCCGTGGCCGCGGCGCGCGCCGCGTTCGACGACGGTGCCTGGCCGCGTACCCCGGTCGCCGAGCGGGCGAACCTGCTGCGGCGGGTCGCCGCCCTGCTCGAGCGCGACCGCGAGCGCATCGGTGCCCTGGAGAGCCAGGACGCGGGCAAGACGCTGGAGGAGGGCCGCGTCGACGTCGACTGCGTCCGCGACGCCTTCCGCTACTTCGCCGACCTCGTGGAGAGCGAGAGCGGCGCACGCGTCGTCGACGCCGGATCGGACGAGATCCGCAGCGTCGTCGTGCACGAGCCCGTCGGCGTCTGCGCGCTGATCACGCCGTGGAACTACCCGCTGCTCCAGGCCAGCTGGAAGATCGCGCCCGCCCTCGCCGCCGGCAACACCTTCGTGATCAAGCCCAGCGAGATCACCCCGCTGAGCACGGTCGTCCTCGTCGAACTGCTCCTGGAGGCCGGTCTGCCGCTCGGCGCGGCCAACATCGTCACCGGCCCCGGGCACACCGTCGGCGCCCGGCTCGCCGAACACCCCGACGTCGACCTCGTCTCGTTCACGGGCGGTCTCGTCAGCGGTACGAAGGTGGCCCACGCGGCCGCCGACAGCGTGAAGAAGGTCGCCCTCGAACTGGGCGGCAAGAACCCCAACGTCGTGTTCGCCGACGCGTGCGCGACGGCCGAGGGGTTCGACACCGCCGTCGACCAGGCCCTCAACGCCGCCTTCATCCACAGCGGGCAGGTCTGCTCCGCCGGCTCCCGCCTCATCGTCGAGGAGCCCCTGCGCGAGCGCTTCGTCGCCGAACTCGCCCGCCGGGCCGAACTGATCCGGCTCGGCCGCGGCACCGACGCGGGCGTCGAGTGCGGCCCGCTGGTCTCCGCGGCCCAGGTCGCGAGGACCGAGGAGTACGTGGCCTCCGCCCTCGGCGAGGGCGCGGTCCTCCGTGCGGGCGGCGAGCGCCCGGCCGGTCCCGGCTACTTCTACCGGCCCACGGTCCTCGACCGGTGCCACCGCCGGATGCGGATCGTCCGTGAGGAGGTCTTCGGACCCGTCCTCACCGTGGAGACCTTCCGCACCGAGGATGAGGCCGTCACCCTCGCCAACGACACCGAGTACGGCCTCGCCGGAGCGGTGTGGACGGCCGACGAGGACCGTGCCCGGCGCGTCGCGGCCCGGCTGCGCCACGGCACCGTCTGGATCAACGACTTCCACCCCTACCTGCCGCAGGCGGAGTGGGGCGGCTTCGGAAAGAGCGGCATCGGCCGCGAACTGGGCCCCAGCGGTCTCGCCGAGTACCGCGAGGCCAAGCACATCTACCAGAACCTCGCTCCGCGCCCCGTGCGCTGGTTCGCGGGCACGGCGGAGAAGGACCAGGCATGAACGACCAGCACGTGTACGACTACGTCGTCGTCGGCGGCGGTACGGCGGGCTCGGTCATCGCCTCCCGGCTGACCGAGGACCCGGACGTCAGCGTCGCCGTCATCGAGGGCGGCCCCAGCGACGTCGGCCGTGACGACGTCCTCACCCTGCGCCGCTGGATGGGCCTGCTCGGCGGCGAGCTGGACTACGACTACCCCACGACCCAACAGCCCCGCGGCAACTCGCACATCCGCCACAGCCGTGCGCGGGTGCTCGGCGGCTGTTCCTCGCACAACACCCTCATCGCCTTCAAGCCCCTGCCCTCCGACTGGGACGAGTGGGCCGAGGCCGGCGCCGAGGGCTGGGGCGCGGAGGCGATGGATCCGTACTTCGCCCGGCTGCGCAACAACATCGTGCCGGTCGACGAGGCCGACCGGAACGCGATCGCGCGGGACTTCGTCGACGCGGCGCGGACCACGCTGGGTGTGCCGCGCGTCGAGGGCTTCAACAGGCGCCCCTTCCACGAGGGCGTCGGCTTCTTCGACCTCGCGTACCACCCGGAGAACAACAAGCGGTCGTCCGCCTCGGTGGCCTATCTGCACCCGTTCCTGGACCGGCCGAACCTGCACATCGCGCTGGAGACCTGGGCGTTCCGCCTCGAGTTCGAGGGCACCCGGGCCACCGGCGTGCACATCCGGACCAAGGAGGGCGAGGAGCACGTCGTACGCGCCCGGCGCGAGGTCCTCGTCTGCGCGGGCGCCGTGGACACCCCGCGGCTGCTGCTGCACTCCGGGGTCGGACCCCGTGCCGACCTGGAGAAGCTCGGCATCCCCGTCGTGCACGACCTGCCGGGCGTCGGGGAGAACCTGCTCGACCACCCCGAGTCGGTCATCGTGTGGGAGACGCACGGCCCGATCCCGGAGAACTCCGCCATGGACTCCGACGCCGGTCTGTTCGTCCGCCGAGACCCGGAGTCCGAGGGTCCGGACCTGATGTTCCACTTCTACCAGATCCCCTTCACCGACAATCCCGAGCGCCTGGGCTACGAACGGCCCGCGCACGGCGTGTCGATGACCCCGAACATCCCCAAGCCGCGCAGCCGCGGCCGGCTCTACCTCACGAGCGCCGACCCCGAGGTCAAGCCCGCGCTGGACTTCCGGTACTTCACCGACGAGGACGACTACGACGGCCGGACCCTCGTCGACGGCATCCGCATCGCCCGGCAGATCGCGGCGAGCGAGCCGCTGGCCGGATGGCTGAAGCGCGAGGTGTGCCCGGGGCCCGAGGTGACCTCCGACGAGGAGCTCAGCGCGTACGCCCGCCAGGTCGCCCACACCGTCTACCACCCGGCCGGTACGTGCCGGATGGGGGCCGTCGACGACGAACTCGCCGTCGTCGCGCCCGATCTGAGGATCCGGGGCCTCGACGGCATCCGGATCGCCGACGCGTCCGTTTTCCCGACCATGACCGCCGTCAACCCGATGATCGGTGTGCTCATGGTCGGCGAGAAATGCGCCGACCTGCTGGGAGGCACGGTCCGATGAGCACTCCGCACACTCCGCACACTCCGCCGCGGAACCCCGCCGACCCCGTCTTCTCGGTACGCGACCTGTGGAAGGTCTTCGGTCCGAAGGCCGACCGCGTGCCCGCGGACCGCGAACTCGGGTCGCTCGACGCCGCAGAGCTGCGCGAGCGCACCGGCTGCACCGCGGCCGTCCGCGACGTCTCGTTCGACGTCCGCAAGGGCGAGGTCTTCGTCGTCATGGGCCTCTCGGGCTCGGGCAAGTCCACGCTGGTCCGCTGTCTGACCCGGCTCATCGAGCCGACCTCGGGCACGATCGCCATCGACGGCGAGGACGTGCTGTCCATGGACACCGGACGCCTCCGCGAGCTGCGCCGGCACCGGGCGGCGATGGTCTTCCAGCACTTCGGGCTGCTGCCGCACCGCACGGTGCTCGACAACATCGCGTACGGCCTGGAGATCCAGGGTGTGGGGCGAGGCGAACGGCGCGAGCGGGCAGCGGAGTTCGTCACCAAGGTGGGCCTGGACGGTATGGAGCACCGCAGGCCGAGCCAGCTGTCCGGTGGTCAGCAGCAGCGGGTCGGGCTGGCCCGCGCGCTCGCCGTGGACCCCGAAGTCCTGCTGTTCGACGAGCCGTTCAGCGCGCTGGACCCGCTGATCCGCCGGGACATGCAGGAGGAGGTCGTCCGCCTGCACCGGGAGGAGGGACGCACGATGGTCTTCATCACCCACGATCTGAGCGAGGCGCTCAAGCTGGGCGACCGCATCGCGCTGATGCGCGACGGCCGGATCGTCCAGCTCGGCACACCGGAGGAGATCGTGGGCACCCCCGCCGACGACTACGTCCGGGACTTCGTCCGGGACGTGCCGCGCGAGCAGGTCCTGACCGTCCGCTCGGCGATGCGCCCGGCGCTCGTCGGCGAGCACGAGGCCGGTCCCTCGCTCGCCCCGAGCGCCACCGTGCACGAGGCCATCGAGGCCGTCGCCCGTACGGGCGAGAACGCGCGGATCGTCGAGGACGGCAGGTGCCTGGGCGTGGTCGACCACGCGGGCCTGCTCGGTGTCGTCGCCGGGGTGCCGGCCGCGACGGGGAAGGCGGTGGCCTGATGTACGCCCATACGACCTGGCCGCCGCCGGGCGGCACGTACGGTGCGACGACGTCGGCGCCGGGCGGCACGAGCCGTGCCAGCAGCCGTGCCACGACCTCCGCGCCGAGCGGCACGAGCGGTGCCACGAGCCGTGCCACGACCTCCGCGCCGGGCGCCGCGAGCGGCGCCTCGGTCCTGGCGGCGCGCCGCGCCGGTATGACCGCCGGGCGGTGGGGCCGATGACCACCACCGTCACTCCCGTCCCTCCCCGTCCCACGGCCGCCCGCGACGCCGGGTCCGGTGCACTGCGCGCGCTCGCGCGCCACCGCGGCGGGCTGATCGGCGCCGGCACGGCCCTCGCGCTCGTCCTCGGAGCCGTACTCCTGGGCGGCGGAAGCTGGCCCGCGGCGCTCGCCGTCGACCTGTCCGGGCCGCTGGAGCGCACCAGCGACTGGATCATCGACAACCGCGACGGCCACCCGCTGTTCCTCTACTTCCTCGGGCACGTCAGCAACGTCGTGGTCGTGTCCGTCCGCGCGGTGTACCTGCTGCTGCTCGCCCTCGGCTGGGCCGGCGTCACCGCCGCCGCCGGTCTGGTGGCATGGCGTGTCGCGGGCGTCCGGCTCGCGCTGACCTCCGTCGCCGGCTTCGCCGTGTGCGGAGTGCTCGGCATGTGGGTGCCCACGATGCAGACGCTCGCCCTGATGGTGGTCGCCGTCGCCGCGTCCGTGCTGCTCGGAGGCCTCCTCGGCCTCGCCGCGGGCCTGTCGGACCGGATGCACCGGATCCTGCGTCCGGTGCTCGACACCATGCAGGTGCTGCCGGCCTTCGCGTATCTGCTGCCGGTCGTCCTGGTCTTCGGCATCGGCGTGCCCGCGGCCGTCCTCGCGACCGTCGTCTACGCGGCCCCGCCCATGGCCCGTCTCACCGCGCTGGGGCTGCGCGGAGCGGACGCCGGGGTCATGGAGGCCGCCGAGTCGCTCGGTGCCACCGGTCGGCAGCGCCTGCTGACCGCCCGGCTTCCGCTGGCCCGCAAGGAGCTCATGCTCGGCGTCAACCAGTCGATCATGATGGCGCTCGGCATGGCCGTGATCGCCTCGGTCATCGGCGCCGGCGGGCTCGGAGACCGGGTCTACCAGGCGCTGGCCTCCGTCGACGTCGGCGCCGCGCTCGCTGCCGGTGTGCCGATCGTGATGCTCGCCGTCGTCCTCGACAGGGTCACGGCCGCGGCCGGCGACCGCATCGGTGCGGCGCCCGCCCGCCGGGCCGGACTCGGCTGGGCCGTCGCTCTCGCGGTGACCGCCGTCGTCGCCGTCGCGGGCAGGCTGTCCGGCCGGCTCTCCTGGCCCGACGCGTGGACGGTCGGCATCGCCGAGTCCGTCAACGGGGCGGTCGACTGGATGACCGCGCACCTCTACTCCGGCGTGCCGGTCGTCGGCGGCACCGCCGACTGGGCGGCGCGGTTCACCACATGGGTCCTCAACCCCCTGCGCGACGGCCTGCAGTGGCTCCCCTGGTGGGCGGTCCTGCTGACGGTCGGCGCGCTCGCCCTGCTCATCGGCACGTGGCGCACCGCCGCGACGGCCGTCCTCGCCATGGCGGGGATCGGGGTGCTCGGAGTCTGGGGCCCGGCGCTCGACACGCTGTCCCAGGTGCTGGCCGCCGTCGCCGTGACGCTGCTGCTCGGTGTCGCCCTGGGCGTCGCCGCGGCGCGCAGCAACCGCCTGGGGCGGGCGCTGCGGCCGGTGCTGGACGTCTTCCAGACGATGCCGCAGTTCGTGTACCTGATCCCGGTGGTCGCGCTGTTCGGCGTGGGCCGCGCCCCGGCGGTCGCGGCCGCCGTGGTCTACGCGCTGCCGGCCGTCGTACGGATCACCGCCCAGGGCGTGCGCGGAGTGGACCCGGCCGCGATGGAGTCCTCGCGCTCGCTGGGCGCGACCGGGCGTCAGCAGCTGTTCCAGGTCCAACTGCCCCTGGCCCGGCCGGCGTTGCTGCTGGCCGTCAACCAGGGCGTGGTGCTCGTGCTCGCCGTGGTCGTCATCGGCGGCCTGGTGGGCGGTGGCGCGCTCGGATACGACGCCGTCTTCGGCCTCGCCCAGGGCGACCTCGCGACCGGTCTGGTCGCCGGAGCGGCGATCGTCTGCCTCGGCCTGATGCTCGACCGCGTCACCCAGCCGACGGAACGCAGCGCACTCGCCGGAAAGGGGGCCTGAGATGGCTCGTACCCGCATCGCCGCACTCGTGACCGCCGCCGCCCTGGCGGCCGGGCTCACCGGCTGCGGCGCCGCCGACATGACCCGCCAGGCCTCCCCGTACGCCGACGCGAAGGGCTCCCGGACGGTGACCCTGTCCGTGCAGTCGTGGGTGGGAGCGCAGGCCAACGTCGCCGTCGCCCAGTACCTGCTGGAGCACGAGCTCGGCTACCGGGTGGACACCGTCCAGATCGACGAGGTGCCCGCCTGGGACGCGCTCAGCCAGGGCCGGGTGGACGCCATCCTGGAAGACTGGGGCCACCCGGAGCAGGAGAAACGGTACATCGACGACAAGGGGACCATCGAGCGCGGTGGCGATCTCGGGGTGACCGGCCACATCGGCTGGTTCGTGCCGACCTACTTCGCCGAGAAGCACCCGGACGTCACCGACTGGAGGAACCTGGACAAGTACGCCGACGAGTTCCGTACCGCGGAGAGCGGCGGCAAGGGCCAGTTGCTGGACGGCTCGCCGTCCTACGTCACGAACGACAAGGCCCTCGTGAAGAACCTGGACCTCGACTACCAGGTCGTGTTCGCGGGCTCGGAGGCGGCGCAGATCACGCAGATCAAGCAGTTCGCCAAGGAGAAGAAGCCCTTCCTGAGCTACTGGTACAAGCCCCAGTGGCTGTTCGAGAAGGTGCCGATGACGGAGGTGAAGCTGCCCGCGTACAAGGAGGGCTGCGACGCCGAACCGGAGAAGGTGGCCTGCGCGTATCCGCATACGCCGCTGCAGAAGTTCCTCAACGCCCGCTTCGCGGAAGGCGGAGGCGACGCCGCCGCCTTCCTGAAGAAGTTCCGCTGGACGACCGAGATGCAGAACGACGTCGCCCTGATGATCGCGGAGCAGAAGCTGTCGCCACAGGAGGCGGCGGGGCGCTGGGTGAAGGAGAACGAGGCCACCTGGCGGGCCTGGATCCCGTCCTGACGCGGGCGCCGCGGGGGGGGGGGGGGGGCCCCCCGCGGGGGGGGGCCCCCCCCCCCCCCCCCCCCCCCCCCCCCGGGCCGGCCCCCCCGCGGGGGGGGGGGGGGGCCCGCCCCC